>NZ_CP060296.1:507500-1206250 GCF_014303735.1 Variovorax sp. PAMC28562 | reverse complement strand
CCCACGAGCAGCAGCGACACCGCGCCGGCCGCCACAGTAACGGCAGTCCATTTCAAAAGCTTGCGAATCGGAACCATGCGAACCTCAATATCTGAATAAATGTGTCGACGCGGCCAGACGTCACGGAGTGCGGGTGTCTAGCTGGCCCGTTGTTGCGTTCGACAGCGCGTACCAGTCGACCTTGCGCGTCGCCAGCATCAGTACCGCCAGCATGCCGAACACCAGCAAGGCGCCGAGCAATAACGCATTGCTCTCGGAAGCGAGCAGCCCGTACAGCGCGCCATACAACAGCGCCACGAAGGCAGCGAAAGAAGCGCCGCGCCGCCAGCCGCCGAGCACCGAGCTGAAGTACACGGCGAGCAGCGACACGCTCGCTGTTGCAGCAACAGAATAGGCCTGCCAGAACAGGAGCTTTTCAGACAGCGCCAGCAGCAGCAGGAAGAACAGCGCGATCGAAAGGCCGACCAGACCGTATTGCACAGGATGGAGCCGCAACTTGCGAAAAAGTTCGAACATGAAGCCGGCCATCAGCACGAGTCCGACGAAAAGCCCTCCGTACTTTACGGCGCGTGTCGACATCGCGTACACGTTGAGCGGCTCTGCCAGCGTCACGTCGAAAGTTTCCAACGCGTTGCCCTGGGGCCCGCCCACACCAGAGCGCACCTGCTCGCGCGCCGCGCTCACCAGCGAAGAAACGCGCCAGTGTGCGTCGAAGCCCTGAGGCGTCACGCTGCGCTCCGATGCCAGAAAACGTCCACCGAAGCTCGGCGCGGCCCATGGCGAGGTGATATGCGCAGTCGTGTCGTCGGCGATCGGCGCGATGGACAGCGTCTCTTGCCCGACCAAGCCAAGCTTCAAAGTAAACGGCAGCGCTTCTCTCGCGCTCCACGCTTTCAACGCGCCACCGGCCAGCGGCGCATGAATACCGCCAGCGAGCCATGCATCTTTTTTGCCAAGGCCCGGAACGCGCTGCATGAAGCGCAGCCTTTCGCCAGCCAGCGTCAGCGCCGGTGAGCCATCGAGGCCACGCAAATCGCTGACGCCGAGAGCGAGGTATGGCGTGCCCGCTTCAATCGTGGACCCGGTTTCGCTGCGCGGGATCGACGCTGGATCGAAGACGGCAAAGCGCCCTTCCATCCCGGCATTGAAGGTATAGAACAGCACGTTGAAGATGCCGCGATAGCGCTGCTGCGGCGCCATGGTGCCTTCGATGCGAAGCGTCTCTGGAAACACCATGTGCGTGAGCGATTTGGTCTTCCCTACAGTGCCCGTTACGTTGCCGGCGCTGTTGCGCTGTTCTTCGGACCAGCGCTCGGTGTACGGGACGATGAGCAGCGGCGCGACCAGCGTCTGCGGACCGGCGTAGGTCTGGCCGAGCTCTTCTGCTGCTTCCCGTCGACTGCCACCGCGCTCGTTGATCAGCGATCCGATCTCGGCCAGCGGGATGCACAACAACAATGTCAGCAGCACGAGCACACCGATCTTGAACAGCACTGAATTGCGAAGGTTCTTGAACATTTTTTTCTCTCCCTGGATGTGGAACGACCCGATGCTCGCCTCGCCATCCGAAGTCCGTGTGAAGTGCATCGACAGCGTCACTTCACACAGACTTCACACCAGGCGTGCGGCCTTCGAAGTCACCGCGCGAAGGCTTCATTGCGGCTTCTCCTTGGGCTCCGACATTCGACTCCGTGCACCGTTGCACGCACCGGAGAAGAAGCTGTCATGGACACCTGCCACAACCTAAACAACAACGACAACAACGACGCGTCGACCCGTCCGGGCCGCTGGCTCTGGGCGATCACTGTGGGCCTCGCTACGCTGGGCTTCGTCGCCCTCGGCATGCGGCCATTGCATGCCCAGGAAGCACCCGGCCCGCGCCTCAAAACCGAGAGCCCGTATTTCTTCGTGAAGAGCGACGACCCGACGGTCGACCGCCTGCCGCTGAAGGGCACCGAGGTCAAAGTGCACATAACGGGCGTCATCGCCGACGTCACGGTCACGCAGCACTACCGCAACGAAGGCCAGCGCGCCATCGAAGCCAAGTATGTGTTCCCCGGCTCGACCAAGGCGGCGGTGAACGGTCTCAACGTGCGGCTGGCCGATCGCCTCATCACCGCGCAGATCCGCGAGAAGCTTCAGGCGCAGATCGAGTACGACACCGCAAAGAAAGAAGGCAAGACGGCCGCGCTGCTCGAACAGCATCTGCCCAACGTGTTCCAGATGAACGTCGCCAACATCCTGCCGGGCGACGACATTCAGGTCGAGCTGCGCTACACCGAGTTGCTGGTGCCGCAGGCCGGTAACTACCAGTTCGTCTTTCCGACGGTGGTCGGCCCGCGCTACAACAGTCCGCAGTCG
Organism: Variovorax sp. PAMC28562; assembly: GCF_014303735.1. Classification (NCBI taxonomy): domain Bacteria; kingdom Pseudomonadati; phylum Pseudomonadota; class Betaproteobacteria; order Burkholderiales; family Comamonadaceae; genus Variovorax; species Variovorax sp. PAMC28562. Next base: position 1,203,889 of record NZ_CP060296.1, on the reverse strand, counting down.
TCGCAGGCCAACGCGAGCTGGGTCGCGCAACCGGTGTTGCGTGCGGCCGTGCCGCCGGGCACGATCTTCGCCATGAAGGTGGCGATCGACACGCCGATGGGCATCAAGGAAGTGCGTTCGCGCACGCATGGCATCGACGTGAAGAAGGGCGATGCAGACAAACACGCGGACGTCATCTTGACGCAAAGTGCAGAGCCGGCGGACAACCGCGATTTCGTGCTCGACTACCGCTTGGCTGGCGAGAAGATCGAATCCGGCCTGATGCTCTACAAAGGCCAGGGCCAAGGTCCGAACGGTGAAGCCGCGGAGAACTTCTTCCTCGCGATGGTCGAGCCGCCCAAGTCGGTCGCGGCCACCGCCATCACGCCACGCGACTACATCTTCGTCGTCGACATCTCGGGTTCGATGCACGGCTTTCCGCTCGACACGGCCAAGGTCGTGCTCCGTGAACTGATCGGCGGGCTGCGCACCAGCGACACCTTCAATGTGTTGCTGTTTTCAGGCAGCAACAAGATGCTGTCGCCGCACTCGGTTCCGGCGACGCGTGCCAACATCGAACAGGCGCTCGCGACCATCCAGAACTACAGCGGCAGCGGCAGCACCGAGCTCATCCCCGCGCTGAAGCGCGTCTACGCCGAGCCCAAGCAGCCCGACGTGTCGCGCACCGTGGTGGTCATCACCGACGGCTACGTGACGGTCGAGCGCGAGGCCTTCGAGCTGGTACGCAAGAACCTGTCGCAAGCCAACGTGTTCGCCTTCGGCATCGGCTCGTCGGTCAACCGCAGCCTGATGGAAGGCATTGCGCGGGCCGGCATGGGCGAGCCCTTCATCATCACCGACCCGATCCAGGCCACCGAGCAGGCTGCGCGCTTTCGGCGCATGGTCGAGTCGCCGGTGCTGGCCAGCGTGAAGGCGAAGTTCGAAGGCATCGATGTGTACGACGTCGAGCCGACTGCGTTGCCCGACGTGATGGGCGAGCGCCCGGTAATCGTGTTCGGCAAGTGGCGCGCGAACTCGGATGGTGGAGCGCCCAAGGGCCGCATCGTCATCGAAGGCCGCAGCGCCAACGGCCCGTACCGGCACGAACTGAAGGTCGACGGCGCCGTGCGTCAAGACACCGCCGCACTGCGCAGCCTGTGGGCACGCCACCGCATCGCGTCGCTGAACGACCAGGAAACGCTGGAAGGCGGCGACAGCTTCAAGCAGCGCATCACCGATCTCGGCCTGCAATACAGCCTGCTCACGCAGTACACCAGCTTCATCGCGGTCGACAAGGTGGTGCGCAATGTCGCGCCGCAAAACACGGCGGGCGTCGACCAGCCGGTGCCGTTGCCCAAAGGCGTGAGCGAGCTGGCTGTCGGCGGCGCCACGCTCGGTGCCGAGGTGCCGAGCACACCGGAGCCCGAGACGCTCGGCGCCATCGCGGTGGTGCTGTCGATGCTCGCGATGTTGCGCCGCCGCGCGCGCCGGCTCGACGACCGCCGCTTTACGGCTTGAAGCGGGCGATCGCACACCATGACACTCGCTCACCTCGCACAGCACCATCCCCGTTTCGTGGACTGGAGCATCCAAGTCGATCGACTGCCGGCCGCCGGCTGGCTCGCACTGCAGTTCGCTGCGCTCACGCCGACCTGGTGCTGGATGGTCATCCGCATGCGCGACGGCTCGGACGATCCGCTCGGCGCGCTGGCCCTCGCTTCGCTGGCCGTGCTGGTCTGGCATTTTCGAAACGAGCTGCGCGCGGCGCCGCGGCTCGGGTGGCTGGCGCTGGCAACGGGCGGTACGTTGGTTGCCGTCGTGGCCCGCACCGGCCTCGGCGTCGTGGCTGCTCTGCCGCCGCTCGCGGCCGGTCTGCTGGCCGTGCTGGCACTGGCCTGCGGCCTCATCGCCTTTTTGCCGAAGCGCATCGCCGCGTTGCCGGTGGCAGGGCTGGCGGTGCTGGCATTGCCACTGCTTTCGTCGCTGCAGTTCTATGCGGGCTACCCGTTGCGCGTGGTCACGGCCGAAGCCAGCCGATGGCTGCTGATGCCGGGCTTCGAGGTGATGCGTGAAGGCAGCACGCTGCTGGTCGATGGCCGCATGGTCATCGTCGACGCGCCGTGCTCTGGCGTGCAGATGGTCTGGCTCGGCTACTTCACCGCTTGCGTAGTCGGGCTGTGGGTGCGACGCACCGACCGGCAGTTCGCGGCGCGGTTGCCCGTGGCCGGACTGCTGGTGCTCATCGGCAACATCGTGCGCAATGCGGTGCTGGTCGCGTTCGAAGGTGCGGGACACGCGCTGGCGCCCTGGGCGCACGACGCGTTCGGCTTGCTGCTGCTTGCGCTGGTCTGCGGCGGCATCGCCTGGGCCATGGCGAGGCGGACGACCAAAGCCATCCCCGGCTTGATTTCATTCCCAGGAGGCCGCCATGTCGATGCCCCTCTTTGACCGTTGGTTCGCCAATCGCTTCATCCACCGCGCAGTGCACAAGAGCCTGTTCGGCGCGGCCATGCTGCTGTGTCTCGTGTGGAGCACTGCCTCCGGCCTTCGTGCCCCACCCGACGCCCAAAAGCCCGTAGCAGCCTTCCACGAATGGCCGCGCGAATGGGGCGGCGTGCCGCTGCGCCCGCTGGCTTCGAGCGAGGTCGAGCACCGCTTCGCCGACCGCTTTCCGGGCGCCATCGCGCGCATGACCGACGGCGAGCAGATGTTCGTGCTGCGGCAGGTCGAGGCGCCGACGCGCATGCTGCATCCCGCCGCCGATTGCTACCGTGCGCTGGGCTATCGCATCGTGCAGGCGCGGCTGGAACGTGATGCGCAAGAACGGCTGTGGCGCTGCTTCAACGCCCAGCGAGGTGCCACGCGCATTGCATCGAGCCACCTAAGCCAACAGGGACAAACCCTGCGTGTCTGCGAGCGCATCGTCGATGCGAAGGGCACTTCTTTCACCGACACTTCAGCCTGGTACTGGGCGGCGGCCAGCGGTCGCTCAACCGGGCCGTGGGAGGCCGTGACCGTCGCCCGCGTCACAAGACCGATGTAAGGTCATCGAATAAAGAGAGGGCGGAAAAACCGTGAAGAAGACGCTGCGTTTCGTGCTGTTCGGGCTGCTGGCCCTGGTGATCACCACCTGTGTGGCGGCAGCGTTGATCGCGCGCTTTACTCTGGCACCGGCGGCCGGTGAGTGGCAGACGCGCATCAAGTTCGGGCCGGTCGATTTCGATGTCAGCGTGCCCTCGGCCATCCGCGTGGCCACTTCGCCGTGGTTCGCGCCGTGGCTCGACGGCCGCTCGCTCGACACGCGTTTCGGCACCGTGCATTTCGCCTGGAACGACAGCGTCGGCGCACTCGAACTGCGGTGTGCGCCGTGCAGTGCGTTGCTGCCGGCACTGGGCTCTGCACCGATCCGGCTGGACCGCCTGACCGCCACCGTGCGTCGCGATGGCAACGCGCTGGCCGGCACGCTCGAGGCAACACCTGCAGCCAATGTCGGGGCCACCGGTGCCACTCTTTTGCGCGGTAACTGGGATGGCCGCCTCACACCCAAGTCACTGCCCATCAACGTCGACCTGCCCGATGCGCCCATCGCACTCTGGTACGCGGTGCTTGCGCCGGCGTTGCCCGAGCTGCAACGTGCCCGCATTGGCGGCAGCGTGGCGATGCGCGGCCAGTTCACCCTGCCCGCCGGCACCTTCGCGCTGCAGCCGCGCATCGCGCAGTTCACCGTCGAAGGGCTCGGCACCGAAGCGATGCTCGGCGCCCGCACCAGTTGCGGCGCGCCCGCCAAACTGAGCAACGACAGCTGGCTGGCACGCGCCGTCATCGCCGCCGAAGATCAGCGCTTCTTCACCCACACAGGCTACGACCTGACCGAACTCACCGCCTCCATCGACAGCAACCAGAAGAGCGGCCACGTGGAGCGCGGCGGGAGCACCCTGACCCAACAGCTGGCCCGACTGCTCGTCACCGGCGCCGACCGCACGGCAGAACGCAAGCTGCGCGAGCTGCTCTACGCCGTCGAGATGGAGCAGACCCTCGGCAAGGCGCGCATCCTCCAGCTGTACCTCGACAACGCACCCTGGGGCACCGACCTGTGCGGTGCCGACTCGGCCGCCAAGCGCTACTTCAAGCGCAGCGCTGCCAAGCTCGAACCGGCGCAGGCCGTCTGGATGGCCGCCATGCTGAACAACCCGCAGGTCGCCGTCGAGAAATGGCAACGCGATGGCAGCATCGACGCCGCCCGCGCCAAGTGGGTCGCCGAAGGAGTGCGTGGCGTGACCCGTTTTCAGCGCGATGCGCTGCTCAAAAACGTTGCCGCGGCCAAGTTCGCACCGCCCTGATTTGGGTGCCGATCGGGTCTTCCAGACATCGCACCACTAAAGTGCGCAAGAGCGTTCGCACAACTGGCACATGTCTTGCACAACCGCATCAAATGGATGCTGTCACTGCCCTGCCGCCCGCGGCTGTCGAAATCGTCTCGCTGACCAAGCAATACGCTGTTGGCACGCCTGCGGCCGTCGACCAGATCGACCTGCGCATCGCCAGCGGAAGCTACTGCTGTCTGCTCGGCCCTTCGGGCTGCGGCAAGAGCACGACCTTGCGCATGATCGCCGGCCACGAGTCGGTGTCGAGCGGCGACATCCTGCTGGACAACCGCAACATCACCGACTTGCCCGCCGCAGCCCGCGGCACGGCCATGATGTTCCAGAGCTTCGCGCTCTTTCCGCATCTCTCCGCGCTCGACAACGTCGCCTTCAGCCTGAAGATGAAAGGCGTCCGCAAGGTCGAGCGCCACAAGCAGGCGCGTGACCTGCTGGAACGCGTGGCCATGGGACACCTGGCCGAACGCAAGCCGGCCGAACTCTCCGGTGGCCAGCAACAGCGCGTGGCGCTGGCGCGCGCCCTCATCACCGAACCGCGCGTGCTGCTGCTCGACGAGCCACTCTCGGCACTCGACCCGTTCCTGCGCATCCAGATGCGCGCCGAGTTGCGCCGATGGCAAAAGGAACTGGGCCTGACCTTCATCCACGTCACGCATTCCCAGGAAGAAGCGATGGCACTGGCCGACACCATGGTCGTCATGAACCACGGGCTCATCGAACAGGTCGGCTCGCCGCACGATGTGTACAACCATCCGGCCAGCGAATTCGTCGCCCGCTTCATGGGAGGCCACAACGTGATCGACACGTCGAACGGGCCGATCGCGGTGCGCAACGACCACATGCTGATCACACCGGCCAACGAGCCCATCCAAGGCGCGAACGCCGTGGCCGCGCAGATCACCGACGTCGAATACCAGGGCACCTATGTGCTGCTCGGCCTCGAGTTGCTGCAAGGCGCACCGGGCCGCAAGACCGTGTCGGTGTTGCTGGGCGAAGCGCCGTTTCTGGCCCGGCCGTACGTGCAGGGCGAGCAGGTCACGCTGTCGTGGCACGAAGCCGATGCGCGCGTGCTCGGCCCCGGCGTCAAGCGGCCTTCGGAGCGCGGTGAACGCAGGGCGCCACCGTCTTCCAACGCGGTGCCGGCCGTCCGCGATGCGACTGCAGTGCTGACGGCCATTCCCGCCTGACGGCACGTCGGCAACGCTTCGACCACGCGTCCTCGACTCTTCCGATACCGCTCCCGATTCCCGCGATCCCGTTCTCTCAAACCACAAACCTGGAGGCCTCCTCATGTCCGACCCTATCGACAACTCTTCTGCCAATGGCGTCAAGCGCCGCGTCCTGCTGCAAGGCGGCGCGGGCATGGCCGGCATCCTTGCTGCGGGCGTCGCGCCCTTCGTGCACGCACAGGAAAAAATCGTCTTGCGCTACCTCGGCACGGCGGTCAACCAGGACAAGGCCATCGGCGAGAAGTTCAAGGCCGACACCGGCATCGAGATCCAGTATGTGGCCGTGACCACCGACGATGTCACCAAGCGCGCCGTGACCGCGCCCAACAGCTTCGACCTGATCGACACCGAATTCTTCTCGCTCAAGAAGATCGTGCCGACCGGCAACCTGAAGGGCATCGACGTCAAGAAGATCAAGAACGCCGACAAGATCACCGCGCTCTTCACCAAGGGCGAAGTGGCCGGCAAGAAGGTCGGCGACCAGGGCACCGCACCCAAGAAGGTGATCTACCTCGAAAGCGAAAAGTCGAAGAAATTCTCGGCCATGCCGACGCAGTTCATGTCGCTCATCCCCACGGTCTACAACGCCGACACGCTGGGGATTCGCCCGGACCTCATCAAGCGCCCCATCACCTCGTGGGCCGAGCTGCTGAACCCGGAGTTCAAGGGCAAGGCAGCCATCCTGAACATCCCGTCGATCGGCATCATGGACGCGGCCATGGTGGTGGAAGCCAAGGGCATCCACAAGTACGCCGACAAGGGCAACATGACCAAGGCCGAGATCGACCTGACGATCAAGACGCTGATCGAAGCCAAGAAGGCCGGCCAGTTCCGCGCACTTTGGAAAGACTTCAACGAGTCGGTCAACCTGATGGCCTCGGGCGAAGTGGTGATCCAGTCGATGTGGTCGCCGGCCGTCACGGCCGTGCGCACCAAGGGCATCGCCTGTAACTTCCAACCGCTGAAAGAAGGCTATCGCGCCTGGGCTGCCGGCTTCGGTCTGCCGGCCACCCTCAGCGGCAAGAAGCTCGACGGCGCCTACGAGTTCATCAACTGGTTCCTCGACGGCTGGGCCGGCGCGTACCTCAATCGCCAGGGCTACTACAGCGCCGTGCTCGACACCGCCAAGGCCAAGATGGAAGGCTACGAGTGGGCCTACTGGATGGAAGGCAAACCCGCTTCGCAAGACATCAAGAGCCCGAACGGCGATGTGCTGGCCAAGACCGGCGCAATCCGCGACGGCGGCAGTTATGAAGAACGCATGGGCGGCATCGCCTGCTGGAACGCGGTGATGGACGAGAACGAGTACATGGTCAAGAAGTGGAACGAGTTCGTAGCAGCCTGAACACTGTTGCTCGCCTCGGGAACACTCCTCTTCCAACGTTGATTCATGAGCGCACCAGCAACGTCCGGTCACGCCGCATCCCTGCCCAGCCACACCGTGAAGGCGTGGTGGCAGGCGGCGCCGTTCGCGCTGGTATTCCTGCTCTTCTTCTTGATTCCACTGGCGCTGATCGCGATGGTCAGCTTGTGGAACTTCAACGAATACGAGCTCATTCCTGCGATCTCGATTCGCAACTACATCAGCATCTTCGAAGGCTGCACGCACCTCACCGACAACGGTGATTACTGCGTCACGCTCAGCACCTACATCAGCACGCTCAAGTTCTGTCTGCTGGTCTGGGGCATCACGTTGCTCATCGGTTTTTCGGTCGCGTACTTTCTCGCGTTCCATGTGCGCTCGTCGACCATGCAGACGGTGCTGTTCGTGCTGTGCACGGTGCCTTTCTGGACCTCCAATGTCATCCGCATGATCTCGTGGGTTCCGCTGCTGGGTCGCAACGGCCTGGTCAACCAGGGACTGATGAGCCTGGGCGTGGTCCACGACCCGATCGAGTGGCTTCTGTTCTCCGATTTCTCGGTGGTGCTCGCTTTCGTGCACCTCTACACGATGTTCATGATCGTGCCGATTTTCAATTCGATGATGCGCATCGACCGCAGTCTGCTCGAAGCAGCCAGCGACGCCGGAGCGTCCGGCTGGCAGACGCTGTGGAACGTCATCGTTCCGCTGTCGCGCACCGGCATCCTCATCGGCTCGATCTTCGTCATCACCATCGTGATGGGCGACTTCGTCACCATCGGCGTGATGGGCGGCCAGCAGATCGCCTCCATCGGCAAGATCATCCAGGTACAGACCTCGTACCTGCAGTTCCCGCTCGCCGCAGCCAACGCGATGATCCTGCTGGCAGTCGTGCTCATGATCATCTGGGGGCTGACCCGGCTCGTCGACATCCGGAAGGAGCTTTGACGCCATGAGCAACCGCATAGGCGAACAACGCTCCCCGGGCTTCTGGCCGCTGGCCATCGTCTTCGCGCTTTTCGTTGTCTTTTTATACGGCCCGATGATCACGATCTTCGTGCTCAGCTTCCAGGGCCCCGAAGGCGGCCTCACGTTCCCGCTGCGCGGTGTCTCCCTGCACTGGTTCTACAAACTCGCGGAAGGCCTCGGCACGGTAGACATCGGCGCAGCGTTCAGGCGCTCGCTCGCTCTCGGCGCCGTCGTCATGGCCTTCACCGTCGTCCTGTCGGTTTTGGCAGGTCTCGCATTCCGCAAGAAGCTCACTGGCAGCAACGCCCTCTTCTTCATCACGGTGGCAAGTTTGATCATGCCGTCGATCATTATTTCGCTCGGCATCGGACTGCAGTTCCGCCTCATAGACACCGGCATCAAGGAAGCACTGACGGCACTCGGCGCTACCGACATGCTCGAGGGTTATGGCACAGCCCTCGGCCTCTTTACTTCGGCGCTCGGCGCGCACCTGACGTGGACGTTGCCCTTCGGCCTGCTCATCATGTTCGCGGTGTTCAACCGCTTCAACCCGGCTTACGAAGAAGCCGCGCGCGACCTCGGCGCCACGCCGTGGCAAGCCTTCAGGTTCGTCGTGTTGCCGCTCATCGGCCCTTCGATCGTCGGCATCGGCATGTTCGGCTTCACGCTCAGCTGGGACGAGATCGCACGCACCTCGCAGGCCATCGGCGACGTCAATACCCTGCCACTCGAACTGCAGGGACTGACCTCGACGGTGACGACGCCGTCGATCTATGCGCTCGGTACCGTGACCACCATCGTGTCGTTCGGCGTGATGGCGATCGCGCTCGGCTCGGCCGCGCTGCTGCGTCGGCGTGCCGCGCGGTCCCGCTGACCCGAACGACACCGAGCGACCCGGGAACAACGCCGCGATGCCCAGCCTGCTCGTCATCAATCCGAACACCTCGGCGTCCGTCACCGCGCTGCTGCAGCACCACGTGCAAGCCGCCGCCGGCCCGGCCTTGTCGGTGCATACGTTGACGGCGCGTTTCGGCGCACCCTACATCTCGGACGAAGCCAGCTACGCGGTCGCGAACCACGCAGTGCTCGACAGCTGGGCGGTGGCGCAAGCGCAAAGACTCAAGCCGGACGCGGTACTGATCGGGTGCTTCGGCGATCCCGGACTTTTTGCGTTGCGCGATGGCGCCGGTGTGCCGGTGAGCGGCCTGGCCGAGGCGTCTTTCACGGCCGCCGCGTGGCACGGGCGCTTCGCCATCGTGACCGGCGGCGACCGCTGGCGGCCGATGCTCTCGCGCCTGGCCAATGCGCTCGGCCACGGCCAGACGCTGGCTGGCATCCACACGGTAGCGCCCACCGGCGCGCAGCTCGCCGCCGATCCGGTCGGCGCTCGCAAGCTGCTGGCCGAGGCCTGCTGCCAGGCGGCCGATCGGTTCAAGGCACAGGCTGTGATCCTCGGCGGCGCGGGCCTCGCAGGCATGGCCGCCGACATCGCAGCGCAAGTGCCGGTACCGCTGGTCGACAGCGTCACTGCCGGTGCCCAATGGGCACTCGAAGCGCTGCGGAATCCAGGGGCACGCAATGTCTCGCCAGCCGGTTTCGGCGTCGTGTGGCAAAACGTATCGTGGGAACTCGAAGCCCTGCCTTGATGCGCGGGCGAGGCCGAGGCCGATGCCGCGGCGCTAGCGCAAGAACACGCGCTGCATGAACTGCTCGACCGGCCACTGAACGATGGCCTGCAAGGTCGGCGGCAACGCCAGCGGGCGCATCAACATCTTGAGCGTGGTGCCCGGTCGCAAATTGCGGCGGATGGTCGCATTCATGCGCGCGCTGATCTGCTGAAGGTAAGCGGAGTCACCGGCCCGCTCCGGCGCGTGCGACCTGGCCACGTGCCTGATCGCGCAGTCCGCGTCTTCGCTCTTCAGCTCCAGCGTGCGCCGGCCGACCGTCGCCAACACGCGTGCCCGACCCGGCGCTTCCTGCGCGCGATACCGCTTGAAGAAGCGATAGAAGTTCTTGTAGTGACTGACCTCGTCGGCAGCGATGCGCTCAGCCAGCTCGTGCAACAACGGCTCGTTCGTGCTGTGGGCGAGTGCGCTGTAGTAAGTCGCCGTGCCGGTCTCGACGACGCAGCGCGCCGCCAGCTCCAGCGCCCGGGTCGGCGCCAGCAGTTCGACCTTGCAGTAGGTGGCGTATTCATGGAGGAACGCGTCGAAGGCCGGCTGCCACGCGAACTCAGGCCAGACGTGCTGGACATAGGCTCGCAAGGCACGCCCGTGCTTCAGCTCTTCCGGCTCCCAGCGATCGCGAAGCCAGTCGGCCACCTCGGTATCGCCACGGAAGAAGTCGATCAGGTTGTGCGTGTAGAGATCGGAGCCACTCTCGATGAAAGAGGCACAACTGATCAAATAAAAAAGGTTCTCGTCCTCGTGAACGTCGCCGAGCACGATGCGCCGGAAATCAAGATCCTCCGCTTCCCATAGGGCGGCTTCGTGCGCTGGCATGTGCGTTCCCTGACGTTGTTGATTCGACCCTTGCTTCATTCTTCGCCCGTTGCCCGATCCACCCTGTAGGCGCGTGACCAATTCAACTTATGAATGAATTAGGACGGCATGCCCCTAAAAAGCAGGCTGTCGATACGATGGCATCGCGCAGGCGCGGAAAGCCCAGCGCCGCGATTTCCGCAAAGAACAGGAGCCTTCTCATGAACGAAGCGACCCCGCGCCACACCGCGGCGCCATCGAACCTGGCGCCGATCGATTTCGAGACCGAAGTCGGCCCGTTGCCCTTGCACGGGACATTGCCTGAAAGTCTGCGCGGCACGCTGGTCCGCAACGGTCCGAACCCGCGCGTGCCGGACGCCAAGGCCCATTGGTTCTCGGGCGACGGCATGCTCCACGCCTTTCACATCGCCGACGGCGCAGTGCACTACCGGAACCGCTGGGTCAAAACGGGCCCGTCGGACGGCGTCGCCAACACCAATGTCATCGGCCACGCAGGCCGAGTGCTCGCGCTCGAAGAAGCACACCTGCCGGTCGTGATCGATCTGGCCACCCTCGACACGCTGGGCCCAACGGACTTCGACGGCGGCCTGCAGCACCGCGTCACCGCCCATCCCAAGACCGATCCGCGCACCGGCGAGCTGCTCTTCTTCGGCTACGGCACGCCCGAGTCGCTCTCCAGCGGCATGAGCTTCGGCGCCGTCTCGCGCGAAGGGCGCGTTACGCGTCGGGAACAATTCGAGGCGCCCTACGCGAGCATGGTCCACGACTTCGCGGTCAGTGCCGAGCACGTGATGTTCCCGATCATGCCGCTCACCGCCAGCCTCGAGCGCGCCCAATCGGGCCGGCCACCCTTCGCGTGGGAACCTGCGCAAGGCACGCGCGTCGGCATGATGCCGCGCAACGGCAGCACCAAAGACCTGGTCTGGTGGTCGGGTCCGGCCTGCTACGTGTTCCATGTGATGAACGCGTGGGAAGCCGGCAACAGCGTGTTCGTCGACGTCATGCAGTTCGACCTGCCGCCGCTTTTTCCGTACCCGGACGGCTCGCCCGCCGGCGACAGCCGCACGCCCTCACGCCTCACCCGTTGGACCTTCGACCTCGACAACCCGGCCCACGAGTTCACGCAAACGGTGCTGGAAGAAACCCGCGGCGAATTCCCGCGAATGGACGAGCGCTACGCCGGGTTCGCGTATCGCCACGGGTGGTTCGCCGGACACGTCGCGCTAGACGATGGCGAGGTACGCATGTACGCGAGCGTCGTCCATGTCGATCACGCGACAGGCGCCCGCGACATGTTCACCTTCGATGCGCCCGACATGGTTTCCGAAGCCATCTTCGTGCCCCGCGCCGACGAAGCCGACGAAGGCGATGGCTGGCTCCTGGCCACCGTGTGGCGCGGCCGCAGCGACACGAGCGACCTCGTCATCTTCGATGCGCGAGACGTCGCCAAGGGCCCGGTGTGCATCGCCTCCTTGCCGCATCGCGTGCCGGTAGGCTTTCACGGCAACTGGTTTCTGGAACGACCGACCCGCCTGACGTCCGATTGAGGCGGCCGCGGCCCAAATGAGTCACTGAACAGTTCATTGAACTTTACGCAAGCTCACGCTGCGCTCACGGAATCGACACGGGCGGCTTCCACACTTACCCTCACCTGCCGCCCTTCGGTGGCAGGCTTCAAAAGGAAGCAACGTCATGATCAAACTCCGCCAACGTGTTCTCTGGGCCAGCATGCTGGCCACCGCTACGCTCGTCACTGCAGGAGCCTTCGCGCAACCGGCGCCATCGGCGCCGACGACTGCGCCCACTGCGCCCACTGCTCAGGCTCCCGTCGGCAAAGCCGACCCAGCGGCCGAGCATCGCCGCATGGACCACGGAGATCCTGCCAAGCGATTTGCCCGCATGCAGGAGCACCGGGCCAAACGCATGGCGGCATTGAAAGAAAAGCTCAAGCTCAGCCCGACGCAAGAAGCTGCCTGGACCAACTTCACCGCATCGACGCAGCCCCCTGCAGGCCCACCACCACAGCGGACCGACCGCGCTGAGTTTGCCAAGCTGACAACGCCGCAGCGTCTCGAGCGCATGCAAGCCCGTCAGAGCGAACGCACCGCCATGTTCGCGAAGCGGGCGGAAGCAACGAAGACCTTCTACGCGGGCCTGAATCCCGAACAGCAAAAAACCTTCGATGCGGAAACTGCGCACATGGGCCATGACGGTCACCGCGGTCACCACGGTCAGGGCGGCCCGGATGCCCATCGCGCGCCGCCTCCTGTCAAGGGATGAGCCATCGACGCTGAGTGCATAAAAGCTCAGCCTCGACGTCAATAAAAAGCCCGTGGCGCTCATCGCGCTACGGGCTTTTGTTTTGCCTCAGGCGAGCACTGAATTACTTCGGCGTACCGCCACCTGCGGCTGGATTGGTGGGAACGTCTGGACGTTCGACCTTGTCACCACGCACCGGCTTGGTCTTGCGCCCCGCCATGCTGACTTCCTTGCGGGACATGTCACCGGTCGCCTGCATCGTTTCGTTGGGCTGCTTGGTCATCGAGCCCATCGTGCTCGCTTCTCCGGTTGGAATGGTCTTCGCGCGGTTAGCAGCGCGCGTCTCTGCCTTCACAGCTTCGCGCGACACCGGTTCGGTGCCGTCAGGTCGCTGAGGCGGGTTGGTCGTACCGTTCTTGAGCGAGATCGTGCTGCCTTCGCCGCCCTTGGACGGATTCGGTGCTGCAGGCTTGTCCTGGGCCATTGCGCTGATGCTGCCGACGCCCAACAAGGTGGCGGTGAGTACGGATAACAGACGTTGGTTTTTCATGGCGATGTCCTTTACTGAATTTCAGAATGGATGGATGAGCCCTTCCGCTCGAAAAGCTCTGGCTCCACCGTAGCCCCTGTTGGCGCGCACCGTGTCGGGGCGCAGCAGCCAGAGTTGTAGGAGCGAGGAGGGCGAGCACGAAAGGTTTCGCCAAGCTTTGTCAGGGTCGGAAAGGAATGAGGGCGAAGGTGGCGCGTTCCTACAGCCCATCGAGCGCGTGACCGTTACAACTGAGATCTGTGACAGCCGCACCCACTTCCCTCAAGGTCATGACAGTGAACACCCACAAAGGGTTCACTGCGCTCAACCGCAAATTCATCCTGCCGGAGCTGCGCGATGCCGTCCGGACTGTCGGCGCGGACGTCGTGTTTTTGCAGGAGGTGCTGGGCACGCATTCGCGGCACTCGCGCAAAGTCGACAACTGGCCCGAGGCACCGCACTACGAATTCCTTGCGGACACCATGTGGCCGCAATTTGCCTATGGCCGCAATGCGGTGTATCCCAAGGGACATCACGGCAACGCGGTGCTTTCCAAATTCCCGATCGTGCACTTCAAGAACCACGATGTATCCATCACCGGGCCGGAAAAACGCGGCCTGTTGCATTGCGTGCTGCGCCTTCCGGGTCGCCCGGTCGATGTGCATGTCATCTGTGCGCATCTGGGTCTGGCCGAGGCACATCGTCAGAAGCAACTCGAACTGCTGTGCCATATCGTGCGAGACGAAGTGCCATCCGATGCGGCGCTGATCGTTGCCGGTGACTTCAACGACTGGCGCGGCCGCGCGCACGAAATCCTCGAACAAGGCGCTGCGCTGCACGAAGTCTTCGTGCAGGCCAATGGCAGCGCCGCGCGCACGTTTCCGGCACGCTTTCCCGTGTTGCAACTGGACCGTATCTATGTGCGCAATGCCGGCGTGCATTCGCCCATCGTGTTGCCGCGCAAGCCCTGGTCGCATTTGTCCGACCATGCGCCGCTGGTCGCAGACATCTCGCTGTAAACGATCGGGGTCAAACCATGAGCGCGCATTGGATCGCCGGCAACACTATCGCGTTGCTGGAAAACGGCGAGGAGTTTTTTCCGCGCGTCTTCGAGCTCATTGCCAAGGCCGAGCGAGAAGTGATCATCGAGACCTTCATCCTGTTTGAAGATGAAGTCGGCCTGGGGCTGCGTGACGCGCTGGTGTCGGCCGCCAGCCGAGGCGTCAAGGTCGACCTGATGATCGACGGCTTCGGCTCACCCGATCTGTCGCCGGAGTACATGGCGTCGCTGACCTCGGTCGGCGTCAGGGTGCGTGTCTTCGATCCGGGCAAGCGGTACTTCGGGCACCGACTCAACATCTTTCGTCGCATGCACAGAAAGCTCGTCGTCATCGACAGGGCGCGCGCCTTCGTCGGCGGCATCAACTATGCGGTCGATCACCTGATCGCGCACGGGCCCAAGTCCAAGCAGGACTATGTGGTCGAGCTGACGGGTCCGATCGTCGTGGAAATCCATCGCTTCGTGCTGCACGCCATCGCGGTGGGTGGCAAAGGTGCGGGCTGGTTCAGGCGGCGGCTTCGGGCCGCGAAAGAACATGTGGACGTCACCATTGCGCAACCATCAGGTACGGCCGATGTGCTCTTCGTCAGCCGGGACAACCGGCGTCATACCAACGACATCGAGCGCCACTACCGCACCGCGATTCGCGCGGCCAGGCAGCGTGTCGTGATTGCCAACGCGTACTTCTTTCCCGGCTACCTCCTGATCCAGGAGATGCGGCGCGCCGCTCGGCGCGGTGTCGATGTAAAGCTCATCCTGCAGGGCGAGCCCGATATGCCAATCGTCAAGACCGCCGCCAGCATGCTGTATCACCACCTGCTGAATGCCGGGGTGCGGGTCTACGAATACTGCGAGCGACCGCTGCATGGCAAGGTCGCCGTGATGGACGATCGCTGGAGCACGGTCGGCTCGAGCAACCTCGATCCTCTGAGCCTGTCGCTCAACCTGGAAGCCAACGTGATCGTGCGTGACCGTGAGTTCAACGGCGTGTTGGCCGACCGACTCGACACGCTGATCGCACTGAGCTGCAAGCAGATCAAGACATCGGAACTTACCGAGTGGAGCGGATGGCGGCTGGTGCGCAGCTTCTTCATCTTTCACCTGCTGCGCTGGTATCCCGCGTGGATTCGCTGGCTGCCGCGCCATGCGCCGCGCCTGCAACGGGTCGAGTCCGGTGCGCAAGGCAGCGGCAGCGCAACGGCGGGCGCTACGCAGACGGACACAGCCGCATGACCCCGGCCGCGGCCCGGTCCACCAGGTCGCAGCCAATGCCTCCGCGTCGATCATGGATCGTCAACATCACGAGCAAGCCATGGTGGCCTTGGGCCAAGCGCATCGTGGTGCTGGGCTTCCTGGCCTTCGTCATCACGCTGCTGGTCGTCCAGGCCCGGTCCATCGACTGGTCGGAAGTAATGACGACCCTGCGCGCCTACCCGCTGCACGTGCTGCTGCTGGGTGCCGCGCTGGCCGCGTCGAGTCACCTGATCTACAGCACCTTCGATCTCGTCGGCCGGCACTAC
Organism: Variovorax sp. PAMC28562; assembly: GCF_014303735.1. Taxonomy (NCBI): domain Bacteria; kingdom Pseudomonadati; phylum Pseudomonadota; class Betaproteobacteria; order Burkholderiales; family Comamonadaceae; genus Variovorax; species Variovorax sp. PAMC28562. Next base: position 1,188,101 of record NZ_CP060296.1, on the reverse strand, counting down.
ACCGGCCACAAGTTGCCGGCGGCAACGGTGATGGCCATCGCTTTCGTAAGTTATGCGTTCAACCTGAACCTCGGAACTCTGGTCGGTGCACTGGGGATGCGCGTTCGCTTGTATTCGCGGCTAGGGCTCGAGCCGACGACCATCGCCCGCATCGTCGGCAGCAGCATGCTGACCAACTGGCTCGGCTACTTTCTGCTCGCGGGCACGGCCTTTCTGTTCTGGCCGCTCAAGTTGCCGGACACATGGCATCTGGGGATGGCCGCGTTGAGAGCGGTCGGCGGTGTGCTGATGCTGATTGCGCTCGCGTACCTGCTGCTGTGCGCGTTTTCAAAACGCCGTGAGTGGACGATCCGCGACCACGAGATCGCATTGCCCGCGCTGCCCGTCGCGCTGGTGCAGCTGGCAATGTCGTGCGCCAACTGGGCGGTGATGGGCGCCACCATGTATGTGCTGCTGCTCGGCAAGGTGAGCTTTCCGATGGCGCTCGGCGTGTTGCTGATCGGTGCCGTGGCAGGCTTGCTGTCGCGTGTACCGGCCGGGCTCGGCGTGCTCGAGGCGGTCTTCATTGCCGTGCTCTCGCCACCGCTCGGCAACAGCGTATTGATCGCGGCAGTGCTTTGTTATCGGGCGATGTACTACTGGGCGCCGCTTGCGATCGCCGGGGCGCTGTATCTGCTGATGGAACTCAACGCGAAGAAGCTGGCCGCGTCAAAACAAGCCGCTTGAGGCAGGCGGACGAGACGAACGGTATGGATTGAATTCGATAACCACTGTAGATTCATCCAGTGGATATTCAACAGAAACTCGCTGTGCTGGCCGACGCCGCCAAGTACGACGCCTCGTGTTCATCGAGCGGCACCAGCAAGCGCAATTCGGTCGGCGGCAAAGGCATCGGCTCGACCGAAGGTTCCGGCATTTGCCACAGCTATGCACCTGACGGCCGATGCATCTCGCTGCTCAAGATTCTGCTCACCAACTTCTGCACGTACGACTGTTTGTACTGCGTCAATCGCGTGACGAGCAACGTGCAGCGCGCGCGCTTTTCGGTAAACGAAGTGGTGACCTTGACGCTCGACTTCTATCGCCGCAATTGCATCGAAGGCCTGTTCCTTTCCAGCGGCATCATCCAGAGCCCCGACTACACGATGGAGCAGGTCGTCGAGGTCGCGCGCGTGCTGCGCGAAGACCACGACTTTCGCGGCTACATTCATCTGAAGACCATTCCCGACGCGTCGCCAGAGCTGCTGCAAAGAGCGGGCCGTTATGCCGATCGGCTCAGCATCAACATCGAACTGCCGACGCTGCAGGGCCTGGCATTGCTGGCACCGGAGAAAGACGGCACGGCGATCCGCAGATCGATGGCGCGGCTGGCCGTCCACATCGACGACGCCAAAGGTGCGGCACGCGACAGCAGTGTCACCTCGATCGTCTCGATGCCAAACGCCACACCCCGCCGCGCCAAGCCGCCCCGCTTCGCGCCCGCGGGCCAGAGCACGCAAATGATCGTCGGTGCCGACGCCGCCGACGACGTCGCCATCCTGTCGACCAGCGCCAATCTCTACGGCGCCTACAGCTTGCGCCGGGTGTACTACTCGGCGTTCAGCCCTATTCCGGATGCCTCGTTTTCTCTGCCGTTGAAGTCGCCGCCGATGGTGCGTGAGCACCGGCTCTATCAGGCCGACTGGTTGATGCGGTTCTATGGGTTTTCGCACGAAGAGATCGTGCCCAAAGCACAAGGCGGCATGCTGGCGCTCGATGTCGATCCCAAGCTGGCGTGGGCGCTGGCGCATGTCGAGCGCTTTCCGGTGGACCTCAATGTGGCGCCGCGCGCCATGCTGTTGCGCGTGCCGGGCCTGGGCGTGAAGGCGGTCGACCGGCTGCTCATCGCGCGGCGCGTGCGGCAATTGCGCAGCGACGATCTTTCGCGACTGCATGTGCCGCTCAAGAAAGTGATGCCTTTCGTCGTGACGGCCGATCATCGGCCCGACCCCACTCTCACCAGTCACCGGCTTGCGGCGCAGTTGCGCCCCGCGCACGTGCAAGGTTCGCTGTTCGACGCATGAGAGCCTGTGGTTGCGTGACCGCTGCCCATGGCGCGCGCTCAATCCCTACATCGACCGCGACCGCTGCGTCATAGCCTTGGCTCATGGCAGGTCCCACGGTCACGAACATCACACTCGCAGGCGAAACGGACTGGCCGGGCTTTCGCAACGAAGCCCGCGCGCTGCTTGCGAAACTGATCTCTCCTGCAGAAGTCGCATGGCACACGCCTGCAAGCGGCGCCGCAGATTTGTTCTCGGATTCCGACGTGTCGCCGACCAGTCCACTTGTCGCAGCGCATGCGCATGGTCCGATCAACCTGGTGGTGCCGTCGTCTTTCGTCACGCTGTGCGAAACAGTCATCCTGCACAACGACCCTGCTCGCTTCGGCCTGCTGTACAGCCTGCTCTGGAGACTTGTTCATGAGCCAGCGCTGCGTCACGACCCGCTCGATGCAGGCCGTGTCAAGGCGCAGCACATGGCTCAATCGGTGCGGCGCGACATGCACAAGATGAAAGCCTTCGTGCGCTTTCGCACCGTTGAACGCGGAGAGGGGAAGCCGCCGTTGCACGTCGCGTGGTTCGAGCCCGATCACCACATCGTCGAAGCCGTGGCGCCTTTCTTCATGCGACGTTTTACGCAGATGGAGTGGGCCATCCTGACGCCGGAGCGTTCAGTGCACTGGGATGGCGAGCGCCTGCACTTCGGCCCTGGCGGCGAGCGTCGTGATGCACCCGCGCCCGACGCGGGCGAAGCCCTGTGGCTCACCTACTACGCCAACATCTTCAATCCAGCGCGCCTCAAGATGGCGATGATGAAAAAGGAGATGCCGGTCAAGTACTGGCACAACCTGCCGGAGGCCGAACTCATCAGCGGCTTGGCGGCCGACGCAATGGCACGTAGCGGGCGCATGGTCGAAGCCGCGCCCACGCAGCCTGCGCGGCGCATCGTGCCCCTGGCAAGTGAGGTGGCGCCGAGGGTATCGAATGCACCGCACGAGGGCATTGCGGGGCCAGAAGACGTTGGTCGCGGCGCCTTCACGGAGCCGACTGCTGCTACCCACCCCGCGCAGGCGCTGACCGCCCTCAAGAAGGCGACCGACCGGTGCCGTGAATGCCCCATCGGTGAACACGCGACGCAATCGGTGTTCGGTGAAGGCCCGGTCCACGCTGCATTGATGGTGGTCGGAGAGCAGCCCGGCGACCAAGAGGATCTGCGTGGTCGCCCGTTCGTCGGGCCTGCCGGGCGCTTGTTCGATCAAGCCATCGCGCAGCTCGGTTGGCCGCGCGAGCAGCTCTATGTGACCAACGCGGTCAAGCACTTCAAGTTCGAGCTTCGCGGCAAGCGGCGCATTCACAAAACGCCGACTCAACGCGAGGCTGCCGCCTGTCTGCATTGGCTCGAAAGCGAGATCGAACAGGTTCAGCCGCGTGCCTTGATTGCGCTCGGTGCCACAGCGGCCAAGGCATTACTGGGCCGGCCCGTCGCCGTCACGCGCGAGCGCGGCCAGTGGCATGACTGTCCGCGCGGACGCAAGGTGCTGGTGACGTTGCATCCTTCCGCATTGCTTCGCGGCGACCCTGCCGAGCACGAGCAGGCCTACAAGGCGTGGTTGGACGATTTGGCGCTTGCCACGGATTGGCTCAAGCACGCCGTCTAGAAACGGTACGCGTACCGAACCTTGTAGAAGGTTTCGTCCGGATTCGGCTCCTGGATGCGGCGTTGGAGAAGTGCTTCACCCGCAACGAGAACGTTTCCAAATGCAAAGTAGGACGCTTTCACCAATCGCAGCTTTGTTGAATGCTGCACCGCAGCAAAAGGTGTCCGCCGAGACTATAGTTATCAATCGAAATCAACGCTGTCACACTTCCCATGTCCTCTCGTTCTACTTCTGCTTCGCCACGCTTCGTCAACCCGCTGATGGTGTGGACCGACGTCGTGCTCAAGACTGGGGAGATGCTGATGTCCTCCGGCTCGGTCATTCAGATCCGCACGCAACGCATGGCCTCCGCCGGGCTTGCGCCCAGCGCCGCCGACATGGCCGAATTTCAATTGATGGGCAAGGAGAAGTTCGAGGCTGCCAACGAGTCGACCGCCGCCATGGCGGACGAGTTGGGCAACAAGCAATTCATGCTCATGAACAGCGTCGTCAAGCACTGGATCGGCAGCGTCACCGCACTCTTCGCGCTGGCAAGCAGCACCACGCCAGCCCAGGCGATGGCGCACCATTCCGCTTTTATCGATGCCGCCACGCGTTCCGCCGCCACGGTGAGCCAGCTGTCGAGCGCCTCCGCCCTGGCGGCACAGCGCGGGCTGCACCCGATTCACGCCAAGGCGACGTCGAACGCGAAGCGCCTGGCGCCCGTGGTGGTCAAAGCCGCTCGGGCACCAATCGCAGCAGCGTAATTTCAGACGGCGCGCCAAAGCGCTTGGGCGGACCCCAATAGCCGGTGCCGCGGCTCACATAGACCCACATGTCACTCAGCTTGTGCAACCCCGCCGTAAAGGGTTGCTGCAGGGGCACAAAGAGGTTCCACGGAAAAAACTGGCCGCCGTGCGTGTGACCTGACAACTGCAGGTGAAAGCCCGCATCGGCCGCCGCCGCGGCACTGCGCGGCTGATGCGCCAACAACACGCGGGTCGTCGTCCCAAGCGGCGCGCCGACCAATGAAGCGCGTGGGTCGCTGGCATGTGCCGCGTCGAAGTGCCCAGCAGTGAAGTCGGTGACCCCCGCCAGCACCAATGCATCGGCATTCACCTCCTCGTCGGTTTGTGCGCCTCGCGGCGGTCGGCCCTGCAACACCACATGCTCGTTGAGCAGCACCGTAAGGCCGAGCCGGCGCAGCTCGACGATCCAGGCGTGCGCGCCAGCGTAGTACTCGTGGTTGCCTGTGACCACGAAGGTGCCGTGCCGCGCACGCAAGCCGGCGAGCGGCGCGATGTGGTCACGCAGCTCCGGGACCGTACCGTCGACCAGGTCACCGGTGATGGCGACCACGTCGGCGTCGAGCCCGTTCACCGCCTCGACGATGCGTCGGATGTAGCCGCCCTTGATGGTCGGGCCGACGTGGATGTCGCTCAGCTGCGCGATCGTGAAGCCATCCAGTGCCGCCGGCAACCCGGTGATCGGCACGTCGACGCGCTTGATGCCTGCCGTGCGGCGCGCATTGACGAAGCCGATCAGAGAGATCGCCGTCGCCACGCCCAGGACTGCCACAGCGCTCCATTGCCGCAACGCCGGCCAGTCGATCACCATGCCACTGGCCGCGCCGACAGCCCAGGTCAGCAACATGCCGACGTCTCTAAGGATCGTGAGCACGAACAGCGAAGAGAACCAGCCCATGCTGATGAGCCCTATCCACTTCAGCACGTCGACGGCGGAAGTCTTTTTGGCGATGCCGCGCGACAGAAAAGGCAGCGGGATGGTGGCGGCTGAAACGAGCAGCGCGACGATCGCGAGCGCAGCGAGCGGCCACAATGGCCTCGACGATGCGAGCGCGGGCACAAGACGCAAGGCGATCAGCACATGCAACAGCGCTGTCAAAACACTCATGGAACGGAAAGGCATCGGGTCAGTCGGAGCGGGCACGGCCCGGGGACAGACAGCTGCAAGGCGCGTGCCGCACATTCAAGGCGCGGGCACGGGTGGTTATCACTACGGCTTTGCTGTCGGCGCCGCAGCTGTCACAGAAGAGGCCACGCCGGCGCCCGCAGGGAACAGGAACGTCGCCTTGGCGGGCGCGCCAGCCATGACTTGCAGCGGCTGCTTGAGGCTCTGGCCGCCGAGCTGGGCTTCGACCTCGTATTCGCCGGGCTCGAGTCGCGCGACAAAGTACGGGCCACCCGACACCACGTTGTCGAGCAGCGCGGTGCCGCTTTTGTCGCGCACGGTCACGTGCACGTTGGCCGCTAAATCAGCACCTTTATGGTCCTTGACCGCGAACTCGAAGGTCGCTGCCCAGCGCGGTGACACGACTTGCATCAGCTCGGCCTCGTCGGCACCGATGCCGCCGCTCATGTACTCGACGCCATGCGTCATGAAGATCGGCGGATTGGCTGCGTGCGCCGATATCGCGCCCAGCACCGCGACACCGCAAGCGGCCGCGACGAGCAGGGAACGAGCGGGTGAGAAAAATGGTTTCATCATGAAAGTCCCTGGGTCTTCCTGGCGCGAATCACACCACTTGCCACTGTGCGGCGCGCGGCTTAGGTGAGGCTGACTTCAGTGGGCGTCCAGGTCAGCGTTACAACCAGCCGGCCTTGCGGAATCGCCAATACAACACGCCGCAGGTAGCAGTAATCAGGCCAAGCGCCATGAGATAGCCATAGCGCCACTTGAGCTCCGGCATCGCCTCGAAGTTCATGCCCCAAATGCCTGCAAAGGCCGTGCACACCGCGAAGATGCTGGCCCAGGCCGCCAGCCGCTTCGTGACTTCGCCATCCGAAATCGTCACCATCGAGAGATTGACGTGCACCGCCGTGCTGATGGTGTCGCGGATCGACTCGATCGAGCCGTTGATGCGACTCAGGTGGTCCACCACGTCGCGAAAGTATTCCTGCGAGCCGGCGCAAATCTGCGGCACGCGTCCGCCATGCAACTTGCCCGCGCCCTCGAGCAACGGCGCGACCGCGTGCTTGAGCACCATGGCGCGCTGCTTGAGTTCATAGAGCCGCTTGATGCTCGCGCGCGGCTCACCCTGACTGAAGATCTGCTGCTCGACTTCTTCGAGCTCGACCTCCAGCGCGTCGATCACTGGAAAGTAGCGGTCGACCACCGCATCCATCAGTGCGTACAGCACGAAGCCGGAGCCATTGCGCAGCAGCTCGGGCTCGCGTTCGCAACGCTCGCGGACGCCCAGAAACCCCGACCTGCTTCGGCTGCGCACCGACAGCACGTAGTTCAGCCCCACAAACACATCCACCTCGCCGACGTTGAAGGTCGCCTCGCTATCAGCGGTCGCTGCGATCGGCTCAACGAGATGCATCACGACGAAGAGCGAGTCTCCGTACTCCTCGATCTTCGGCCGCTGATGGCCGTGGCTCGCGTCTTCGACTGCCAGCTCGTGCAGGCCGAACTCCGACTGCATCATCGCCAGCTCTTCAGGCTCCGGATCACTCAGTGCGACCCACACGAAACAGTCGGGCCGCGCGATGTAGTCGCTGATGCTGTCTACATCGATATCGGCTAGCTTGGCGCCGTGCTGGTAGGCAACGCAATTGATCAACATCGGCAGCTCGCATTGGAAAACGTCGGAGCCCGATTGTCGGTGCGCGGCCGCTTGCCTGCTGCTGCCACGCGGTTTTGCGGCCCGCGCCGCGACGGTGCAGAACCCCGGCGCAGGACGGTCAATGCCTCACCGACAACATCGCCGTAGTCCGTGAAGCCTCAGTCACTTGCGGCGCGGGTGTCGGCAACGTCTGCGCCGTCACAGGTGCGGCTGCCTTGGTCGCGGCTGCCATGTCGAAATTCGAAGGCCAGTTGAAAACTGCGTGCCCCGGCACATCGATGGAAACGCTGACCGATTGCGTAAGCGTGAGCCCGCCCACCGTCACGTCGACGTCGTAGGCGCCGGGCTCGAGCCGCGCCAGCATGACGGGGCCTGACGACAGCGCGTCCATGATCAGATCGCCATTCGACGCGTTGTGCACCACCACGCGGACCGGCGCCGGCAGCCTGGTGTTCTTGAGGCCGAATTCGAACGTGGCCGCCCAGCGCGGCGACACCATGGCCATGAAGGCCGCCTCGTCCTTGTTCGCCCCACCGCTCATGTACTCGACGCCCTGTTGCGCGACGAGGATCGGCGGGTTGCTCGATAGCGCATGCGCAGGCAGCGCGGCAAAAAAGGCGAGTCCTAAGCAAGCCAGCGCGCTGGATGCATCGAACGAAGGTCGCGAATTCCTGGAAGGTGTGGTCACTGCCGAAGTCCTTGCCGCTGGTGTGGTTAGAGAGGGTGTTGGGGGATTGCCAAGCGTTACCGCAGGAGATTCTGCTTAGCAAGGAGCGGGCTAGCCACAGCGTTAACACCAGTGCGCTATGTTTTTTGTAGCGTCATCGCCAACGCGGGAGCGCTTCGCAGCAGCTTCAGGTGATTGGTCACCCCTTCTGTCTCTCGATCGACCCCCCTTTTGCCCGCCCATCTCCCGCCTGCGAATTTCGCCGACATCTATAGCGGTGCGCTAGCCGTCTTGATAGGAACCAACATCGATCGAATCGCACCCAAAACAGAGCCTCCACCCATGGCGAACGCCCAATCCACCCTCGACGCAATCAAAGAAGTCCACACCCGCCGGCCTGTTGCAGCTCATGACGGCAGGACGTAGCCGGTCGCTTTTAATGCGGCAGCTAGTCAGCGATGCAACCACCGCGTTAGTCGGGCTTGGGGGCGGTGCGGCAATTTTTTCGAATGCGCGCGGCGGGGCCTGTTTTGAGCGAAGACACTACGCCGCATGGCATTAAACGATCACGACCCTTTGAAAGACCGCCGAGAGGCGATGACAGTTTGGGAACGTAGCCTGCGACCAAAGCAGGACAGCCACTGGATGCTTTGGCTGGCGCTTGCAGCGGCCGTCGTATTCCTTGCATATAGAGGCGGCGAATGGTTGCTCGAGCGGCGAACTCCACTCCCTGCCGCCACGACATCGAGTGCCCCTACGGCCGTCGCCACAGAACCAACACCCCCATCTGCATCAGTTCAACCTGTGGCGAAGCCAAACCCACGCACGTCTGAAAGCTACGGGGTCACCAAGTGCATTTCCGCTTTGGGCACAACGGCGTACTCCGATGGCCCATGCCCGGAAGGCAGCCGCCCAACTATCGTCTGGGTGCAGCCTGATGTGAATCTCTCAGATGGGCTGAGTGCCGCAGATAGGGAAGCATCGACACGAAATAACAGTGCTGTCTTGGCCCAGATACATAGACAAGAACAACGTATCGCACTGAGCGTTGAGAACGCTTCCAACGAATGCACAACGCTCGATGCACAGATAAAGTCGATCGATGCAATGGCGCGCCAGCCGCAGAGCGCATGGACGCAGGATCAACTGACCCGAGACCGGAAAGACGCGCGCGGTCGACAGTTTCGGCTGCAGTGTCGGCAATGATGCCGGACAACATATTCAATGCCCTAAACCGCTATGCGCCATGAATGGACCGGCGAATAATTAATCGCCGCATTCAACCTTTATTGCCAACTGCATTTCGGCAAGCTGCACAAGACCTATTCCCAGATTGTTCAACTCGCTCGGCTCTCAAACCGAACGCCCTCTTCGGTCGGAATGACCAAGTAAAACGCCACCCGAAGGTAGCGTCTTTGTCTGAACCAAGGCGCGTTAGTCGCGATCAAACATCGATATTCGAGGCCCGCAGCGCATTCTGTTCAATGAAATTCCGCCGCGGTTCCACCTCGTCGCCCATCAGCATCGTGAACACGCGATCGGCCTCGATGGCATCGTCGATCTGCACGCGCAAGAGGCGACGCACGGTCGGGTCCATCGTGGTTTCCCACAGCTGCTCGGGGTTCATTTCGCCCAGGCCCTTGTAGCGCTGCCGTGAAGTAGTGCGCTCTGCTTCGCTGATCAGCCATTTCATGGCGATACGGAAGTCGGCAACTTTTTCTTCCTTTGCACGTTCGCCCTCACCACGTTTGACAACGGCGCCCTCAGAACTCAGCAGGTCGCGGAAGGTGTTGGCTGCCAAGGCCAGGGCTGCGTAGTCAGCGCCATGAACGAAGTCTTGCGTGATCACGCTGCTCTTGATATTGCCGTGATGCCGGCGGCTGATGCGCAGCAACGGTTTGTCGGTGCGCACGTCGAACTCGCTGGCTACTTCGGCAGGCACGCCTGTGGTGTTCAGTTCTCGCAGCTTGATCTGCAACGCGACGGCCGAGGCCTCGGCACTGCCCGGATTGTCGAGGTCGAGTGCGACGCCGTCTGCAATGGCGCGCAGTGCCTCGGCATCCATGAAGTTACGCAGCCGTGCGATCACTGCTTCGGCCACTTGGTGCTTGCGTGCCAGCTCAGACAACGTGTCGCCAGAGAGCGTGGTCGAGTTGGCTCCGCCGGTTTCGATGCTCGCGTCTTTTAATGCGACTTTTAGCAGGAAAGCGTCGAGTGCCGGACCGTCTTTCAGGTATTGCTCTTCCTTGCCGACCTTCACTTTGTAGAGCGGTGGCTGGGCAATGTAGATGTGGCCGCGTTCGACCAACTCGGGCATTTGGCGATAGAAGAAGGTGAGCAGCAATGTGCGGATGTGGGCACCGTCGACGTCGGCGTCGGTCATGATGATGATGCGGTGGTAGCGCAGCTTGGCGACGTTGAAGTCGTCCGCACCGCCGCCTGCACTGCTCCCACCCGCGCGGCCGATACCCGTACCAAGCGCAGTGATCATCACCAGGATTTCGTTGCTGGTCAGCAACTTTTCGTAGCGTGCCTTTTCAACGTTAAGGATCTTGCCGCGCAGTGGAAGAATAGCCTGGAACTTGCGATCTCGCCCCTGCTTGGCAGAGCCGCCGGCTGAGTCACCCTCCACCAGGTAGACCTCGCAAAGTGCCGGATCTTTTTCCTGGCAGTCGGCCAGCTTTCCGGGCAAGCCCATGCCGTCGAGCACGCCCTTGCGGCGCGTCATTTCGCGCGCCTTGCGAGCGGCCTCGCGTGCCCGGGCCGCTTCGACAATCTTTCCGCAAATGATCTTGGCATCAGCCGGGCGTTCTTGCAGATAGTCGGCCAGCAACTTGCCGACGATGTCTTCAACCGGTGCACGCACTTCGCTGGAAACCAGCTTGTCTTTGGTTTGGCTGGAAAATTTAGGCTCGGGAACCTTCACGCTCATGACGCAGCACAGACCTTCGCGCATGTCATCGCCAGTGACTTCGACCTTGGCCTTCTTGGCGAAATCGTTCTCGTCGATGTACTTGTTGATGACTCGCGTCATCGCGGCTCTAAGGCCGGTCAGGTGGGTGCCGCCGTCACGCTGTGGAATGTTGTTGGTGAAGCAGAGGACTTGCTCGTTGTAGCCGCTGTTCCACTGCATCGCGACTTCGACGCCGATCTCCGTGCCCGGGATGCCACCATAGGTTTCGGCCGGACGCCTGCCTTCAGCGTAGAAGACATTGGGGTGCAGTACGGTCTTGCCTTTGTTGATGAATTCGACAAAGCCGCGCACGCCGCCGGCGCCTGAGAAGTCGTCTTCCTTCCCTGTGCGTTCGTCGAGCAAACGAATGCGCACGCCGTTGTTCAGGAAGCTCAGCTCACGCAGACGCTTGCTCAGGATCTCGTAATGGAAGTCCGAGTTCTCGATAAAAATTGTCGTGTCGGGCAAAAAATGAACTTCGGTGCCGCGCTTGTCTGTCTCGCCGATGACCTTCATCGGTGACACCTCAACGCCGTTCACCATCTCGAGCAAACGGTTCTGCACAAAGCCACGACTGAACTCCAGTTCGTGGATCTTGCCTTCACGACGAACCACCAAGCGCAGCTTCACGCTGAGCGCGTTCACGCAGCTCACGCCCACGCCGTGCAGGCCGCCCGAGACCTTGTAGCTGTTCTGGTTGAACTTGCCGCCGGCGTGCAGTTCGGTCAGCGCGATTTCGGCGGCCGAGCGCTTGGGCTCGTGCTTGTCGTCCATCTTGATGCCCGTCGGGATGCCGCGCCCGTTGTCGGTAACCGAAATCGAGTTGTCGGAATGGATGGTGACGACGATGTCGTCGCAGTGGCCGGCCAGCGCTTCGTCGATCGAGTTGTCGACCACCTCGAACACCAGATGGTGCAAACCGGTGCCGTCGGACGTGTCCCCGATGTACATGCCGGGGCGCTTACGCACCGCCTCCAAGCCCTCGAGGATCGTGATGGAGCCTTCGCCATACGAAGTGTCGGGCGCAATGATCTCAACCGGAATCGCACTTTCGATTTCAGGGGTGTAGACCGGTTCGGTATGCGGGGCTTCCGACGGAACTTTCGGCTTGTTTTCTTCGCTCATTGGGACTCTTTCCTCTCGCTCACTGACTCGCTAACTCGGGCAAACAGACTGGCTCATTCTTTTAAATTCGCATTGGCATCACGACGTACTTGAAACTCGCGTTGTCGGGAATGGTGAACAGGGCCGAGCTGTTCGAATCGGCCAAGTCCAACTTAACCATCTCCTGGCCCATGTTGGCCAATGCATCGATCAGGTAGGTCACATTGAAGCCGATCTCGATCGCGTCCCCACCGTAGTCGATATCGAGCTCGTCTTGCGCTTCTTCCTGCTCGGCGTTGCTCGACGCAATGCGCAAAGTGCCGGGCTCGAGATTGAGGCGCACACCCTTGAACTTTTCGCTCGTCAGGATGGCGGTGCGTTGCAAGCTGGCGAGCAATGGTGCACGACCCAGCGTCACGCTGTTCTTGTGGTTCTTGGGGATCACGCGGTTGTAGTCGGGGAATTTGCCCTCGACCAGCTTGGTGACGAACTCCATGCCGCCAAAACTGAACTTCGCCTGGTTGTTGGCGAACTGCATTTCGATCGCGCCTTCAGCATCGGAGAGCAGGCGCTGCATCTCGAGCACGGTCTTGCGAGGCAGGATGACTTCTTGCCGTGGCACTTCGACGTCGAGCGTGGCGGATGCAAAAGCAAGGCGGTGACCATCGGTCGCGACCAGGCTCAATTGCTTGCCTTCGGCGACGAAAAGGATGCCGTTGAGGTAGTACCGGATATCGTGCACTGCCATCGCAAACGAGACCTGGCTGAGAAGGTCTTTAAGCGTCTTTTGCGGGACGCTGAACATGGGCCCGAAGTTGGCGGCTTCCTGCACCAGCGGAAAGTCTTCGGCCGGCAGCGACTGCAACGTGAAGCGGCTTTTGCCGCCCTTCAGCACCAGCTTGCTCGCACTCGACTCCAAGCTCACGGTCTGGTCCGCCGGCATGGTGCGCAAGATGTCGATGAGCTTGCGCGCACCAATGGTCGTCGTGAAGTTGCCTTCGTCGCCACCAAGTTCTGCTGTCGTGCGGATCTGGATTTCAAGATCGCTGGTCGTGAGTTGCAACTGTCCGCCTGTCTTGCGGAGCAGCACGTTGGCCAGGATCGGCAGCGTATGCCGGCGTTCGACGATGCCCGCCACCGACTGCAGCGCGGAGAGGACTTTGTCTTGGTTTGCCTTCAGGACGATCATTTCTTACCTCTTCCTTATTTCTTTAATTTAATTTAGTAGTAGTAGATAAGGGCAGCGCTGCCCTGTGGAAAGAGGCATTTTCTTCTTTCCTGACAGGCACTTGCCTCGTCCCTCTGGCTGTGTGTAGCCGTGTTTTCTGCTGTCGTGCCAAAGCGCATAACTTTTTGGTTTGCGTCTGGCCTGTGGACAACTGCCTGCTTGTGCCGGAACTGTCCCCAGAGTTGTCCTTTGACAGCCTTGCTTGAATCTGTGATGACAAATAGATCATGGTTTCGATGCTCGCTTTTCAACCCTTGAGCGTCTGTTCGAGCACATGCAGTTGCTGATTGAGCTCGGTCAGTTGCTGGCGCTCTCCAGAGATCTTGCGCACCGCGTGCAGCACCGTCGTATGGTCACGCCCACCGAAGAGTTCTCCGATCTCAGGAAGGCTCTTCTGGGTCAGTTCCTTGGCCAGGTACATCGCGATCTGCCGTGGCCGCGCGATAGAGGCCGGGCGCTTCTTGCTGTACATGTCGGCGACCTTTATCTTGTAATAGTCGGCCACCGTCTTCTGGATGTTCTCGACAGAGATCTGCCGGTTCTGTATCGATAGCAAATCGCGCAGGGCTTCACGTGCCAGTGCGATCGAGATCTCTTTCTGGTTGAAGCGCGAGTAGGCGAGGATCTTGCGCAGCGCGCCTTCAAGTTCACGAACGTTGGAGCGCACGTTCTTCGCGACGAAGAATGCGACCTCTTCCGGCATTTCAGCTGACTCGGCACGGGCCTTGTTGATAAGGATGGCGACGCGCATCTCCAGTTCAGGTGGCTCAATGGCGACCGTCAAACCCGAATCGAATCGCGAAACAAGGCGCTCGTGAATGTCGGCCAGGCCCTTCGGATAGGTGTCGCTGGTCATCACGATGTGCGACTTCTTGGCAAGCAAGGCCTCGAATGCATTGAAGAACTCTTCTTGCGTTCGGTCCTTGTTGGCGAAGAACTGGACGTCGTCGATGAGCAGCAAGTCGAGCGAGTGATAGCGCTCCTTGAACTCGTCGAAAGTCTTGCGTTGATAGGCCTTAACCACATCCGACACGAACTGCTCGGCATGGATGTAGAGAACTTTGGCGTCGGACCGGTCGGCGAGCAGTTTGTTGCCGACAGCATGCATCAGATGGGTCTTGCCCAAGCCAACGCCGCCATAGATGAAAAGCGGGTTGTACAAGTGGCCCGGCATGCCGGCAACGTGCATGGCAGCGGCACGCGCCATTCGATTGGCAGTCCCTTCGACCAGCGTGTCGAAAGTAAGGCCGGAGTTGAGCCGGTTCTTGAAAGCCGCCGCGGCTGGATCTTCCCCTGGCCCAGCGACGTCGCGCGGTACATCGGTTTCAGACATCACCGCCATTGGCGCAGAGCGCACGGGCATTTCACGCGGAGCGAGCGCTAACTCAATAGCCACAGGTTGGCCGTACATTTTCTCTGCCATCGACGCGATCTTGCCGGCGTACTGGGCACGTATCCAGTCCAGCTTGAAGCGGTTTGCGACGAACACGGTCATGCGCGAAAGATCGTCCGCAACCTGTGCAGTGAGCGGTTTAATCCAGGTATTGAATTGTTGCTCCGACAGCTCTTGAGCGAGCTGATCGACGCAGGCCTGCCACAGGCTTTCACCGATGCCGTCAGTCGACATGGGTGCTGTAAATGGTGGTGAATCCCTCGAGCATTCTCTTGTCTTTGTATTGTGGATATTCTCTGCGGCAACCGCCCGACATTCTAACTTGTCAAAACCTTATCCACACCCCTGAAGACACCTGGAAAGGTCATCAGAAGGTGGTAAGGAATGTCGATGGAGCGCAGGGACAGCAGGCAGTTGTAGCGCATCGAGAGCAACGCCAAAACAAGTGATCGTTGTTGCTTACACAAATGTTTGCGATAATCGCGGGTTTCCCTGAAAACCCTTTGTGTGTTTCGGGGGGCTCGGCACCCTGTCGGGCATATCAGGAAGAACCATCATGAAACGCACTTACCAAGCATCCAAAGTCCGCCGCGCCCGTACCCACGGTTTTCTGGTCCGCATGAAGACACGCGGTGGCCGCGCCGTCATCAACGCGCGCCGCGCCAAGGGCCGCAAGCGCCTGGCTGTCTGAAACCGGTCCGCGCGCCACTGCCGGACCGTCGAGATTTCGATCCGTCGGCCCCGGCTGCTGGTGCGTCGAGATTGCTTTCCATGCAGCGGCTCCAAACCCGCGCGCAATTCCAAGCCGTGCTCGCAGGTTCCACCGTGGCGCGCACTCCTCACTTCGCATTGCACCGTTGCCCGCTCGATGTGCCGGCCGGTGAAGTCGCGACCCTGTTCGACGTACAAGACGTCTGGCTCGGTGCCATGGTCCCCAAACGATGGGCGAAACGCGCGGTGACCCGCAACGCCATCAAACGCCAGATCTACAACGTGAGTGCAGCGCCGGAAGTTACCCTGCCGATAGCGGCGCACGTCGTTCGCTTGCGATCCGGCTTCGATCGCAAGGAATTCGTCAGCGCGACCTCCGAAAAGCTCAAGGCCGCTGTGCGGCTAGAGCTGCAGCAGCTTTTGAAGCGGGCGGCAGGGGCACGCGCATGATTCGTGGCGTGCTTATATGGCTGGTCAAGGGTTACCGTTTGCTGTTGAGCCCCTGGCTCGGCGCCTCGTGCCGCTTTACGCCCACTTGCTCCGTCTATGCGATCGAAGCACTCCAGGTCCACGGCGCAGCGCAGGGCACCTATTTCACTTTGAAGCGTCTTGTTCGCTGCCAGCCTTTTTGCGCCGGCGGACACGACCCAGTTCCCACCAAAGGCAAGCGCCCAGGCGACCCAACCAGGTCACTGTTCGCTGGTCTGTCTCCCGACAAGAAGTCTTCGCCATGAACATGCTCGATATCCGCCGAACCATCCTCTGGGTGATATTTGGCTTTTCACTGGTGTTGTTGTGGGACCAATGGCAAGTCTTCAACGGCAACAAGCCGACGTTTTTGCCCTCGGGCAAACCGACGGCGGCTGCAAATGCGCCTGCCACCACCGGCGCAACCAATGGTGTGCCAACAGCCTCGTCTTCTACTTCGGGTGCGGCCGGCGCGGTGCCGACGCAAGCCGCAGCGCCTGCTGCGAGCGAACGCATTGCCATTACCACCGACCTCTTCAAGGCTGACATCGACAGCCAGGGCGCGACCGTCGATCACCTCGAGCTGCTTAAGTACGAAGACAACGGCGATCGCAGCAAGCATGTCGTGTTGTTCGAAGACGGCTCGCCAGCGACGCGTTACGTTGCCCAAACCGGCCTGATCAACCCCATCGACAGTGGCGACA
The DNA here is from genome assembly GCF_014303735.1 of Variovorax sp. PAMC28562. Taxonomy (NCBI): domain Bacteria; kingdom Pseudomonadati; phylum Pseudomonadota; class Betaproteobacteria; order Burkholderiales; family Comamonadaceae; genus Variovorax; species Variovorax sp. PAMC28562. Next base: position 1,171,605 of record NZ_CP060296.1, on the reverse strand, counting down.
GGTTTCCGAACCATCTGACGCCGATGGCCGTCAAGTCAGGCCCGCGTGAGATGGTCGATGGTCAGAACGCGCTTGAAGTGACCTTCGAGAGCCAGCCCGTCGGTGGTCTGAAGTACATCAAGACCTACATCTTCAACCGCGGAAGCTATGCGATCGGCGTTCGCCACGAGGTCGTCAACGTGAGCGATCAGCCACGTGACGCGCAGCTCTATCTGCAACTGGTGCGCCACGGCACGGTGGCCGCAGGCACGATGTTCGGCACCAATACGTTCACAGGCCCGGCTGCTTATACGAACGAAAAGAAGTTCCACAAGCTCGACTTCAAGGACATTGCCAAGGGGAAGGCCGAGCCACCGCCAGCCGCAAATGATGGTTGGGTCGCGATGGTCCAGCACTACTTCGTGTCGGCTTGGCTGTTGACGGGGGCAGGCAGCGACCAGTTGAAGCGTGAATTTCGTGTTCGCGATCTGGGCGACAACCTGTACTCGATCGCCATGGTGGCCGCCTTGCCAAAGATTGCTCCCGGGACCACGCAGGTCATCAGCAGCAGCTTGTTCGCTGGCCCTGAAATCGAACGCACGCTTGAAGCGACTGCGCCTGGCTTGGACCTGGTCAAGGACTATGGCATCTTCGCCATCATCTCCAAGCCGCTCTACTGGTTGCTCAACGAGATCCACGTACTGCTGGGCAACTGGGGTTGGTCGATCGTCGCACTGGTGGTGTTGCTGAAGGCAGCGTTCTATTGGCTCAATGCCAAAGCCTACGCCAGCATGGCCAAGATGAAGTCCATAAGCCCGAAGGTCACTGAAATGCGTGAGCGGCTGAAAGACAAGCCGCAGGAGATGCAGCAAGAGATGATGCGCATCTACCGCGAGGAAAAGGTCAATCCGATGGGTGGCTGCGTGCCGATCGTCATTCAGATCCCGGTGTTCATCGCGCTGTACTGGGTGCTGTTGTCGTCGGTCGAAATGCGCCATGCGCCGTGGATTGGCTGGATTCATGACCTGTCGGCGCCGGACCCCTGGTACATCCTTCCAGTCGTGATGACCGGCACCTCGTTGTTTCAGACCTGGCTCAACCCGACCCCGCCCGATCCGATGCAGGCCAAGTTGATGTGGATCATGCCGCTGGCCTTCAGCGTGATGTTCATATTCTTCCCGGCCGGCCTGGTGCTTTACTGGATTACCAACAACACCTTGTCAATTACACAGCAGTGGTTCATCAACAAGCGCCTCGGCGTATTGGGGAAAAAGTAGCCGCGGCGCACATACCCGACCTTGAAGGGCCGCAAAAGCGGCCCTTTTTTGTGAGCGCTCCGAGCGTGCTCCAAGAACTGAAAGAATCGCGCCATGCTGTCTCGCACGAACGATCCGATCGTCGCCGTCGCCACTGCGCCGGGGCGAGGCGCTGTGGGTATCGTCCGCGTATCGGGCGCGCGCCTGGCGCCACTGATCAACGCGCTGTGCGGACGCTCACTCAAGCCGCGTGAAGCGACCTACCTGCCTTTTCGGGACGCGCGGGGTGAGCCGATCGATCGTGGCCTCGTCATTCATTTTCCGGCGCCGCACTCGTTCACCGGGGAAGACGTGCTGGAGCTACAAGCGCATGGTGGTGCGGTGGTGCTGCAACTGCTGGTCGCGCGCTGTCTCGAAGCTGCGATGGAGATCGACACGGCGACGAGTCTCCCGAGGTTGCCCCATCTTCGTATCGCAGAACCTGGCGAGTTCAGCCAGCGCGCCTTTTTGAACGGCAAGATCGATCTGGCGCAGGCCGAAGCGATTGCGGACTTGATCGACGCCAGCACTGAAGCGGCGGTGCGCAGCGCGTCGCGATCGCTTTCGGGCAAGTTCTCGCGAGAGATCCACACGTTGCGCGATGCGCTGGTCAATCTGCGAATGCTGGTGGAGGCCACGCTGGATTTTCCGGAGGAAGAGATCGACTTTTTGCAGAAGGCAGATGCCACGGGGAAACTCGATTCATTGCGTGCACAAGTGACCGCAGTGCAACGGCGTGCACGCCAGGGCGCGTTGCTGCGCGAAGGGATTAAGGTGGTGATCGCCGGCCAGCCCAATGCAGGAAAAAGCTCGTTGTTGAATGCACTGGCGGGCGCCGAGCTTGCCATCGTGAGCGCAGTGCCCGGCACGACGCGGGACGTCGTCTCGCAAACGATTCAGATCCACGGCGTGCCCGTGCACGTTGCCGACACCGCGGGCCTGCGCGACAGCACCGACGAGGTCGAACAGATCGGCGTCGCGCGTGCCTGGGGTCAGATCGAAGGCGCCGACGCGGTGCTTTTTCTGCACGACTTGACGCGCGCGGCTACAGACATCTACGCAGCGGCGGACCATCAAATTCTTCAGGGCCTGCAAGCCAAGCTTTCATCGTCGGTACCCGTGGTCGATGTCTGGAACAAGCGCGATGCGGTCGCGAACACGCACCCTCGCGCCGGAATCATGTTGTCCGCCAAGACCGGCCATGGCGTCGAGGCACTGCGCGACAAACTGCTTGAAGTCGCCGGCTGGCAGGCGGTGCCCGAGGGGACCTATCTGGCACGCGCCCGACACGTGCAGGCGCTCGAGCGTGTGAGTGGGCACCTCGGCATCGCCAACGAGCATCTGCTTGCGCGGGCGCAGCAACTCGATCTGTTGGCTGAAGAGCTGCGCCTTGCGCAAAATGCGTTGAACGAAATCACTGGCGAGTTCGGGGCTGACGATTTATTGGGTGTGATTTTTTCACGCTTTTGCATTGGAAAGTAGTAGCCAACCGTGTGCAAACGTGACATTTGTCGCTGTTCCGGCAGGCACTCCGCCATACTGCGCCACCTAACGCAGGTGTTGAAGCCATGTCATCGACCATCCAGGATTTGTGCCGCGCCGTCTCGCAAAACACGAGCTACGACGCCTTTGCGCCAGCGCTGACGCCGCCGCAATGGGAAATGCTTGCCAGCTATTTGCAAGTGTCCGACCTGGCCGTAGGCCAGGTCCTGATCGACCAAAACGCGCACGACCGAACTCTGTTCTTCATCGAGAGCGGTGCACTCAGTGTTCACCTCATCGGCGACAAAGGGCAGATGCAATTGGCCATCCTCAACCCCGGCTCGGTCGTGGGAGAAGGTTCATTTTTCTCGCGCCTGCCACGCTCAGCCAACGTGGTGGCGACCGGTCCGGCTCGCGTCTGGAGACTGACGGCAATCCGCTTTTCCGAGATGTCGAATCGACAACCGGGACTGGCGCTGGAGCTGGTGCTGGCTTTAGGTGCAGTGATCGCCAGGCGCATGGTGAACAAGCCGAAGCGAGTCGCGGTCACCTGAGCTCATCAGGCCGGAGTCTTGCGCAGCCGGCGCGCGTCAGCAGTAACAAGCCTGAATCGGGTGATGACAGCCGACAGACCGCGGTTTAACATAGTTACAAAGATACTTTGGGGTGCGATATGGCTGTGGTATGTCCCGCGTGCGGCACCGAAAACCGAGACGGCGCCAGATTTTGTAAGGGTTGCGGCGGCAGGCTGACGTCGGGTTCCACGCTGCGTGCAGAAGCAGCGCACGTGAGCGAATGGCCTGCTACCGAGCCCGCGCCGTTGGAGACAGGGAAATTGCCAGCCAGTCCGCTGGAACGTGGCAGTCCTGCGCCCATACGACCGACTACTCCCGCTGTGCCATTCGAGGACGAGAGAACCGTCATCGTCAACCCCGCTGCGCGCTCAAAGCACCAGCCCGAGGACGTGACTCTTCTGGAGCCATCCATGGCGGAATCGACGCTGTTCGCTACCTCGGCGCCTTCATCGCTTTCTTCATCTGTACCTTTCGTGCCGCCCGGCTCGCCTCGATCGACTTTCGTCGCAGCGGACGACGCCGTCGCGCGCCGTCATCCGGAGGCGCCGCTGACTTTGCCTGAGCCGAAATCTTCCAGCGGCGCAGGAATCGGCGTGATCGTGCTGTTGGCGGCCATCGTTGCAGGCGCTGGCTGGTACTGGTTTTCAGGCCGGGGTCCAGCAACAGAGGTTTTGTCGGCGGCGGTGCCAGCGGCAGGCGCACCGGCCGCTACGGGCGCTGTTGAACCGGCGCCGCCTGCCGAAATAACCACGGCCGTCGCATCCCCTGCAGCCTCGGCGCCTGTGTCAGTCGCATCAACGGCGCAGCCGGCGCTTGGGACTTCCGAAACCCGCGCGGCACCCGCTCGCACCGCTGTAGCGACCGCATCTGCAAAGGCGAAGAATGCTCAGGCACCCGCGCCTGTGGTGGCCGCCGCCGCGCTGGCCACGGCGGCGCCGACGCCGGTTCCGGCGCCTGAGCCACCACCGCCACCGCCGGCCGCCCCGCAGGCGGAATGCGCCGGGCGCAACTTCATCGCCATGGCGCAGTGCATGGTCAATCAATGTGCCAAGGCCGAATTCAAATCGCACCCGCAGTGCGATGCAGTAAGAAAGCAACAGCGGATCGACGAAGAAAAGCGTAACCCGAGCATGGCCAATTGAGCTGCGCCGACAACGCCTGCCACACCGACCGCGCTGGTGCAGCCGGCGTGTGGCGAGCATATGAAAGGTAGCGACGTCGATGTTGTGCGCAGCATGCTCGAAGCAGGTCGATGACAAGGCGCCGTTTTGCGACGCATGCGGTGCTGCGCTGGGCCCGCGCTCGCAGCGCGCCCGGACGGTCGCTGCGTCTCTTGGTTCGTCTACAAATCAATCCACACCGCGTGGCACTGCCGAATGGAGACGGCACGCAGCGTTTGGAGTTGCCACGACCTTGCTCGCCCTGTTTGCCGCGGTGCTGTGGTGGCCGAGACCTCCCGAGGTTTCTTCGGATGCGCTGCAGACCGCCATGCGCATCGCCATCGCGCGCGGCGACAGCCCGGGTCGAGATCCGATTTGCGTAGCCAACGGCTTGGCCTACGACCAGGAGCCGGTCAATGTCGAGATCGACAACGCAGCCACGGTGTCGTGGATGAACATCCTCGTGGCGGCCGGCTTGTATGCTGCGCCTGCCAACGGCGTCGCCGGCGGTGCTGTGTCGCAGGCGCTCTTGGTGTACCAGCCGTTGCCCACACTGGCCGACTGGGCCGGCGCGCGACGCCTGTGCATCGCGCGCGCAGTCAAGCTGGAAAGCGTGGCCAACATCGGTCGTGTCGACGACATGCGGCTGCGTGGCAAGCCGTACACCGGCGTTCCAGCCGACGTTCGGTGGGTGCTCGACCAACCCGCACCGTGGCTCGACAACCCGGGCGTCGCTGAGGCGTTGGCACGCGAGCTGCCGACCTGGCGCAGTGCGCGCTGGCAACCGGCGGCGCAAGGATGGCAGTTGACGCAGCGCAAGAACTTCGTCCGCATCGACGAGCAGTGGGTGCCGGGGGATATCGCGGATCTGCCGCCGGCGCGCGCGGGCGCGGCGCTTTAAAGGCGTCGGTTTCCGTTCAACCCTTCTGCAGCCGTTCAACGGCCATCGCCAGATTCCCCGGTTTGCCCGACAGCACCAGCGTATCGCCGTCCAGCAGCACGGTGTCTTCCCCCGGTTCACTCGCCCGACCGTCGTGCCGCCGAATGCTCGCCACTCGCACACCGAGCGCATGCAGCGCCAGCCGCGCCAGCGGCTGCCCGACCGCGCGCGCGCCTGAATTCAAAGTGAAGCTGTTGAGCCGCTCGTGGTCGAGTTCGTCCGCGTTGTCGTCGTCGGCGCCGTGGAAGTAGCCGCGCAGCAGGTTGTAGCGCGCGTCGCGCAGGTCTTGCACCACGCGGATCACGCGCCGCATCGGCACGCCGACCAGCGCCAGCGCATGGCTCGCCAGCATCAGCGAGCCTTCGATCGCTTCCGGCACCACCTCGGTCGCGCCGGCCGCCTGCAGCTTTTCGAGATCGTGGTCGTCTTGGGTGCGAACGATCACCGGCACCTGCGGCGCGTGCGCTCGTGTGTTGGCCAGCACCTTGAGGGCCCCAGGTACGTCCAGGTAGGTCACCACCACAGCGCTTGCACGTGCCAGCCCCGCGGCCATCAGCGCCTGCAGCCGCGCCGCATCGCCGAACACCACCGAATCGCCAGCCGCGGCGGCCTGCCGAACGCGGTCGGGATCGAGGTCGAGCGCCATGTAAGGGATGCCTTCTCGTTCCAGGATGCGCGCCAGGTTCTGGCCGCAACGGCCGTAGCCGCAGATGATCACGTGCTTGGCGGTGTTGATGGTTTTGCGCGCGATCGAGGTCATTTGCAACGACTGCTGCAGCCAGTCGCTGGCCACCAGCTTTCGCACGATCGCATCGCTGTACATGATGATGAACGGCGTGGCCAGCATCGACAGCACCATCGACGCCAGCACCGGGCTGGCCAACTGCGGCGGCAACAGCCCACGACCCTGCGCCAGCGTCAACAGGACAAAGCCGAACTCACCAGCCTGCGCGAGGTAAAGACCGGTTCGCAGCGACACGCCGGCAGTTGCGCCCAACAAGCGCGCCAACAGCATCACCAGACCGAGCTTGAAGAGCAGCGGCAGCACGAGCAGCACTGCGACCAATGCCCATTTGTCCAGCACGATGTGCCAGTCGAGCGCCATACCGATAGTGATGAAGAAGAGCCCGAGCAGTACGTCGTGGAACGGCCGGATGTCGGTTTCGACCTGGTGCTTGTATTCGGTTTCCGAGATGAGCATGCCCGCGATAAAGGCACCCAAAGCCAGCGACAGCCCGGCGAATTCAGTGATCCACGCGAGGCCTAGCGTGATCAGCAACACGTTGAGGATGAACAGTTCTTCGCTGCGCCGCCGCGCGACGATCGTCAGCCACCAGCGCATCACGCGGGGTCCGCCGTAGAGCAGCACGCCAATCAAAAAGGTCGCTTTCGCCAGCGCGATGCCAAGGGCGGTGGCCAGCGCTTCGGGCGGCGCGCCCAACGCAGGAATCAGCACCAGCAAGGGCACGACGGCCAGATCCTGGAACAGCAAAACGCCCATCACGCGCTTGCCGTGTTCGCTCTCCAGCTCCAGCCGTTCGGCCATGAGCTTGACGACGATGGCGGTGCTGCTCATCGTGAGCGCGCCCGACAAGGCCAGCGCCGTTTGCCAGCCGAGTCGCCAGCCGACGGGCACCACCATGCTCAATACCAGCGTGCCGGCGGTCGCGATCGTCATCGTCAACAGCACTTGCAGCAACCCGAGCCCGAAGACGTGCTGCCGCATGGCCCGCAACTTGGGCAGGTTGAACTCGAGTCCGATGACGAACATCAGAAAGACCACTCCGAACTCGCCCAGGTGCTGGATGCCTTCGGTGTTTTGCGCAAAGGCGAACGCGTGTGGCCCGATCAACACGCCTGCGCTCAGATAGCCGAGCATCGGCGGCAGCTTGAGCATTCGGCAGGCCACCACGCCGATCACTGCGGCCAGCAAGTACAACAGGGCAAGCTCGAACGATGACATGGGCGGATGCTAGCAAGCACCATGCGCGCGACCGATAAAATCCGGTCGATGAGTTCCCGCCCTCCCCTGGTCGCCCCGACCGATCCCGACAAGATGCTCGCGCGTGCCCGGACCACGTTCGACATCGAGGCCGCCGCCGTGCTCGGCCTGAAGAGCCGAATCGGCCCGAGCTTCGTCGAGGCGATCGACCTGATCCTGAACGTGCGCGGCCGCGTGGTCGTGATGGGCATGGGCAAGAGCGGCCACGTCGGCCGCAAGATCGCCGCCACGTTGGCATCGACCGGCACGCCGGCGATGTTCGTGCACCCGGCCGAAGCCAGTCATGGCGATCTCGGCATGATCAAGTCTGTCGACCTGGTGATCGCCATTTCGAACAGCGGCGAAAGCGATGAGCTCGCCGCCATCTTGCCGGTCGTCAAGCGCCAAGGCGTGCCGCTGATCGCCATGACCGGCCGCGCCGACAGCATGCTCGGCCGGCACGCCGACATCCTGCTGGACAGCGGTGTCGAGAAAGAAGCCTGCCCGCTCAACCTCGCACCGACCGCGAGCACCACTGCGCAAATGGCGCTGGGCGATGCCCTGGCGGTGGCCCTGCTAGACGCCCGCGGCTTCGGTACCGAAGACTTCGCGCGCTCGCATCCGGGCGGCGCGCTCGGCCGCAAGCTGCTCACGCATGTGGCCGACCTGATGCGCAGCGGCGACAACGTGCCACGCGTAACCCGCGACGCGAGCATGAGCGTGCTGATGCGCGAGATGAGTTCCAAGGGCCTGGGCGCTGCCGCCGTGGTGGATGCAGAGGGCCACGCCATCGGCGTCTTCACCGATGGCGATCTGCGCCGCCTGATCGAAACCGGCGCCGACCTGCGTGCGTTGACGGCGAGCGAGGTCATGCACCACACACCGCGCACAATCCGCGCCGATGCGCTGGGCGTCGAAGCTGCCGAACTGATGGAACAGCACCGCATTACCAGCGTGCTGGTCGTGGACGCCGACGGCTTGCTGACTGGCGCGCTCAGCATCAACGACCTGATGCGGGCGAAAGTCATCTGATGCCGTTCCTGTTCAAGGCCGAAACCCTGCTCGCCGCACAGGACATCCGCATCGCCTTCTTCGACGTCGACGGTGTGCTCACCGACGGCGGCGTTTACTTCACCGAAGAAGGAGAAACGCTCAAGCGCTTCAACATCCTCGACGGCTATGGCCTCAAGCTGTTGCGAATGGCCGGCATCACGCCGGCGGTGATCACCGGTCGCGACTCCAAGCCGTTGCGCGTGCGGCTGGCGGCACTCGGTATCGAACACGTGCGCTTCGGCACCGAAGACAAATTGCCCGCGGCTGAGGCAATGCTCGCGGCGCTCGGATTCACTTGGTCGCAGGCCGCGGCCATCGGCGACGACTGGCCCGACCTGCCGGTGCTAGGTCGGGTCGCTCTTCCTGTCGCGCCGGCCAACGCGCACATCGAAGTTCGCGAGGTGGCGCTCTATGTCACCAAAGCACGCGGTGGAGAGGGCGCGGCGCGTGAGTTCTGCGATCTGCTGCTGACTGCAAACGGCCACTACCGCCGCTTGCTCGACGCCGCGCGCGGACCGGCCGCATGAAGTCGACCTGGGCGCTGCTGCGCGATGGTTTCGATCGCGTCACGATCTACCTGCCGATCATCCTGACTGCGGTGCTGGCACTCGGCACCTACTGGCTGGTGCGCAACGCGCCGCGCTTGATCGCCCCCACAGCCAAGGTGGCGCCGGTGCACGAACCCGACTACTTCATGCGCGGCTTCGTCATCAAGAACTACCTTGCCAACGGCGATTTGCGAAGCGAGTTGTTCGGCACCGAAGGCCGGCACTTCCCCGACACCGACACGCTCGAGGTCGACAAGGTCCGCTTGCGCTCGATTTCTCCGACCGGCTTTACCACGCGTGCCACTGCCAATCGCGGGCTCTCGAACGCCGACGGCAGCGAAGTCCAGCTCTTCGGCGACGCGATCGTCACCCGTGAACCGGGCACCGCAGCCGGTGGTCAGCCGGTGCCCGAAATGCAGTTTCGCGGCGAGTTCCTTTACGCGTTTCTCGACACCGAACGCGTGACGTCGAACCAGCCCGTGACCCTCACGCGCGGCGCCGACAAGTTCACTGCCGACAACCTCGACTACGACAACATGACCGGCGTTGCCGTGCTGCGCGGCCGAGTGCGCGGTGTGCTGATGCCAGGCGCGAACCCCGCGCCGGCTGCCGCCAAAAAACATTGACCGTCTCTTGACCACCACCGGAACCGCCATGGCACCCCTTGTCTTCATCACCGGTGCATCGAGCGGCATCGGCCAGGCGCTGGCAGCGCGCTTCTACGACGCCGGCTACGACCTCGCGCTGGTGGCCCGCCGCACCTCGGAGATCGAATCGTGGGCGCAAACCCGGCAACTGGCCGCCAACCGCTTTCAGATCTATGGCGCGGACGTCGCGCAAATCGACAGCATCGTGGCGGCCGGCGCGGATTGCATCGCCTGCCAGGGCCTGCCCGACGTGGTGATCGCCAATGCCGGCATCAGTGTCGGGATCGACACTGCGGAGCGGGGCGATATCGACGTGCTGGCCCGCACTTTCGCAGTGAACAACATCGGTCTGGCAGCGACCTTTCATCCGTTCGTCGCCGCCATGGCGAAGCGCGGCAGCGGGCGCCTGGTTGGCATCGGCAGCGTCGCGTCAATCCGTGGGTTGCCGGGGCATGGCGCCTACTGCGCCAGCAAGTCCGGCGTCGTGGCGTATTGCGAAAGTTTGCGCGGTGAATTGCGACCGAGCGGCGTCAAGGTCGTCACGCTGTGCCCCGGCTATATCGACACGCCACTGACGCAAGGCAACCGCTACGGCATGCCCTTTTTGATGCAGGCCAGCGAGTTCGCGGACGCGGCCTTCAAGACGATCGAGTCCGGTACCAGCTACCGGGTCATTCCCTGGCAGATGGGCATGATCGCCAAGCTCATGCGCTTGGTGCCCAACGCGCTGTACGACCGGCTCGTGCAAGGACGTGGGCGGAAAAAGCGGCAGACGGAGCACTAACCATTCAAAAAAGGCTCCCGAGGAGCCTTTTCGTTCTGAGCAACCTGCTGCTCAGTAGCCGCTGTTGCCACCGCCTCCGTAGCCGCCACCACTGCCACCGCCGCTGCTACCACCGCCACCGCTGCGGCCACCACCGCCACCGCGCGGGCCGGCACCGTAAGGGCTGCGGAAACCACCATCGCCACCACCGCCGCCGCTTCGGCCACCGCCACCACCGCCGTAGCCTCCTCCGCCACCACTTCCACCGCCGCCGCCATATCCACCACCACCGGCGTAGCCGCCACCGCTGCGCGGAGGACGGGCTTCCATCGGCCGGGCTTCATTGACGACGACGCTGCGGCCACCGAGCGGTTGGCCGTTCATGCCGTTGATGGCTGCTTGCGCTTCAGCGTCACTGCCCATTTCGACAAAACCGAAGCCCTTGGAACGGCCGGTATCCCGTTCCATCATCACCTTGGCGCTGGTCACCGCGCCGAACTGACCGAACGCCTGTTCCAGATCACCGTCGCGGACCGAATACGGCAGATTGCCGACGTACAGTTTGTTGCCCATCGATGGACTCCTGATATCAACACAAACACAAAAGCGATGGAGCCCTGAAGGCGTGACCCAACGAACCGTTGTGTCGCGCGCAGCTGGCCGATCACCGAATTCGCCGCCCCGGAAGTTGGCGGGAAGCATTTTTATTATGAGTGAAATCTTATAAATGCAACGAGGAATTTGTGTTTGTGTCTTGCGCTGCAAGATTGGTGAAGTCAGCGCCCGCTTACAACATAGGCGTTCGGCGTGGTGCATGGTGCCGCCGCCCTGATAGCGAATGCGTTGCTATACTTTCCCGACGCGCCGATTTGCTTCCAGCTTGCGGGCGCTTAACAAATACTGCTAAAGACGGATGCCGGACCCGGCTCGTTTTTGGCGAGGCCGAGTTCCTTCATGATCGTTATTTCTCAGTCGATGTCGTTTACGGGGCCGCTTGCTCTGCGAAGCGGTGCGTCGATCAGCGATTACTCGCTCGCCTGGGAAAGCTACGGCAAGCTCAATGCCGACAAGAGCAACGCGGTGCTCGTGTGCCATGCGCTCAATGCTTCGCACCACGTCGCGGGCATGTACGAAGGTCAGGAGAAGTCGGAAGGCTGGTGGGACAACATGATCGGCCCGGGCAAGCCGCTCGACACCGATCGCTTCTTCATCATCGGCGTCAACAACCTGGGCTCGTGCTTCGGCTCGACCGGTCCCATGCACACCGATCCGGCGACCGGCCGCATCTACGGCGCCGACTTCCCGGTGGTGACGGTCGAAGACTGGGTCGATGCGCAAGCTGCGTTGCTCGACCGACTTGGCATTCAGCGGCTCGCTGCCGTTATGGGAGGCAGCCTGGGCGGCATGCAGGCCTTGTCGTGGACCTTGCAATATCCGGAGCGCGTTGGTCATGCCGTCGTCATCGCCAGCGCGCCCAACCTCACGGCCGAGAACATCGCCTTCAACGAGGTCGCTCGCCGCGCCATCGTGACCGACCCGGACTTCAATGGCGGCCACTTCTATGAGCACGGCGTCATCCCGAAGCGCGGTTTGCGGATCGCGCGAATGATCGGCCATATCACCTACCTCAGCGACGACGTGATGAACGAGAAGTTCGGGCGAATGCTGCAGCCGCGGGCCCCCACGCTACCCGCTGCGCGTGGTTCGCTGCCCCCCGAGGGGGCGCTCGCGCCTCCGGGCGGCCCAGCGGCGCTCGGCGCCGTCAAAGGCGAGGCCGACCCGACGACTTATCGCTATTCGACGCAAGAGGTCGAATTCCAGATCGAAAGTTACTTGCGCTACCAGGGCGACAAGTTCAGCGAGTACTTCGACGCCAATACCTATTTGCTCATCACCCGCGCGCTGGACTATTTCGATCCGGCACGTGACCACGGCGGCAACTTGAGCCTTGCCTTCGCCCAGGCCACGGCGAAGTTCTTGTTGGTCAGCTTCAAGACCGACTGGCGCTTTTCCCCGGCCCGGAGCCGCGAAATGGTGAAGGCCTTGCTCGACAACCGTCGCAACGTAAGCTACGCCGAGATCGATGCGCCGCACGGCCACGATGCCTTCTTGCTCGACGATGTGCGCTACGTCGGCGTCGTGCGTTCCTACTTCGAGCGCGTCGCAACCGAGCTGGGGTTGCCGGCATGAGCGATAGCGACACCCAACAACTGATCGCCCGTCTGGTGCCTCACGGCGCGCGCGTGCTCGACTTGGGCTGCGGCGACGGTGCCCTGCTCGACCTGTTGCAACGCGAGCGCGGTTGCAGCGGCTATGGCGTCGAGATCGCCGACGGCAACGTGCTCAAGTGCATTCACCGCGGTGTCGATGTCATCCAGCTCAACCTCGATGAAGGCCTGGCGATGTTCGACGACGCCTCCTTCGATGTGGTGCTTCAGATCGACACGCTGCAACACCTGCGCAATGCCGAAGTGATGCTGCGCGAGACCGCGCGCGTCGGGCGTATCGGCATCGTCGCCTTCCCAAATTTCGCGCATTGGCCGAATCGCTTGAGCGTGGCGCGTGGCCGCATGCCTGTGACGCGACGCCTGCCGTATCAGTGGTACGACACGCCCAATATCCGCGTTGGCACCTTCAAGGATTTCGAGGTGCTTGCCGGGAAGAACCAGCTGCGCGTGCTCGACTCTTTTGGCGTGCAGGAGGACCGTAAGGTACGCTGGATGCCCAATGCGCGCGCCAGCACGGCGGTGTTCAAGTTCGAGCGCGCCTGAGGCGACGCCGGCGCGAAGACCAGCCACCAAACAACAACGAGACAGGAGTTTTGCCATGCCGAAATTCGCGGCCAATCTGAGTTTTCTCTACAACGAGCTTCCGTTTCTCGATCGCTTCGAAGCAGCGGCGAAAGATGGCTTCAAAGCGGTCGAGTACCTCTTCCCGTACGAGTGGCCGGAGGCCGATCTGGCAGCTCGATTGCGCGACAACGACCTGCAGCAAGTGCTCTTCAATGCGCCGCCGGGCGACTGGGATGGCGGCGAACGCGGCATCGCCTGCTTGCCCGGGCGCGAGGCTGATTTTCGCGCTGGCATCCACAAGGCCTTGGGCTATGCGAAGGCGCTGTCGTGCCCACGCATCCACGTGATGGCCGGCCTGGTACCCGAAGGCATCGAGCGCGATACCTTGCAGCCGACCTACATCGCGAACCTGCATTGGGCCGCGGTCGAGGCGGCGAAACAGGGCACTGGGTTGTTGATCGAACCCATCAACACGCGCGACATACCGCGTTTCTTCTTGAACCGACAAGACCATGCGCACGAGATCATCGATGCGGTCGGTGCGCTCAATCTGCAAGTGCAGATGGACCTGTACCACTGCCAGATCGTCGAGGGCGACGTCGCGATGAAGTTGCGCAAGTACCTGCCGACCGGGCGCGTCGGGCATCTGCAGATCGCCAGCGTGCCCGAGCGCAACGAGCCTGATCAGGGCGAGCTCAACTACGCCTATCTGTTCGCGCTCATCGACGAGTTGTCGGCCAATGGTGGCTGGGACGGCTGGCTGGGTTGCGAATACCGGCCGCGCACCACGGCGCACGAAGGGCTCGGCTGGAAGACGGCGATGAAAGTCGTCCGGTGAACCGCATCGATGAAGGCATACGCATGAAGGTCTCTCTCTCGTCGAACTGATGACGGCGTTACCGCGCGCAGCGCCGGTCCACAGCGAGCTGTTCGTCAGGAAGAGCCGCTTCGTGGGATGCGTGCAGCCCGTGCCGGATCGCAAGGTCGTATCGGGTGGATCGATCGTGTCGAGGATTGAGTTCAGGGGACTACCCACCGGCCGCAGCATGCGGGCCAGGCGGCCGAGGCATTCGATGGAAATCCCACGCAGCCAAAAGTATGCAACGCAGGCCCAGTCGTTTTATTCAGTTACTCAAAATTTGTCCAAGAAGCGCCGAACCGCCCGACTGCGTTCTTACGATAGGCATCTTTCTAGAGGAGCTACCCTTGGCCACACAGTCCCCCTTCTTCGGCAAACGCACCGGCGACACCGATTCGCTCACTTCCCGTCCTGCTCCATTGGTCGGCACGCCGACCAATCTGTCGGGCAGCCCCGTACATCCTTCGTCCCTCGTCAACGCGCAAGCCGCCAATGCCGCAGCCGGCGGTTCGCCGATGAAGGAAGGCGGCAGCAAGCTCACCGTCGGCCCCAACATCAAGCTCAAGGGCGTCGAGATCACCGATTGCGATACGCTGATCGTCGAAGGCCTGGTCGAAGCCACGATGGACTCGCGTGTGATGCAGATCGCCGAGCAGGGCGCCTTCAAGGGCTCAGCCGAGATCGACATTGCCGAGATCCATGGCCTGTTCGACGGCAACCTCACGGTGCGTGAGAAGCTCGTGATCCACGCCACTGGCAAGGTCACCGGCAAGGTTCGCTACAGCAAGATCGTGATCGAAGAAGGCGGCCAGCTGTCTGGCGAAATCAGCTTCGGTGCCTCTGGTGCCAAGAGCGTCGAGACCAACAAGCCGCTGCAATCAGCCTGATCCGGAACGCTTTCACGAGCGTTCTCAGGCGGCGGGCTTCCATCCCAGACGTTTCAACAAAGCACCTGCTGCGGCAGGTGCTTTTTCTTTGGCGCCGTTGATGAAATAGACGAACACGTCGCTCCTCTTTCTGGCTGACGGCGCTGCCCATTTCTGCGCACGCTCGGCCCATGCATCGAGTGCTTTTGGCGCGTAGCCGGTCTTCAGTTTCGCATCGCTCATCATGAGCCGTGCATAGGTGAACTCGCCCTCGGGTTGTTCGAACGAAGGGAACTTGTCGGAGTCGGTGAAGACCGTCGTCACCTTGTATCTTTTCGCGAGCTTTTGGTACTCGGGCACGATGAAGCTCGGATGCCGTACGTCCATCACGTGGCGCAACGCATGGCTGCCTTCCTTCTTCGGCAGAAGGGCGAGAAAGGCTTCGAAGTCTTCCGGATCGAATTGCTTGGTTGGCATGAACTGCCAGACGATGGGTCCAAGCTTCTCACCCAATTCGGTGAGGCCGCTGCCGATGAATCGCTCGATCGATTCGCCCGCGGTCGAAAGCAGTTTGCGGTTGGTTGCGTAGCGCGTGGCCTTGAGCGAAAAGACGAAGTCGTCCGGCGCCTCGTCGTGCCACTTCCTGAAGCTTTCGGGCTTCATGGTGCTGTAGTAGGTGCCGTTGACCTCGATGGCGGTCGTGTGCCGGCTGGCGTAGCCGAGCTCTTTGGCATGCAACAGGCCCTTGGGATAGAAGTTGTCGCGCCAGGGTTCGAAGGTCCAGCCGCCGATGCCGACCCGTATGTTCGAGATGGTTGGTTTCGAAGTTGCCATGGGGTTGCATGGTGCGTTCGGCCTTTCGCTTTCGTCAACCTCTCCAAGCGGCGCAGAATAATGTTTTGCCCCTGCTCACCTTCAGCGGAGACCCCACATGAATGCACCCCTGCACCGCGAAATTCCCACCGGCCTGCTCGACGCCGGCCGCGCCTTGTCCGATGTCACTGTCAAATGGGACACCGACATCGTCAAGCAACTGACCGACTACATCGAGATCCCGGCCAAGTCACCTGGTTTCGACGAAGACTGGTCAGCGCATGGCTATCTCGACACGGTGCTGCGCAACGCAGCGAACTGGGTCGAAGCGCAGAAGGTCGAAGGCCTCAAGCTCGAGATCGTCCGACTCGAAGGCCGCACGCCCGTGCTGTTCTTCGAGGTACCCGCAACCGGCACCACGATGACCGACACCGTGCTCATGTACGGCCACCTCGACAAGCAACCCGAGTTCACCGGCTGGCGCAACGACCTCGGCCCCTGGACGCCCAAGTATCTGGACGGGCTGTTGTATGGCCGCGGTGGTGCGGACGATGGCTACGCGGTGTATGCCAGCGTCGCCGCGCTGCAGGCCCTGAAGGCGCAGGGCGCGGCGCACCCACGCATCGTCGGCCTGATCGAAACCTGCGAAGAGAGCGGCTCGTACGACCTGCTGCCTTACGTCACCGCGCTGAAAGATCGGCTCGGTGAAGTCGGGCTGGTGATCTGCCTGGATTCCGGCGCCGGCAACTACGACCAGCTTTGGCTGACCACGTCGCTGCGCGGCATGGCGAGCGGCACGCTCAAGGTCGAAGTGCTGACCGAAGGCATCCACTCCGGCGATGCGTCGGGCCTGGTGCCGTCGAGCTTTCGGATCATGCGGCAGGTACTCGACCGGCTCGAAGACAGCGCCACCGGTCGCATGCTGCCGGCCAGCTTTCATTGCGAGGTGCCTGCAGACCGACTGGCGCAGGCGAAGGCGACAGCCGCGATCCTCGGCGAAGAGGTCTACAAGCGCTTTCCATGGGCGCATTACGACTGCGGTGGCTCTACCGCCTTCGCCCTGCCGACCACCACCGACCCGCTCGAGGCGTTGCTCAATCGCACCTGGAAGCCGACCTTGAGCGTGACCGGGGCCGAAGGCTTTCCGGCCCTCAAAGATGCGGGCAACGTGCTGCGCCCCTACACCGCATTCAAGCTGTCGCTGCGCCTGCCGCCACTGGTCGATGCGGGTGCGGCGGTGGCGGAAATGAAGGCGCTGCTCGAAGACAACGCGCCGTACAAGGCCAGGGTGACCTTCGAGCACGGCGGCGGTGCCACTGGTTGGAATGCACCTGCCATCACGCCGTGGTTCGAGCAGGCGCTCAACGCGGCCAGCCAGGCGCACTTCGGCGCGCCGTGCGGCTACATCGGGCAGGGCGGCACCATCCCGCTCATGAACATGCTGAGTGCGGGCTTCCCGACCGCGCAGATGATGGTGTGCGGCGTGCTCGGCCCCAAGAGCAACGCGCACGGGCCCAACGAGTTCCTGCATGTGCCGTATGCGAAGAAGCTGACGGCAGCCGTGGCCGAAGTCATCGCCGCATTGCCTGTGGCGCATGCCGCGCATTCGGCAGGTGCAGCTGCGACCGCCTGATCGCAATAGACAAAAAAAGAGCGCCCTCCCGAGCGCTCGACTTGCGATGAAACCTGCGGGCTTCGTTGCTAGCCCTTTTGAAGCAATCCGCTCAACGACGACAACAAATCGTCGTGCTGGCCTAATCCCTGAGCAGGGACTTGTCCGTGCGGCGTCAGATGGTCGATCAACTGCGGCAGCATGGTCGCCAGCAGAGGCAACAGCGTCGCCGCGTTGATGCCCAACTTGCTGGCGATGCTCGCCACGGTGTCATTGCCGAGCACGTCATTGAGCTGACCACCAGAGATCGGCACGTTGTCGCCTTTGCCGATCCACGAGCCGACGACATCGCCGAGGCCGGCTTGCTCGAACTTGGAGACCAAGCCGCCGAGGCCGCCTTGCGACCCGTTGTTGGCAAGCAGGCCGCCGAGTGCGCCGGCCAAACCGCCGAGGTCACCGAGTCCGCCCAGGCCGCCACCCATGGGCATGCCACTGGCAGGCATACCGCCCTGCGGTGCCGACTGCGACTGAGGCAACCCGCCCAACACCTGACCGACTATCGAATCGAACAATCCCATGAGTTTCCCCTCGTGCGTGTGACAGAACTGCTGGCATTGTCGGTCGACGCGCGGAATAAAGGAAACTGTCTTTTCCCTACCGGGCGCGCCGTCTTGCTGCAATTACTTCGGCGCCGTTGCCTGACCGACGACAGCCGTCCGAGGCGGGCGCTTTGCCAGCAGTGGTTCGCTCACGCCTTGCACGCCGACCAGCCCGAGCACGGTGAAGAGCGAGTTCTGCGCACCCTTCCACGCATCGGTGACGTCGATCCATTCCGACAGCGCATGAAAGTTGCCGGTCTTTCCGCCGCCGCCGATGACGATGGCGGGGATGCCGAGAGACATCGGCACATTGGCGTCGGTGCTGGCACCGGACATCAGCGTCTTGAGGCCGAAGGCGGTGTTCGATCGCACTGCTGCTTCGACGATGACCGAATCGCCCGGCGTGCGGCCACCCGGGCGATCGCCGATGAGCTTGGTCGATACGGTCAGCGTGTCGACGTTCCAGCGCTTGTTCTCCGCGGCGACGGCTTCGTCCACAGCGGTGAGGATTTTCTTCTCGGTTTCGAGCAGCGGCGCCATCGCATCGGAGCGGATGTCGATCGCCATGCGCGCGTCGGGCGCAATGGTGTTGACCGAGGTGCCGCCGCCCACGGTGCCAACAGTGAAGGTCGTCCGCGGCACGCTCGGCGTCTGGATGTCGGCGATCTTGGCGATGGCGCGGCCCATGCCGTGGATGGCACTCGGCACCTGGCCGAAGGCGCCGTAGCTGTGCCCACCCGGACCTTTGAAGGTCACTTCATAGCGATGGCTGCCGGTGCCCAGCACGAGCACGGCACCATCGGGTGCCGGCTCGAGGCCGACCATGCCGTCGATGTCGCGATGCTCGGCAAAAATGTGCTTCATGCCGTGCAGGTTGCCCAGCTCTTCTTCGCCGACATTGCCGACGAAGAGCAGGTCGCCGACGGTCTGCACCTTGTTGTCGTTGAGTACCTTGAGCCATGACAGCAGCACCGACAGGCCGCGTACGTCGTCTGAAATACCGGGCGCGTAGAGCTTGCCGTCGCGCTCTTTCACCTTGACGTCGGTGCCGGCCGGAAACACCGTGTCGAGGTGCGCCGAGATCAACAGCTTGGGACCGTTACCGGTGCCTTTGCGCAGGCCGACGACGTTGCCTTCGCTGTCGATGCGTGCATCGGCGAGGCCGAGTGCTTTCATGCGTGCGAGATAAGCCTCGGCGCGCTTCTGCTCCTTGAAAGGCGGCGCTTCTATCTCGGTCAGCATCTTCAGGTCTTCGATCGAGCGGGTGTGGTCGGCTTGCACCGCTTCGAGCAACTGCTTGATGACCGGTGAGGCCATCAGTTGTTCGAACGCCTTGTCGACTGCGGGTGGCACCTGCAGCGGCGTTGGCGCCACGGCATTGAAGCCTTGGGCGTGAAGCGCGCTCGAGCAAAGGAGCGCGATTGCGGAAGTGACAGAAGCGAGGCGACGAAGTTTGAGGGCAAGCATCGGAGGAACGGGCGGAACAGGGTTCAGGGGCTTAGCGGGCTTCGGATGCGTCGGACAACAACATCAATGCCGCCAGCGCTGCGGTTTCAGCGCGCAGTACGCGGGCACCGAGCGTGGCCGGCATGAAGCCGTGCCCAATTGCCTCTTGCTCTTCGCTGCCGCTCAGGCCGCCTTCGGGCCCGCTCAAGACCAGTGCGTCGCGGCCACCGATCGTCGGAAGCACGGCGTTCAAGGGACGCGTCCCGTCCGCCAGGCTGAGGACGAAGCGTGCCGGTGCATCCGCCGGCGCCACTTCTGAAGGCATCGAACCGAGCCACGCAGCGAACGACCGGACCGGATGGATCACCGGCACGACGTTGCGTCCACATTGCTCGCACGAGGCGATGGCGATGGCTTCCCAATGCGCGCGCTTCTTGTCGGCACGTTCACCGGCCAGGCGCAACACGCCGTGCGCCGTCATCAGCGGCTGGATGCTCGCGACGCCCAATTCGGTTGCCTTTTCGACCAGCCAGTCCATGCGCTCGTTCGCCGGCATGCCGACGACGAGGTGCACGGCACGCGCCGCTTCGCGCTCAATCGAACGATGGTCGCCGACCATGACTGCAACATCGCTGCGGCCCATGCGCTCGACCGTCGCGTCGTACTCGCCGCCGCTGCCGTCGAACAGCGTCAGCGCATCGCCAGGCTGCATGCGCAGCACCTGCACATGGCGCGCAGCGCCTGCTGGCAGGTCCAGTGATACACGGGCACTCAACGGTACCGAACAATGAAACCGTGGCATTTCAGACGCGGCCGTACGCGAAGCCGGACAAAGCCGTGTTGCCTTCGACTTCGTCGATCACGCGCAGCAGTGGCGTCAGTTCCGTGTACCGGGCCGCAGTGGCGCGAATGTAGGCGATGAAGCGGGGCGTGTCGGCCAGGTACTTCGGCTTGCCGTCGCGCAAGGTGAGGCGCGCGAAGATGCCAGCGACCTTCAGGTGGCGTTGCAAACCCATCCACTCGACCGCACGATAGAAGGCGCCGAAGTCGGCATCGACCGGCAGCTTGGCCTTGCGGGCGGCGGTCCAATAGCGCACGGTGACATCGAGCACGAACGCTTCATCCCAGCTCAGGAAAGCATCGCGCAACAAGCTGGCGATGTCATAGGTGATCGGGCCGTAGACCGCGTCCTGAAAGTCCAGGACACCAAGGCGCGTACCGCCCTGGATGTCGTTGGCAGCGCCAAGCAAGCCGCTTGCAGCACCGTCGCGAACCATCAGGTTGCGCGGCATGAAGTCGCGGTGCACATAGACGTTGGGCGAGGCCAGGTTGCTCTCTACGATGAGCTTGAAGCTGCGTTCCAGCCGCTCCTGCAACTTGCCGGTGACCGCCATGCCGCGGTGCTGCGTGATGTACCACTGCGGAAAAAGGGCGAGCTCGCGTTCGAGCAAGGCGCGGTCGTAGGGCGGCAATACGTCCGGGCGCGATGCGAGCTGCCAGCGGATCAGCGCATCGATCGCCTCGTCGTATAGCGGCCGGCTGGCGTTGGCATTCGCCGGGTCGACGAGGTCGAGCATCGTGCGGTGGCCCAGATCGTCGAGCAGCAGAAAGCCGTACCTTTGATCCCAGTCGAGCACCGCGGGCGCTGTCACGCCGGCCTCGCGCATCAGGGCAGCGACCTTCACGAAGGGGGCGCTGTCTTCCTTGTCGGGTGGTGCATCCATCACGATGCGTGTCGTGCCGTCGGCAGTGTCGACCCTGAAATACCGGCGAAAGCTCGCATCGGCGGACGCGAGGCGCACGGTGTCCGGACGCAACCGTTGTGTTGTCACCAGGTTC
The DNA here is from genome assembly GCF_014303735.1 of Variovorax sp. PAMC28562. Classification (NCBI taxonomy): domain Bacteria; kingdom Pseudomonadati; phylum Pseudomonadota; class Betaproteobacteria; order Burkholderiales; family Comamonadaceae; genus Variovorax; species Variovorax sp. PAMC28562. The sequence goes on along the minus strand of NZ_CP060296.1, from coordinate 1,150,356 downwards.
GCCAGCCAGCCGTCGAAGGCTGCGGACCGGGCCGTGTCTGGCCAGACGATCGCATCGACAGCTTCGAAGGGCTGCGACGGTTGTACCGGGGTCGTGTTTTCAGGGGCGGGAGACGAGGAGGCTGTCATGGATAATCGATTCTACAAATCCGACTCGCAGCCGCGCAGCCGACCTCCTTGCAACCACCGGCCCAGTTGCGCCGTTTCCCGACGAACCCTTGCACCGTGCCGATGCCTGAAATGAAACGAGCCATGTGGCGTCGTCGCCGCGCGCCGCTGCCTCTGGCCGCGCTGTCACTTGCGTTGCTGCATGCGCACGGCGCGCTGGCGCAGGATGCGCCCGCCGTCGATCCGCCGCTCATGCTCAAGCGCACGCCGCAGCTCACCGAAACATTGCCGCCAGCCGAGCGGGGTCAGCTCCCGAGCTTTGTCGATGGCGACAAGCTGTCGGGCCGACCCGATCTTGAAACGATCGTCGAAGGCCATGCATCGATGCGGCGGGGCGATACCGTCATCAACGCCGACCGTCTCGAGTACTACCAGCCGGACGATCTGGCCAAGGCCCGGGGCAATGTCCGCGTGAATCAGGCGGGCAATGTCTACGAGGGCCCCGAGCTCGAGTTGAAGCTCGAAACCTTCGAGGGTTTTTTCAACAACGTGCGTTATCGATTCCTCGCCACGGGTGCCCATGGCGACGCCGAGCGAATCGATTTCGTCGACAGCAATGTGTCGGTCGCTCGCCAGGCGACATACACCACGTGTCGGCGCGAGGACTATCCCGGCTGGATGCCGGCCTGGCTCCTGACCGCTGCGACGCTCACCACCGACTCCGAAGAAAACGTCGGCGTGGCGACCGATGCTCGCCTTAGCTTCATGGGCATCAGCACGCCGGCGCTGCCGTCCATGAGCTTCCCGCTCAACAACGATCGCAAGACCGGCTTCCTGCCGCCGACGGTGGGCATCAGCAGTGTCAACGGAGTCGACATCACGGCGCCGTATTACTGGAACATCGCGCCCAACCGGGATGCGACCTTCTATCCGGACCTGATGAGCAAGCGCGGCGTCAATCTGGGCAGCGAATTTCGATACCTCGAGGACAAGTACTCCGGCCAGATCCGCTTCGACTACATGCCGACGGACGAGCTGCGCGATCGCAAGCGCTGGGGTCTTTGGACGCACCATGAGCAAACCTTCGATCCCAAGCCTTTCGGGCTCGATTCGCTCGGCATGGTGTTCAACATCAACCGCGTGAGCGACGACAACTATTGGCGCGATTTCACGCGGACCCCGTCGCTGACCTCGCGGCTCCTGGCGACCAATGGCGCGCTCAACTGGAGCAAGGACGACTGGAGCGGCGCTTTCGGCGCGACCAAGTACCAGACGCTGCAGTACGACGCCTCGACCATCACGCCCCCGTACGATCGACTGCCGCAAATCACCGCCAACTATGCCAAGTACGACTGGCACGGCTTGGACATCAAGCTGGCGACCGACTACACGCGCTTCAGGGCCGATCCGTCGGTGCAGCTGCAGCCCAACGGCGACCGCGTGTTCGCCGAGGGCGAGATCAGCCGGCCGCTCTTGTCGTCGGGCGGTTTCATCATCCCCAAGCTCAAGCTGCACACCGCCAGCTACCAGCTCGACTCAGCGCTGGCCAACGGCTCGACCAGCGCGTCAAGTACTGTGCCGACCTTCAGCCTCGACAGCGGCTTGATCTTCGAGCGCGATGCCAATTTCTTCGGGCGTGCCTTCCGCCAGACGCTGGAACCGCGCGCTTATTACGTCTACACGCCGTACCGCAACCAGAGTAATTTGCCGGTCTACGACAGTGCGTCCAACGACTTCAATTTCGCGACCGTCTACACCGAGAACGAGTTTTCAGGACACGACCGGGTGTCGGCCACCAATGCGCTCACGGTCGGCCTGACCACGCGCCTGTACGACGCCGACACCGGTGCCGAGGCCGCGCGCTTCGGGATCGCGCAGCGCTACCGCATCCGGGACCAGGACGTGACGCTGCCCGCCACCGGATCGACTGCTGCGTCTGTCGCCTCGCCGGCCGGGGTGAGCGATCTGCTGCTGGGCGCCCAGATCAACTGGACGTCGAAATGGAGCCTGGACACGACGTTCCAGTACAACGCCGACACGCACCGTTCGGTGCGCACCGCGGTCACGGCACGTTATAGCCCGGAGCAGTATCACAACCTCACTGCGTCATACCGCTTCCAGGCGCCGACGACGGCCGGCGGTAGCGACGGCAACAAGTCGATCGACGTCGGCTTCCAGTGGCCGCTGAACGACCTGTGGGGCGACAAGGGCAAAGACCTGGGGCCGGGGCGCGGCGCGGGTGGTGGGCGCTGGTACGCGGTCGGCCGCCTCAACTACAGCATCCAGGACAAGACCTTGACCGATGGCGTGCTCGGCTTCGAATACGACGGCTGCTGCTGGATCGGCCGCGTGGTGCTGGAACGTTTGAGCACCGGCCAGGTCTCAGCGGGGACGCGGCTCATGTTCCAGCTCGAGTTCGTCGGTTTTGCCAGTGTGGGCACCAGCCCGCTGCGCACGCTGACGCAAAACATTCAGCGTTATCAGCCATTGCGCGCGCCCTATCCCGGCGCGAGCCGCTTCACCAATTACGACTGAGCCATCTGCCAGGACATCTGCCATGAACCACATCCGATCCACCCTTACTCTGGCCTGTTTTGCGACATTGGTCGTTACGTCCAGCGCACAGGCGCAAGGCTTTCGCCCAAGCGGTCGCGGCATCACCGACATCATGCGTACCGGCCCGCGTGTGGCTCCCGCACCGGGCGCGGCAGCACCCGCAGCGGCGGCGTCCGGCCCGGCCGTGCAGCGCTCGGCGGAGTACATCGTGGCGCTGGTGAATTCGGAGCCGATCACCAACACCGAAGTGCAGTCGCGGATGTCTCGCGTGATGAAAGAAAACGCTGAGGCCGAGCGCGTGCCGCGAGCTGAGCTTGCGCGCCTGGTGCTGGAGCGGCTTGTCCTGGAGCGTGCGCAATTGCAGCTCGCGAAAGAGACGCGAGTCAACGTCGACGATGTCGCGATCGAGCAGGCCGAGCAGACCGTGGCGCGCCAGAACCAGCTCAGCCTGAGCGAGTTGCGCGCCCGCGTCAAGGCCGATGGCATCACGCTCGACGAGTTCCGTAGCGACCTGCGCAATCAGCTGACGCTGACGCGCCTGCGCGACCGGGAAGTCGACAACAAGCTGAAGATCACCGACCTGGATGTCGACCAGTACCTGCGCGAGCAAAAGCTGAGCCCGAAAGCGAATGCACCCGATATCAATCTGGCTCAGGTGCTGGTCGCGGTGCCGGACGGTGCCAGCGCGGCGGATGTCGCCAAGGCACAGCAAAAGGCACTGGGCATTGCGCAGCGTGCCAAGGCGGGCGAAGACTTCGCCAAGCTGGCGCGCGACCTGTCGGATTCTCCGGAACGCGTAAATGGCGGCGCCATCGGCTTGCGCAGCGCCGACAAATACCCGCCGTTGTTCGTCGAGGCGACGCAATCGGTCGCGGTCAACGGCATTGCCGGGCCGGTTCGTTCGGGCGCTGGTTTTCATGTGATCAAGGTGCTTGCCAAGGGCGAGGCCGGGTCCGCCGAAGGCGTGGTCACGCAAACGCAAGTGCGCCACATCCTGCTGCGCAGCGACCCCAAGCTCCCGACATCGGATGCAGTGGCCAAACTGGCCGAATTCAAGCGCCGCATCCAGAGCGGATCGGCTGATTTCGCCGCCATGGCGAAAGACAATTCGCAAGACGGCAGTGCGAAGGACGGCGGCGAGCTGGGCTGGTCGCGACCGGGTCAATTCGTGCCCGAGTTCGAAGAAGCGATGGATCGGTTGGCACCCGGCCAGATCAGCGATCCGCTGGTCTCGCGTTTTGGGGTGCACCTTATCCAGGTCGAGGGGCGCCGCGAATCCAAGCTCAGCCAGGCCGAGCAGCGCGAAACGGCGCGTGCCGAGTTGCGTGAGAAGAAGGCCGACGAGGCATTCGAAACCTGGGCGCAAGAAGTCCGTGCCCGCGCGTACGTCGAGTACCGCGAACCGCCGCAAAGTTGATGTGAAGCACATCCCGCGCAAGCGTTTCGGCCAGCACTTTCTGACCGACGGCGGGATCATCGATGCGATCGTGCACGAGATCGGGCCTCAGCCGGGCGACGCCATGGTCGAGATCGGCCCAGGCCTCGCTGCACTCACGCAGCCGCTGGTCGAGCGTCTAGGTCGTCTTACCGTGATCGAACTCGATCGCGATCTGGCAGTGAGGTTGCGCGGTCATGGCCAGCTCGACGTCATCGAGTCGGATGTGTTGAAGGTCGATTTCGGTGCTTTGGCCGATCGCCTGGCGGTGCCGCCGGCAACGGGGCTGCGCGTGGTCGGCAACCTGCCGTACAACATCTCGACGCCGATCCTGTTTCACCTGCTCGATTCAGCGCATCGGGTGGTTGACCAGCACTTCATGCTGCAAAAGGAAGTGATCGATCGCATGGTCGCCAAGCCGGCAACGTCCGACTACAGCCGCCTGAGCGTGATGCTGCAGTGGCGCTACGAAATGGCCAACGTGCTGTTCGTACCGCCCGAGAGCTTCGATCCGCCGCCACGCGTCGACAGCGCCATCGTGCGCATGGTGCCGCTGGCCCTTCCGCCGGCAGTCGATGTCAAGCGGCTCGGAGAGATCGTCCAGGTGGCCTTCAGCCAGCGTCGGAAAATCATGCGCCACACATTGGGCAAATGGCTGGAGACGCATGGCTTCGAAGGCGAGTTCGATGCGCAGCGCCGCGCTGAAGAAGTACCCGTCGCGGAATACGTGGCTTTAGCCCAAGCCGTGCCCCCAGACTGCGCGACGAAAGTCACACAATGAGAAAAGCCCGCATTGCGGGCTTTTCCTCTTGGCCTCTATGGCCGCCCTCGGGCACTTCAGGCAGCTGAAAGCCAATAGTTGGAGTTGAATGGGCTGCTCATGCGCAGCGCCAGTGGCGACACATCGACGAGTTTGTCGGTCGGCATCTTTTCCGCTGTGGGGTCGACGGTGAGGTCGATGCCCGAGAGCACGTCGGTGCCCTGCGAAGCCTCTTTCGCCCGTTCTGCTTGGCTGGTGTGTGCAGAACGGGCTACAGAAAAGAATAAAAGCACCTGAAGGGTATCTTTCGATCCCCCCAGTAGTCCGAGGCGTCGCGGAAGATATCGAGCAGTTGCTCGCGTGCTTCCTTGTCGAACTTGGCGTTGGCCGGAATCTGCTCGAGCACGATGATGAAACCGGGCTGCGGGCCTGATTTATGCAACGGGTCTGTCATGCAGTCGTACAGCGCGTCGAAATTCTTCCCAAAATGCGCCGGGAAGGTGAACTGCTGGGCAATCAGGTCGAGCACGTCTTGCTTGGTCTGGGCGTTGCCCAGATTCGCATAGAGAAAGTGCTGGCCCGCCGCGTGCGCTGCTTCCTGCAGATCGTTGACGCGGAATGCGCGAATCGACTGCACGATGTTCGGTCGCACGGAACGAAGGGATAAGGTCATCTCCGTTGGTCTTTCCATAGTTGTCGTCAACATGTCTTCTTTCGTCATGACGCTTCGAGGCGTCGCCCCCCTCAACAGTTCATCGTTCATGCGGTCTTCAAGGGACGATGCGCCGGAAACTTGCATAGTGGTCTGCCGTGTACCAGCAGGTGTCGGGCGTCCTGCGCTCGCCTGCGCAGACGATTCGTCTGGCGCCGCGATCACGCGACCCCGGGGTTTCGACCGTGTATTCGCGGTAGTTTCCGCGACGGACTGTGGGTAACTGGCGTTCTCGGTTGCCGAAAACCATGCCGTCTTTGTCGTGAGCAAACGGGCCACCGTTCAAAATTGATTCGTAAGTTCGCTGACCCTGCGTCGGCAGTTCGGTCAGTGCAATCGATTCCTTCGTGGATTGACCGGCTGGGCGACCGAACCAGTCGCGGGCTTCGACACTGGATGTTCCCGTCGCCAGCGCCGCCAGCAACAAGCCGGTAAACGCAAACTTCGAGGCAAAAAACGTGATCGAGGCCATTGACTGGACAGTGACCGCCAGGGGCACCAGAGGGAAAAGAGCGGGAGTCGAATTGGTGGATTAACCTTGGGGTTAACCCGAAAATTCAAGCCCACCAGTGTGCACCAGCTCGGCACAAATAGCAAGTACCCTGCTCAAAGATTGAGCAGGGTGCAAAGACTGCAGTGCGCCGCTAAGTTGGCGCCCGCTTTCGGTGCGACGCCTTATCTTTCGACGTTGGCGTCGGCGACTGTCAGCGCCGTCATGTTGACGATGCGACGCACAGTCGCGCTCGCCGTCAGAATATGCACAGGTTTGGCCGCACCCAGCAGGACCGGGCCGATGGCGATGTTGCCGCCTGCTGCCGTTTTAAGCAGGTTGTATGAAATGTTGGCGGCGTCGATGTTGGGGAACACCAGCAGATTGGCATTTCCCGCCAACGCGCTGTGGGGCATGACAGCGTCGCGCTGCTTGCCGTCCAGAGCCACGTCGCCATGCATTTCGCCGTCGACTTCAAGCCAGGGCGCCTGCACGCGCAGCAGCGCGAGTGTTTTGCGCATCTTGAGGGCGCTGGGCTCGTTGCTGGTGCCGAAGTTCGAATGCGACAGCAGCGCGGCCTTGGGCTTGAGCCCGAAGCGCAGCATTTCCTCCGCCGCCATGGTCGTGATTTCGGCCAGTTCTTCCGGGCTCGGGTCGTAGTTGACGTGCGTGTCGACGAGGAACACCTGGCGATCCGGCAGCAGCAGGCCGTTCATGCAGGCATAGACCGGCACGTCCTGCGGTGTACTTTCGCATCCGCCAGGTCGCTTGCCGATCACCTGATCGATGTAATGCAGATGCGTGTGCGTCGTGCCCCAAGTGCCGCAGATCAGGCCATCGACCTCGCCTTTGTGCAGCAGCATCGCGCCGATCAACGTCAGGCGGCGGCGCATCTCGATCTTCGCGGTTTGCACGGTCGTGCCTTCGCGCTCGGTCATGCGGTGGTAGGTCTGCCAGAAGTCGCGGTAGCGGTGGTCTTGCTCGACGTTGACGATGTCGTAGTCGAGCTCTTCCTTCAGTCGCAACCCGAACTTCTCGATCCGTTGCGCAATGATCGACGGCCGGCCGATGAGCGTCGGCCGCGCCAAGCCTTCGTCGACCACGATCTGTACGGCGCGCAACACGCGCTCCTCTTCACCCTCCGAAAATGCCACGCGCTTTTTCGACGCGCGCTTGGCGGCGTCGAAGATCGGCTTCATCGTCGTGCCCGACGCGTAGACGAAGCTTTGCAGCTTGTCGCGGTAGGCGTCCATGTCCTTGATGGGGCGCGACGCGACGCCGCTGTCGGCCGCAGCTTGCGCCACGGCCGGTGCGATCTTCATCATCAGCCGCGGATCGAAGGGCTTGGGGATCAGGTACTCGGGGCCGAAGCTGAGCTTCTCGCCGACGTACGCTGCGGCCACGCGTTCGCTCTGCTCGGCTTGCGCCAGCTCAGCGATCGCGCGCACTGCGGCAATTTCCATCTCGTCGGTGATCGTCGTCGCGCCGCAGTCGAGCGCGCCGCGAAAGATGTACGGGAAGCACAGTACGTTGTTGACCTGGTTCGGGTAGTCGGTGCGGCCGGTCGCCATGATCAGGTCGTCGCGCACCGCATGCGCGTCTTCCGGTGCGATCTCGGGGTTGGGATTGGCCAGCGCGAAGATCACCGGGCGGGGCGCCATCTTGGCGACCATCGCCGGCTTCAGCACGCCGCCTGCAGAAAGGCCCAGAAACACGTCCGCGCCTTCGATCACGTCCGACAGCGAGCGCGCTTCGGTGTTCTGCATGTACTGGCGCTTGTCGTCGTCCATCAGCTCGGTGCGGCCTTCGTAGACGACGCCCGCAAGGTCGGTCACGTAGACGTTCTCGCGCTTCAGGCCGACCTTGAGCAGCAGGTTCAAGCAGGCGAGCGCGGCGGCACCGGCGCCTGACGTGACGAGCTTGACCTGCCCGATGTCTTTGCCCGCGACCTTGAGGCCGTTGAGCATTGCGGCGGCAACCGTGATCGCGGTGCCATGCTGGTCGTCGTGGAACACCGGGATCTTCATCCGTTTGCGCAGCTCGCGCTCGACGTAGAAGCAGTCGGGTGCCTTGATGTCTTCGAGGTTGATGGCGCCAAAGGTCGGCTCCAGCGACGCGATGATCTCGACCAGCTTGGCAGGGTCTTTCTCGTCGATCTCGATGTCGAACACGTCGACGCCTGCGAACTTCTTGAAGAGTACGCCCTTGCCCTCCATCACCGGCTTGGAAGCCAGAGCGCCGATGTCGCCGAGCCCGAGCACAGCGGTGCCGTTGGTGATCACGCCGACCAGGTTGCCGCGCGAGGTGTATTTGAAGGCGTTGAGCGGGTCTTTGACGATCTCTTCGCAAGGGGCGGCGACGCCTGGCGAATAAGCCAGTGACAGGTCGCGCTGGTTGACCATTTGCTTGGTCGCCGCGATGGCGATCTTGCCGGGCACCGGGAACTCGTGATACTCCAACGCGGCGCGCCGCAGCTCGGCGCGTTTGTCCTCGGCAGAAGGCGCGGACGGGGTGGCGGGGGTCGATTCGAACATGGGCCTGGGCTCCTTGGGCTGCGCTGCAATCGCGCTTCTTCTGGGGGCGCCGATTGTAGACCTCGACCCCGCCCGACATAGGCCGCATGGCAGAGCCGAGCACGCCCGAAATCCGTGGGGCCGTGCGGGGCAATGTGGCAATATCCCCAGCTCAAAAACCACCCCGGCACATTCCGGACGAGGAGCGACCATGGCGCTGATGGATTTCATCAAGAAACAGTTCATCGACATCATCCAGTGGACCGAGACCGGCGATGGCACGCTGGCCTGGCGCTTCCCGATGGCGGAGATGGAAATCCAGAACGGCGGCTCGCTTACCGTGCGCGAATCGCAGATCGCGCTGTTCGTGAACGAGGGCAAGGTCGCCGACGTCTTCGGGCCCGGCATGTACAAGCTCACCACGCAGACGCTGCCGGTGCTCACGTACCTGAAGAACTGGGACAAGCTCTTCGAGTCGCCATTCAAAAGCGACGTCTACTTTTTCAGCACGCGCCAGCAGATCGACCAGAAGTGGGGAACGCCGCAGCCCATCACGATCCGCGACAAGGACTTCGGCGCGGTGCGTGTGCGAGCCTTTGGCAACTACAGCTATCGGATTGCCGACCCCAAGCTGTTTTATAACGAGATTTCGGGCACGCGCGACATCTACAGCGTGACCGATCTCGATGGCCAGTTGCGCGGCATCGTGCTGCAGAACATCAGCAACGCTATCGCCTCCAGCGGCGTGCCGTTTCTCGACCTGGCGGCCAACCAGATCAGCTTTGCGCAAGCGTTGGCCGCGCAACTCGTGCCCGAGTTCGCGAAGATCGGCATCAAGCTCGAGAACATCACGGTCCAGAACGTGTCGCTGCCCGAGGAGCTGCAGAAGATCCTCGACCAGAAGATCGGCATGGGCATGGTCGGCAACGACATGGGCAAGTTCATGCAATACCAGACCGCGCAGGCGATTCCGAAGTTTGCCGAGGGCTCGGCCAGCGGCGGTGGCATCGCGGGCGACGCAATGGGCCTGGGGGCCGGTGTGGCGCTCGGCCAGGTGATGGCGCAGAACCTGGCGCAGGGCCTGAATCCGAACAACAACGCCGCAGCCGCCGCGAGCGCTGCCGCAGCGGCGCAACCGTCGGTCGCGGTCGTCAGCCCCGCCGATGTCATGACCACGCTCGAAAAGCTCGGCGAGCTCAAGACCAAGGGCATCCTCACGCAGGAAGAGTTCGACGCCAAGAAGGCCGACCTGCTCAAGAAGCTTGTCTAGACGCGCGACATGGTCCTGACAGCGCCCCCGTGGCGCGTGTGCCGTGGCTGACGCCACCGGCAGCCAGCGCTACTACCGCGCGCCGTGTCCCGGCTGCGGCGCGCCGGTCGAATTCCGGTCGGCGCAGTCGACGTTCGCCATTTGCCCTTATTGCCAGAGCACTGTCGTGCGACAGGGCGACACGCTGGCGCGCATCGGCAAGATGGCCGAGCTGTTCGACGACTTCAGCCCGTTGCAGCTCTTTGCCGCCGGTCGCATCCAGGACAAGCCCTTCACGCTGGTCGGTCGTCTGCAGTACGCCTACGAAGGCGGCCGCTGGACCGAGTGGATCGCGCGACTCGACGGCGACCGCACGGGCACGCTCAGCGAAGACAACGGCGCCTACGTCTTCACGCTGCCGTACGAGCTGAAGCAGCCGGCGCCGTCGGCCGGAGCATTGGTCGTCGGCGCGACCACCGCGTTCAACGGCCAGAACTACACCGTCGCGTCGAACCAGCAAGTGACGCTGGTGTCGGCGCAAGGCGAGCTGCCGAAGCTGCCCGATCTCGGCAAACCGTTCGCGATGGTCGAACTGCGTAACGACCAGGGCCTGGTGCTGAGCCTGGATTACGGCAGCATGCCGCCCGCGGCCAGCCTGGGTCGATCGGTGCTGCTCGAAGACCTGCAGCTCGCCGGCTTGCGCGACGAATCGGGCAAAGAAGAAAAAGGCCGCGGCTTCAATTGCCCGAACTGCGGCGCGCCGGTCACGGTCAACTTCGCCGACAGCAAGACCATTACCTGCCGCGCATGCAACAGCATCATCGACCTGACGCAGGGGATCGGCGGTGAACTGAAGCACGCCGAGCAAGCCGAGCCGGTGCGCCCGCTCATCGCGCTCGGTGCACTCGGGCAGCTGCAAGGCGCGTCGTGGCAGGTGGTTGGGTTTCAGCATCGAATGGGGCAGGAGCCCGGCGACGACGAGATGTTCGGCTGGGACGAATACCTGCTCTACAACAAGAAGCGCGGCTTCAGCTTTCTGGTCGACGCGACCGACGGCTGGAGCATGGTGCAGCCGACCACCGGCGCGCCCACCATGGCCGAAAGCGGTTCCGCTGCCACGTACATGGGCAAGCGCTTTCAGCAGCAGTACGCCTACAACGCCGAGACGACCTATGTGGCGGGGGAGTTCTACTGGAAAGTTGAGCGTGGGCAAAAGACTTTCAACCGTGACTTCGCGGCCGGCGCCACACTGTTGTCCATGGAGCGTTCGGCGAACGAGCTGACATGGTCTTCCGGTGGCAAGCTCGACAGCGCGACAGTGGCCAGCGCGTTCAAGCTCGATGCGAAGAAGGACATGTTCAAGCGCGGCGACGTGCTGCCGGTGAGTGCGGCGTTGGGATCTGGCCTGGGCTGCGGCACCATCATCCTGATCGGTGTGGTGATCATTGTTCTGTTGATCATCCTTAGCACTTGCAGCAGCTCGTCGGGCGGCTCACGGAGCTCGGGCGGCTCATACGGCGGTTTTTCGAGTGGTGGTGGCCACAAATGACATCCATTTTTTCCGGAGGTCCTCATCATGGGATTTGAATATTTGAAGCCGGGCGTGATCCTGTCGTCGCTGGTCTTCGCGCTGATCGGCGTGCTGATCTTCTGGCTGTGCTTTTTGATCATCGACAAGCTCACGCCCTACGACCTCTGGCACGAAATCGTCGAGAAGCACAACGTGGCCTTGGGGTTGGTGGTCGCGGCCATGAGCCTCGGGATCTGCATCATCGTTGCCGCTGCGATTCATTGACCGACAGTGCGCTGAGCGGGCCTCGCTCGACAGGCCCGCAGCCGGTCGAAATTGCGCTGCTCGCGAGCGTCTTCGTCGTCGCGGCCTGCGGGCTGGTGTACGAACTGAGCGCGGCAGCGCTGAGTTCCTACCTGCTCGGCGACTCGGTGCTGCAGTTCAGCACCATCATCGGCACCTATCTGTTTGCCATGGGCGTGGGCTCGTGGCTCTCGCGCTATTTCGATCGGCAGTTGCCCGCGCACTTTCTGCGCATCGAACTGCTGGTGGCTGTTGTCGGCGGCTCGTTGCCGGCCATCCTCTTTCTCGCCAACGCGTACCTGCCGGGTTCGTTTCGACTGCTGCTCTACGGGCTCGTGATGATTGTCGGCACGCTGGTAGGGCTGGAGATTCCGCTGGTCATGCGCATCCTTCGGCGCAACGTGCTGCTGAAAGATCTGGTGTCGCAGGTGCTGACCTTCGACTACCTCGGCGCACTGGCTGTATCGATCGCTTTTCCGCTGGTGCTGGTGCCGCAGCTCGGCATGATCCGCACCGGCCTGCTGTTCGGATTCATGAATGCGGCGGTGGCCGTGTGGACGCTCTGGCTGTTCCGGCATGAGCTGCGCGGCATCGGCGCGCATGCAACGGCTTGTGCATTGGCGCTGATCGCGATCGGCACCGCCTTCGTGTTTGCTAACCACATCACGACGCTGGCCGAAGACAAGTTTTATCAAGACCGCATCGTGTTCAGCACCACGTCACCGTACCAGCGCATCGTCGTCACGCGTGGCCTGCTCGGGCATCGCTTGTTCTTGAACGGCAATCTGCAATTCGCCGAGCGTGACGAGTACCGCTATCACGAAGCGCTGGTGCATCCGGTCATGGCGGCGCAAGGTGCGCCAAAGCGCGTTGCGGTGCTGGGCGGCGGCGATGGCATGGCCGTGCGCGAAATCCTCAAATACCCGTCGGTCGAAGAGGTCACGCTGGTCGAGCTCGACCCGAACATGACGAAGCTCTTTACCGACCATGAGACGCTGGCTGCGCTTAACGGTGGTTCTCTGAAATCGCCCAAGGTGAAGATCGTCAACACCGATGCCTTCCAATGGCTGCAGCAACCCGGCGACATGTTCGATGTCATCGTCGTCGACTTCCCGGACCCGACCAACTTCGCGATCGGCAAGCTCTACACGAACAGCTTCTACGCGCTGCTCGAAAAGCGGCTTTCTGCGAGTGGCTATGCAGTGATCCAGACCACGTCCCCGCTGGTTGCGCGCAAGAGTTTCTGGACCGTCGCGACGACCATCGAATCGGTGGGGCTCACGGCCACGCCGTATCACGTGCATGTGCCAAGCTTTGGCGAATGGGGCTTCATCATCGCGAGCCGCCGGCCATGGCGCGCACCTGACGCGCTGCCTGGCGGCCTGCGCTTTTTGTCGGCGGCGACGCTGCCGCTGATGTTCGACTTTCCACTCGACATGGCACGCGTGCCGACTGAGGTCAACCGGCTGTCGAACCAGATCCTGGTGACCACTTACGAGAGCGAGTGGGGCAAGGTGGTCGCGCATTGAAGCGGCGAGATTTCATCGCGGCGACCGCAGGCGCCCTGGCGCTCGCCGGCTGCGACGCCCCACAGTCGATCGAGGGCGGCTTCACCGGCATCGAAGTGGCACGAGGCCATGCGCTGCGGGACGGTGCGCTGAAGGCATCGACGCCGACAACAGTGTTCCGCACACGTGTCGTGATCGCTGGCGGCGGCGTGGCGGGCCTGGCCGCCGCGCGCGCACTGCGACTCTCCGGCATCGATGACTTCGTGCTGCTCGAACTGGAAGACAGCGCTGGCGGCAACAGCCGCGGTGGGATGTTGGAAGGCATCGCCTGCCCACTCGGTGCCCACTACCTGCCGGTGCCCGGCGATGACGCGAGCGAAGTGCAAGACCTGCTCGAAGAACTCGGCTTGCGCAAGCGCGTGAGTGGCCGTTGGGAGTACGACGAGCGCAACTTGTGCCACAGCCCGCAGGAGCGGCTGTTCTTTCAAGGCGAGTGGCAAGAAGGCCTGCTGCCGGTGCATGGCGTGACCGAGTCGACGCTCGCGCAGTACAGGCTCTTTGCTTCCCGCGTCGAAGCGTCGCAGCGCAAGACGCGGTTCGCCATCCCAATGGCAAAGATGGCAGCGACGCCCGAGATGCTGGCGCTCGATGCGGTCAGCTTCGCGGCATGGCTCGACCAGGAAAGCCTCGGTGACACGCATCTGCGCTGGTACCTCGACTATTGCTGCCGCGACGACTACGGCGCTGGCCTCGCACACGTCTCGGCCTGGGCTGGCATCCATTACTTTGCAAGCCGACACGGCTTCCATGCGCCGGGCGACGACAGCGGAGAACGCGACGCTGTGTTGACATGGCCCGAAGGCAATGCGTGGCTCGCGCGTCGTATGGTCGGGCCACTCGGCGACCGGATCAAAGTGGCACATGCTGTCACGCGCATTGCCGAATCGCGATCCGGCGTCGAGGTCGATGCATTCGATGCCGCGACGAATACGACGATGCGCTGGGAGGCCGAGCGTTGCATCGTCGCGCTGCCGGTCTTCATCGCGGCACGTGTGGTCGAGAACTCGCCCGCCGTACTTCGCAATGCAGCGGCCAACGTGCGCTACGCACCGTGGCTCGTCGCCAACGTGCATTTGCGCGCGCCGCTCGGCGACAACGGGCACGGCGCTGCGCCGAGCTGGGATAACCTCGTCTACGATACGCCCGGCCTGGGCTACGTCGATGCGCGCCATCAGACGCTCGACCCGACGCCCGCACCGACCGTGCTGAGCTGGTACCGCCCGTTAGGCCCGAGCGCGAGCGATACGGGCGATGGTCGAAAGCTGTTGCTCGACCGGCCATGGAGCGGCTGGCGTGACGACCTGCTCGCCGAGTTGTCGGTGCCGCATCCGGACTTGCCTTCGCTCACGACGCGCATCGACATCACGCGCTACGGGCATGCCATGGCAATGCCGACGCCGGGGCTGCTGACCCAATTGGGTGCCGCGCAAAGAAGAGAACGCATCGTGAGCGGCCGACTGGCCTTCGCGCACGCCGACTGGTCGGGCTATTCGATCTTCGAAGAGGCCTTCACGCGCGGCCACTTCGCGGGACTCGAGTCTTGAAGACAGCGGCTCTTCAGGGCGGCGGCATCACATGACCGGTACGCCGAATTTCTCTGAGTGGTTGCGGATCAACTCCGTGTCCTTCACCATCGTCCGCAGGTGAAACGACACCGCGAAGTCGCCGTCGATCATCGGCGAGCGGAAGTCCGATTCGCCCCACAGCGTGATCAGTTCGTGGCCGTCGCGACCGGACTTCTTGGCCATGGCCAGCGACTTATTTCGTGCTTTCGTCTTGCGTGGCGAAAGCACGCAGCGTGTCGATGAGCAGGAACGCTACCGTCGCGCCCGCATCCTGCAGGCCCAGCGACTGCTCCTGGAAGCAGGCGGCTTTGCCATGCTGAGCCACCATCGTGCGGGTCGCTTCGAGTGCTTGCGCCGCGACCTCGGTTGCCAGCGTCAGCGCATCCGGCAGCGGCGATTGCGTCTTTGCTGACGATTCGAGCGAGGCTGCAATCGGACCGAGCACATCGACCACCGTCTTGTCGCCCGGCTGCGCCTTGCCGCGCTGCGCTACGGCATCGTGATAGGCCCGCCAGAAAACACTCCATTCGGCAGTGGAAAGCGTGAGGCATTCGCCCAGAGCCTTGCCGCCACTCATGAAACCGGTCGCAGTCAACGTGCCCATGGTCGATGGCGCTGCCTTGGCGATCGCCATACCGGCAAGCTGCAGTGTCTTGCCGATCGAGTCGCCCGTGTTGGCCTGGACCGAGACGAAGGCAGCGGCGAAGGCCTTGTTCATCGTGATGCCCAAGTCGCTGTCGCCGACCTTTCCATCGAGCTCGATCAGGAATGCGCGTTGCTGGGCAAAAACGTCACGCAGGCGTTCGAACAGTCCGGCCAGATCAGTCTTTCCGATGCTTTGCATCATGCAAGCCTCACAACGGGTTCTGCATGAAGAACGGAGACTGCGCTGGCGCCGCAATCAGTCGCTTGAGTTCATCGTCCAGATAGAGCAGAGAGATCGATGCACCCGCCATTTCCATCGCGGTGGCGAACTCGCCTACGTAGGCGTGAAAGATTGAAACTCCGCGCTCTTTCAGAATCCCCGAGACTCGCCGAAAGAGGATGTACAACTCCTCCTTGGGTGTCGCGCCGAGACCGTTCACCAGCACGACGACTTCGTCGCCTTTGCCCAGAGGACGTTCAGCCAGGATGGGTCGCATCATCTCGTCGACCACCGCGTCGGCCGACAACAACGGGCCGCGCCGAATGCCTGGCTCGCCGTGAATTCCCATACCGATTTCCATCTCCTCTTCACCAATGGAAAACGTCGCGTGGCCGACCTCCGGCACGATGCAGCTGCTCAGTGCCACGCCCATGGTGCGCGTATTGGCCTTGGCCTTTTCGGCAACGCGCTTGACTTCGTCCAAGGCCATGCCTTCACTCGCTGCGGCGCCAGCTGCCTTGAAGACGAAGAACGTGCCTGCAACGCCACGCCGCTTGTGTTCCTGCCCTGGCGGCGAAGAAGCGACGTCGTCGTTGCCGACCACCGACAACACCCGGATATTTTCCATTTCGGCCATTTCGGTGGCCATGTCGAAGTTCAGGATATCGCCGGTGTAGTTGCCGTAGATATAGAGCACACCGGCACCCTGATCGATGGCCTTGGTAACTTCGTACATCTGGTCGGCGCTCGGCGATTGGAAGACGCCGCCGACAGCGGCGCCGTCCAGCAGACCCGCGCCCACGAAGCCCAGGAACAACGGCAAGTGCCCCGAGCCACCGCCGGTCGCAAGGCCGACCTTGCCCTTGATACGCGGCTGCGTTGACACGAGGCATCGGCGATCCTGCGCTACGAAGCCGACCTGCTTTGGGTGCGCGGTGTAGATGCCGTCGAGCATTTCGTCGACGAAGTCTTCAGCTTGATTTAAAAACTTCTTCATATTCTTCTCCTTATGTTTTTCGTTCTTGCGCTTGGCACGGTCAACGCCGGCGGCGCACCACAAAGAACGCACCTGCAACCAGAATGAAGGCGCCGACCACCAGGCGCTGCCAGGTACTCGGCACGCCCGCCATGATCAGCACGTTGTTGATGACCACGACCAGCACCACGCCCAGCACAGTGCCGGTGACGGTCCCGGTACCGCCGGTGATGCGCGCACCGCCCAGTACGACCGCGGCGATGACGTCGATCTCCATCCCGACCAGGTCGAACGGGTTGGCCATTCGGCTGCTGCAGACGTGGATCATTCCCGCCACCCCGGCAAGAGCGCCGGTGTAGGCAAAGATGAAGAAGTGCACCGCGCGCAAGTTGTAGCCCAGGCGCTCTGCGACATCGCGACTGCCGCCAGTGGCAAAGATGGCGCGCCCCATGAGGGTCCGATTGAGGATCCACCAAGTGAGGCCGGCGACTGCAGGCAACGCCAGGAAGAACGCCGGCAACATGGCTTTGGTGCCGCGTACGGAGACGAACTCGATCAAGGCGAGTTTGCCGAAATGGTCCATTTGATCGGGTAACGAAGCGACCCATGCCGTACCGATGAAGGTCAGAAGAAATCCTCTGAACAAGTACTGAGTGCCGATGGTGACGATGAGCGATGGCGCTTTGAGTTCGTGGACCAGGAAGCCGTTGATCAGGCCGAGCACGCCGCCGCCCAGCGCTGCGGCGGCGAACACCAGTATCAGTGGCGCGCTCGGGAAGTGCGTCACCACCAGTTGCGTGACCGAATACATCGAGAGTGCGGCGATTGCCGTGAAGGACACATCGATGCCACCCGCCGCCAAAATAACGAACACGCCCAGCGCAAACAGCCCGGTGACCACGCTCGAGCGCGCGAGGTCGAAAAGAGTCGCGGCCTGGAAGAAGTCCGGATTGGCAATCCCTACGAATGCGCACAGGCACACCAGCAGGAACAAGGTGAAAAGCTCGGGGCGGCGGTCGAGGCGAATCCGCAGCCGGATCGGCCACGGCACGCGTGTCGGCGGAGCGACGATCACGATGTTGGCCGATGTCATGAAGCGGTCTCTCGTTGCGCAGCCACCATGGTGTCGTACAGGCTTTCTTCGTCGGCATCGTTGGCCGCAAATTCCCGCGCGACCTCGCCGTGACGCATCACCAGAATGCGGTCGCAGTTTTGCAGCAGTTCCGGGAGATCGTCGCTGATGACGATGAGCGCCATTCCTTTTTCGGCCAACGCCTGGATGGCTTTGTAGATCGTGTCTTTGGAGCCGACGTCGACACCGACAGTCGGACCGTGGAGCAGCAGCAGTTTGGGTTGGATGGTGAGCCATCGTCCGATCAGAACGCGTTGCTGGTTGCCGCCGGAAAGCGATTGCACCGGGAGATCGACACTCGGTGTCATGACGCGCAGCTCGGCGACCAGCCCTTCTGCAATCGATCGCGCCTTGGGCCTGTCGAGCAAACCCAGGCGGTTTTTCAAGCGGTCCAGGATCAGTGCACTCATGTTGATCAGGATGGGCTTGTCCAGGAACAGTCCTTCAGCCAGTCGATCCTCCGGCACGTAACCGATCCCGTGTTCGATCGCGTCCGACGGTCGAGTCAATGCGATAGGCGTCCCGTCCATGCTGATGACGCCGGAAGTTGCACCGAGTACGCCGGCGATGGCCAATGCCAGTTCGTTTCGCCCGGAGTCCATCAACCCTGTAATGCCAAGCACTTCGCCGCGCTCGACCTGAAAACTCACGCCCCGAAAAGAGTCTCCACAACCCAGGTTATCGACACGCAACAAAAGCTGCCCATCCGGACTGCCGCGCCGGTATCGGCTTCCATCGATGACCTTGCCGGTCATCAGGTGGCCGAGCTCGGACTTCGAGTAACTGTGGACGGGTCCTTGGGCCACGCATTGCCCATCACGAAAAACGATTGCGTTGCCACCGATTCGATAGCACTCGTCGAGCTTGTGGGTCACAAATAGAACGGCCACCCGTTCTCGCCGAAGTTCGTCCACCACGCGGATCAGGTTGTCCACTTCCTTTCGGGTAAGCGAGGTGGTGGGCTCGTCCATGATGACCAGCTTGGCCCGTGTGGCAATGGCGCGCGCGATGGCCAGGAGTTGCCGAACGGCCAGTGGCAAGTCGGCGACGATCGTGTCCAGAAACACGTCGTCCGTCGCCAGGTCGACCGAGGCGAGGGCGCGGCGCGCTGTCGATCGCATCGCATTGCGATCCAGACGCCGTGCCAGCCGGCCGCCGTAGCGCACCAATTGCTCCGACAAGGCCACATTTTCGGCGACCGTCATATTGGGTATCAGCGACAAGTCCTGATATACCGTTTCGATGCCCGCCGTCAGCGACTCGATCGGCGTCAGTGAACTGAAAGCGGTGCCGTCGAGCCAGATGACGCCTTCATCGGGCGGCTGCGCGCCCGAGATGATCTTGATCAGCGTGCTCTTGCCGCAGCCGTTTTCACCAAGCAGGTGATAGATCTCACCCCGTTCAATGCGAAGGTCGATGCCACGCAGCGCATGCACGCCCCCAAACCGTTTGTGGATGCCTTGTACTTTAAGAAATGCGGGCGCAGTCGCAACCTCGTCTGAGCTTTGCCGTGGTTCCATCGTCTGGCCCGCTTTGCTTCTATCGGATCAGAACAGGTAGTTCTTGTAAGTCACCTTGTCGGCAATGACCATGGCGTTACCGACGAGCAGCAATCCTGTTCCGGGTCCCTTGGTGACCGAGACTTTTTCGTAGCCTTTCACGCCAAGGTTGATGCCATCGGTCAAAGCCTTCTTTTCAAGCAGCATCTTGGCAACGGTGTTCATCGCGATGCCGGCATCTTTTGGATCCCAGAAGCCAATCGCCGTGATGGCGCCAGAGTCGAGCAATTTGGCAGAAGGGTTGGGCAGACCGGTCCCGACCAAGCAGACCTTGCCTTGCAGACCAGCCTCCTCAATGGCGCGTCCGATGCCGAGCACGTCGTTGCCCGCAGAGCTTTGGAAACCGCGAATATCGGGGTGCTTGCGAAGGATCTCCTTGGCTTTCTCATAGGTCTTGTTGGCGTCGTCGAATGACTCGTTCTTGGCGTCGACCAGTGTCATGCCCGGGTAGCTCTTGGCATTCGCGGCCCCCGCATCGACCCACTGCAGATGGGTGCGGCTTCCCAGCGATCCGACAAACGATGTCCACTTGCCCTGCTTGCCCATGCAGTTGGCGAGCTTCTCGTTCAACGCGGTGCCGTAGGCGGCGTTGTCGAACGCTTCGATGTTGGCGTTGGTGTTCTTCTGGTTATCGGCTTCGTGAGTGACCACGACGATGCCGCGGTCCATGGCGCGCTTGAGCACGCCTTCGATCACCGCCGGGTCCATCGGCACCACGGCCAGCGCGCTGACCTTTCTGGCGACCAGATCGTCGATGATCTTCAGCTGCTGTGCGGCGTCGGCCGTAGCGGGGCCGCTTTGGCTTGCCACTAGCGTTGGGTTCGATGCGGCGAATTCCTTGACACCCACGTCCATCCGGTTGAACCATGGAATCCCGCTGATCTTGACCACGGTCGCGATCACGGGCTTGTCTTGCGCGCTCAGCACGCCGACGGTGGCAACCAATGCCGCTCCGATGACGGAAGCCTTGAAAGAAATGCGTTTCATGCGAGTCTCCAATTTCTAAACCCTCAGGACAGAGTCTTCGATGCAGGAGGGGTCTGCAGCGAGGAGGTGACAGATCGAATCGGTCGTCTGAAAAGGCTGCCGATGTCGTAGCGGCTGATGGCGAGAAACGCCAGAAGCAGAGCACCCCAGGCGCAGTCGCGAAAGAAGTTCGAAACGTCGGCAAAATTGAGCATGCTCGACAGCAATTGCAGCGCCGTCGCAGACAGGAAGAGGCAAGTCATCCGGCCATAGCCACCTTCCGGCTTCACGCCCGCCATGACGGTAATCAAAATCGCGATCAGCAGATACGACTGGCCGTAGTCCCACTTCACGTTGACGTTTCTCGAAGCGATCAGCACACCGGCGACCCCGGCAAGCACGCCGCAAAGACCGTAGGTCGTGACGAGCAGGCGGGTCTGTCCGAACCCTGCGTACCGCGCCGCCTTGGGATTCGTGCCCATGAGAAACAAGCGGATGCCAAAGGGACTGAACTTCAGAACCGCGCCGACCGACACCATGACGGCGCAGAAGATGAGAAACGAAATTGGCACCCCGAAAACCAAGCCGTTGCCGATTTCCATCAATGGCCCGGCACTCCCGACCCTGACCGACGGCCCGCCCGACAAGACCACGGCCAGCCCGGTGAACACGAGTTGGGTACCCAGCGTGCACAGAATCGGAGTCAGGCCGATTCGTGCGATCAGAAGCCCGTTGACGATGCCGCCGACCAATCCGACGACGAGGGCGACCGCTGCGAAGGCTGCCGTGAAGAGTATCGGGGCGTCATCGGCGGAGATAAGCGGCGACACCAACAACGCCGAAGTGACGCCGGCCAGATTGGCCAACGAGATGCCCGACAGATCGATGCCGCCGTTGCCGGAGCTCATTGCCAACATCACGCCCATTGCGAGCAAGCCGAGCTCGGGCAACTGGCCGGCCATCGACTGAAGGTTGTACGGGTCGATGAAAGCCCCGCGCGACATGACGGCTCCGGCCAGCAACACAACGAGGTTGATGCCGACAAGGAACAGCAGTTGCGGATCGCGCTTGGCACTCACTTTGCTAAAACCTATTGACGTTTAGTTAATATCCTAGGATGTCGAGCTACGTCAAGAATCGGTAAAAACCCTTGTGGATTACCAATGGAGATGCTCAAACTATCAGTCGACTGAAAACACAGTCAATTGGAAAATTAGTGAGAACAGTTGGTTGATAACGGGGTCGTTCAGCTACTATTTACTAAAATAAAATTGTGTTCGCGCGAAGTCGCGAACACGGAAAGCACCGATCGCATGACGCCGACCATCAAAGACATTGCCCTGTCTGCCCAGGTTTCACCGGCCACCGTATCGCTCGTCCTGAACGGCAAAGGTGCAATCTCGGACGAGACCCGCGCGAAAGTTTTGGTGGCCGCGGCAGGGCTGAACTACATGCCGAAACCGGCCAAAGCCGCGAAGGCGGGTCACGTCGGCACCTTGCGTTTTTTAAAGATCGCCAAGCACGGCCACACCGTGAACCGCGACCACAACACCTTTATCTCCGACTACATCGATGGCATGTCCCAACACGCGACCGAACGTGGCTTCAAGCTGGAGGTTGTGAGCCATGAGGGCCAGTCGATCGAGGACGTCGTGGCCTCGCTTGCGGGTGCAAACCTGAGTGGCGTCGTGGTGTTGGGCACGGAGTTGACGCAAGGGGATATTCAGCTATTTCAGGCCACAGAGATTCCGCTCGTCGTCATCGACACCTTCTATGACGTGCTCGAGTGCAATTTCGTCAACATGAACAACAAGGACGCGGTCTACAAGATCCTGTCGCACTTCGTGGAGCGTGGGTTCCGGCGAATCGGCTTCATTGCAAGCAACGTCAAGACGATCAATTTTCATTTGCGCCGCGAAGCATTCGTGGAGGGCATGAAAGCGTTCGGCCTCAAGTTCAGTCCGCGCGATATCGTCACGGTCGATTCGACCTACGAGGGCGCGTACCAAGACATGTTGCGAAAGCTGCAGGACGGCCTGACGGTTCCGGAGTGTTACTTCTGCACCAACGACATCATTGCGTACGGATGCATCAAGGCATTGCGCGAGTTCGACATCCGGATTCCCCAGGATCTTTCCCTGATCGGCTTCGACAACCTGCCGATGAGCGCAACCATGGACCCGCCGTTGACGACCATCGACGTGTCCAAGCAAAAGATCGGCTATCTCGCCATCACGCTGCTCGCCGAACAAACCCGGTCTCAGATGAGCAATCCTGCCGTCAAGATACTGGTCGGCGCCGACCTGATCGTCCGGGGGAGCGTGCTGCTGAAGGCGGTTGATCCCGTAACGGTCGCAGCACGGGTGAAAGCCGCATTGGCGGCCTGACCTAAGCCCGCATCAACGCCTCGATCTCGTCCCCGTTCACAGGCACCCCGCGCGAGATCAATTCGCAGCCCGTCGCGGTGACGATCGCATCGTCCTCGATGCGGATGCCGATGTTGTGGAAGCGCTCGGGCACGCCTTCGCCCGGCCGCACGTAGATGCCGGGCTCGATGGTCAGCACCATGCCGGGATGCAGGATGCGGCTCGGCCGGTTCTTGATGATTTCGTTCGACAGCGGGTCTTTGCGCTCGCTCACTTCGCCGACCTGCGTCGGTTCGACGTAGCTGCCGCTGTCGTGCACGTCCATGCCGAGCCAGTGGCTGGTGCGGTGCATATAGAACGGAAAGTAGGCGCGTTTTTCAATCACGTCGTCGACGCTGCCGACCTTGTTGGCGTCGAGCAGGCCGACATCGAGCATGCCTTGCGCGAGCACCTTCACTGTCGCCTCGTGCGGGTCGTTGAAGCGGTTGCCGGCTTTGGTTGCAGCCACGGCCGCGTCCTGGCTCGCCAGTACCAGGTCGTACAGCGCGCGCTGCGGGCCGGTGAATTTGCCGTCGGCCGGAAAGGTGCGGGTGATGTCGCTGGCATAGCTGTCGAGTTCGCAGCCGGCGTCGATGAGGACCAGGTCGCCGGCATGCACGGGTGCCACGTCGGCGCGGTAGTGCAGCACGCAGGCGTTGGCGCCGGCGGCCACGATCGAGCCGTACGCCGGGTATTGTGAACCGCCGAGGCGGAACTCGTGCAACAGCTCGGCATCGAGGTGGTACTCGCGCACCTCCTTGCCTTCGCGCAGCATGCGGGCACTGAGCTGCATCGCGCGGATGTGCGCACGCGCGCTGATCTGCGCGGCGCGGCGCATCACGTCCTGCTCATGCGCATCCTTGACCAGCCGCATTTCGTCGAGCGGGCCGCAGAGATCGCGTTGCTCTTCGGGGCACAGCGCGCCGAATCGGACACGGGCGCGCACCGACTGCAGCCAGCCGTCGACTCGGGTTTCGAGTCCTTTGTGCGTCGCGAACGGATACCAGACGGTCGATTTGTTTTCGAGCAGCCTGGGCAGCTTGGCGTCGAGATCCGTGACCGAAAAAGCCTCATCGATGCCGAGCGCGGACGGCGCGGCGTCGGGGCCGAGTCGAAAGCCGTCCCAGATCTCGCGCTCCAGGTCCTTGGGCGCGCTGAACAGCGTGGCACGACCGTCGCCAGCCAGCAGCAGCCAGGCGTTGGGTTCGGTGAAGCCGGTCAAATAGTAAAAGTAGCTGTCGTGCCGAAACAGAAAGTCGCTGTCGCGGTTGCGCTGGCGTTCAGGTGCGGTCGGGATGATGGCGATGCCGTCGCGGCCGAGTTGGGCGGCAAGGCGGGCGCGGCGGCCGGCGTAGATCGAGGTGTCTGTCATGGCGTGTCTTTCGTCATCTCGTGTGGTCGTCAGCGGTTCAACCCGGCGGTGCAATTCAGCGGTTCAAAACAGCGAGTCGCTCGGGCGTGCCTACGTCGGTCCAGGGTCCGGTGTAGAGCTCTGCGCTTACCTGGTCATTGTCCATCGCGGCACGCAGGATCGGGGCCAGCGGGGCTTTGATGCCGGCCGGATTCCCGGCGGGGATGCCGCAGTACGGAGGTGCGAAGAGGGCGGCCCGATAAAGGGCGATGGTCGAGAAGGTGTACGCAGCGTCCGGGGCGATGGCTCGATTCAACGCTCGGCCGTCGGGGGCGATGCCGAAGTCGCCCTTCGGGTTGTGCGCGGGATTCGGCACGAGCCACAGATGCGCGAGCTTCCCGCTGGCGACGAACCGATCGAAGGCCTGCCGGGTGAACGCGAACTCTGGCGCGAAGACGTCGCCTGCGGTCACCCAGAAGACATCGCCGAGAAGCGGCAGCGCACGAACGATGCCGCCGGCCGTTTCGAGCGCGCCGCCGAAGTCGCGGCCCTCGTCGGAGTACGCGATCGATGCCGTGCCGACAGCGTCGAACAACGGCTGCGATCCGAAGCGGCGTGCAATCTGTTCACCGAGCCAGTCGGTGTTGACCACCATGTCGCCGAACCCCGCGCGCGTCAGCGCTTCCATCGGCCATTGCATCAGCGGCTTGCCATGCACCTCGAGCAGCGGTTTGGGCGTGTGATCGGTCAAGGGCCGCATGCGCTCACCACGGCCAGCAGCCAGGATCACGGCTGCCGCTCTGCGCGCAGCGTTCGCTTTCGGGATATCGGTTTCCGCTTTCACGAGGAAAGGGCCATTACTTCGCCGCGCTGCAGTGCGTGGCGCTCGACATGGCGCGGCGCCATCAAGGTGACCAGCGCGTTCAGCAGCGCGTGCGCCTTGGTCGAATGATCGCCGCCGAAATTGCAGACGTAGACGTCGAGCGTCACGGCGCGTTGCTCGGGCCAGGTATGAAGGCACAAGTGCGATTCGGCCAGGAGCAGTGTGGCGGTCACGCCGCCCGGTCCGTGCGCGGTGGCAGGAAAGGTGTGGAACAGCCGGGCCACGCATTGCAGCCCCGCCGCTTCGACGGCCTCCACGCATGCCGCCCCCAATGCTTCGGCGTCGAGCAGCCAGTGCGCGGTGCACTGGCAATCGTGGAGGTCGGCGGTGAGGTGCAAGCCCTGCATGGGCTTGAATGTAGCGCGCCTTGCGGGGTTGCCGACTGCCGCCCAAGCCAAGGCGACGGACGACCTAAAATATCCATTCCCCCAAAACTCTCCCCGAAAGCCCCCCGACATGGCCAACAAAGCCCTGATGGCCAACGCGATTCGCGCGTTGGCAATGGACGCCGTCCAACAAGCCAACTCGGGGCACCCGGGCGCGCCCATGGGCATGGCCGACATGGCGGTCGCGTTGTGGAGCGAGCACCTGCGCTACAACCCGGCCAATCCGCACTGGTTCGACCGCGATCGCTTCGTGCTGTCGAACGGCCACGCGTCGATGATGTTGTATTCGGTGCTGCACCTGACCGGCTACGACCTCCCGATGTCGGAGATCAAGAACTTCCGGCAGCTGCACAGCAAGACGCCCGGTCATCCGGAAATCGACGTCACGCCGGGCGTTGAAACCACCACCGGCCCGCTGGGCCAGGGCATTACCAACGCGGTCGGCATGGCGCTGGCTGAAAAGCTGCTCGCGACCGAGTTCAACCGCAAGGGCCACACCATCGTCGACCATCACACCTACGCCTTCCTGGGCGACGGTTGCATGATGGAAGGCATCAGCCACGAAGCCGCCGGTCTCGCCGGTGCCTGGCGGCTCGGCAAGCTGATCGCGCTGTACGACGACAACGGCATCAGCATCGACGGCCAGGTCAAGCCCTGGTTCATCGACAACACGCGCGAGCGTTTCGAGGCGCATGGCTGGAACGTCATCGGCCCACTCGACGGCAACGACGAGAAGGACGTGTCCAAGGCCATTGCCAAGGCAAAGAAGAGCGGCGCTGACGACAACAAGCCCACGCTGATCATCTGCAAGACGATCATCGGCAAGGGCAGCCCGCACCGCCAGGGCACGGCCAAGGCCCATGGTGAGGCGCTCGGCGCCGAAGAGATCAAGCTCACGCGCGAGGCCCTTCACTGGCCCTACCCAGCGTTCGAGATTCCCAAAGAGGTCTATGACGATTGGAACCACAAGGCGGCTGGCGCCGAAGTCGAAGCCGACTGGAACAGCCGCTTCGCCGCGTACGCCGCGGCGTTCCCGGCACTGGCATCGGAGTTCACCCGCCGCATGAGAGGCGAGCTGCCGAAGGACTTCAACCAGACCGCCTTCGACACCGTCGTCGCTGCGCACACCAAGGCCGAGACTGTGGCCAGCCGCAAGGCCAGCCAGCTCGCGCTCGAATCGTTCACAGCGGCGCTGCCGGAAATGCTCGGCGGCAGCGCCGACCTGACCGGCTCCAACCTCACCAACACCAAGAGCACACCGCCGCTGCGCTTCGACCCGAAGACCGGTGCCGTCGTGCTCGGCGCGATTGCGCAGCCTGCCAAGCAGGGTGCCGAAGACGAAGCCAAGCCCGCCAGCGCGGCAGACAGCGTCGTCACCGTTGCGTCCGCCGAGCCGTTGAACATCATCGGTCGCCACATCAACTACGGCGTGCGCGAGTTCGGCATGGCCGCAGTCATGAACGGCGTCACCGCGCACGGCGGCTACATCCCTTATGGCGGCACCTTCCTCACGTTCAGCGACTACAGCCGCAACGCTATTCGCATGGCCGCGCTGATGAAGCGCCGCGTGATCCACGTCTTCACGCATGACTCCATTGGTCTCGGCGAAGACGGCCCGACGCACCAGTCGATCGAACACGCATGGTCGCTGCGCCTGATCCCCAACCTCGACGTCTGGCGTCCGGGCGACACGGCCGAAACCGCGGTCGCATGGGCCGTTGCGCTGCAGAACGCCACGCGCCCGACGGCCCTGTTGCTGAGCCGCCAGAACATCGCCTACGCACCCAAGACCGACCTCGGCGACATCAGCCGCGGTGCCTACGTGGTGTCCGAGCCGGAAGCGGTCGGCATGAAGAACAAGAAGACCGCCGCGGTCATCATCGCGACCGGCTCCGAAGTGCAACTCGCGCTGGCCGCGCAGAAACTGCTCGCTGCAAAGAAGATCGCAGTGCGGGTCGTGTCGATGCCTTCGACCACCACCTTCGACCGCCAGGACGTCGCTTACAAGAAGGACGTGCTGCCGAAAAAGCTGCCGCGCATCGCCGTCGAAATGGGCGTGACGGCCGGCTGGTGGAAGTACGGTTGCGCGGCCGTGGTCGGCATCGACACCTTCGGCGAATCGGCACCCGCGCCCGAGCTGTTCAAGTACTTCGGCTTCACGGCGGAGAACGTTGCAGCCACGGTCGAAGCGGTGCTCAAGCGCTGAGCCTGGCGCAGTCGAGAACCAAAGAACACAGTCGTTTTTTCAACCTTCAGGAGCAAGTCAACATGGCAATCAAACTCGGCATCAACGGCTTCGGCCGAATCGGTCGCAACGTGCTGCGCGCAGCGGTGCAGAATTTCAGAAACGAGATCGAGATCGTTGCCATCAACGACTTGCTCGAGCCCGACTATCTGGCCTACATGCTGCAGTACGACTCGGTGCACGGCCGGTTCCAGGGCGAGATCGCGGTCGACGGCAACACGCTGATCGTCAACGGCAAGAAGATTCGCCTGACGCAAGAGCGCGACCCGGCCAACCTGAGGTGGAGCGACGTCGGTGCCGACATCGTGCTCGAATCGACTGGCCTGTTCCTCACCAAGGAAACGTGTCAGAAGCACATCGACGCGGGTGCCAAGAAGGTCATCATGTCGGCGCCCTGCAAGGACGACACGCCGATGTTCGTCTATGGCGTCAACGACAAGAAGTACGCCGGCGAAGCCATCATCAGCAACGCCAGCTGCACCACCAACGCACTGGCCCCGCTGGCCAAGGTGCTGAACGACAAGTGGGGCATCAAGCGCGGCCTGATGACCACGGTGCACGCCACCACCGCGACGCAGAAGACGGTCGACGGCCCAAGCAACAAGGATTGGCGCGGCGGCCGCGGCATTCTGGAGAACATCATTCCTTCGAGCACTGGCGCGGCCAAGGCGGTGGGCGTGGTGATTCCCGAGCTCAACAAGAAGCTGACGGGCATGAGCTTTCGCGTGCCGACCTCCGACGTGTCGGTGGTCGACTTGACGGTCGAGCTGATCAAGGAAGCGACCTACAAGGAAATCTGCGCCGAGATGAAGGCGCAGAGCGAAGGCGCCCTGAAAGGCGTGCTGGGCTACACCGAAGACAAGGTCGTCGCGACCGACTTCCGTGGCGACCCGCGCACCTCGATCTTCGACGCCGACGCCGGCCTGGCGCTCGACAGCACCTTCGTCAAGCTGGTGAGCTGGTACGACAACGAATGGGGCTATTCGAACAAGTGCTTGGAGATGGTGAAGGTCGTCTCCAAGTAAAAGCACGCGCGGACCGGCGACGGCGAAAGCGAATCCGCTCCCCGCAAGCCAGCGCACTCTTCGGGGTCTGCTGGCTTTTTTTGCGCCCGGCTCGCCCGCTCCGGCTCAGCTCAGCTCAGCTCAGCTCAGCTCAGCTCAGCTCAGTTGGGTGTGTTGCGCCGCGCTTCGTCATGCTGCCGTTGCAGGCGCGCGACCTGGCATTGCGGGTGGCTGGCAAAGACCGGATCGGCACACACGTTGTTGACGCAGATGGCACGCGAGAAGAAGTTCAGCTCCGCGCACTGCGCTGTCGGGTCGCGCCCCGAAACCCGTGCCGGCGATGGCGCTGAAGTGCGCGCAGCCGTCGTCTTCTCGGGCGGTGTCGAAGCCACCCATGGCGTGTCCGGCGCTGCCCGCTTCGGCGGTCTGGACAACAGCGCGATCGCGGCGTCGGCTGCGGCAAGCGCTGCGGCGTCGCGTTCGCTGCGCTGGCTCGGCACGGCGGCTGGTGAGGCCGACGGCTTTGCTGTTTCCTTTGCACCGACACCGACACCGACACCGACACCGTTCGCCGTGGCCGCCTGGGCCGTACCAACCGATGCGCCGGCGCGAATGCGCGCCGCTGCCGACTGCCCGAGATACCACATAAGCCCTATGGCGAGCAGCAGCGCCAGCATGAGTCCACTCGCCAGCGAAAGGCCGATCGGCGTCACACGGATCTTCAATTTGCGATGGGTCGAAAGCGCCGATTCGGCGGGCGGTCGTTGTGAGACATGCCCGCGAGTCGAGCCGTTGGCACCGGTCTGCGCCAGCCGACCGCTCAAGCTCGCAGGCGCTGTCGCGCGGCCGGGCACTGCGTAGAACGCTGGCAGCTTGCCACTGCAGCCGCGACAGTACTGGGCCGCGTCCCGATTGGACGTTCCACACGTTTCGCAAACCACAGCCATCCGGAAATTCCTAGCCTTGCGCACCGTGCGCCGGCCGATTGTCTTCGGAAGCAGTCCACGCTGCGTCGGATCTTGGCTACAAAAGTACTCGGCATTAACCCACTGCCGAGCGCTGCCAAACCAATGGCGGCAACAGCGGCCAGTGCGACTTGCGCTGCAGCCAGCGCATCGAAGCCCGCGACCGACACGGCGCTGCCGAGTCCCAGCACGACCAAAGCGTCGACCATCGCGGCTGCGAGCATGCGTGACCCCGATGCCGGGCGGCGCATGGGACGCTCGTCGCTTGCCTCGAGGCTGGCAACCCACGCCACACTCCATGCGCCGCCATGCGCCAGCGCCAGCCACCACCACGCCGACGCGCCCGGCGCAAGTGCCCACGCGGTCCCGCCGAGCACCAGCAGCACGGCACAGAAGGCGGGTGCTCTGGCGGCAACCGTCACGTGACCCAACTTCAAAAGCACGGCGGGACCGAACATGGCAGCAAGGTGCAGACCCAGCACGAGTTCGGGCGAGACACCGTTGCCGCGACACCAGCCGACCATCAGCGGCAAGCTGCACATCATCGGCAACATCACGAGCGACGTCGCCTTCTTCGGCCACCGCGAAGATGGGCCCGAGGCGGCGCGCGCCCAGGCCGGTATGGAGCCATCGAGCAGTGCGCAGCGGCCTTTGCTGGATGCGACGGCGCCACGTGGCATGAGCGCGGCGAGGAGCAGCGCAGCGATCAGCGCGCCGTTCGCCAGACGGGCGCCCATGGCGTTCACAGCCGTCGGATCACCGATGCACCAGAGTGCCAGCGCCGCGCCCACGGCGCCTGCCACGACGGGCGACGCCCGCCGCGGCCTGCCCGGCCCGCGGCAGGCTCGGACCGTGGCCGACGCCAATGCAAAGAGCAAGGCCCAGCTCATCGCTGCAGCGATGACGACGCCCATGCCGCCCCCCCGCAATGCGGCGTGGAGCGCTGACGCCGCGGACAGCGCGGCGGCGAGCAGCAGCACAACGGCCAGCCATCGGCGCGGCGGAAATCGACGCAGCGCTTCAGTGAACAAGCCGATCGACAGCAGCCATACCGCGAGCACTGCGAAGGCCTGTAGAGGCCCAGACGTCAGCGTCTGCGCCACGGTTCCGAGGCCGATCCAGCCCGTCAGCAAAAGGGTCCAGGCGAGTGCTCGGGTCGTGTGCAGACGTGCTGTCGCCCCATCGACGCGCGCGAAAGTGGAGGCGGGAGCCGTCATCGTGCGTTGCATGGCGCGTGCCGGCGCAAATCCAGCGAGGCGTCAGTCGGTCGTCGCCAGCGCTGCCGGCCAGCGCAGACCGTGCCCGGTGCGCTCGACGAAGCGCGCGATGTCTTCCGGCGTGTCGATGTCCACGCGGTAGCGCTGGTTGTCGGTGTCGAACCAGAGCACGCGCTCGGGGTTGACGTCGCGCCAGCGACGGCATGCGGTATCGACGTCGCCGGCCAGCCATTGTTCTCGCAGCTCGGCCTCGAAGATCACCGGATTGCCGGGCTCGCCCGCCACGCGCGGCACCACCATCGACGCGTCGCCGCGTTTCTTGAAGGCGCCGATCAGCGCGGTGATGTCCTGTGCATTGATCATCGGCTGGTCCGCCAGCGCGACGATGACGGCATCGAGTTTGCCGGCGAGCGCCTGCAGGCCGATGCGTACCGACGAGGCCTGACCATCGTCGGGGGAAGGATTGCGCGCGAGCGTCACTGGGAAGTCGCGCACCGAGGCTTCGATCGCATCCGCATGGTGACCGAGCACGACCACCACCTCGTCGACCCCTGCGCCCGACAGCGCGATCAGCTGTCGCCGGATGAGCGGCACGCCGCCCAGTTCGAGCAACGACTTGGGTCGCCCGCCGAGCCGGCTGCCCGAGCCCGCCGCCAGCAGCACCGCGCCGACCACGACGCGCGAATAGAGACCGCCACCGCCCTTGAGAATGCAGCCCATGTCAGCCACCTCCGCAGCAGGAGGCCTTGGCCGGCACTTCGCCCGGTGCAACGGCCGCAACCGTCGGAACTGCAGCGGAAAGCATTTCTACCGCTGCTCTTGCGGCGCCCCGCCGGTTCGACACCACGGCGGCCAATACCGACAGCGCGATCTCTTCAGGCGTGGAAGCCGATATCGGATAACCGGCCGGTGCGACGATGGCGGCCACCGCCTCGGCATCGGCTCCCGCGGTGATCAGCGAGTCTTTCAGCACCTGTGCCTTGCGCGCACTCGCGACAAACGACACCTGACGTGCATTCAGCGAAAGCGCCAGGCCCAGCGCCTGCAAATCGCGCCGCCCCTGCGTCGCGATCACGACCCACGCATCCGCACCGACTTGCGGTGCCACCGTGGCGGCGTCGTCGCGATCGATCACGCGGTATGCATCCGGATAGTCGGCCACCTTCGCGCCTTGGGCCACCAGCGTCACCGCGAAGCCGACGCGTGGCGCCAGTTGCACCAGGCTGGCAGCGACCGGTGAGCTGCCGATGACGACCATTTCGGCGCGCGGCAACAGCGGGTCGATGAAGAGCTCCAGCGTGCCGCCCGAGTGGCACGCCATGCCGAACTCGAGCACGTCGCCGAGGTCACGTTCGTGTCCTTCTTCGGCCGGCGCGATGCGGATCATCCGAGCGCGGCCGTCCTGCAAGGCTTGCCGCACGGTTCGTATGACGGCCGGCTGCGCACAGCCGCCGCCGACCCAGCCGTGCATCTCGCCATCGGCAGTGACGATGGCTTTGTCCCCCACGTGCGCTGAAGCAGGCGCCAGGGCCTTGACCACGCTGACCAGCGCGCAGGGTGTGCCGGCCTGCTGCATCCGGCGCGCCGCTTCGAAGACGGTGTCTGCATTGCTCATGTCGAAATCCTTTGTTCTGTTCGCTCGCGCCTCAGCGCAGATGGCTGGAAAGGTCTGCCAGATCACGCAGGCTGTTGAGCCGTGAAAAGCCCTCGACCAAACCGTGTTGTGCGACGACGGGCTGCATCGCCGCCGAGGCGGGGAGTGCCTCCGACGGATGAAACCAGTGCACTCGCGCGCCACGTGCGCGCACTCGTGCCAACTCCTGGGCCAGCCGCTCGGGCGCATCGGCATCGAAGCCATCCGACAGCACCCACACCCGCGCGTTGCGCGTGAGTTGCGCGCGTGCATGCACCGCGTGGAAGTCGGAGATGCTGGTCGCGATACGCGTGCCGCCGCCGAAACCTGCGGTGACGGCGTTGACCTTTTCCTGTACTGCGGCCGAGTCGCTGCGCAACAGCGGCGTCACCTCCGCAAGGCGTGTGTGGAACACGAATACGCGGGCGTTCAGGGTCGAGACGAAGGCACGTGCGATGCGCAGAAAGAGTTGCGCGTGCGTTTCCATCGAACGGCTGACGTCGACCAGGATGAAGAGGCGCGGCCATTCGCGGCGCGGCGCACGCCAGACCGGGTGCACCGGCAAGCCGCCGGTGCGCAAGCTCGCACGCAAGGTGCGGCGCATGTCGAGCCGGCGGCCGTGCGTGTCGTCGTGCCAGCGGCGCGTCAGGCGCTTGCGAAGCCGTCGCGCGATCTGCTCGGCAAGGCACTGCAGCAGCGCAAGGTCTTGCGGCAGCCACTGCGACAGACTGCGGTCGTGCAGTGCGTCGGTGCGCGTCGCGCCGCCCTGAGCACGTTGCAACGCGCCGTCATCGTCGATGGCCGGCGGCGCATCGAGCGCGGTGTCTGCGCTGCGGGGGCGCGACGAAGGCACGCCGCCGTCCATGCTGTCGTGCAGGCTCTGCACCGCTTGCTGCAGATTGCGGCTCGGCCGCGTTTGCCCGCCGACCTTGGCGCGCCCTTTGACACGTTGTGGATACCAGTAGCTTTCGAACAGCTCGGGCCAGCACTTCCAGTCGCGCGCGTCGTGACAGGCGATGGCACGCCATGCCGGATCGAGCCTGGCTGCGCGCTCGACCGGCAGTCGCAACGCCGCCTGTACGAAAGCCTGCTGCTCGCCAATGCCGACTTTCATGCCGTGGTCGCGCAGCAGGGCCGCAAAGCCGGCGATGCTTTCGAGGGGGCGCGCGAGCGTGGTCATGCGAAGGTCAAGCCGATGTCGGCGTCGAAGAAGAGGCGACATCGGCCGTCGGCTGTGGCGCCTTCTCGGCCACGCCCACCGTGCGTCGTCCTTCTATGAGTTGCCGCACACGGTCCTCGCCCATCTGGAAGCGGTCTTCGCGTGTCTTGATGAGACACGCCAACGTCCCGGTGAGCGCGTGCGGATCGTCGGGCAAAGCCTTGAACGACAGCCGGTGCAGCGCCCGCACCCAGTCGAGCGTTTCGGCGACACCCGGCGTCTTGCCCAGGTCTTCGCGGCGCAGGCGCTGCACGAAGGCCACGGCCTGTTCGATCAGCGCGCCTTCGGCCTGCGGCAAGGTCGCACGCACGATGGCGATTTCGCGCGCCAGCGTCGGGTAGTCGAGGTAGTGATACAGGCAGCGGCGCCGCAACGCATCGGACAACTCGCGCGTGCCGTTGCTGGTCAACACCACCTGCGGAATGTGTTTGGCATGCAGCGTGCCGAGCTCGGGCACGGTGATCTGGTAGTCGGCCAGTACCTCGAGCAAGAAGGCCTCGAAGGCTTCATCGGCGCGATCGATCTCGTCGATCAACAGCACGCATGGCTGCTCGCTGGAAATGGCCTGGAGCAAGGGGCGCTCCAGCAGGTAGTCGCGTGCGAAAAGATCGGCTTCTTTCAAGCCTTGCGCGCCCGCCGGATGTGACTCGCTCAACCGGATCGCCATCAGCTGGCGGCCGTAATTCCACTCGTACGCAGCCTGCGAGAGGTCGAGTCCTTCATGGCATTGCAGCCGCACCAGTGCGTGTCCGCGCGCCTTCGCCAACGCGCTGGCCAGCGCGGTTTTTCCGACACCGGCATCGCCCTCGACGAGCAGGGGTCGCTGTAACTCGCCGGCCAGCCACAGCGTCGTTACCAAGCCTTCGTCGGCGATGTAGCCGGCGCGGTAGAGCGACTCTCGCAGTTCGGCTTCGCTGGTCATAAGCTCAAGCGCGCTTGCCGCCGAACAGGCCTGAGAACCAGCCCTTGACCAGATGCCAGAAGATCGCCAGCGCATTGATCTCGTTGGCCTTGGCGGGCGCTGCAGGGACGAAGGGTGTGGCGGTCGGAGTGGGTGAAATTGCGGGGGCCACGGCTGTCGTCGCTGCCGTCTGCGCTGGCTCTGTTGCTGCTTCTGCCGCTGTCGCAACACCCTGCATGGGCAGCGCCGCCGCCGCTACCCGAAAGTTGTCGACGAACTGCCCTAGCAGCATGTCCGACACCTGCACCATCAGACGCCCGCCGAACTGCGCGAACTTGCCGTTGACGATCACTTCGGCATGGCCCACCAGCACCGATGTCGCGGGCGTGTCGCCGGGCTCGATGGTCGCCGTGAGGTTCATCGACGCGGACGAACCGCCACGGTCGGCGCCCTTTCCGAGCAGCTGCAAGGTCATCGCCGATGCGTCGAGTGCCAGCACCTCGATATCACCCGCGAAGGCCGCGGCGGCCGGCCCGACCTTCACCTTCACGCTGCCCTTGTAGTGCGTATCGTCGAGCTTGTCGGTGATGGCCGCACCGGGCATACAGCCCGCGGTGGCCGGCACGTCGCTGAGGATCTTCCAGGCACGCGCGCTATCGACGTCGAGCGGGTAACGTTTGTCGAGTTTGACTTCCATCTTGGTGTCCGATTCGGCACGCGCCCGTCAGAGCGCGACACCGCTTTCCTTGAGTTGTTGCCAGACGCGGTAGGCGCTGTGCGGCATGACCATGTGCTTCACGCCGAGATGCGCGAAAGCATCGACGACCGCAGAAGTAAACGTCGGGATCGATCCCACGTGCGGCGATTCGGCGACGCCCTTGGCACCCAGCGGATGGTGCGGCGACGGCGTCACGGTGAAGTCGGTTTCCCACTTCGGCGTCTCGACGGCGGTCGGCAAAAAGTAATCCATCAACGTGTTGCCCAACAGATTGCCCTGCGCGTCGAACGGCATCTGCTGGCCCATCGCGACCGCATAGCCCTCGGTCAGGCCGCCGTGGATCTGGCCCTCGATGATCATCGGGTTGATGCGCGTCCCGCAATCGTCGAGCGCGTAGAAGCGACGCACTTTCGTCTCGCCGGTGCCGCGGTCGATGTCGACCACGCACAGGTAGACGCCGAAGGGAAACGTGAAGTTGGGTGGGTCGTAGTAATGCACCGCCTCCAGTCCGGGTTCGAGCCCCGGTGGTGCCTGGTGGTAGGCGGCCCACGCGATGTCTTTCATCGACTTGAAGCGCGTGTCGTCGCCCTTGACCTTGAAGCGATCGATCTCCCAGTCGAGATCGTTCTCGCCGACTTCGAGCAGGTGCGCGGCGATCTTGCGCGCCTTGGCGTGGATCTTTCGGGATGCCAGTGCGATGGCCGCGCCGGCCACCGGTGTCGAGCGCGAGCCGTAGGTGCCGAGACCGTACGGCGCCGTGCTGGTGTCGCCTTCTTCGATCTGGATAATTTCCGACGGAATGCCCAATTCGGTCGCGATGATCTGCGCATACGTGGTCTGGTGACCTTGCCCCTGCGAGATGGTGCCCATGCGTGCGATGGCGCTGCCGGTCGGATGGATGCGGATCTCGCAACTGTCGAACATGCCGACGCCCAGGATGTCGCACATCTTGCTCGGGCCTGCACCCACCACTTCGGTGAAGGCGACCAGGCCGATGCCCATCAGGGTCGGGCAGTTCGGGTCGGCGCGCTTGGCCGCTTGTTCGACCCGCAGGCCCTTGTAGTCGACAGCGGCGAGCACCTTGTCGAGCGCGGGCTGGTAGTCGCCCGAGTCGTATTCGAAGCCGAAGGCCGAGGTGTACGGAAACTGCTCTTTTCGGATGAAGTTCTTCGCACGGATCTCGGCTTTGTCGATGCCGAGCTTCTGAGCCAGGATGTCGACCATGCGCTCGATCACGTACACCGCCTCGGTCACGCGGAACGAGCAGCGGTAGCTCACGCCGCCGGGCGCCTTGTTGGTGTAGACGCCCTTCACGCTGCACCAGGCGGCCGGAATGTCGTACGAGCCCGAGCAGATGTGGAACATGCCGGCCGGGTACTTGGTCGGGTCGGCACAGGCGTCGAAGGCGCCGTGGTCGGCAATCACGTTCACGCGCAGCCCGAGGATCTTGCCGTCGGCGGTGGCGGCGATCTCGCCGTCCATGTGGTAGTCCCGCGCAAAGGCCGTGCTCGAGATGTTCTCGATCCGGTCTTCGATCCACTTGACCGGTTTGCCCAGCACGATGCTCGCGACGATGGC
Source organism: Variovorax sp. PAMC28562 (assembly GCF_014303735.1). Classification (NCBI taxonomy): domain Bacteria; kingdom Pseudomonadati; phylum Pseudomonadota; class Betaproteobacteria; order Burkholderiales; family Comamonadaceae; genus Variovorax; species Variovorax sp. PAMC28562. The sequence goes on along the minus strand of NZ_CP060296.1, from coordinate 1,113,585 downwards.
GCACACATACCCGGGGTAGATCCCCACCTTGTTGCCGAAGCCGCCGCCGATGTCGGGCGACACGATGCGGACTTTCGATTCCGGTATGCCCGACAGCAGCGACACCACGGTGCGCACCACGTGCGGCGCCTGCGAGGTGATGTAGGTGGTGAGCTCACCGCGGATCGGATCGAACGAGGCAACGCAACCGCAGGTCTCCAGCGGGCAGGGATGCACACGCGGATAGAAGATGCGCTCTTTCACGGTCACCGGTGCGGTGTCGAAGGCTGCATCCGCCGCAGCCTTGTCGCCGGCCTCCCAGGTGAAGATGTGGTTGGGGTGGTCGCGCTTGCCGTGCGCGCCTTCGGTCTTGCCGGCCAGGTCTTCGCGCAGCACCGGCGCATCGGGCTCGAGTGCGGCAAAGGGGTCCAGGACGACCGGCAGTTCGTCGTATTCGACGATCACCGCCTCGACGCCGTCGGCGGCCGCATAGCGATCTTCAGCGACGACAACGGCCACTTCCTGCATCTGGAAGTGCACCTTCTCGTCTGCCAGCACCGCTTGCACGTCGCCGGCCAGCGTCGGCATCCAGTGCAGCTTGAGCGGCTTCAGGTCTTCAGCCGTCAAGACCGCGATCACGCCGGGAATCTTCAGCGCTTCGCTCTTGTCGATGCGCTTGATGCGCGCGTGAGCGACCGGCGACCGCACGATGGCCATGTGCAGCATGCCGGGCATCTTGATGTCGTCCACATAGTTGCCCTTGCCTTGAATGAAGCGCGCGTCTTCCTTGCGCAGACGGCTGTCGCCCAGCCCTTGCAAGGCGGCTGAACGCTCCAGCAATTTGGGATCGATCGGTGCGTTCATGCGGCCGCCCTTTCGGTTTGTTGCAGCTTGGCCGCCGCGTACAACACGGCCTTCACGATGTTCTGGTAGCCGGTGCAGCGGCACAGGTTGCCGCCGATGCCGGCACGTACTTCGTCTTCGCTCGGGTTCGGGTTCTCCTGCAGGAAGCGGTAGGAACGCATCAGCATGCCGGGCGTGCAGAAGCCGCATTGCAGGCCATGCTCCTTGTAGAAGCCCTCCTGCACGGCGTGCAGCAGCGGACCTTTGGCGAGCCCCTCGACGGTCAGTACCTCGGAGCCGTCGCACTGGACGGCCAGGTGCGTGCAACTCTTGACCGACTCGCCATCCAGGTCGACCGTGCAAGCGCCGCAGTGGCTGGTTTCGCAGCCGATATGGGCGCCTGTCAGATGGCACTCTTCGCGCAGGAAGTGAATGAGCAGCGTGCGCGGCTCGACCGCTTTTTCAAGCCGTTTGCCGTTCACGCTGACGTTGATGATTTGCTTGCCCATGGGTTGTTTCCTTGCTTCTCGTTCGGCTATTTGCAGCGGGCCAGCGCCAGGCGCAGGGCGCGCTGGACCATCTGCCCGGCCATCGCGGTCTTGTATTCGACGTTGCCGCGAAGGTCCTCCGCGGGATCGCAGATGGCCATGGCACGGGCACCTGCATCGGCAATGGCCGCGTCGGTCAGCGGCTTGCCGAGCAGCGCTGCTTCGGCATCTGTCGCACGCAAGGCGGTCGGCGCCAGATTGGTCAGCGCGATGCGAATGTGGCTCACGTTGCCGCCGTCCATGCGCAGCACGACCGCGGCGGCGGCGGTGGCCCAGTCGCCGGTCTTGCGTTTGAGCTTTTCGTAGGCGTAGCCGGTGCCGGGCGCAAAGGCGGGCACGCGGATCGCGACCATCACTTCGTCTTCGGCCATGTCGGTCATGTAGGTGCCCTGGAAGAAGCCATCGGCCTTCACTTGTCGGGTGCCGTTCGGCCCTTCGAGCACGAACACCGCATCGAGTGCGATCGACAGGGCAGGGTGGTCGTTGCCCGGATCGCCGTGCGCGATGTCGCCGCCGATGGTGCCGCGGTTGCGCACCTGCGGGTCGGCGATGTGCTGTGCAGCCATCGGCAGCAGCGGCACTTTTTGCTGCAGCAAGGTCGAGTAGATGAGGTCGCGCTCGACTGTCATCGCACCGATCACGATCGTGCCGCCCTCTTCACGAATGCCGCGCATCGACTCGATCCGGTTGAGGTCGATGAGGTGCGCCGGTTGTGCGAAGCGCAGCTTCATCATCGGCAGCAGGCTGTGGCCGCCGGCCAGCAGTTTGGCGTCGCCGCCGTACTGCCCTAGCAGCGCAATGGCGTCGGCTACGGTGCGCGGCGCGTGATAGTCGAATCCGGAAGGGATCATCTTTTTTGTCTCCAGTCGTGGGTGCCGGGAGACGGTAAGACGCGCTGCCTGCGCCGGACGAATCCGACGCACGAACGACGGCTGCGCATGCACGAAGTGCGGCGCTGCGCGCATGAACGGCGGGTGCCGAAGCTCCGCTTCGGGTTATCCCGAATCAGTTGCGGAGGTCGGCTTTGAGTGCGTCGGCTTCGCCGATACCGAGCTGTTCGAGCAGCTTGGCAACGCTGGTGCGCGCCACCGGCAATGCAGTCGTTTCACCGCGCAGCTTGAGGCTGACCTTGCCATCGTCACGCAGGATCTGCTCGGCGAAATCGAGGTTCGCGAGGTAGCTGCGATGGATGCGAAAGAACGAAGCGCCATCCAGCCGATCGGCCAGATCGCCGATGTTCAGGTTGCAGAAGCTGGAGCCCAGCGCGGTGCTCACCCACGTGTAGTGGCCTTCGGAGCGGATGTACGTCACCGTCTCGACATCGACCAGCACGATGCGGTTTTGCGAGACGGTCGGGATCTTGTTCAGCTGCCGCTTGGCCGGCGGCTTGAGCGTCGGTTCGGTCGAGACCGGCGGCGCCTCGCCACTGACCAGTTCGGTGATGTCGTAGAAGATCAGCGTGTACCCCGCCGTGTCGCCGCGCAGGTCGCCGAGCTTGGTGACCTTGATGAGCAGCACCCGCTCGGGGATGTTGATGATCATCGTCATCGGCGGCGGATTGCTCACCGGACACTCGGCCTGGTCGAGCAGAAACTTGACCTTGGCGACCGAGCGCTCGGGATGAAACGACAGCACCATTTTTTCGAACGGCTGCTTGTCCTCGACCGGCAGCAGGCGCCGCGCCAGGCTGTTCATCGCCACCACGCGCAGCTCGCGATCGAGGTGTACCACGCCCGGATCGAACCGTTCGAGCAGGTACAAGGGGCTGCGGCTTTGCATGGGTGTCTCCGGTGCGCTTTTTTTTAGTGATCCTCGCCCTGGAGCGCGATTGAAGCACTGATTTCGCTGCCGCGCCTGCTGGGGGGAAACGGGCTCGGCCCGCGTCCGTCAAACCGGATCGAGTACGTGGATCATCCGGCTGGCCAGCATGTCCTTGGTCTTCGCACCATAGGCGACCATGTGCGGCGCGACGGCGTGCGCCTGCAATGCGGCCAGGCTCTCCCACTTCTCGATCACCACGAAGGTGTCGGGTCCGAAGGTGGCCTTCGAAGTCGGCAAGCCGGCTGCGTCGATGGCCGCGGCGTACTCGATGCAGCCGGCCTCGGCCAGCACGGCAGGTCGGTTGGCGGCGGCAAGTTCGAGCACCTGGGCGCGCAGGCCGGGCTTGGTGACGATGATGGCGATGACGTTGATCATGAGGAAAGGTCTCGGTTGGATGGTTGTTGTCGAAGGTGTTGTGTCGGGGCTGAATCTAAACGCGAATCCAAAAATTCGTGAAGCAATGCCGCTCGGCCCGATTTGTCGGCACTGACAATCGACCTCCCCACAAAGCGCTCTGTCACGCGCACTGCGGGCGGATGGCTGCAGGTGCGGCTGTTCTATGAGTCGAGTCGCGCAAGGGAGGGCCAAGAAATGACCAAGAAAAATTCGCACCGTGCCGGGAAATGGCGCTCCACGCTGGTGGGCGCGCTGCTCGGCGTGCTCGTCGTCCAGGTCTTTCTGGTGCGCTGGCTGGCCCAGTCACAGGTCGATTCGGCGCAAGAACGCAATGTGGCCGAAGCTGCTGCCCGGGTGGCCGAGGCACGATGCCTGGAGACGGCGTCGCCCCGAACCAGGGACGCCTGTCGCGTGGTCGCTGCACGCTGACCGACCGGAAACGCGGGCAGAAACGCGGCTTTTGTGCGGCCCCTATCATCCCGCCATGTTTTCGCTTCCCCGTACCGCCACCGCGCCGTTTTGCCCTTCTGAAGTCAAAGGCAGCGTCGCCGTCGATCCGGGTCTGCCGTTCTTCAAGAAACTGCTGCGCTACGCCGGTCCGGGCCTGCTGGTGTCGGTTGGCTACATGGACCCGGGCAACTGGGCGACCGACATCGAGGCCGGCTCCAAGTTCGGCTACGGGCTGCTATTCGTCGTACTGCTCGCAAGCCTCACGGCCATGTTGCTGCAGACGCTGTGCGTTCGGCTGGGCGTGGTCGCGCAGATAGACCTGGCGCGTGCCTGTCGCGAGCGCTACTCACCGGCCGTCAACCGCTTCCTGTGGCTCGGCGCCGAGCTCGCCATCGTCGCTTGCGACCTGGCCGAAGTGCTCGGCAGTGCGCTGGCATTGCACCTGTTGTTCGGCGTGTCGATCCCGGTCGGCATCGCCATCACGGCCTTCGATACGTTGTTGGTGCTCGGTTTGCAGGGGGCAGGATTCCGTCGTGTCGAAGCGATCGTGCTCGGGCTGGTCGTGACCATCGCGGGTTGCTTTGCGGTCGAGCTGGCGATGTCGCAACCCAACTGGTTCGGGGTGGCGATGGGTTTCGTGCCGAGCTTCGAACGCTTGCAGCAACCGGGTGCGTTGTACCTGGCGATCGGCATCGTCGGCGCCACGGTGATGCCGCACAACCTGTACCTTCATTCGTCGATCGTGCAGACACGGCTGTCGGCACGCGACGAGGCCGGTCGTCGCGAGGCGGTGCGCTTCTGCACCATCGATGCGGTAGTGTCGTTGTCGCTCGCGCTGTTGGTCAACGCGGCCATCATGGTGCTGGCGGCCAGTGCCTTCAACAGCAATGGCCATCGCGACGTGAGCGACATCGGCGACGCCTACCGGCTGCTCGAACCGGTCGTCGGCAGCGCACTGGCCGCGACGCTGTTCGGCGTGGCGTTGCTGGCATCGGGGCAAAGCTCGACCTTCACCGGCACCATCGCTGGCCAGATCATCATGGAAGGCTTCCTCGACCTGAAGATCCCGTGCTGGCAGCGCCGCCTTATTACGCGCGGGCTGGCGCTGGTGCCGGCCTTCATCGGCGTCTGGTGGTTCGGCGAAAGCGGCGTCGGCAAGATGCTGGTGTTGAGCCAGGTGGTGCTGAGCTTTCAGCTGCCCTTCGCGATCTGGCCGCTGATCCGCCTCACCAGCGACCATGCACTGATGGGAAAATTCGCCAATGGGCCAGTGCTCAAAACGACGGCTTGGGCGCTTTTTGGGACCATCAGCGTCGCCAACGCCTGGCTGGTCGTGTCGGTTTTTACCTGACGCGTCGTTGTCTCAGCCAGCCGTCGGCCCGGACAAGCGGCTTTCCATCAGCGTAATCACCTGTTGGGCGAGAAATTGCAGCTGTTCCATTTGCTCTGGCGTGATGTCGCGCGGCTCACTGTCCAGAACGCACACGGCGCCCAATGCCTGGCCGCTCGAAGTTACCAGCGGTGCGCCGGCGTAAAAGCGAATATTCGGGTCGCCGGTGACAAGCGGGTTGGCTTTGAAGCGATGGTCTTTTGAAGCGTCCTGCACCACGAACGGCTCGGTCGGCGTCTCGAGGGCATGCGCGCAGAACGAGGATTCGCGGGGCGCCTCGGTCATCTGCACCCCCACGCGGGACTTGAACCATTGACGGTGTCTGTCAGTCAGCGAAATCAGGGCAATCGGCGTACCGCACATGCTGGCTGCCATGCGCGTGATGTCGTCGTAAGCCTTCTCTTCGTCGGTGTCCAGGATGGCCATCCGTTTGAGCTCGGCAATGCGCGCGACTTCGTTGGCGGAGCGGGCGGTCGTTTTGTCGGTCATGCTGGAAGGTCCGTGAAAAGCATCGATCAGTAGTGTGGCGGCAATTCGTCGCGCGCGCTGCGATGGCCTGCCGCGTCTTCGGGCGTTTGCTGGCGCAATTCGGCCAGCTGATGCAGCAGGCCGTCGATCCGCTGCTGCTGCCGGTAGATCGTTATGTTCAGCTGCTCCAGCAGGTCTTCGGTGTAGCTCACTTTGATTTCCAGGGCCTCGAGGCGGCGGTCGATGTCTTGCGTGGCGTCCATGCCGCTATTGGACACGAGGCGCCGGCCGTTCCTGGCGCCCGCCCGGGTGCTTCGCAAAGCGCGCCGGGTCGCGGCCGTGCACCGGCGCGTCGTCCTTCCACGGCCAGCCGCCGAACTGGGTGCGGCGGTAATCCTGCATCGTCTGCGCAATCTCGGCCTGCGTGTTCATGACGAACGGGCCGTACTGAACGACCGCCTCGCCGATCGGGCGACCCTGCATCACGAGGAATTCGGCCACGTCATCACCAGCGTTGACCAGCTCGACCGACGCATCGCCGCGCAGCTCGATCGCCGCGTGGTTGTCCACGGCCTGGCCGGCCACCGACACCGACGCACCCTTGAAGAAATACAGCATGCGGCGCGTTCCATCGCCGCGCGCGGCTGGCAGCGTCCAGCGGGCGCCGGGCTGCATCTTCAACGTCCAGATCGCCAGATCGGCGTCGGGTTGCGAGGCCCATGAATCCGGCGGCGGCGCCAGCGGCCCGCCTTCACCAGGCGCGCCTTCGACCGGGCCGATGCGGCCCGCGATGCTCGCCACCTCTGTGCTGCGGCCATCGGCATCGGTCACGGTAAAGCGCGGAATGTCTTCCGACCAGAACATGGTGAAGTGCGGCGCCACCATCTTGTTGCGCGCCGGCAGGTTGAGCCAGATCTGGAACAGCTCCAACGGATTGGCCGCAGTGGAGTCGAGCAGCGGGAACATCTCCGAATGCACGATGCCCTTGCCGGCCGTGAGCCACTGCACGTCGCCGCCGCCGAAGCGCGCGGTGGCGCCCAGCGAATCGGAGTGGTCGATCAGGCCCTTGCGCACGATGGTCACCGTCTCGAAGCCGCGGTGCGGGTGCCCCGGAAAACCCGGCACCGGGTTGCCGTGGTACATGCTCCAGCCGTCCTTGCGGCTGAAGTCGTGGCCCAGCTCGCGGCCTTCGAGCGGCGCGTCGGGGCCCATGGCGGCGTTGGCCTGCGGGTACGCATCGTCGTGATAGACGCAGAACAAAAACGGGTCGATCGTCTGCCACGGGAAGCCGAGCGGCTGGACCGAGACGATGGGATGGGCGAGAGCGGCGGGCATCGCAGACATGGCGGATTCCTTCATTTGGTCACTCGAATATGAGGCCATCCGCCTGCGATGAAAGGGCGCCGGGGCAAGACGCAGCGGCTCACCGATGGAACGATGCGCGCCACTGTGGTTGCGCGTATCGAATTTCGCCTACTTCGCTTCGCAGCTTTGGCGCATGAATCTTCCAACGCAGGTGCGCATAGTCGTGCGGTTCCTGGAGGGGAAAAACATGATTAAACCAAAGCACCTGTTCGACCTTTGCCGCAAGGCTGTCACGGCCTGGGTGGACGACTTCGCGCCAAGCATGGGCGCGGCCATTTCGTACTACACGATGTTTTCGCTGGCGCCGTTGCTGGTCATCGTCATCGCCATTGCAGGCGCGTTGTTCGGGCAGGAGGCGGTGCAGGGGCAAATCGCGGCGCAGTTGTCGGGGCTTATCGGGCAGGACGGCGCGACTGCTGTCCAGGGGCTCATCAAGAGCGCGAGTTCGCCTTCGCGCGGGCTCATCGCCGGCAGCATCAGCATCGTGGTGCTGATCATCGGCGCCACCACGGTCTTCGCCGAACTGCAGAGCGCGCTCGATCGCATCTGGCATGTGCCCGAGAAAGAAAAACCGACCGGCGTCTGGGGCATCCTGCGCGCGCGGGTGCTGTCGTTCGGGCTCATCCTGGGGCTGGCGTTTTTGCTCATGGTGTCGTTGGTCGTGAGCGCCGGCGTCGCGGCTTTCGGCAGCTGGACTTCCGGCCTGCTGCCGGGCTGGGAGCTGCTGCTGCAGGGCGTGAATGTGCTGGTGTCGATCGGCATCACGACGGTCCTGTTCGCGATGATCTTCAAGTTCATGCCGACCGTGCCGATCCGCTGGCACGACGTGTGGATTGGCGCCATCGTTACCGCGGTGCTCTTCGAGATCGGCAAGATCGCCATCGGCATCTATTTGGGCAAGAGCGGTGTCAACGAGTCTTTCGCGGCGGCGGGGTCGCTGGTCGTGCTTCTGGCGTGGGTCTACTACGCAGCGCAGATCTTTTTGCTGGGCGCGGAGTTCACCAAGGTGTACGCCGACGAGCATGGCTCGGTCGCCGGTGCCAAAGCGGTGATGGCGACCAAGGTCGCGGCGGCCACGTCGGATGCAGGGACGGACCTTCACGCCGCACCGGGTGCGAAGGCAAAGTCGAATATGGACATGGACACCGCTGCAGAGCCCGCCGACCTGGCCCGCGCTGCCAAGGCAAACCGGGAGGTCGACCAGCGCATCAACCTCGCCGTCGCCACGCTGGCACGCAAAGTCGTGCTGCTGGCGGTGGCCACGGCGGTCAGCGCCGCGGTCGGGCGTTGGCAAAAGCGGCAGCTCAAAAGCGATCGCAAGTTGCGAAGCAAGGGCCAGCGCGAGCACGCGCGCGGGCGGGGCGCCCGAGCGTAACGACGCCGACAGTTCGTTCCTGTACAAAGCGGAATGGCCGAACCCATCCTGCTCACTACCGCCCGCGTCTCCACCTATGACGGAGACAAGTTGATGACCGGGGCCAGCGGCTTCTTCTTCGAGCGCGACGACAAGCTCTTTTTCGTGACCAGCCGGCATGTCGTCATCGACACGCCGACCAAGCACTTTCCCAACCGCATCGACATCGAGCTGCACACCGACGCGGTCAACCTCACGCTGTCGACCCAGCTCACGCTCTGGCTCTACAAAGACGGCAAGAGCGTGTGGCGCCAGGGCAGCGACCCGGGCGGTGAGATCGACGTGGCGGCGATCGAGATCGACCGCGCGCTGCTGCCGCCCTCGGTCGCGATCCAGTGCTTCACGACCCAACACCTGCAAAGCACGCTCGACGAGGTCGAGGTCGGCAGCGCACTGCTGGTCGTTGGCTACCCGCTGGGCTTTCACGACGTCGTCTATCACCTCCCGGTGGTACGACACGCTGTCATCGCATCGTCGTTCGGCATCCGTTTCCAGGGCCAGGGCTTCTTCTTGACCGATGCGCGCACGCACCGCGGCACCAGCGGTGCGCCGGTCGTCATGCGCGCGCCGGGCGGTGATCCCAAGCTGCCCTGGAAGTTGCTGGGCGTGCACTCGGCGCGCATGGACATGGGCACGCGCGATCTGGTACTCGACGAATCGCTGGGGCTCAACTGCGCCTGGTACGCCGACATCCTGCTGACCTTGACGGCCGATGTGCCTGCCGGACTTCAGACGGCGTCGCCTCCTATTGACGGAGCCGCGGGCAGCACTAAATTGGGGAAATGAACTCCGATCGAAACCTTGAGTCCTCGAATCCCGCATCGACTCCGACTTCGCCTGGCGGCCCACGCGTACTGTGGGCCGCCATCGCAATATTGGCGGTCGCCGTCATTGCGATGGGCGGTGTATTGCTGAAGCAAGGCACCGGCGACGCTGCCAGGATGGCGACGCCAGCTGCCACCACCGCCACTGCCAATCTCGCGAGCCTGCAGCCCGCACCTGACGATGGCATTCCGCCGCCGCTGCCAGTTGCGCCCCCGTCGGCGACGGCGGCGCCCGGGCCCGCCGGGTCCGCGCCGTCAGCCTCGCGCGTACCGATGTTGGTGGGCGCGGCGCCGCAGGCCGCCCCTTCGGTAGCCTTCGCCGCAGCGCCCCCCGCGCCCCCGCTCTGCACCGTCTGCGGGCACGTCGAATCGGTCCGCACCGTGCAGAGCGAGCAGCCCACCAGCGGTGTCGGCGCCGTGGCGGGCGGTGTCGTCGGTGGTGTGGTCGGCAACCAGATCGGGCATGGCGGCGGGCGGACTGCGGCCACCGTGCTGGGCGCGGTCGGCGGTGGATTTCTGGGCAACCACATCGAGCGCCGCACGCACACGCTGACGCGCTACGAAGTGACCGTGCGGATGGACGACGGCTCGCGTCGCACCGTCGAGACGCGCAGCGCGCCGCCCGTTGGCAAAGACGTCACGTTGAAGGGTCAGGTGCTGCAGCCTGCCAACCGACACCTCTGATGTGCCGGTGTCGAGACGTTGAAACCTCAGGCGCGGGTTTAATGCGTTCATGCGCACCCTCTTGCTCTTCGTCGCCACCGCTCTGGCAGAAATCGTCGGCTGCTACCTGCCTTGGCTCTGGTTGAAGCAAGATAAATCGGCCTGGCTGCTTGTGCCTGCCGCCTTGTCGCTGGCGCTCTTCGCATGGTTGCTTACGTTGCATGGCGCGGCAGCCGGGCGCGTGTATGCGGCGTATGGTGGTGTGTACATCGGGGTCGCCATCGTGTGGCTCTGGGCAGTCGACGGCATCCGGCCGACGCCGTGGGACTGGGCTGGCAGCGCGGTCGCGTTGGCAGGCATGGCGATCATCAGTTTTCAGCCGCCACAGGTCTCGCCATGAGCCACGATCCACACGACGGTCAACACGACGGTCAACACGATCATTTGAACGTGCAGCCTGCACATGACGTCCACGCTGCACATCCCGCATTCAAAGGCGGCTTGCTGGCCTTGCTTGCCGCCGTGTTGTTCGGCATCAGCACGCCGCTGGTCCAGCGGGCCGGCGCGCATGCCGGAGCCTTCACGACAGCGGCGCTTTTGTATGGCGGTGCGGCGCTCATGGGCGCTTGGTTGCGACGGCCGCCCACGCAAGAAGCTGCGCTGCGTCGTACTGACTTGAAGCGACTCGCATGGATGGCGATCTTCGGTGCCGCCATCGGCCCCGTCGCGCTCGCATGGGGCCTGCAGCACACGAGTGGCACCAGCGCATCATTGATGCTCGCGCTCGAAGCGTTGTTCACGGCAGTGCTGGCGCGAGCGCTCTACCGCGAGTCGATGGACCACCGTGTCGCCAGCGCGATGGGCTTGCTGCTACTCGGGGGCATCGTGCTCGTGCTCGACCGTGGTTTGAGCGGCGGCACGCAATTGCTCGGTCTGCTCGCGGTGCTGGCTGCGACGGCTGCTTGGGGCATCGACAACACGCTGTCGCGCGCGCTCGCCGAGCGTGACCCGGGCCAGGTCGTACTCGGCAAATCGCTGCTCGGTGTCGGGGCCACGGCGCTGCTCGCGGTGGTGGCCGGCGAGTCGCTGCCGGGCTGGGCGGCTGCGGTCGCTTTGCTTGTCATCGGCGCGTGCGGCTATGGTCTGAGTTTGCGACTCTATCTGCTGGCGCAGCGGGCTTTCGGGGCGGCACGCACGGGCTCGGTGTTCGCGTTCGCGCCCTTCATCGGCGCGCTGCTCGCGATGGCGCTGGGTGATCGGTCTTTGAGTTGGGGTATGGCGATCGGAGGCGCGTTGATGCTCGCTGGCGTGGCGTTGCACTTGGCCGAATCGCATGCGCACACACATGACCATGCGGTGCTCGACCATGAGCATGCGCACACGCACGACGATGGGCATCACGATCACTCGCACGATAGCGCTGAAGACCCGGTGCCGCCCGGCGCCCACAGCCATCCGCATTGGCACACGCCGTTGCGCCATGCGCACTCGCATGTGCCCGACGCGCACCATGCGCATCCGCACTAGGACCCAACGAAAAGCTGGGAAGCCGTGATTGCTGCGGCTCGCCAGGAAACCTCAATGATGGTGACCGTGCGCCCCATGCACATGCCGGTGCTCGATCTCGACCGGCAACGCCGCGCGCACTTCCATCACCTTCAGGTTGAACCGCACTTCCATGCCCGCCAACGGATGGTTGCCGTCGAGCAGCACCTTGTCGCCCTTGACCTTCATGACTGTGAAGACGTGCTCGGTGCCATCTTCTGTGCGGCCCGACAGCTTGCCGCCGACTTTCACGCCCGGCGGAAATTCGCTCTTGGGGATGGCTTGTGTCAGCGTCTCATCGCGCATACCGAAGGCGTCTTCGGGTTGCAGCTGCAGCACGGCCTGGTAGCCGGGCTCCTTGCCATCGAGCGCCTCTTCGATCTTGGGCAGCGTGTTGTCGTAGCCGCCATGCAGATAGACCATCGGGTCTTTGCTTTCTTCGATGAGCTTCCCCTTGGCGTCGAAGACTTTGTAGAGGAGGGTGACGACGGTGTCTTTTTGGATTTGCATGACGCCATTTTCTCCATTACTGGAGATTGCGTCTGCTCAAGCCGCAACCGGTTGCGCCGGCTTCGAGTTGCTCGCGGTGATCAGCAGCTTGCTCCTCGCCCGCGTCGCAGCTACATAAAAGAGTCGCGCCTCGTCCGGGTCGGCGACCGCATTGCCGACGACTTCTTCCACGCCCATCAACGCCACGACGCCAAATTCAAGCCCCTTGCTCGCGTGCATCGACATCACCTTGATCGTGTCTGCCTCCGGGTCGAAGGTGCCGAGTCCTTTGCGCACCTGGTGCGGCAGCATCCGCTCTTCCAGCACCTTGGCGCATTCGTCCATCACCGTGTGATGGCGGCAGATCACGGCCATGTCGCCCCAGGCGTGGCCCTCGAAGTGGGCGGCACTCAACAGCTCGGCAATCTTCAAGGCCTCGGCCTGCAGGTTGGGCATGCGGACGACGGTCGGCTCTTGGCCGACGCGGCCACTGCTCACCGGATGCAGCAACGGGATGCCGTCGTCTTCGTCACCGCTGCCGTTGTCTGACTTGTCTGCCATCAATAACGTGCCGGCGATGCGGCTCGCGGTGTCGAGAATCTGCTTCGTGTTGCGGTAGTTGACTTTGAGCATCGATGTGCGCCCTTGCGCATGGATGCCGACGCTCCTGAAGCTGAACTTGCGAGTGCGGTGCCTTTCGTAGATGCTCTGCGCGTCGTCGTACAGCAAAAGCAAACTGTTGGTGTCGGGGTCGACCATTTGCACCACCAGCTTCAACCACTCGTGCTTGAAGTCATGGCCTTCGTCGATGAGCACTGCCATGTACTGCCCCGACGGCACCTGCTTCTTGTCGACCGCGCGAACGAGCCGCTGCACGAAGGCTTCCATCAGCTTGGCGGTGCTCAGCTTTTCAGTTTCCGTCGACACCGGCAGCGCTTGCCCGTAGCTGACGAGTTGCTCCCGGCACCACTTGTGAAAGTGGCGCACATGCACCTTGCCGGCGAGCCCCTTGCTCGCGATGACCGACGCGAGCTGCACCGCCAATGGCTCGTTGTAGCAAAGCACGAGTACCGGCTTGGTGGTGACGCGCTTGGCCAGTTGCACGGCGCGGCGCGCGAGGATCAGCGTTTTGCCGGAGCCCGCCACGCCGTGGATCACACGGTGGCCGTCGCCGAGGCTACGGGACAGCCGCTCCTGCTGAATGTCGAGCACGGTCATCGTGTCGGGCAGGTCGAGCGGGATGTCCAGGCTGACCTGCATGTCGGCATCGGCGTCCACACGCACTTCAGGGAAAAGAATCCAGCGCACGCGATCGATGTTGGGGATCGACAGCATGCCGTGCATCAGCGCCGGGAACATGTTCCACAACCGGCTCTTGAGTGTTTGCGGGTCGACGGTCTCGGTCATTTCGTCGCTGCAGATGACGCGCTGCGAATCGATCACGCAGTCGAGCTCGGCCGTGACGAACTGGCGCCGCGTGATGTGCGTCAGCACCAGGCCATAGCTCCACGGAAAGCTCAGCATGCCCCGCCATTTGCCTTCGTCCTGAACCAGCTGCGGGTCTTGCGTGAGGGCCGCCACCATCTGGTGCGCGTACTGGCGCGCCTGCTCCAGCGGATTGATGACGCTGCGCGGCACGCCTTCGGGCGCCACCTCGAAGCTCAGCTTGCCGGCCTGGCGGATGTCGTCGAGCTTCCAGTCTTTGACCTCCAGCACCAGCAGGCCGCGGCGCGGATGCAGCACGATGAAGTCGGGGTGCAGCCGCTTCGGGCCGACCGGCACGTCGTACCAGACGAGGTAGTTGCTGCCGAGCTTTTGCTCGAGCCTTTCAGCAAGACGCCGCTCGCCTGTCGTCATGCGCGACACGCAGGTGTTCAGGGCAGGAATCAGGGTGGACATGAGGTGAGGTCTGCTGGTGGCGCCGGGGAAAAATGACATTTGTTCGCAAAGCATCATGCCCAGCGCCGCGGCGCTTGAACATGCCTCTGACCCCGCGTTCGGGGCTGCCGTGACTTACTTGACAACGCAGTTCGGCGTTTGTGCAAGCGCTGAATGAAAAAGGCTTACAGCGTGATAGTCGACTCGGGCGAATCTGTGAAATCGACATGCGATTCAGCCTCACATCGAGCGATTGCATGCGTTCAGGTTCGGCACCATCGAGCGCAAGCCTATGTACGCACTCCATCCATCCGACTACGCGCCCGATGCCTTCGAGGTGAGGGTTTCCGAATTGCTCGTTGCCACCTCCGAAGGTGGCGATCCGCTGGTGAGCAGCGCCGTGTCGGAGGTGCTCAAGTTGCTGCGAGAGAAGCTCGACATGGACGTCGTGTTCGTCTCGGAGTTCGTCGATGGCCGGCGTGTGTTCCGCCGCATCGAGGCCGATGCCGACAAGCGCATGTTCGAAGAAGGTCAGTCGCATCCGCTGGAGTCGACCTTCTGCCAGCGCGTGGTCGACGGCCGGATGCCCAACATGATCAAGGACTTTCCCAACTACGCCGGCGCAAAAGACTTGCCGAAGGTGCCGTTTCCGCTCGGAAGTTTTATGAGCGTGCCGGTGGTGCTGAGCGACGGACGCATCTACGGCACGCTGTGCTGCTTCAGCTTTGCGGTGAACGAAGAGTTGACGCAGCGCGATCTGAAAAAGCTCGAGATGTCGGCGCAGCTCACTGCGCGCCGAATCGACGAAGTGCGAGCGCGTGAGGCCGACATGGCGATGGCCAACTGGTCGCTGGAGCCCACCGACAACTTGGTGTCGTCGCGCCGAGCGCACTGAACGCCAGGACCATGGTCACGGATCACCGCACGTTCGCCGGCTTCAGCAATGCATCGCTTCACGATGACGGGCTGAAGTTCAATCTCACCATCGACACGCTCGAAGGCCCCGTGCCGATCGAGGCTTTGGTCGCCGACATCGGCAAGATGATTCACCTGCTGTCGAAGGTCTCTTGGGCCGCCGGCCACATCCAGCGATTGCCGCAGCACTTCGAGAGCGACGGCACGCTGAGCTTGCGACCGGTAGACGCCACCGCGTTGGCAGTGGCTGCCGGCGAACCCGGCAAGACGCTGGTGATGATGCTGGTCGGTGCCACGACGCTGGCCTACGCGTTGGACACGCCGAAGCTCAAAGGTTTTTCGCAGCAGCTGCAGGCGACGGTCGAAGGGCTGGTGTAGCCTGAGTCAAGGTTCCGCCATGCCATCTCGATCACCGTCCGTCATCGATTTCAACGCATCCTCCGATGAGGTCGCGCGGCACCTCATCGGCCTCACTTTGCTGGTCGACGGCGTGGGCGGGCGCATCGTCGAAACCGAGGCCTACGACCGGGACGACCCGGCCTCGCACAGCTTCAGCGGACCGACCTCGCGCAATGCCTCGATGTTCGGTTCACCGGGTCGAGCCTACGTGTATCGCTCGTACGGCATTCACTGGTGCCTCAACTTCGTGTGCCGCGAAAAAGGGCATGGCGCCGCGGTGCTGATTCGCGCGATCGAACCGACCATGGGGCTCGACCGAATGCGTGAGCGACGCGGGCTCGACGAGGCGCGGCTGCTGTGCGCCGGGCCGGGCCGCTTGGCGCAGGCATTGGGCATCGACGACGGCTTTAACGGCAAGCCGCTCGACGCACCACCGTTCTTGCTGATCGCGCCGCCCGATGGCGAGCCCGACGCAGTGGTCGATGCCGGTCTGCGCATCGGCATCTCGAAGGCGATCGACACGCCGTGGCGTTTCGGCGAAAAGGGTTCGCGTTTTCTGAGCAAGCCGCTCGGTCGAAAGCCCTGAGGTCAGCGAGTCAAGGCTGCGCTGTCCACTGATCCGGGCTGCGGCAACCACTTGAAGGCGGCGGCGCCCAGCAACAGCATCATCGCGATGGTCAGCAATACCGCCAGAAATGGGTCGGTGCCGTGCGCCGTCGCCGCCGATGCGACGAGGCCGGTCAGCCATTGCATCACCGCCACGCCGAGGAACATCGCCATCGTGAAGACGGCCATCGCGCGGCCCGTCATGCTGGCCGGGTAGGCGGCTTTCACGTCCGGGTACTCCAGCACGATGTAGCCCGACACCACGCCGACCAGCACCGATGCACACACGTCGAACGTGGCGCCGAGGTTGAAGGCCATGGCCGCGAAGATCGCCGCGCTCAGCAAGGTGAAGCCGATGATCCAGCGCCGTCGCTTTGCCGGGCCAGGGTCGATGCGGCCGAACAGCGGCGCGCCGAACATGCCGACCACCGACAGGGCCAGGGCGACGTTGCCGCTTTGCACCAGCGACAGCCCGTGGCGCTCGATCAGCAAAGGCCCGAGCCACAGCCCGCGCAACGAAAGAAAGGAGGCATAGGTGACGCTCGCCAGTGCCACGATGCCGATCGTGTGCGGCAGCCTGAACAATTCACCGTAGCTCCTCAAGGCGGCCAGCACTGACAGCCGCGGCGGCGGCGGTGCACCATCGGACGATGTGGAGGCCTTGGGTTCATGCACGAGAAAGAAGATCGCGAGCCAGGCCAATGCCGACATCGCACCCAATGCCAGAAAGCCGGCGCGCCACGACTGCTGCTCGATGAGCCAGGCCAGCGGCGTGCCTGTGAGCAGCAGGCCGGTCGAGCCGATACCGAGCGCCGTGCCCGATACCGACGCGAAGCGCTCGCCCGCAAACTGGCGCGCGATGAACACCGTGCACACCAGAAACGCCGGCGCGCAGCCGATGCCGATGAGTACCTGGCCCAGCACCAGCGGCAAAAAGCTGTGCGACATCGCCGCGACGAGCGCGCCGACCATCGCCAGCGGAAAGGCGGTGAGTACGGTGCGCCGCACGCCGTACAGGTCGATGCCGATGCCCATGAAGAGTTGCAGCGCGCCGAAGGCGAAATGAAACGAGCCGGCGAACAGGCCGAGCGCCTGCGCCGACAGCCCAAACTCCTTTTGCAGCGGCGGCGCCATGATCGCCGCGATCGTCCGAAACGACTGGCTCAGGCCAAAGGCCGTGGTCAGCGCCATCAACATGATCCAGGGCGACGTCGTCTTGTTGTGTGAAAGCGCCGCAGAGGAGGTCATGCAGACGGTTTTAGACGAAAACACGCACCGTATTGGTCCGATATGCGACCGGCACGCTGGCCCATAGTTTGCTAAAACGTGTTCAACGTTGACTGTCGACAGTTCGCAGCAGCGACTTGACAGCGATGCAACATCGACCCCAAAGGAGCAAAAGTCATGTCATCGAAAGATGTCTCCCCCGCAGAACGCCAAGTCCGCGAAGACCTCGCCGCCGCCTACCGCCTGGTCGCGTACTACGGCATGGACGACAGCATCTACACCCACATCTCGGCGCGGGTGCCGGGCACCGAAGACCAGTTTCTGATCAACCCGTTCGGCATGCTTTTCAGGGACATCACGGCTTCGTCGCTCGTCAAGATCGACCTCGAAGGCCGCATCCTCGACGACTCGCCTTTCGACGTGAACCCGGCCGGCTTCACCATCCACAGCGCCGTGCATTCGGCGCGGCACGACGCGGCATGCGTGCTGCATACGCACACGGTGGCGGGCGTGGCGGTGTCGTCGCTGGCGTGTGGGTTGCAGCCTTGCAACCAGTGGGCGCTGCAGTTTCACGAGCGCGTGGTCTATCACGACTTCGAGGGCATCGCGCTCGATCCGGACGAGTGCAGTCGGCTGGTCGCCGACCTCGGGCCGACGTCGCGCGCGCTCATCCTGCGTAACCACGGTCTGGTCACGCTGGGACGCAACGTGCCCGAGGCGTTCATCCTGATGCTGAACCTGGAGCGGGCCTGCCGCGTTCAGGTTGCGATCCAGTCGACCGGCTTGCCGATCCATCCGGTGTCGCTCGAGGTCTGCGAGAAGACGGCGCGGCAGTACGAAAGCGGCGACAGCGTGCGCGAGGCCGGCCAGCCCGACCCCAACGGCCGCGAATGGCGCGCGATGCTGCAGCGCATCGAGCCGGCCGCGCCATCGTCGTTCCGCGATTGATCCACTCGCCTTCGCTCTTTCCCTTGTCCGAGCCTTCAGGAGTCTTCATGAAACGTCGCAACCTTATTCAAATGGGCGTCGCTGTGGCACGACGGCAAGTCCTTCACCGCCGACGACGTGGTGTTCTCGGCCGACGTGTTTTTGCGCAAGACCCATGCGCGGCTGCGGGCCAACCTGGCGTCGGTCGAAAGCATCAAGGCGATCGACCCACGCCGCGTTTCATTGTCGGGAATGGCGGCGATCAATTTCTGCGTGTAGGGCTGCATCACGAAAACATGGTCCGTAATCTCCGACATCTCGCCGAAGTCGTGCGTGATGAAAAGCACCGCCACATCGCGGTGCTGCAGCGCGGCGTGGTGCTCGAGTACGGCGAAACGCACACGGTGTTGCGCGATCCGCAGCACGCGTACACGCGCAAGCTGATCGATGCGGTCGTCAGTGCAATGGAGGCGATCTGATGACTTGCGTCGCGTTGTTGAGCGAAGTGCTCGACATGGAATACCTCGCTACCGCGTTTCGCGAAGTCAGCCCCGGCATCGATGTGCGGCAGGGTGCCGACCTCGGTGCGCTCGACGAGATCGACATCGCGGTCTGCTGGTTTCCGCCGCACGGACAGCTGGCGCAACTTCCCAAGCTACGGCTCGCGCAGTCGCTTGCCGCTGGCGTCGACCACATGCTGGCCGACGCGCAACTGCCACGCGACGTGCCGTTGTGCCGCATCGTCGATTCGGGCATGGCCGCGGGCATGAATGCGTACGTGAGTTGGGCTGTCGTGCAGCAGCATCGCGGCATGCGCGCGTACGTCGCCAGCTCGGCAACCGGGCTTTGGCAGGAGCAGCCGGTGGTGTCACCGCGCAAGCACCGCGTCGGCATCGCGGGCATGGGCACGCTCGGCATGGCCTGCGCCGGGGCGCTCGCGACCATCGGCTACGCCGTGCGCGGCTGGAGTCGCAGTGCCAAGGCTGACTTGCCCGAGGGCGTGACCGGCTACCACGGCGCCGGTCAGCTCGACGCGTTCCTGTCGGGTTGCGACACGCTGGTCTGCCTGCTGCCGCTGACCCCAGAGACGCACGGCTTTCTCAACGCAGACCTGTTCTCGAAGTTGCCGCACGGCGCACACTTGATCAATGTCGGGCGCGGTGACCACCTGGTCGAAGCCGACCTGTTGCGAGCCCTGGAGCGGGGACAGCTCTCTGCGGCGACGCTCGATGCGTTCTCGCAGGAACCGTTGCCCGCGTCGCATCCGTTCTGGAAAGACCCGCGCATTCTCGTCACGCCGCACATCGCGACACGCACCGACCGCCTGGTCATCGCGCAACAGACGCTGGCCAATCTGGCGGCGCTTGAACAAGGGATTTGTCCCGTCAATCAGGTCGATATCGACCGCGGCTACTAAGCACACACCATGAACGCATTCACATTGAACCCCCCAACGCATGCTGAAAACGCAGCGCACGACATCGCCTCGGTGCTGCACCCCTTTACCAATCTGGCGACGCATCCGCAGGTCGGGCCTTTCATGATCGCGCGCGGCGATGGCGTGTATGTCGAGGACGACCAGGGTCACCGTTATCTCGAAGCCATGTCGGCGCTATGGTGTGCCTCGCTCGGCTTCAGCAACGAGCGCCTGGCCAAGGCTGGCAGCGACGCGCTGCGCACCTTGCCGTACTACCACACGTTCAACGGCCGCTCCAATGCGGCCGCCATCGCGCTCGCCGAAAAGCTGCTGGCCATGGCCCCCGTGCCGATGTCGAAAGTGTTCTTCGCCAATTCCGGTTCGGAGGCCAACGACACTGCCGTCAAGCTGGTCTGGTACTACCACAATGCCATCGGAAAGCCGGCAAAGAAAAAGATCATCGCGCGCAAGAACGCGTACCACGGCGTCACCGTCGCGGCCGCCAGCCTGAGCGGCTTGATCTCGAACCATCGCGACTTCGACCTGCCGATCGATCGCATCCTGCACGTCGATTGCCCGCACCACTGGCGCTATGCCGAGGCCGGCGAAAGCGAAGAAGGCTTCGCGACGCGACTGGCCGATTCGCTCGAAAAACGCATCCTCGAAGAAGGCCCTGAAACGGTCGGCGCCTTCATTGCCGAACCGGTGATGGGCGCGGGCGGCGTCATCGTGCCGCCGGTGACGTACTTCGAAAAAATCCAGAAGGTACTGGCGAAGTACGACGTGCTGCTGATCGCCGACGAAGTGATCTGCGGGTTTTGCCGCACCGGTGAAATGTTCGGCTCGACCACCTACGGCATGAAGCCGGACATACTCACTTCGGCCAAAGCGCTGTCGTCGGGCTACGTACCGATCTCGGCCGTGCTGGTCAACGACAGGGTGCATGCCGCGGTGGCGGCCAACAGCGGAAAGATCGGCACCTTCGGCCACGGGTTCACTTACTCGGGACATCCGGTCGCGTGCGCCATCGCACTCGAAACGCTGAAGGTCTACGAAGACGAAAAGATCCTCGCGCACGTGCAGTCGTTGGTGCCGCAGTTCCAGCAAGGCTTGCAGCGTTTTGCAGCACGGCCTTTCGTCGGCGAAGTGCGAGGCGTGGGGTTCATCGGCGCTATCGAGCTGGTGCCAGATCCGGCAAAGCGCACGGCATTCGATCCCGCGAAGAAGGCGGGCGCCCGCCTGGCCCAGCTGGCGCTGGAGCAAGGACTCATCGTGCGCGCGCTGGCCGACGCGGTGGCGTTCTGCCCGCCGCTCATCATGACGTCGGTGCAGGTCGACGAGATGTTCGAGCGCTTCGACCGCGCGATGACACGCTTCGAAGCCGAGCAGGCATGAAGGCCTTCTTCACCGAAGACCAGCTGCTGCACGATCCGCAGCAGTTCATGCGGCTCGGCCGCATCATGAAGCCTTCCGATCTGCCGAGCCGTGCGCATGCCTTGCGCGATGCCTTGCAGGCGCGCGGCGTCACTGTCGAAGAGCCAGCCGACTACGGCCGAGCGCCGCTGGAAGGCGTGCACAGCGTCGACTATCTGGACTACCTGGAAAGCGCCTACGGCCTGTGGCGCGCGTTGAAGATGCCGGGCGTGGAGCCGGGCATCGAGGTGCTGCCGAATCTGTCGCCGTTCTACAGCGGCGTACCCGGCGTGGCGCGGCCGCCGTGCCCGTCGCCGTCGATCGTGGCGCGCACCGGTTACTACATCAGCGACCTGTCGTGCCCCATCGGTCCTGACACCTGGCGCTCGATCCTGCGTTCGGCGCACACCGCCGTGGCTGCAACCGATTCGGTGCTCGCGACCGGCGATGCGGCCTATGCGCTGTGTCGGCCCTCGGGACATCACGCGCACCGCGATCGCGCCGGCGGCTTCTGCTATGTCAACAACAGCGCGACCGCAGCGCACCGGTTGTGGGAGCGCCATGGCCGGGTCGCGGTGCTCGACGTCGATGCGCACCACGGCGACGGTACGCAGAACATCTTCTATGCACGCAACGACGTGCTGACCGTGTCGACCCACGCCGACCCGGCCGGCTACTACCCGTTCTATACCGGCTATGCGCACGAGCGCGGTGCCGGCGCGGGCGAAGGCTTCAACCTGAACCTGCCGCTGCCCCACGGCACTGGCAACGACGTGTTCATGCAGGCGGTGAGCGAAGGCGTGAAAGCGGTGAGCGACTTCGCGCCCGAAGCGCTGGTACTCGCGCTCGGCTTCGACAGCTACAAGGACGATCCGATCAGCGTGCTCAGGCTCGACCTCGAAGGCTATCGCCTGATCGGCGAGAAAGTCGGCGCGCTGCGTCTGCCGACGGTGATCGTGCAGGAGGGCGGCTACCTGGTCGAAGCCATCGGGCCGGCGCTGGAGATGTTCCTCCGCGGCTTCGAGTCGGCGCGATGACGGCTTCGGTGCTGCCTCCTCGAGGTCGTGCCCCAGCAACGGGCGGCAGCAGGGCTGCGGGCATCGGCCTGTTCCTCTGCGCGCTCGTCGCCTTCGCCTCCTACGACGCGTTCTGCAAGTTCATGCTGCAGTTTTATTCGGCGCCGTTCGTCAACGTCATGCGCTATGTCGCCGTGTCGAGCATCGCGCTGGTGATGCTGCTGCGCCACGGCGACCTGCGACTGTGGCGCGCGCCACGCAAAGGCTTGCTGCTGTTGCGCGGCGCCATGCTCGCAACGGTCGCGACCTGCTTCATGACGGCGCTGATCTGGATGCCGCTGGCCGAGGCGACCGCCATCTATTTCACCGCGCCTTTGCTGATGGTCGCGCTGTCGCCCTGGCTGCTCGGCGAGCAGGTGCACCGCGCCAAGTGGATCGCAGTCGTCGTCGGCTTCGGCGGCATGCTGCTCATCGTGCGGCCGGGCGGCGATTTGCCGGTGCTCGGCACCGTGCTGATGGCAGTGTCTGCCGTTTGCTACGCCATCTTCCAGTTGCTGACGCGGCGGCTTGCGGGCCTGGTGCCGAGCCCGGTGCAATACGCCTACACCGCGCTGGTCTGCTTCGTCGTGACGCTGATCCCCGCCCCGTTCTTCCTGCCGGCACAGTGGCCACCGCTTGGCGACGTGCTGTTGTTGCTGGCCGGCGGTGCCTGCAGCGGCGCGGCGCAATGGCTGCTGCTCGCGGCCTTCGAGCGCGTCGAAGCCTCGACACTCGCTCCGCTCAACTACTTCCAGCTGCTGCTGGCGGTGGCGTTCAGCACCTTCTGGTTTCACCGCCCGCCGGACGGTCTGGCCTCCGTGGGCATCGCGCTGATCATGGCGGCGGGCATCTACATCGCGCGCACGCGGGCCGTCGCGGTCGCTCCTGCGGCGTAGCCAGGACGAAGCACCTAGAACAAAAGACAAGACATGGCCCTCTCTACCTCCCCCGACACCGCGTTCTTCGAGTCGGTCGAAGCCACCGACCTGGTCGGCCTGGTCGAAGCGCAACTGACGCGTGCCATCGTCGAAGGAAAGCTCGCGCCGGGCAGCCGCATCGTCGAAGCCGAGATCGCGCGCCGCATGGGGGTGAGTCGCGCGCCGGTGCGCGAGGCGGCGCGCCGGCTCGAGCGGCAGGGCGTGCTGGTCGCGCGACCACGCCACGGCTTCGCGGTGCGCAGCATCAGCGTGCAGGAAATCGACAACCTCTACGAAGTGCGGCTGAGCCTGGAACTCAGCGCGATCGAGCTGGCCTGCCGCAAGGCCGACGATGCCGGGCTGGCCCGCGTCAAGGCGTTGGTCGACGCGATGGTGCGGCACGCGCCGACGCAGCCGCAGCACGAGCGCATCGCTAGCGACTTCGAGCTGCACACGCTCATCTGCGAGCTGTCCGGCAATGCGCACCTGCACCGCATCTTTCTGAACACGCAGACCGAGATGCGCATGGTGATGGCGCTGATCGATGCGGTCTACGACGATCCGGCCACCATCGCGGCCACGCACAACCCCATCGTCGATGCGCTGCTGCGTCGCGATGCCGATGCCGCCAAAGCCGCGATGCGCGTTCACCTCGAAGACGCGTGGACGCACGTGCGCGCGCTGTTCGTGCGAAAGCACGGCGACCTTCCGGCGCCCGCCACTGCCTGAACCCATGTCCAACACTGACCCAACCGAAATCTGGCGCCTCTCCGCGTCGCGCGTCGCCACGCTCGTGCGGCAACGCAAGCTCTCTGCCTTCGAAGCCGCGCAGTCAGCACTGGCCCGGCTCGATGCCGTCAATCCCAAGCTCAACGCGGTGGTCGACCATCGGCCCGACGAAGTGCTGGCCCATGCGCGCGCCATCGATGCCGCCCTGGCGCGTGGTGAAGATCCCGGTCCGCTCGCGGGCGTGCCGGTCACCGTCAAGATCAACATCGACCAGCAGGGCTTCGCGACAAGCAACGGCGTGAACCTGCAGAAAGAGTGGATCGCCGCCAGCAACAGCCCGGTCGTCGACAACCTGCTGAAGGCCGGCGCCGTCATCGTCGGGCGCACCAACGCGCCGGCGTTCAGCTACCGATGGTTTACCGACAACCGCTTGCATGGGCGTACCGTCAACCCGCGCGACTCAGCGTTGACGCCGGGCGGGTCGTCCGGCGGCGCTGCATCGTCGATCGCGGCCGGCATCGGTCACATCGCCCACGGCACCGACATCGCCGGCTCGATCCGCTACCCGGCGTACGCGTGCGGCATCCACGGCTTGCGGCCGTCGCTCGGTCGCGTCGCGGCCTACAACGCGGTGACGCCGGAGCGAATCATCAGCGGACAGATCACTGCGGTGTCGGGCCCGCTCGCACGGACTGTCGACGACCTGCGGCTCGCGCTCGCCGCCATGTCGGCGCCCGACCCGCGCGATCCGTGGTGGGTGCCCGCACCGCTTGTCGGGCCGGCCGCTCCGCGCTGCGTCGCGTTGTGCGTAGCGCCCGACGGCATGACGACGCAGCCCGAGGTGGTGGCCGCGTTGCGCGATGCAGCCGAGCGTTTGCGCGACGCCGGCTGGACCGTGGACGAAGTCGATGCGCTGCCGCCGATCCGCGATGCGGTGCAGGTGCAGATCGCCTTGTGGATGGGGGATGGCTACGCGGGCATGGTCGCTGCGGCGGAGCGCGAAGGCGATGCGGGCGCCATCGCTGCGCTCGCTGGGCAAGCGACCCTCGCGCGATCGATGACGCTAGAGAAGTTCTCCACCGCGCTGGTGCGGCGGGCCGCCATCACGCGGCAGTGGCAAGTATTCCTGGAGCGCTATCCGGTCGTGCTGCTGCCTGCCTGCGCGGAGCTGCCGTTCGCCGACGATCTGGATTTGCAGGGGCCGGACGCGTATGCCCGCGTGTGGGAAGCCCAGATGACCATGATCGGCCTGCCGCTGACCGGGCTGCCGTCGCTGGTGGTGTCGACCGGCATGGTCGGACGTGCGCCGGTCGGCGTGCAACTCGTGGCCGGGCGCTATCGCGAAGACCTGTGTCTGGCGGCTGGCGAAGCAATCGAGGCACGCGGTGTGCCACCGATGCCGATCGACCCGCAATAAGCTGAGCTGAGCCAGGCCGAGTTCGCCGAGCAGCGTTCGGCCCGACCCTGCAGCTACTTCAATTCGATCTCGATGAAGACGAACTCATGCTCGTTCGGGTTCACCACGTTGTGCTCGACGCCGGTGAGCCGCGTGTAAGAAACGCCGGCCGTCAGCGGGCTGCGTAATTCTCCTTGAGGCGTTTCGAGCAGCAGCGACGCGGTGGTCATCGGCACCACCACGTAGTCCATGCCGTGGCGGTGCCAACCGGTTTCAGCGCCGGGCGCAAACCGCCATTCGGTGACCTTGACGCGGTCGTTCTCGAGTTGGACCGTGGGGACCGCCTGGGGTCGCGAAGAGGTTGAAGTCATGTCGTCGATCGGCTGCAAGCTTCATGCCTCCCAGGCGCAGCTCACCCGTTACGCGGTGACGGGCGAAGCCGCGACCAGATGCTCCGTCAGGAACCAGACCTGCAACTCATTGGTGCGCAGCACGTTCGACACGAACACGTCGTTGCTGCCGTCGTCGCCCGCGTCGTCGACCTTCTTGGCCGCGTCACGTGCGCCGATGATGATCATCTCGTGAGCTTCCGCCAGACGGCGAATCTGCACTGCAGCCGGCTCGCGACCGCGTGGCGGACGCGCGATCTTGGTGCTCTCGGCGACGTCGGCGGCCATGGCCAGCGCGATGCCGCCGAGCAGCTGGATGCGCTCGGCCAGGATGTCGACCAGCAGCACCTGTGCTTCGAAATGCTGGTCGTACATCAGGTGCAGCTGGTTGAAGGTCGGGCCGACCACTTGCCAGTGATGTTTCTTGTACATGTCGCGCAAGGTGATGGTGTCCGCCAGGCATTGGTTCAGCAGCGCGACGCTTTCCTTGCAAACCTTTTCGCTCAAGCCGTTGGGCAGCTTGACGATCTCGCCGTACTTTTGTGTCTCGTGCGATTCCTGGTGCAGGTTGGGTTGCACGGCGGTCGCGCGCGCGTTGGCGGGCGCAGGAGGCAGGGATTTGGAAGTTGGACTTTTGCTGGCCATGAAAATCTCCGAAGGGCGGTTTGGAACGACTTTCGGTTTTAGACGGCCGCCTGGATGGCGGGCGTAGGCCGGCGGGCCGACCACGCGCACGATGAAACGCAAGCCTCGCGTCGTCAGCGCTTCACGCATGCCACGGCTGCCACTGCCACCGTGTCGGGGCCGCCCCTCAATACGTTTGCTGATCTTGCGGTTGCGGTTGTGGTTGTGGTTGTGGTTGATGGTGCTGCGTTCCGTCGCCCAGATCGACCTGTTCGACAGTGACCACCATCTCACCCATCTCGAGCGGCCCGTAGTTGGAGATGAACGCCACGTCGGCCGCATCGCGTCCGTAGGCCACCACGATGCGGCCACCGCGCGGTGCGTCCTGCGTTGCATCGAAGGTGTACCAGCGACCGCCGACGAAGGCCTCGAACCAGGCGTGCATGTCCATGGGATCGAGGCGGTAAAGATAGCCGACCACCAGCCGCGCCGGGATGCGCAGGCTGCGCGTCAGGCCGATGCCGACATGCGAGAAATCCCGGCACACGCCGGCGCCGTCGTTGAGCGTGTCGAGCGCATCGGTGGCGCCGTTGCTCACGCCGTAGCGATACTGGAGGTTGGTGTGAATCCAAGAGCGAATCGCCTCGACCTGCGCATAGCCGGTCTCGGCGTTACCGACGATCTGGCGTGCACGATCTTCCATCTTGTCGGACGGGCAATAGCGGCTTTGCAGCAGGTACTGCAGCGAGTCGAAGGGAAGGTCCTCGATGGGGGTTGCCATCGCGTCGGGCGCCACCGCGATGTGGTCTTCGGCCTCCATCACCATCTCGACCTCGATGCGCATGTCGCCCTGCGGGATCTTCATGCGCTGGCAGAGGTTGCCGTAGCTGTCGACGTACTCGGTGGTCGGCACCCACGGGTGCAGGTCGTAGCGCTCGCTAACCATCCATTGCGCATCGCCGCTGCGGGGCCGCAGCATGGCGACCACCGGGCAGTCGGCTTCGGTGGCAGTCACGGTCATCTTGCAGATGGCTTGGAGCCTCATCGGTCGCTTTCGTTGGACGGCGGGATTCGGGGAGCGATGACTATCGTCGGGCTGCGCCCGCGCCTGCGCAGTAGTCGGTCAACCGGCGCCGGAGGCTTCCGGCGCGCGCCAGCCAAGCAGCTCGGCGAGGCGATGGACGATCCAGCCAGCCTCTGGGGCCGACACACCCGATTCAGGCGTGGCCAGCCCCGCTTGAATGCGCCGAAGGATGTCGGCTTCGTCGGGGACTTCGGTGTGATGCTGGATTTGCGCATGCCCGACGAGATGGTTCGCCAGGTCTTCGCAGATTTCGTAGCGCTGCCGCAATACGCCGATCGGCTCGCGCAGACGCTGCCTCGCGTCGCTGTAAATCGCAAAGAAAGAGGGCGGAACATCGATCTGGTACTCATCGGACATCCAACCGTTATAGCTGCGTTCCGACGTCGTACTCGGACCTTCCGTGAACTAGGTCCTATCGCGCAAACCCGGTCAGGAATACAAATACAACCTTCCTTATCGAAACGTAAAAAGAACATGGTCGACGCCAACGGCATTGCACTCGTCGTGAATGAGCCCGCCCCCGGACGGTTCTATTGGGTCCTGCAAAAGCAGGACATCGACGACGGCTCGGCCGTCGACACCGCCTCGGCGCCGCTGCCCAGCTATGGCTTGGCCATGATGGCCGGCATGTTCGCCCTGCAGCGCCGGCGTGGCTTCTTCAGTCGCCGCCCGGCCCGAGAATCCTACGAATCGCGAACCGACTTCGGGCCGACGACGATCCAATGACGAAACGCGCCCGTGGGCGCGTTTCGAAGGGTTTGCAGCAAGACTGCAAAAGGTCGGTTTAGCCGCCCTTTTTGGCCCGCTTGCCCGGGTTCTTTTTGCTGCGCGTGGCCTTGCCGCGCTCGAGACTGACCTTTTGGCCGCCACCGGTTTTAGGCAAGGTCGAGCCGGCCACCGGGGTCGGCTTGGGAGTGGCGACGCGGTCGGCTTCGGTGCGAATGATCTTGGGCATGAAAAGCTCAGGTAAAAAGTGTTCGAGGCGTGATTAGGCCACACTGGGGGAATGCACCCTGTGGCCGGGTGGGCTCAGCCTTCCAGCAGCCGCACCCTGACGCTCTTGCCCTTGACGCGGCCACCCGACAGCTTCTGCGCCGCCTCGTGAGCGATGCCGCGCTCGACCGCGACGTAAGTCGAGAATTCGTTGACGTTGATCTTGCCGATCTGCTCCTTGGCGTAGCCGCAGTCGCCCGTCAGCGCGCCGAGCACGTCGCCGGCGCGGATCTTCTCCTTGCGGCCGCCAACGATCTGCAGCGTGGCCATGGGCGGCCGCAGCGCTGCACCGACGCCGGGCGTGAGTTCCGACAGCGGATGCCATTCGGACTCGCGTCCCTGCAGTTGCTCGATCTTTCCGACGCTGCCCATCTCGTTCATGCTGGCGAGATTGAGCGCCAAGCCCTCGGCGCCGGCGCGGCCAGTGCGGCCGACGCGATGGATATGGATCTCTGAATCGGGCGTCACGTCGACGTTGATCACCGCTTCGAGTTGCGCGATGTCGAGGCCGCGCGCGGCCACATCGGTCGCGACGAGTATCGAGGCGCTGCGGTTCGAAAACTGCACCAACACCTGGTCGCGCTCGCGTTGCTCCAGCTCGCCGAAGAGGGCCAGCGCGCTGAAGCCTTGCGCCTGCAGCACCTGAACCAGATCGCGGCATTGCTGCTTGGTGTTGCAGAAAGCGAGCGTGCTTTGCGGCCGGAAATGGTCGAGCAGCAAGCTCACCGCATGCAGTCGGTCGCTGTCCTTGACCTCGTACCAGCGCTGGCGGATTTGCGTGCCTTCATGCTGTGCTTGCACCGTGATCTGCAGCGGCGCCTTCATGAACTGGGCGCTGAGCTTGGCGATGCCTTCAGGGTAGGTCGCTGAAAAGAGCAGCGTCTGGCGCTCTTTCGGGCATTGCCGCACGACCTTGGCGATGTCTTCGAAAAAGCCCATGTCGAGCATGCGATCGGCCTCGTCGAGCACCAGCGTGTTCAGCGCGTCGAGACTCAGGTTGCCACGGTCCAGATGGTCCATGATCCGGCCCGGCGTACCGACCACGATGTGCGCGCCGTGCTCCAGGCTGGCGATCTGCCCGCGCAATGCGACACCGCCGCAGAGCGTGACCACCTTGATGTTTTCTTCGGCGCGCGCCAGGCGGCGGATTTCGGTCGTGACCTGGTCGGCGAGTTCGCGCGTCGGGCACAGCACCATCGCCTGGATGGCGAAGCGTCGCGGATTGAGATTGGCGAGGAGTGCGAGGGCAAAGGCGGCTGTCTTGCCGCTGCCGGTCTTGGCCTGAGCGATCAGGTCTTTGCCGAGGAGCGCCGGAGGCAGGCTGGCCGCCTGGATCGGCGTCATTTCCTTGTAGCCGAGCTGGTCGAGATTCGCCAGCATCTGCGGCGTGAGCGGCAGGGTGGCGAACCCGGTGGACGGATTCGTCACTTGGGTCACGGTGGTTAGCGGCGCTGCGCGCCGTTGTTGACGGGTGGCGGGCCGCGACGTTCCAGGTGGCGGAATGTGATCCGGCCCTTGGTCAGGTCGTACGGCGACAGCTCGAGCGACACCTTGTCGCCCGCCAGAATGCGGATGTGGTGCTTGCGCATCTTGCCGCCGCTGTAGGCGATCAATTGATGACCGTTGTCCAGCGTTACGCGATAGCGCGAGTCGGGCAGCACTTCGGTCACTGCGCCGTTCATTTCGATGAGTTCTTCTTTGGCCATTGATTTACCTCAAAAAACGGTGTCTGTTGGAGATGGAAAACGGTTGTCGGGCGATGGTCGGGCTCAGCTTGCGAAGTGACCCGGCGCAGGCTGATGAATTGGCCGTGCCGGATGGCGCTCGCTGACCCAGCCGAGGCCCTGGTCGACGGCATAGCGCACGGCGGCGGCATGGCTGGCAAATCGTGGCGTGAAGCGCATGACGCGGTCATGCATACCGCTTCCGCGGCCCGAACGAATAGAAACCGACGCGGCGAAACGCCCGTCGTCTTGAGAGTGAATCAGCGGTGAAACGAGGTACTTGCCCACTGCAATATTATGTTGAACGATGTCCATGAAGCCTTGACGACGCGCAACATCGCGTGCGCCGAAAAAATTGAAAACGAGGCGTAGGCCGGCCGGAAATGACGCGGCGGACGCGCAATTCGCTTCAACAAGAACGAAGGCAGTGGTGACAATCATGGGCGCCGGGTCTGGCGCTCCAACACACTGTAGAGCCGGCTTGAGATGAGGGCCTTGGCGAGTCCGGAGATCAATTCCATGAACTCCGGGAACGCGCGGGGCCAGCCAGCAAGATGACGAAAGTGCTTCGTCGTGGTATCGAAACGAACTCACCATTATAGGCGAATGGCCAACATTGCTGCTTGACTTGCTACGGGACTTGGGGATTGAGGCGGGTTCCATGACGGATGGCAGGCATTGGTGTGGCGCTCCTACATCGCATCGAATACGGGGTCGGTCGAATAGGCAGCGCATAGGCATTTAGCGACACCCAACGAAAAGCCATCGATGAACGATTTCTCCACCTTGTCTATCAAGCCGGTTCTTTTTTCACCTGCCGTCGAGGTGCCGAAATCGGACGAGCCGAAAACGCAAGCCGACCTGGTCGACACCTTGCTGGGCATGTCGAAAACCATGGCAGACAGCACGGGCCATGCGATGCGCGCCGTGCACGCCAAGAGCCACGGCCTGCTCCGCGGTGAACTGCGTGTTGTCGAAGGCCTGCCTCCCGAGTTGGCTCAGGGCATGTTTGCAGCGCCGCGGAGCTACCCGGTGGTGCTCAGAATTTCGACGCCCCCCGCTGAAGTGCTGGACGACCGCGTGTCCCTGCCGCGCGGCATGGCGATCAAGGTGATCGGCGTCGAGGGCGAGCGCGTCGCGGGGTCTGAAGGTGACAGCACCCAGGACTTTCTGTTCGTCGACGGCCCGGTGTTTGCCGCGCCGGACGCCAAAGGCTTTCTTAAAAACCTCAAGCTGCTTGCTGGCACCACCGACAAGGCGCCGACGGCCAAGCGAGTTTTGTCGAGCGTATTGCAGGGTGTCGAGAAAGCGATCGAAGCGGTCGGCGGCCAGAGCAGCACGCTCATTTCGATGGGCGGCCATGCCGAAACGCACCCGCTCGGCGCGACGTTCTTCACGCAGGTGCCGATCCGCTATGGCGCCTACATCGCCAAGCTGCAATTGGCGCCGGTGTCGCCGGACCTGCGCGCGCTCGAAAACGCACCGATGGACCTTGACGGCAAGCCGGATGGCACACGTGAAGCGGTCGCCGATTTCTTGCGGGTTCATACGGGCGAGCCGGCCGAATGGGAGTTGCGCGTGCAGTTGTGTACCGATCTCGAGAAGATGCCGATCGAAGATGCGTCAATCGAGTGGCCGCAGGACTTGAGCCCTTTCATTGCCGTTGCACGACTGACGCTCGATGCGCAAGAGGGATGGAGCGCCGCGCTGTCCCGCGAGATCGACGATGGCATGGCGTTCAATCCGTGGCACGCGTTGGCAGCGCACCAGCCGCTCGGCGGCGTCATGCGGGCACGCAAGGTGGTTTATGCCGCCTCGTCGCAATTTCGTGGCGAGCGCACCGGGTGCCCGATGCACGAGCCGCGTATTCCGAATTCCTCGAGCGCTTCCTGATCGACCGGGCCTGCGGTCAGTCTCCTTCAGACTTCTGCTGCCCTGCGGTCGACAAACGCTGCATCTCGGGCTTGAGAGTCCGATAGAGCCGCTGATATTGCGCATGGCGCCCGGCCAGTTCGGCGGTGCGCGCCGGGTTCGGCGCGAAGCTGTCTTGCAAGGCCGGTGCGACACAGATATCGGCAACCGCCTCCCCCGTTCTCGCCAGGCGTGCGAGTCGTGCCGCACCCAACGCTGCACCCACTTCACCGCCGCTGCGTCGATCCAGCGTGCGGCCCAGCACATCGGCGAGCAGTTGTGCCCACGCCGCGCTGCGCGAGCCGCCGCCGACCAGCGTCACGCTGTCGATCTGCGCGCCGCCGGCCAGCAGCGCCTGTTGCCCATCGAGAAACGAGAAGGCCACGCCCTCCAGCACGGCATAGGCGAGGTGGCCGCGGGTGTGATCGTGCGTCAGACCGAAGAAAACACCCGACGCGTACGGATCGTTGTGCGGTGTGCGCTCGCCGGACAGGTACGGCAGGAACAGTGGCGTGGCGGCGCCATCCGGAAGCGCCTCGGCTTCGCTGACAAGCTGCGCTTCGTCGGTCGCGTGCGTGAGGCGCCGTAGCCAGCCGAGGCAACTCGCTGCCGACAGCATCACGCTCATCTGATGCCAGGTGCCCGGAAACGCGTGGCAGAAGGCATGCACCGCACTTTCGGGGTTGGGTGAGTAAGCCGCGTTCGCCACGAAGTAGACCCCCGAGGTGCCTAGAGACAGGAACGCAGTGCCAGGTGCCGTCACGCCCAGGCCGGCCGCGCTCGCCGCGTTGTCGCCCGCGCCGCCCGCCACCACGACATCGGCCTGCAGACCGAGCTGCGAGGCGACGGTGGGCAGCAACGTGCCACTGGCCTCGCTGCCTTCGACGAGGCGCGGCATCTGCGATCGATCGAGGTGCGTGGCGGCCAGCATGGTGTCGGACCAGTTGCGTGCCGCCACGTCGAGCCACAGCGTGCCTGCCGAATCCGACATGTCGGACACCGCTTCACCGGTGAGCTTCAGTCGAACGAAGTCTTTCGGCAGCAGCACCCGGGCTACCTGCGCAAATATCTCCGGCTCGTTCTGCTCGACCCAAATGAGCTTCGGTGCGGTGAAGCCCGGCATCGCGATGTTGCCGGTGATGCGACGGCTCTCGGGCGCGCGGCGTTCGAGTTCGGCGCATTGCGCGTGGCTGCGGCCGTCGTTCCACAAGATGGCCGGACGCAGCACGCGGTCTTGCGCGTCGAGCAGCGTGGCGCCATGCATGTGACCCGACAACCCGATTCCGCGCGTGGCCGCGTACGCCTTCGGGTGGTGCTCCCTGAGCTTGCCCAGCGCGACCTGCGTGGCGCTCCACCAGTCTTCGGGCGCCTGCTCAGACCACAGCGGATGCGGCCGAGAAATAGCCACTGCCGCGCTGGCCTGACCGATCACGCGCTGCGCGTCGTCGACCAGAACGACCTTGACGTCCGACGTGCCGATGTCGATGCCGATATCCATGCTTTGCCTCCGTGATTCGAAACGTTGTCCGCGCTGATGAACGATCGCGCGTTGAAAGGATACTTGGCGTGTCGTCCGACCCCGGGCGAGAGGCCGCATCAGCAGAATATTTCCGATGGCCCAACCTGTTTCCGCCCGACTCAAGATCGGTCTGTCAGCCTGCTTTTCGCACGCCGACCCGGCGCGCGCGCTGTTCAGTAACAAGACCCTGCAATACGTCGAGCAGTCGATCGCGCACTGGCTCATGTCGGCCGGCGCGATGGTCGTGATGGTGCCTTGCCCAACAGGCGAAACTGCGCGCGGCGACACCAAGCTATCGCATTACGCGGAGTGGCTCGATGGCGTCGTCATGCATGGCGGCGCCGACATGTGGCCCGGCAGCTATGGCGAGGTGCCGCTGAAAGACGCCTGGCTCGGTGACCGGGTACGTGACCTGTACGACCTCGCGCTGGTCGAGGCTTTCGAGCAGGCGGGCAAGCCGATCTTCGGTGTGTGCCGGGGGCTGCAGCTCATCAACGTGGCGTTCGGCGGCACGCTGTACCAGGACATTGAAGAGCAGCATGACCATCCCGAGGCGGTTCGCCATCGCGACCCGGTGGCCTATGACCAGAACTTTCATGCGCTCGAGATCGTGCCCGGCACACGGCTCGCCAAGCTCTATCCGGGCGTCGACACGGCGCGCGTCAACAGCATCCACCATCAGGGTGTGAAGGCGCTGGCGCCGGGCTTCGACATCGAGGCATGGAGCCTGCCCGACCGCGTGCCCGAAGCGATCCGCCGACGCGCCGACCGCGGCCGCAGCTACATCGCGGCGACGCAATGGCATCCGGAGTTCCACAAGTTCGGCAGCAAGGAAACGTTGGACGACAGCGCCATCCTCCACGACTTTCTGTGGGCTTGCGCCACCACCAAGGTAACGGCCAAATCGACCTTGCGTGCAGCCCCCGGCAAGATCCGCAACCGCGCCGCGCGGCTGTTGCGGCAGGCGCTGCTCAGGCGCTAACCGTCGAGCCTCTGCGGTTCTTAGCGGCTTGGGATCGACTTGGTCGTGGTGTGGGAGACGCTGGCGTCGATCACGCCGAACACCTGGATGCCGCTGCCGCCGCTGGCACTTGTCGCGGCGCTGCTTCCCTGCGATGTGTTGCCTGACGCGCAGCCCGCGGCAGCGCACAGGGCGACGATGGAGACGAATGCGGAAAAGATGTATTTCATGAGACGGTTCCTGGAGGTTCGTTTCATTGCGGCGCCAAGGCGCTCAGGTGCTTGCCTACGATACCCGCCAGTTCGAACATCGTCACCTGGTCTTTGCCGAATACTGGCTTGAGCTTGGCGTCGGCATTGATGGCGCGCTTGTTGGTTGCATCCTGCAGGCCGTTGGCCTTGATGTAATCCCACAGCTTCTTGATGACTTCGGTGCGCGCGACCGGCTCGGCGCCGATGACGGCAGCCAGCGCATCGCTCGGCTTCAGGCCGGCGCCCGGCTTGCGTGGTGCCTTGAGCGCCGCCTTCTTTGCGGCAGCGGTCGTGCCTGCAGCCTTCTTCGCCGGTGCCTTTGCTGCCTTGGCCGCAGCGCCTGCTGTGGCTTTCTTCGCAGCCGGCGCCGCCTTGGCAAAAGTCTTGCGCGGCGGAAACTTCGACGTGCGGGGCTCGAACTCGAAGCTCACTTTGCCCTCTTCCTTGTTCCACGACAGGAAAGCCTTGAAGGCGCGGCGCGTGCGCATGCTGACAAACTTGTCGAGCAAGTCGGTCTTGCCGGTGGCGAGCAGCTTCTCGATCTGCGCGCGTTCCACCGGTTGCTGCAGAATGATCTTGCCGCTCTTGAAAGTGCAGCTCGGTGTCGGCTGTTCGACGGTCGGCACCGACTTTTCGCAGACGTAATTGGTGCCGTACTCGAACACTCGCGACGCACAGATCGGGCACGGCCCGAGCGACTCCTGGCCGCTGAAGTCGACGATCTCGCCGGTCTCCGCATTCTTGTCGTCGCCGAAGTCGAATTCCAGCTTCCAGTTCTTCGTTTCTTCTTCGTCGAACTTGAGGACGATCTCCGCGGTGAACGGCCAGCCGGCTTTCGACCGGAAGCCTTCCAGTGGTCCGATGTGCTTGTCGCGAAGCAGTGCTTCGGCCTCGACCACTTCGAAAGTGCGGCCCGCCGGCGATTTGCCGAAAGAGAAGCCGCAAGGTTCCTTGTCCGGCAGCCCGGTGCAGGTGTAGCGCCGGTAGTTCTCTTTGACCACGCCGCCGCAGTTGGGGCAGGGCGTCGCGAGTGTCGCGTAGTCGCCTGGGACGGTGTCGCGGTCGTACTCCTTGGCCTTCTTGACGATGTGCTGCGTCATCTCGGCGATCTCGAGCATGAACGCGGCACGCGTCAGCGCGCCCTTTTCCATCTGGGCCAGCTTGTATTCCCACTCGCCGGTCAGCGCCGCCTTCGAAAGCTCCTCGACACCGAGGCCGCGCAGCAGCGTCATCAGCTGGAACGCCTTGGCGGTCGGGATCAGCTCACGGCCTTCGCGCAGCATGTACTTCTCGGCGATCAGCCCTTCGATGGTGGCAGCCCGCGTGGCCGGCGTGCCGAGCCCTTTCTCCTGCATCGCCTCGCGCAGTTCCTCGTCGTCGATGGTCTTGCCGGCGCCTTCCATGGCGCCCAGCAAGGTGGCTTCCGAGTAGCGCGCGGGTGGCCGCGTCTTGAGCGCCTTGGCGTCGCACGATTCGGTTCGCACGACTTCGCCTGGCTTCACGATCACCAGGTTCTTGCCGTCTTTTTCGTCTGTGTCCTGAGCGGCTTCCTTGCCGTAGATGGCGAGCCAGCCGGGCTTCACCAGCACCTTGCCGTCGGAGCGGAAGGCATAGTTTTTGCCGGCCTCGTTCACGGTGCTGATGCGCGTCGTGATCTGGTACTCAGCGCTCGGGAAGAACACCGACAGAAAGCGCCGCACCACGAAGTCGTACAGCTTCTGCTCGGCGTCCGACAGGCCGCTCGGTGCCTGCAGCGTCGGGATGATCGCGAAGTGATCCGACACCTTGGCGTTGTCGAAGATGCGCTTGCTCGGCTTGACATAGTTGCCGTCGATCGCCTGCTTGGCGAATGGCGCGAGGTGCTTCATGCCGCTGTTGGCGAGCATCGCCATCGTGTCCTTCACGACGGGCAGATAGTCCTCGGGCAAGGCGCGCGAATCGGTCCGCGGATAGGTGAGTGCCTTGTGGCGCTCGTACAGCGACTGCGCCAGCGACAACGTGGTCTTCGCGCTGAAGCCGAAGCGGCTGTTGGCCTCCCGCTGCAACGAGGTCAGGTCGAACAACATGCCGCTGGCGGTCGTGCTCGGCTTGCTTTCTTCGGTGACGGTGGCGGGCTTGCCGCGCGCGGCCTGGGCGATGGCCAGCGCGTCGCGCTCGTTCCACACGCGATCGGCGCGCTGCTCTGCATCCGGCTCGCCGCTGGGCAGGAGCGGCGCGTTCGCTTTCTTCCACGCTGGGTCGAAGTACTTGCCTGGGTAGTCGCCGGCCTCGGCCGCAAAGCTCGCGTGCACTTCCCAGTAGTCGCGCGAGACGAACTTGCGGATCTGTTCTTCGCGCTCGACCACTACCGACAGCGTGGGCGTTTGCACGCGGCCCACGGTTGTCAGAAAGAAACCGCCGTCGCGCGAGTTGAACGCTGTCATGGCCCGCGTGCCGTTGATGCCGACGAGCCAGTCGGCCTCGGAGCGCGAACGTGCGGCGTCGGCCAGGCCCTGCATCTGCTTTTCAGTTCGCAGGTGGTCGAAGCCATCGCGAATGGCTTGCGGCGTCATGGACTGCAGCCACAGCCGGCGCACCGGCTTGTTCAAAGGCGTCTTGCCGCCGGCGTACTGCTCGATCAAGCGGAAGATCAGTTCGCCCTCGCGGCCCGCGTCGCAGGCGTTGATGAGCTGCGTCACGTCTTTGCGCTTGGCCTGCTTCACGACCGCGTTCAAACGCGTCTTGGTCTTGTCGACCGGCTTCAGGTCGAAGTGCGGCGGAATCACCGGCAGGTTGGCAAAGCTCCATTTGCCGCGCTTCACGTCGAACTCCTCCGGCGCCTGGATCTCGACCAGATGGCCGACCGCGCTGGTCACCACGTAGGTGTCGTTCTCGAAGTGCTCGTCGTGCTTGTCGAACTTGCCGGCCACGGGCGTGAGCGCGCGGACGATGTCCTGAGCCACCGAAGGCTTTTCTGCAATAACCAGTGTCTTTGTCATATGAGTGCTCTCTATACTCGGCGCCTCGCGTGCGTACGCACGCATGCGCATGTGTGCCTATTCAAACTATCAGACTTCGGCGATGCCCACCAAATCCCCCGTTTCAACCTCTGGCCGCCGCATACAAACGCGCCGCTCGGGCATTCATGGCAACGGCGTGTTCGCCGTGCAGGACATCGCGGAGGGCGAGACGCTGATCGAATACAAGGGCGAAGTCATCAGCTGGAAAGAAGCGCTCCGGCGCCACCCTCACGACCCCAGCCAGCCGCAGCACACGTTCTACTTTCATATCGATGACGGCCATGTGATCGACGGCAAGATCAACGGCAACGCATCCAAGTGGATCAACCACTCGTGTGCGCCGAACTGCGAGGCCGATGAAA
The DNA here is from genome assembly GCF_014303735.1 of Variovorax sp. PAMC28562. Taxonomy (NCBI): domain Bacteria; kingdom Pseudomonadati; phylum Pseudomonadota; class Betaproteobacteria; order Burkholderiales; family Comamonadaceae; genus Variovorax; species Variovorax sp. PAMC28562. Next base: position 1,075,694 of record NZ_CP060296.1, on the reverse strand, counting down.
CCGATGGCCGAGTTTTCATCAAGGCGTTGCAAAACATCGCGGCGGGCGAAGAGCTCAACTACGACTATGGGCTGATGATCGACGAGCCGTACACGGCCGAGTTGCTGGCGGAATTCCCGTGCTGGTGTGGTGCCGAGGCGTGCCGTGGCACCTTGCTCGCGCCAAAGGAAGACGAGAAAAAGAAGAAGAAAAAGAAGGCGAAGAAGAAGGCCAAAGCTGACAAGGTCAAGGCAGAAAAAAAGGTCAGGAAGGCGAAGGGCTCCGGCAAAAAGGACAAGTCCACCAAGGACTGATGACATGGCGCTGAGCCACGCGTGGAATCCGGATCAGCTGGCGGCCGCCACGGCGCCGTTGCGGCCCGACATGGCCATCGAGGTGGTCGAACAGATCGACTCGAGCAACACCGAGTTGATGCGCCGTGGCCGCGCCGGTCAACTGGCGCCCGTGCTGCTCGTCGCCGAACGCCAGACCGCCGGCCGCGGACGCCTCGGACGCCCTTGGCAAAGCGCGCAGATGGCTGAAGAACCCGCGTCGCTGACCTTCTCTATCGGCTTGCCGTTGGCACCGCGCGACTGGTCGGGCCTGTCGTTGGCGGTCGGGGTCAGCGTGGCGGAAAGCCTCGATCCGCAGCGCGCTGCACGGCTCGCCCTCAAGTGGCCCAACGACCTCTGGATCGATGACCGCAAGCTCGGTGGCATCCTGATCGAGACCGCGTTGCCGCAGGCCACGATCGGTGATGCGGCCTCGCGCTGGCTGGTGATCGGCATCGGCCTGAACGTCGGCCCCAGAGACGCGACCGGTCTCAGCACAGCGCCGGCCTGGGCGCAGCAATGGCTGCCCGACGCCACACCGCCCACCGTATTGCAAACGCTGGTCGCGCCGTTGTTGCGCGACGTGCTGGCTTTCGAGGCGCAGGGTTTTGCGCTCTTCGCCGAACGCTTCGCGGTGCGCGATGCGTTGCAGGGTCGCGAAGTGCAACTCAGCGATGGCACCGTCGGCCGCTGCGAAGGTGTCGGCTGGGGTGGCGAACTGCGCGTGCATACTGAGAACGGCATGCAATCCATCTCCAGTTCCGAAGTCAGCGTGCGCCCGCGTGGGCCGGTGGTCTGAAGCCCATGTTGCGCTGGGTCTTCTTCGCGTTGGTCGCCATCAACCTCGGCTATTTCGTATGGTCTGGCGACGGTGGGCCGTCTGCCGGAACCGAACGCGAGCCGCAGCGGCTCAGCCAGCAAGTGCGACCCGAAATACTGCAGATTCGCAAGGGTGATACGGCGGCGCCATCGACCCCTGCGTCGACGACTGACAGCAACGTCGCGCGCTGAGCCCCTCAGGGCTTGGCGGTGTCGAAGCGAACGCTGAAGAGCGCACCCGGCGACTGCACGCCCGGATGCGCGTCCTCCAGCGTGACAGTGGCCAGATGCTGCCGCGCGATTTCCCGCACGATCGGCAAGCCCAGCCCCGAGCCGTCGGCCTCGTTGCCCAGCACGCGATAAAAGGGCTCGAACACCAGCTCGCGCGCGGACTCGGCGATACCCGGGCCCGAGTCCTCCACCTGCAGCAGCACGATGTGCCCGAACGGATCGGCCAGCACCCGCGCGGTGATCACGCCGGGCCGGTCGGGAGACGACGGCGTGTACGCGATCGCGTTGTCGACCAGGTTGCGCACCAGCTCTTTCAGCAGCGTCGCATTGCCTTCGAGCATGACACCTGGCGCACCCGGCTCGACGCCGTCGTAGCCGAGGTCGATGCGCTTTTCGATCGCGCGCGGGACTGCCTCGCGCACGACCTCGACGGTGAGTCGCGCCAGGTCGCACGGTTGCCACGCCAGCGCACCGGCGCCGCCTTCGGCGCGGGCCAACGCGAGCAGCTGGTTCACCGTGTGCGTCGCGCGAATGCTCGAGCGGCCGATCTGCTTTAGCGACTGTTTCAGTTCGTCGGCATTGGCGCCTTCGCGCTGCGCCAGATCGGCCTGCATGCGCAGTCCTGCGAGCGGCGTCTTGAGCTGGTGCGCGGCGTCGGCCAGAAAGCGCTTTTGCGTGGCGATCGATTCCTTGAGCTTCGTCAGCAATCCGTTCACCGAAGCGACCAAAGGCGCGACTTCGTACGGCACCAGCCGATCGTCGAGCGGGCTCAGGTCATCGGGCTTGCGCTCGCGGATTCGCTCTTCCAGTTCCGAAAGCGGCTTGATGGCGCGCACGAGTGCGAGCCAGATCAAGAGGATGGCGAGCGGCAGGATGGCGAACTGCGGCAGCAGCACGCCCTTGATGATTTCAGTCGCCAGCACCTGCTGCTTTTCGCGGGTCTCTGCCACCTGCACGAGCACCAACGGTGCCGTTTCAAGCGGCGGCTGGACCCAGGTGTAGGCCACGCGCACCGTCGCGCCCCGCATCTCGGCATCTCGCATGTGCACCGAACCGATGGTGGCGGATTCGTCTTCGGGTGGGGGTGGTATGTCGTGGTCGCCACCGAGCGATTCGCCACTCGACGTCAGCACCTGGTAGTAGACGTGGTCGGTGTCGTCGGCTCGCAGGATCTCGCGTGCCGGCTGCGGCAGGTTGAACAGCACGTGGTCGCCCTGCACCGTGACCAGCTTGGCCAGCGTCTGCACGTTGTACTCCAGCGCGCGATCGAAGGGCGCGTTGGCGATGCCTTGTGCCACCAGCCATGTGAGGCCGATGCTGACCGGCACCAGCAGCAGCAGCGGGGTCAGCATCCAGTCGAGGATTTCCCCGAACAGGGAGCGCTGACCGCGCTGGAAGAGCTTCACGCCGGAATCTTCTCCAGGCAATAACCGAGGCCGCGAACGGTCGCGATGCGCACCGGGCCTTTCTCGATCTTCTTGCGCAGGCGATGGATGTAGACCTCGATGGCGTTGAGGCTCACTTCTTCGCCCCATTCGCACAGCCGTTCGACCAGTTGGTCTTTGCTCACCAGCCGTCCCGCCCGCTGCAGTAGCACTTCGAGCAGGCCAAGCTCGCGCGCCGAGAGTTCGACCATCTTGCCGTCGATGGTCGCCACGCGACCTGCCTGGTCGTACACCAGCGGGCCGTGCTTGATGGCGTTGCTGGTGGCGCCCATTCCGCGCCGCGTGAGGGCGCGCACGCGGGCTTCGAGCTCCTGCAACGAGAACGGCTTGGCCATGTAATCGTCGGCCCCGTAATCGAGGCCCTTGACGCGCTCTTCGACGCTGTCGGCCGCGGTGAGCACCAGCACCGGGAGCTGTGAGCCACGGGCGCGCAGGCGCTTCAGGATTTCAAGGCCGTGCATGTTGGGCAGGCCGAGGTCGAGGATCAGCAGGTCGAATTCGCTGTTGGTCATCAACGCCGCATCGGCTTGCGAGCCGGTGGCGACGTGGTCGACTGCCGCACCCGAGGTGCGCAGGCTGCGCAGCAGGGCATCGGCCAGCACCTGGTCATCTTCTGCAATCAGAATCCGCATCGCCACCTCCGGCTTGTTGCGCAAATTCTAGGCTGCGGCATAGGCTTCGAGGCCGATGGTTACCACGGTGGCGATGTCGTTTCCGACGCTGGCACGAAACTCGTCCTCTGCTTGCGCGACGGCTTTGCGAAAAGCTTCGAGCCAGGCGAGCCCGTCGGCGGTGAACTGCACGCGGCGTGCGCGCGCGTCGAGCGGGTCGGGGCCGCGGGTGACCAGGCCCCAGGCTTCGCATTGATCGACCAGCGTGCCCATGGCCTGCTTCGTCATGCCAGCGCTCGCGGCCAGCGCCGTGAGCCGGGCGCCATCGCGTGCCAAGTGACGCGTGATGTGGATGTGCGCCGCGCTGATCTGCGAGCGCGCAGCCAGATTCGAGAGCGCCAGCGGCACGTCGACGTCGTGCGCCATGAGTGCGAGCACGCGTTCGTCGAAGCGGCGCATCGCATGGCCGAGCAGTCGGCCCAAATGGGTTTGGCGCCATGCGTTTTCGGGGTCCGGAGTCATGGCTTTAATGGTAAATCAAACTGACTAAAAAACGGGTTTACTTAAATCAATGAGCCTCTACACTACTGTTCAAGCATCCAGCCTGTAGTTAAAAGCAGATGGATCGAAGTCATTCCAACCCGTTGATATTCAAGGAGATTCTCAAATGGACGCACTCGTCAAAGGCACCAGCATTTCGGTTGCAGGCAGCGAAAAGGCCAAGGCACTGCAGGCTGCTCTCGCTCAAATCGAGAAGCAGTTCGGCAAGGGCACGATCATGCGGCTCGGTGAAGGCGAGGCGCTGGAAGACGTCCAGGTTGTGTCGACCGGCTCGCTCGGCCTTGACATCGCGTTGGGCGTCGGCGGCTTGCCGCGCGGCCGGGTCATCGAAATTTACGGACCGGAATCCTCGGGCAAGACCACGCTCACGCTTCAGGTCATCGCCGAAATGCAAAAGCAGTCAGGCACCTGCGCCTTCGTCGACGCCGAACACGCGCTCGACGTGCAGTACGCGCAAAAGCTGGGCGTGAACCTGTCCGACCTGCTGATCAGCCAGCCCGACACCGGCGAGCAGGCGCTCGAAATCGTCGATTCACTGGTGCGTTCAGGTGCCGTCGATTTGATCGTGATCGACTCGGTCGCCGCGCTCACCCCGCGTGCCGAAATCGAAGGCGACATGGGCGACTCGTTGCCCGGTCTCCAGGCCCGCCTGATGAGCCAGGCGCTGCGCAAGCTGACCGCCAGCATCAAGAAGACCAACTGCATGGTCATCTTCATCAACCAGATCCGCATGAAGATCGGCGTGATGTTCGGCTCGCCCGAAACCACCACCGGCGGCAACGCGCTCAAGTTCTACGCGTCGGTCCGGCTCGACATTCGTCGCATCGGCACCATCAAGAAGGGCGAAGAAGCGATCGGCAACGAGACCAAGGTCAAGGTCGTCAAGAACAAGGTCAGCCCGCCTTTCAAGACGGCGGAGTTCGACATCCTGTTCGGCGAGGGCATCAGCCGCGAAGGCGAAATCATCGACATGGGCGTGACCGCCAAGATCGTCGACAAGTCGGGCGCCTGGTACGCCTACAACGGCGAAAAAATTGGTCAGGGCCGCGACAACGCACGCGAGTTCCTGCGCGAGAACCCGACGCTGTCACGCGAGATCGAGAACAAGGTGCGCGAATCGCTGGGCATCCCTGTCCTGGCCGAGCTGGTAGAAGCCAAGCCGGTGAAGGCGCCCAAGGCTGAAAAGGCCGAGAAGGCCGAAAAATCCGAGCAAGCCGACAAGTAAGAAGCAGAGCGGCGCGACGCAGGTTTCGCATGGCCTTTGCTGCCCCGTCTCTTAAAGGCCGCGCCCTGCGTTTGCTGAGCCAGCGCGAGCATTCACGCCCGGAACTCGAACGCAAGCTGAAGAAGTACGAAGAAGAGCCCGGCATGCTGGCGACGGCGCTCGACGAGCTTCAGGCCAAGGACTTCATCAGCGAGCCGCGCGTGGTTCAGTCGGTCTTGAACCAGCGAGCGCCGCGCATGGGCGCGATGCGCTTGCGCCAGGAGCTGCAGAAAAAGGGCATCGCTTCAGAAGCAATCACGCAGGCCGTCGCTGGGCTGCAAGACACCGAGCTGGCCCGCGCCCGCGACGTTTGGGGGCGCCGCTTCGATGCCATACCGCTCGACGCCAAAGAGCGCGGCAAGCAGATGCGTTTTTTGATGGCGCGTGGCTTTGCCGGGGGCGTCGTGGCCAAGGTCCTGAAAGGGACCGTCGATGAGTGAGTTCCTCCGGGCATGATCCGCGTCGTCACACATCGGAATGCAGCTCATGTCGAAAACAAAAACACCCTTCTCCCAATCCATCGCCCGAACGGGCTTTAAAGCAGGTGCGGCATTTGCCGGGTCCGTTGCCATCGGCGTGGCGCTGGCATTGCTGCTGGGCGGCGGTTTGTTCTTCGTGTATGTCGGCCGGCTCAACGGGCCCGGCATGGCGGGGGCTCGGGCTGGCGGCGCCGGTGCCCTGCTCGCGCTGCTCACCTCTCCGGCCGTGCTGGTGGCGGTGCTGCTCGTCGCTTTTGTGCCGCTGTACGTGATGCTCGGCGTGGCGCAGGGGCGCCGCAGGGCGCTCAGGCATGTCGTCGCGGCGCATGGCGACAGCTTGAGCGAGCGGCTGTCGGCAGCCATCGCTGGCCGCATCGAGGCCATGCCTCGCGCCCATGGTGCGCTTGAGCGCGCGGGCGAGGCGCTGTCAGCCAACGCGTTGGCTGACCAGCTCGCACCGGCGCTCGGCACCAGTCGCGCGGTGCGCCGCATCATCGCCTTCGTGGTCAAGCGTCTACCGCTGTCTGACTTGCTGCGGCAGTGGCGGGCGCAGAGAGAAACGAGCGTACCTGCAGAAGCCGGCAGAGAAGATCCGGCTTTGCGCGCGATGCTGCATCAGCAGGTCGGCGATGCGTTGCGCGACATGGCCATGCCTTCGCACACGCTGCTGTGGATTGCGCTCGGCGCGCACGCGATGCTGTTCGGCGTCGGGCTCTGGCTCACCCGCTAATTGCTCGGCAAAGCCGAGCGCCCGGCTCAAAGCCCCAACATCAACTTCAGGTTTTGCACCGCCGCACCACTGGCACCCTTGCCAAGGTTGTCGAGCCGCGCAATGACCACCGCATGCCGATGGTCCTCGTTCGGAAACACCCGAATCTCCAGCGCGTTGGTGTCGTTGAGCGCGGTCGGCTCCAGCTTGCCGTCGGCGGTCGGCGGCAGCACCTTCACGAACTTCTCGGGCGTGTTGCTCGCCGCGTAGTGCGTGGCGAGCGCGTCGTGTAGATCACCCGCTTTCGGTTTGCCCGGCAGGTCGTCCAGATGCAACGGCAGCTGCACCAGCATGCCCTGCTTGAAGTTGCCGACCGACGGAATGAACACCGGCCGACGCGTGAGCCCCGTGTACTTCATGATTTCCGGGATGTGCTTGTGCTTCAGGCCCAGCGCGTAGATCTCGTAGGGCGGCGCGTCGCCTGTTTCATACGCTTCGATCATGGTCCGGCCACCACCCGAGTAGCCGCTCACCGATGGCAGCGCGATCGCGAAGTCAGCCGGCAAGATGCCCGCATCGACCAGCGGACGCACGATCGAAATGGCGCCGGTCGCATAGCAGCCCGGGTTGGCCACGCGGTCGGCCTTGGCCACGACCTGCCAATGCCCCGCCACCAATTCCGGAAAGCCGAATGCCCACGCCGGATTCGTCCGGTGCGCGGTCGAGGCATCGATGATCTTCGGCTTCTTGCCCGGCAACTGGTCGATCAGCGCGACCGATTCGATGGCCGCATCGTCGTGCAGGCATAGCACCACCAGATCGACGCCGCCCATCAGGTCACGCTTGGCGTTCACGTCTTTTCGGAGCTCCGGCGCGATGCTCACGACCTCGATTTGCGGCATCTTCTGGAGCCGCTCGCGAATCTGCAAACCGGTGGTACCGGCTTCACCGTCGATAAAGACTTTGGCCATAGCTTTTGTCAGGAGAAAGTACGTATTGACCGCAGCGCAAAGTGCGCGTTGGTGCGGCGCACCATGATACAGTCCGCGGTTGTTCGCCGCCCCCAACCGTCAGGTTGCCGTCGCCTGCGGACAACAGCCGATTCAGTCTCCAGATCTCCCCGTTCGCAACCTCCTTCCGAGAAACACCCTCATGAAGATTCACGAGTACCAGGGCAAGGAAATTCTTGCCAAGTTCGGCGTGCCGGTCCCCCGCGGCATTCCGGCCTACACGGTCCAGGAAGCGGTGGAAGCCGCTCAAAAATTGGGCGGCCCGGTTTGGGTCGTCAAGGCACAGATTCACGCCGGCGGCCGCGGCAAGGGTGGCGGCGTCAAGCTGGCCCGCTCGATCGATGAAGTGAAAAAGCTCGCCGGCGAAATCCTCGGCATGCAGCTCATCACGCATCAGACCGGCCCTGAAGGCCAGAAGGTCCGCCGCCTCCTCATCGAAGACGGCGCCGACATCAAGAAAGAGTATTACGTCTCGGCCGTGACCGACCGCTCCACCCAGCGGGTCGCTTTCATCGTGTCCAGCGAAGGCGGCATGGACATCGAAGGCGTCGCACACGACACGCCTGAAAAAATCCACACCGACTTCGTCGATCCGGCCCTCGGCCTGACCGTCGAGCAAGGCACCAAGCTGGCTGCCAGCATCGGCGTGCCGGAAGCATCGCAGGCCCAAGCGGTCGACGTGATGCAGAAGCTCTACAAGATCTACATGGAGACCGACGCATCGCTCGTCGAGATCAACCCGTTGATCCTCGAAGGCAACGGCAACATCAAGGCGCTCGACGCCAAGTTCAACTTCGACCCGAACGCGTTGTTCCGTCACCCTGAACTGGTCGCCCTGCGCGACCTCGACGAAGAAGACCCGGCCGAAGTCGAAGCCAGCAAGTTCGACCTGGCCTACATCAGCCTCGACGGCAACATCGGCTGCCTGGTCAACGGTGCCGGTCTGGCGATGGCCACCATGGACACCATCAAGCTGTTCGGCGGCGAGCCGGCCAACTTCCTGGACGTGGGCGGCGGTGCCACCCCCGAGAAGGTGACCGAAGCCTTCAAGATCATGTTGAAGAACAAGAACGTCAAGGGCATCTTGGTCAACATCTTCGGCGGCATCATGAAGTGCGACACCATCGCCACCGGCGTGATTGCAGCCTGCAAGGCAGTGAACTTGAGCGTTCCGCTCGTCGTGCGCATGAAGGGCACCAACGAAGTCGAAGGCAAGAAACTGCTGGCCGACTCGGGCCTGCCCATCATCAGCGCCGACACCATGGCGGACGCGGCCCAGAAGGTCGTGGCAGCAGTCAAGAAAGTCTAAGGAAACGTCATGTCGATCTACATCAACAAAGACACCAAAGTCATCACCCAAGGCATTACCGGCAAGACTGGTCAGTTCCACACTGAAAAGTGCCAGGAATATGCCAACGGCAAGAACTGCTTCGTCGCCGGCGTGAACCCGAAGAAGGCCGGCGAGTCGATCTTCGGCATCCCGATTTTCGGCTCGGTGAAGGAAGCCGCATCGCAAACCGGCGCCACCGTGTCTGTGATCTACGTGCCGCCACCGGGCGCCGCCGCCGCGATCTGGGAAGCTGTCGAAGCCGACCTCGACATGGCGATCTGCATCACCGAAGGTATTCCTGTCCGCGACATGCTCGAAGTGCGCAACAAGATGCGCGCCAAGGAAGCCGCCGGCGGCAAGAAGACGCTGCTGCTCGGCCCCAACTGCCCCGGCCTCATCACGCCAGACGAAATTAAGATCGGCATCATGCCGGGTCACATCCACCGCAAGGGACGCATCGGCGTGGTATCCCGTTCGGGCACGCTGACCTATGAAGCCGTGGCGCAACTGACCGAAATCGGCTTGGGCCAATCGTCGGCAGTCGGCATCGGCGGCGACCCGATCAACGGCCTGAAGCACATCGATGTGATGAAGGCCTTCAACGACGATCCCGACACCGACGCGGTCATCATGATTGGCGAAATCGGCGGTCCGGACGAGGCCGACGCGGCCCGCTGGTGCAAGGACAACATGAAGAAGCCGATCGTCGGTTTCATCGCCGGTGTCACCGCGCCTCCGGGCAAGCGCATGGGCCACGCCGGCGCGCTGATCTCCGGCGGTGCCGACACGGCAGACGCCAAGCTCGCCATCATGGAAGAGTGCGGTTTTACCGTGACGCGCAATTTCTCCGAACTGGCCAAGCTTCTGAAGGCTCGCCTGTAAAAAGCCTCTGCTTTTTGCAGCGACCCGACGAACTAAGCGCTCGCAATTCAGGTTGCGAGCGCTTTTTTCGATTCATAAAAGACGAGACAACACATGGAATTGCTTCAAAGCGCTGATTTCTGGATCGGCTTGCTCAAGATCGTGTGGATCAACATCATCTTGTCAGGCGACAACGCCGTGGTCATCGCCATGGCTGCCCGCTCGTTGCCGCCGGCGCAGCAAAAGAAGGCCGTGTTGTTCGGCTCGGGCGCCGCAGTCGTGTTGCGCATCGCACTCACCGTGGTCGCTGCAAAGCTGCTCGCATTGCCGTATCTGCAGATCGTCGGCGGGCTGCTGCTGCTCTACATTGGCGTCCAATTGTTAAGCGAAGGTGACGAAGAAGAGGGAGAAGGTAAGGAATATGGCACGATGATCGCTGCCGTTCGCACCATCCTCATCGCCGATCTGGTCATGAGCTTGGACAATGTGATCGCGGTGGCCGCCGCTGCACAAGGCGACACCACGCTGCTGATCTTGGGCCTGGCCATCAGCATTCCTCTCGTCATATTCGGCAGTACGCTCATGATCAAACTGATGGAACGCTTCCCGATCATTGTCATGCTCGGCGCCGCCCTCATCGGCTGGGTCGGCGGCGAAACCATCGTCAGTGACGTCACGTTGCGCGACACGCTGGCCGCGACGCCCTGGTTGCACTACGTCGGCGCTGCTTTGGGGGCGGCTTTCGTGGTCCTTGCCGGACGATTTTTGCAAAAGCGGACGCACGTCGCCGCCCACTGATTTCGGAGCCTGAATCCTGTTTATGGTGACCATTGCTGCCACTTCTTCCACCGCCGCCAGCACGCTGACCTGGGACTACGCCTCGCTGACCGATTCCGGTCGTGTGCGCGCCAACAACGAAGACGCCATCGCATTCGACGCGGCCCTGGGCCTCACGATCCTCGCGGACGGTATGGGCGGCTACAACGGCGGCGAAGTCGCCAGCGGCATGTCGATTGCGCTGCTGCAAGCCAGCTTCGGGCGCTGGTTGGCGCATTCCGGCCCCTCAGCACATCCGCGCGCTATGCGCCGGGCGATGCAAGCGGGCGTCGACGAGGCAAACCAGGCCATTCTGGAGGCAGGTGTTGCTAATGTGCAACTGCAAGGGATGGGCACGACTTTGGTCGTTGCGGTGTTCGGACCCAGCCGCGCCATCGTTGGCCACATCGGCGATTCACGCTGTTATCGGCTCCGCGAAGAGCAACTCCATCTGCTCACACGCGACCACTCTTTGCTGCAGGAACAACTCGACGCCGGAGCCATCACGCCAGAGCAGGCAGCGCAGTCGCCGCACCGCAATCTGGTGACCCGCGCGCTCGGCATCGAGCGGCACGTGGAACTTGAAATGCACGAGCACGACGCCCTTCCCGGCGACCTGTTCCTGCTGTGTTCCGATGGTCTCAGCGAGATGGTTTCCGACGCGCAGATTTTCACGCTTCTGTCACGAGATATCGGACTGTCGGAGAAAGCAACACTTTTGGTTGCAACTGCAAACGACAATGGCGGACGGGATAACATTTCAGTTGTTCTGGCCCGTGCAAACGGCGCTGCGGCGCCAGAAGCTGCGGATTGACGGTTCCCCAAGAGTTCAGCGTCCTTCATTCAGGAGTCGGCCATGCCGAAAGTGATCGTTTCGATCGATGGTGTCGTAATCAAGGAAGTGACGCTCGCCAAAGACCGCACTACCCTGGGTCGGCGACCGTACAACGACATCGTCATCGACAATCTGGCGATCAGCGGTGAGCACGCCGTGCTCCACATGATCGGCGCTGATGTCTATCTTGAAGACCTCAACAGCACCAACGGAACCTACGTCAACGCGCGTGCCATCAAAAAGCAGGCGCTGGAGCACAACGACGTCGTCGAAGTCGGCAAGTACAAGATCCGCTACCTGTCGGCTGCCGGCGCCGCTGAAGCCGTTGCGCCGACCAAGCCAGCGTCCATTGCTCACCCGTCTGCCCCGATTCCGCTCAGCTCCGCGCCGACGGTTTCAGCGCCACTCGGTGGTGGTGCGGTCAGCTCTGCAGTCATCCGCGTGCTGTCTGGCACCGGTGCCGGCCGCGAACTTTCTCTGGCAAAGGTCGTCACCACCATCGGCAAACCTGGCGTTGCTGTCGCCGCTGTCACGCGCCGCATTCAGGGCTACGTGGTGGCTCCGATCGATGGCGGCACCACGCTCAATGGCGAACCCCTCGGCACCGAAGCCGTCGCATTGCAAGACGGCGACGTGCTCGAGCTCGGCGGCACCAAGATGCAGTTCGTCAACGCCTGACTTTCATCAGGCCTCGCGGTGACCGCCAAAAGCGCGGTCGCAGCGGTAGGGCAACACTGGCCGCGCGTTGCCATCACGCTGTTGCCTGTTTTGTTGGCGCTGATTCACGCCACCGGCGTCTACAAGTTTTCCTTTGTCGAGCGGCTGGATCTGTCGATCTATGACGTTCGGCTCCGCGCGACGCTGCCGCGCACGCTCGACCCGCGCGTCGTCATCGTCGACATCGACGACCCCAGCCTGCAGGAATACGGCCAGTGGCCCTGGAGCCGCGACAAGCTCGCCGCGCTGACGACAGAACTGATCGATCGTCAGCAAGCTTCTGTTCTCGGGTTCGACGTGATGTTCGCCGAGCCCGACGGCAGCTCCGGACTGGCTGCACTGCGGCAGATCGCAGCCGGTCCCTTGCGCGACGTTCCGGGGTTGAAAGAGCAAGTCGACCAACTCGCGCCCGAGCTGGACCACGACGCGATTTTTGCCAACGTGCTCAAAGGCAGGCCCGTCGCGCTCGGTTACTACTTCACGCAGACCACCCAGCCGCGCGGCATGGGCTGGTTGCCCAGTCCGGTCTTTGCGCTCGATGCCTTCCCCCCCGGCGCGCAGCGCGCGACATCCTGGAACGGCTTTGGCGGCAGCATCGCGCTGCTCGCAGACGCGACGGCTCACGCCGGCTTTCTCAACGTGCTGATCGAAACCGATGCAGACGGCATCGTGCGCGCCGCCCCGGTTCTTGCGCAGTACCAAGGCACCGCCGCCAGAGCGGGTTACTACGAATCGCTGGGGCTTGCCGTGTATCGCCGGGCCAACGGCATGCCCGCGCTCGTGGTCAAGGATGGCGTGCTGGTCCTTGCGAATGCTTCGAAAGGGCCGAATGGCAAGTCGGTCTTGCGCCTCCCGGTCGATGCCAGGGGCAGCTTGCAGGTGCCCTACCGCGGACCGGGCGGCGCGCACGGCGGATCGTTCAGATACGTACCGGCAGCCGACGTGCTCAGCGGCAAACTCGCCACGGGCGAACTCAAGGGAAAGATCGTGCTGATCGGCGCTACCGCGCCCGGCCTGCAAGATCTCCGTTCGACACCGGTAGGCGCTGCCTTCCCTGGCGTGGAAGTGCATGCCAACATCATCTCCGGATTGCTCGATCGCCGATTGCCGGAAAAGCCGGACTACGCCACCGGCTACGACGTGCTGTTGATCGCAATCACCGGTCTCATCCTCGCGCTGGGGTTGTCGATCGTCTCGGCCGCGCGGGCGGTGTTCATCGCCGCCGCCACGGTAGCGGTCGTGGTCGGGCTCAACACCTGGCTTTACGTCGATGCCGGGCTCGTGCTGCCCCTCGCGGCAACGCTGGTCATGTGCGCGGTCGCTTTCGTGCTCAACCTGAGCTGGGGCTACTTCGTCGAAGCACGGGAGCGGCGCAACCTGGCGCAACTATTCGGCACCTACGTGCCCCCGCAGCTCGTGCAGGAGATGCTGGCCTCGCCCGGCAGCTACAGCATGCGAGCCGTCAGCAAGGAACTCACGGTGCTGTTCTGCGACATGCGCGGCTTCACTGAAATGTCGGAGCGCATGGCCCCGACCGAGCTGCAGCAATTCCTGAACGGCGTCTTCAGCCGGCTCACAGAAATCATCAGCGCACACCGCGGTACCGTCGACAAGTACATGGGCGATTGCGTCATGGCCTTTTGGGGAGCGCCGGTCGACACGCCCGACCATGCCGACCTGGCCGTGGCCGCCGCGCTCGAAATGGCGGCTGCCGTGCACGCCATCAACGATGCGCACCGCGCCACCGGCCAGCCGGCCATCAGCGTGGGCATCGGCATCAACACCGGCGTGATGAGCGTCGGCGACATGGGCTCGGCCGTGCGCCGCAGCTACACGGTGGTCGGCGATGCCGTCAACCTCGCGTCGCGGCTCGAGAGCCTGAGCGGCATCTACGGTGCCGAAGTGGTGGTGAGCGATGCGACGCGTCAGGCCGCCCCCGCCTACGTCTGGCAAGAGCTCGACCGCGTGCGCGTCAAGGGCAAGGCCCAAAGCGTGGCCATCTTCGAGCCCCTGGGCCGGGCCACTGCGGCAGCCAAAACGAGCCGCGCCGGGCTCGACGTCTGGCAGCAGGTATTGACGGCCTACCGCGCGCAAGACTGGGCCGCGGGCCGCTCGCTTTTGACGCCACTGCTGGCGCCCGGGGTCAAAAAAGTTCTTTACCAGCTGTACGCCGAGCGTTTAGCCTCGATGGCGCTGCGCCCCAAAGATCCCGACTGGGACGGCGCAACCCGGTTCGAATCCAAATGACGGCAAAAACCTAGAGGGCCTCAAAAAATGCAAGTGCGTGTGTTGGGCTGCTCAGGCGCTATCGCTAAAGGCTGCCGCACGACCTCGTTTTTGATCGACGACGACCTGCTCGTCGATGCCGGCACTGGCGTGGGCGATCTCACCCTCGAAGAAATGGCAGCCATCGACGACGTCGTGCTGACCCATTCGCACCTCGACCACGTCGCGGCACTCCCGTTGATGATCGATGCCGTTGCCAGCCGCAGAAGCCAGCCCCTGCGCGTGCATGCGCTGCGCGCCACCATCGAGGCCCTGCGCGCCCACATGTTCAACAACGTGATCTGGCCCGACTTTGCCAACATACCGAGCACCGAGTCGCCCTTCGTCACCTTTCACGATCTCAATGTCGGCCAGACCTTGGCGCTGGGCACGCGGCGACTTAAACACATCGAAGTCTTGCCGGCCGTGCACACCGTACCGGCCTGCGGCTACGCCATTCGCTGCGTCGAAGGCAGCAAGCACTGGGTATTCAGCGGCGACACAGAACGAAACGCCCAGTTCTGGAAGCGCGTGAACGAACTCGACGTCGCCATGCTGGTCATCGAAACCGCCTTCAGCAACCGCGAGCAGGCATTGGCCCAACGCAGCCTGCACTTGTCGCCCGCCACGCTGGCCGACGAACTGGCGCAGATCGCCAGAGGCAAGAGCTACCCGATCTACATCACCCACACCAAGCCCGCCGAGACCGAAGAAATAATGAGCCAGATTGGCGCCTTTGCCGAGGGCTGGGAAATGCATGGGTTGGAGCAGCGGGATATTCGGTGGCTGGAGGCGGCGGCGCTTCTGACGCTTTGAGGCCGACAGATCTGGTCACGGTGACAAAATTTGTCATGCGACCGTAAGGCAAAAGCAACAAGTTCTGTCACACGTTGTAACGCGAGCGTGAACAAGTACTCAGATTTTGGCTGTGGGATGGGCCTGACAGGGTGGCACAGATGCTGCGGATAGATAAGCGCACCGGGGAGGTTCCCGGGCCTTATCAACCAACCTGGAGTTTCTCAAATGAACCGTCGCAATATTGCTCGCCGCGCACAAGCAGGCTTCACCCTTATTGAATTGATGATCGTCGTGGCCATCATTGGTATCTTGGCTGCTGTGGCTTTGCCGGCTTATCAGGATTACACAACCCGGTCAAAAATGACGGAAGTCCTGTTAATGGGTGCACCCGCGAAACTTGCTGTCGCTGAGACGACTTCGTCGATAGGCTCGCTGGCTTCAGTCACCGCGGCTAATAGCGGTTACAGCTTCCCCGGCGCGACCAAGTATGTTTCAGGTGTCGCGATCACCGACGCGACCGGCGTTGTCACGATTACCTCCACTGTTCCTAACGCCACCGGTACCGTCACGTTGACCCCTGCCACGGTGGGCACCAACACTGGTCAACTGAAGTGGACCTGCGCATCTGGTATTGCTGGGAAGTTCCTGCCTTCGGAATGCCGCAGCTAAGCTGACGACCTCTGTAAAAAACCGCCTTCGGGCGGTTTTTTGTTCGCCGGTCAATATGTTGACACAACGTACTCTCAACGCTTCCAACCTGCTACCCGCTGCGGGAAGTTCGATATGGGCTGAACGCTTTGGCGTGTACGTGTTGTGCGCTGTTGTTGCGATTGCATGGACCTTATTTGCCGGTAAGGATGTTCCTTGGGACGCGCTGCACTACCACCTCTACGCCGGGTATAGCGTTTTTCACGACCGCGTGGCAATTGATTACTTCCCGGCCGGCCCCCAGACCTATTTCGTTCCCTACGCACACGCCCCGCTGTCCCTGATGGTGCAAGCCGGCTGGCCCGCGCAGGCAATCGGCATAACGCTCGCGTGTATGCATGCCACTGCGTTGTGGCTTACGTGGGAATTGGCACGTGCAGTCAGCCAATGTGCAGACGGCCGCAGTCCGGCGCTGGTGACCTGGGGCGCAGTAGCACTGGCCTTGGCCAACCCGGTGCTGTTGCAGGCCCTGGGCTCATCGTTCACTGACATCACGACCGGCGCGTTTGCCTTAGGCGGATATGTGGCCTTGGTCAACAACTTCCATGGTATTCAGCGGCTTCACCGGGTGGCCCTTGCAGGCGTTCTGCTTGGCACTGCTGCTGCGCTCAAGATGTCGAACGCCGTCTTTGCCTTGCTGCCCGCGCTACCGCTGGTGATGGGTTCCGCGCTGAGTTGGCGCATGCGCTGGCAGGGCATATTGCTATTTGCAGGGTGCGCCGGTGGCGCGCTTATCCTGGTTGGTGGCCCGTGGGCGTATTCGCTTTGGCAAGCTTTCGGCAACCCGCTGTTTCCGATGCTGGACGGTCTGTTCAACCCGGCCGCACCAGTCGGCGGCGCGGTCGCTAGCGCAACAGCATCAGCGTCACCACTTGCCAAATTACTGGGCGCCATGGATGTCATGCGCGACCCGCGCTTCCTTCCCTCTTCATTGGTCGAGGCCCTGATGCGCCCCTTCGACATCCTGGCCGCGCAGCGCAGGATACACACAGAGACCTTGGCCGCGGACGCCCGCTATGCAGCGTTGCTGTGCTTGCCCGCGCTATGGATGGTTGCCGCAATATGGAGACGTTCTGGGCCGGCTACCGTTGTCGGCAACAGAGCAAGCCAGCGTGCGTGGGCCAGCCTGGCCGTTTCCTTTGTGGTTGCGTGGGTGCTGTGGCTGCTCATCAGCGGCAACAGCAGGTATTTTCTTCCCATGGCATGTGTTGCTGCGGTTGTCCTTGTGGCCGGCGTGTACCGCGCTCTGGCCGGTATGCCTCGCGCCCAGGTCGGCGTCGTGGGGATGTTGCTGGCTGTGCAAGTGGTCATGCTCTCCCAAGCTGCCGAATTCCGATGGAGTGCACAACCTTGGGATGGTGTCTGGATCCAGACTACAGTTTCGAAGAAGCTTCAGACGGAGCCGTTTTTGTATCTGTCGATGGACGCTCAGTCGCAGTCCTTCCTGTTGCCTTATTTGGCGACGGGCTCGGCCTTCGTCGGCATGGGCGTCGACATCGATCCTGATAGTCGCGACGGCCGGCGCGTCCTCGCACTGATCAAAGCCCACTCGCCGCAACTTCGGATGCTCGCCCCCGTGCGGGCCATCGAATCAGACGGTCGGCCGATCGCCCCGGCCGCTGCCACGTTCGACTACGCATTGCGGCGTCTCGGTTTGCGCGTCGACGTTGGTGACTGCGAGTACATCCACTTCAGGGGAAACTCAGACGTGCTAGAGCGCGCAGGCCCCAAATCTGGTTCGCGCGATCAGGTCCATATCTATACCTGCCGCCTGATACCCGGGGGTGCACTTAGCGAGGCCGAGGTGGCCGGCAAGCGTAGGGCGGATCAGGTGCTGGATCAGGTCGAAGACGCCTGTCCCGAACTGTTTCGCTCGCGGCACACGACCAGCGTCCGCAACGGCTCCATCTGGCGGCGCGGTTACCCTGACTTCGCCACTTGGGTCAACGACGACGGATTTGTGCGGTTTGCAGACCTGTTTAGGGGAGGTGGCGACATCTCTGGTTTGGGCACTGTGAAGGAATGGATCGAATCACCGCGAGCGCTGAAGTGCTGGCGACGAGGAGGGCGACTTCATGTGGAACGAAGTGATTTCTGAAAACAAGGTTCAGGTCGAGGCTCTGAGAAAGACAGGCCCGGACATCGAACTGACCATCCTGATGCCCTGCCTCAACGAGGCACGTACTCTGCCGGCTTGCATCGCCAAGGCCCATGGTTTCCTCAACAGCAGCGGCATTCGAGGTGAAGTCCTTGTAGCGGACAACGGCTCGAGCGACGGCTCGCAAACGCTGGCCGCGGCGTGCGGAGCGCGCGTGGTGTCCGTGCCGGTGCGCGGCTACGGCGCGGCGTTAATCGCAGGCATCGCGGCAGCCAAGGGGCGCTACGTCGTAATGGGCGATGCCGACGAGAGCTACGATTTCGGTGCCCTGGAATCCTTTGTGGCTGAACTGCGGCTTGGCAGCCAATTGGTGATGGGCAACCGCTTTCGCGGCGCAATCCTGCCTGGTGCCATGCCTCCGCTTCATCGCTACTTGGGCAACCCCGTGCTGAGCTTTGTGGGCCGACTTTTCTTCAAGTCGCCGATCGGTGACTTTCACTGCGGCTTGCGCGGCTTCGAGCGTCAGGCCATCCTGCAACTGGGGCTGTGTTGCGAAGGCATGGAGTTCGCCAGCGAAATGGTCGTCAAGGCATCCTTGAGCCACCTTCGCATTGCCGAGGTTCCAACCACTTTGTCTCCCGACGGGCGCGATCGGCCGCCGCATTTGCGTACATGGCGAGATGGTTGGCGCCATCTGCGTTTTTTGCTGCTGTTCACGCCTCGATGGCTGTTTCTCTATCCGGGCGCCGCGCTCGCTCTATTGGGCTTAGCCCAGTTGGTGCTCGCGCATTTTCACGCCGATGGTTGGGGTCGGTGGCCGGTCGGCATCCATACGCAGTTGCTGGCCTCGGCCGGAATGGTGCTGGGCTACCAGACGATGCTCTTCGCCATGGGCGCAGTACTTGCACGTCACTGCGCTCACCTGAACACCATTCACCCTCGCGATCGATGGGCGCTTTACGTGGCTAGCGGGTCGTTGCTGCCTGCCGGCGGCGGGATCGCAACCTTGGCAGGTTTGGCGCTGTGTGCAAGCCTGACCTGGCAATGGGGAAGCAGCGGATTTGGCGCATTGGACCCAGAAGCGGCAATGCGTCAGATCATTCCCGGCGTGGCGTTGCTGCTGATGGGAACGCAATCGGTGCTCGCATCTATCTTCTTTGCCGCGCTACGCAGTGCATTCGACTCGCGCCGACCGGCGGCAACAGGACAAACAAGTGGAAGCTGATGTGAGTGCGGGTCAGGATCTACCCGATGCGACGCCAGCAACGAAAAGCCTGGGAACCGCTGCAAACGCGCCGTATGTGGTCGTGATCATGTCGACCTACCAAGGCGAGCGCTATGTGCGGGAGCAAATGCTGTCCGTGTTGTCGCAGCTCCCCGCGCGAGGCACCGTGCTCGTACGAGACGATGGATCTACCGACAGAACAGTGGACGAGATCGTGGCGCTGGCCGATCCGCGGATCACCATTACCACCGGCCGAAATTTGGGTTTTGGGCCAAGCTTTCTCACATTGCTGACACTCGTTCCAAAAGACGTAGACATGGTCATGCTCGCCGACCAGGACGACGTCTGGCTTCCTGGCAAGCTTCAGCGCGCTTGGGAGCAACTCAGCCCGCTTGACAGCAAGCCTGGCCTGTACGGAAGTGCGCAGACCTTCGTGGACCAGGATCTGCACCCGCTAGGTCGGACGCCGCTTCTGCCTCGCGGCCCCTCGTTCGCGAACGCATTGACCGAGAACATCATCGTTGGCTGCACTGCGGCGCTCAATCGTGCTGCGCTGCAGCTGTTGCAGCGAGCCGGCGTACCGAGCGCCGTTCGCTTTCACGATTGGTGGATCTATCTGGTCGTGAGCGCTTTTGGTGTCGTTGTGTATGACGAAGAGCCCGCGCTTTTGTATCGTCAACACGGAGCTAATGTTATTGGGAGACACCCCGGGCGAGTAAAGCGTCTGCAACGAGCCTGGAAAGTGATCGTGCGCGACGATTGGGTTGGCAGTCTTCTAAGCCAGATTCATGCGTTCTTCGGCCACTACGGGGAGCTGCTTTCCTCCCATGACAGAAGTTTGATCACGCAGCATTTCGCCAACTATAAAAATGTGGCCGTGCCTCGCTGGGCTGGGGTTTTCAGCCTTCATCGGCGGCACCAGTCTTTGATTGACGACGTGGTCGTGAGATGCTTGCTCGCGCTACGCAAAATCCGTCCTCACCATTCATCATGGAGCGCGCTGTGACTTTGAAATATCGGCCAGCACGCAGAGTGCAAAGGGATCATCGATGCTGATGGAAATTCTGAGATCGGCTCAGCTATTTGCCCGTCGCTTTGGCGTTGATTTCATTCCCTACAAGCCAGGATCGCATCCTATCGCCCGCAGGCGGCGTCTTATCGAACACCATCGAATAGACACAGTGCTGGATGTCGGAGCGAATATCGGACAGTTCGGATTGGAGCTACGTCGACAATTCGGATATCGAGGCCGCATCGTGTCGTTTGAGCCGCTCAGTGCCGCATACGCCAAGTTGCAGCGGGCAGCACTTGGAGACGTCGACTGGCAGGTATTGCAAATGGCATTGGGCGATGCTCAGGGCACTCAAACCATTCACGTGGCGGGCAACTCCGAGAGTAGTTCGATTCTGGAGATGCTGCAGCTGCATGAAGAGGCCGCACCGCATTCTCGCTACACCGGCGAGGAAACTATTCGGGTCGAAACGCTCGATACCATGTTCGATAAGACCTGTGGCAATGCGCGCAATATTTACCTCAAGGTTGATACGCAAGGCTACGAGGCTCAGGTCCTTCGAGGTGCGGTTCGCAGCCTGGAGCGAATCGATACGATACAAGTGGAGATGTCGTTGGCGCCGCTGTATGCGGGTCAGGTGCTGTTCGATGACCTGTATGCCGACCTTCGTCGCAAGGGGTACATGCTGGTCGGAGTCGAGAATAATTTTGGCAATGCCGAGACGGGGCAGCTGCTGCAGATCGACGGCATTTTCCGCCGTGAGTCAGCAGCGCAGTCGTGATGCCGCTGTTGAGCATCATCATCCCGACACTCGATGTAGACGTCGAATTGCGTCGCTGCGTGGACTCGGTGTGTCTGGCGATTCCCGACTCAGAAATGCGCGAGATCGTGCTCGTGCTGCCCAGCAGCAAAGCGGCCGACGCGGCCGAGCGGTTTCCAGATGCTCGCGTTGTCGCCGAGTCGCGGCCGAGTGTGTACTCGGCCATGAACGACGGAGTAGCTGCCAGTACGGGACGCTACCTCTACTTTCTGGGCAAGGACGACATCCTTCTGCCCGCGGTGCATCGAGTTTTAAGTTTGTTGGCGGCCGAGTCACCTTCGGCCGTGTTCTCCGATGTTTATTGGGGTTCGAAGGGGCGCCATCGGGCTCGACCCAGCCGCTTCCAGATCCTGGTCTTCAACGTCTGCCATCAGGGAATTGTTTATTCGCGCGAGGCAATCACCACGCACGGTCCCTTCATGCGTCGCTTTCGCACACATGCCGACCATCTACTGAACATTCGTCTGTTGTGGGATCCGAATCTGCGACGGCGTGTTCGATATCTAGCGGTTCCAATTGCTTGGTACGCCGCCACGGGGTTGTCATCCCGTACCTTCGACGTTAATTTTGTCCGGGCGCAGCCAGCAATCATTGGGCGGTACCTGGGGCCGATCGCAGCAGCACTTTGGCAACCATTCAAATGGTTCCGACTTCGATGGCACAGGAGCGATTAATCCGTGAATCTTGTCGTCCTCGCGCGCCATCTGCGCATACAGCCTTTCCCTGCCGATACTGAGGAAGGCCGAGCGGCTGAGCGCTATCGGCGAGTCTCGTGGACCATGTTGGCGCACGCAGCGAGCAGTGCCGCCAGCATGCTCGTCATGGTGCTATCCGTTAGTTGGACAGTCCCCTATCTCGGCGCAGAGCGTTTTGGCGCATGGATGACCATTGCCAGCTTGGCCGCAGTGTTGAGCTTCCTCGACCTGGGGGTCGGTAATGGCCTGACCAACCGCATCGCGCGTGCTGCGTCCGAGCCTGGTGCCAATAAACTTTCGCAGGCCGTCAGCGGCGGACTCGGAGTGCTGGCTATCCTCTCCTTCGCGCTGCTGCTGCTGCTGAGCTTCGCTGCATGGCTGCTGCCGTGGCAGGTGTTGATCAAGACTACCTCGGACGCACTGGTCGATGAAATCCGCATCAGTGTGTTGATGTTTGCAGGTTTGTTTGCTGCATCCATCTTCACCAATGGCGTGCTGCGGGTCTACCATGGTCTGCAGCGAGGCTTTGAGGTCTTCGCCACCTGCGTGCCCTGCACCTTTGTCGGGCTGCTGCTGCTGTACATCGCGACGCGCTATCACGCTGGCATGCCAGTGCTCCTCCTATGCAGCATGGTGGGGGGCATGTTGCCGGGAATCTGGCTGTGGATTCAACTGGGCCGCAAAGGATTGTTTCGCATTGCCGGCTGGATGCATTCAACCAAAATTGAGAAAGCGAAGCTGTTGCGCGTCAGTCTGCTTTTCTTCGTCCTGCAGATCGGCACTGCGTTTGGGTGGGGAATGGACAGCTTGATCATATCCAGCACGCTGGGTGCGTCCGCCGTTGCCGCCTTCACGCTGGTTCAGCACATGTACCTGTTCGCTACCCAGCCAATACTCATCTTGAATAGCCCACTGTGGCCCGCATACGCAGATGCCAATGCACGAAATGACCGGGCGTTTATCCGCAAGACGCTTGGGTCGGCAGCCCAGTTGACGCTCGCATATTCCGCCACGTCGGTGGGAGTCTTGGCCTTCGTGAGCGCTCCCTTGCTGCGGTATTGGACGGACGGTCAGGTTGTCCCGTCGGCCAACCTAGTTTATGCCCTTGGTACGTGGACCATTGCGGCGGCGATGGCTAGTTGCCTGGCGATGTTTATGAATGGCATGGGCATACTCCGGCCACAGGCCGTTGCAGTTCTAATCATCGTTGCTGTCGGCGTTCCCTTGAAATTTCTTGTGGTTCGAACGGCGGGCATCGAAGCCATGGTCTATGTCTTCACTGCATTCTTTGTCGTCACACTTGGCACACTGTATGGCGTCTTGTATCGTTCTCAGATCGAGAGGCAGTTAGGACTCACCTTCTCGAAAAGCGACCGCCAATGAACATCTGGATTCTTCTGAAATTCGCCAAGCGCTGGCTCGCAAAGCGGCAACATCGCCACTATCTCGTTGGGACGCACCGTATCACGCTGCCACCTGGGCACAGGCTGGACGAATACCAGCAGGCATTTCTCAACTACGATCGAAAATTGCCCGTCATTGCCAGACTGGTCGACAGCAAGTATTCAGGCATGGTGACATTGGACATCGGCGCCAACATTGGCGATTCAGCCGTCGCAATCCGATCGACCGTAAGCGGCCCCATCCTGTGCGTGGAAGGCAATTCGGCGTTCTTGCCATATCTGCATGCCAACCTTTTACCGTTGCCCGGCATTAACCGAGTGATTCCAACTTTTATCCGTCCGTCGGGGGCCGACGACGTGGATTTCGAAGTACTAACCACTGGAGGTACGGCGCATCTGATGCCGAGGCGGATGGCTATGCGTGAACATCGCACCAGTCGCATGACCACGGTGCAGGAAATATTGGAAAAGAATGCCGATCTTGGGCCCGTCAAGCTCCTCAAGACAGACACGGACGGTTTCGACTTTGCCATCTTGCTCGGGGCGCTGGACAGCTTGGCCTTGGACATGCCGATCCTGTTCTTCGAATTTGACCCGCTCATCGGGAATTCGAACCCCTCGGACGCCGTCGCAGCAGTCGAAGGCTTGGGTGGTATAGGTTATCGCTCGGTCGTCGTGTATGACAACTATGGCAACTATCTGATGGGTAGCGACCTCACTCGCGCCCTGGCGCAAGACTTGGTCGCCAATGTGATGCAGCGCCACCGCGCAGGCGGCGGAGCCGTCTACTTCGACTTCTGCTGCTTCTCGATCGCAGATGCGGACATTTTCCAGGCTCTGGTCCAGTATGAACGTGAGGGGATCAGGGCGTCATGAAGATCGCATTTGATCATCAGATCTTCAGTATTCAGTCGTTCGGAGGCGTTTCCCGGTATGCCGTTCGTCTGGCGGAGTATCTTGGACGACACGGCCACGACGCGAGGATTTTTGCCCCATTGCACATCAACCAGTTTCTAGATGATTTTTCTGCCCAGCGCGGCAGCATCCGCGTACCGTTTTTCCCGCCTGAGGCAGCCCCGTTGCTGCTTGCGACCAATAGGACAATACTCAAACTGCGAAACCGCCAAACTTGGCGACCCGACGTCGTGCACGAAACCTACTACACAGATCGCCCCGTGAACTTGGGCGGCACCAAGGTGGTGGTCACCGTGCACGACATGATCCACGAACGAATGCCCGAGTGCTTCCGTCTGCAGGACGGGACCACACGACGTAAGAAAAGTTCGACCCGCAGGGCCGATCACCTGATCGCGGTTTCGAAGTCAGCGAAAAATGATCTATGCGACCTGTTCGACGTGTCGCCGGACAAGGTGAGCGTCGTTCACCATGGCTTCGACCCACTCCCGTACCCGAATCGCACCGTCGCGACGGAGACGGGCCGGCCGTTCCTGTTGTATGTGGGGCAGCGCCATGGCTACAAGAATTTTGGAGCCCTACTGCGCGCTGTCGGCTCTCGTCCAGCACTGCGGTCAGCGTATGACATCCTGGCCTTCGGCGGCCGACCTCTCGGTCGAGAGGAAAGGAGTGCAGCCGTCAACGCGGGCGTGCGCGTGGATGGTCTGCACCATCTGGGCGGCGACGACGCGGTGCTGGCAGCTTGCTACCGTTCTGCGGCAGCCTTCGTGTATCCCTCACTTTACGAAGGTTTCGGTCTTCCCCCCTTGGAGGCGATGTCATGCGAGTGCCCTGTCGTCTCCAGCAACACTGGTTCACTACCCGAAGTCATCGGTGATGCTGCTGAATTCTTCGATCCGAACGACACGGACTCGATTGCGCACGCGGTTGACACCGTCTTGTCAGACCAGGATCGGCGACGCCAACTTGTCCAATTTGGACTGCGGCGGCTGCAGTTTTTCTCCTGGGACAAGTGCGCACGGGAAACGTCAGCTGCTTACGATTTCGCGCTGGCCCTTCGGTAATCATCTCGACCAGTAAGCGCTTCCGATGCTGCGCGCGCGATGCGCGACACCTTCATTTCCGTGATCATCGTGTCCCGCGACGCGGGCGTTGTATTGGAACGCACGCTGCGCAGCGCTTTCCGGTCGAAGTCAGCCGATCGGCGTGCCCCGGATGCTGCGCATGTACTGCTTGCAGCAGTGGTACGGCCTGACCGACGAGGCACTGGAAGATGCCCTGTACGACAGCCTGTCACTGCGCGACTTCGTGGGGATCGAC
Source organism: Variovorax sp. PAMC28562 (assembly GCF_014303735.1). Lineage (NCBI taxonomy): Bacteria > Pseudomonadati > Pseudomonadota > Betaproteobacteria > Burkholderiales > Comamonadaceae > Variovorax > Variovorax sp. PAMC28562. The sequence continues at coordinate 1,050,436 of NZ_CP060296.1, read as the reverse complement.
CTGTTGCGCGAATCGGTGCCGGACGCCACCACGCTGCTCAAGTTCAGACGCCTGCTGCTGGACAACGACCTCACCAAGGCGCTGTTCGCGGAGATCAACGCACATCTGGCCGGACAGGGACTTCTGATGCGCGCGGGCACCATCGTGGACGCCACCATCGTTGCGGCACCGAGCTCGACCAAGAACGCCGAAGACAAACGCGACCCGGAAATGCATCAGATGAGCATGCGGCCTTCGGGGACGCTGGCTACCTGGGCGCACAAGCGAGCCGAAGCGAAGGGCCTTACCTGGCACGTGGCTATGCTTCGGGGCAAGCGGCGCAAACTCAATGAATTCATGGAGCCCCAGTTCCTGGCCGAGCGTGCGGAGAAAATGAAGGCGAGCATCCGCGCGAAGGTCGAGCATCCGTTCCATGTGGTCAAGAACCTGTTTCGTCACAGGAAGGCTCGCTACAAGGCGATGGCCGAGAACCCGGCACAGCCGTTGAGCCTGTTTGGCCTGTTTGGCCTGGCCAATCTGGTCATCGCCAAAAGGGCACTGTTGGATTCCCACGCCCGAGGTGCGTCTTGAATGGCGGAAGCGGCCCCGAAAGTGGTCAAAACCTTGCCTGTGCATGCTCAAAGTCGTTACATCGGGCAATCTTGAGTGCGCATCGCATTGCGATGCGCATAGTTCATGGTGTTCCTAGATTTGACTTTCAGTTGAGTGCGCCGTTGGGCCGCACCTTACCAACAGCCGCTACTCGTCAGTGGACTGCCGCCGCTGTCAAGGTTGGTCTGAGCGCCTGACTGGTCGACTTGGAATGAATAACATTTTGTGTCTGCCACCTGGGACGAAGTCGGAGTAGCTGTGGCTACAAAACCTGCCGGCGTCGCAGAAAATGTCGCGCTCAAGGTGTAGTAGCTCTGTCCACTGACGTTCACACTGATGGGAAATGCGGAACTACCACCGTAACCAAGTGCGGTAGGAAGATTTGTGTAGGCATTGTTAACGCTGAAATACCTCTCCTGCCGACTTGCAAGATCCAGCACTGCATTCCTAGCGTCGGCGCGACGCGATTTCAAAACGTACTGGTTGTATGAGGGATATGCAATACCTGCAAGTATTCCGACAACAGCCACGACGATCATTAATTCGATGAGCGTAAAGCCGCTTGCGCCTTTCAAGGCGCAGTTGCGGCGGTGACTGAAGTTACGCATCAGATTCATCTGTATTCCTTTTGACACTTTCTCGGAAGTCATGATCAGCGCAGCTTGATCCACGTCACCCGTCCGCCTTTGCTATTGGCGCCGGGATTGACTTGAGTGACCGATCCGACGCCGCTGACCGTCTGATTGACGAGATATTTCTTGGTCGCAGTTGTCACGAACGATGGCGAACCCACTGCGCTTAATCCCACACCACTCAATACCAATCCGTTGGTGGTGACGTAATTGTTGCTGGCGTCTGCGAAGTAAGACGATGTCGCAGCCGCGCCAGTGTCTGCAGTAATCGCCATGGTGTAGCCGGAAGCTGGCTGCGAACCACAGGTCAGCGCCTGCGTGGCGCCGGGGATGGCGGTGTTGACTACGAACATCCCGTCCGAAAGAACCGGGTTGTAGACGACTTGCTCATTGGTACCGGGCAGCGCGAGCTTCCAGCCGAACTGGGTATTGCCGCCCGCACAGGTGGTGGCGCCTTTCCAGCAGATTGGATATTGCGTCACGGTCCGGACGCCCGAGATGCCACCGGAGGTGTAGGCGAGGGTCGCAGTAGTCTGTGTTTGCAATACGCCGGCGTTGACAGTTTGCGGCGCAGTCAGGCTGCTGTATTGAACACCGCTGAGCGAATTCCAGCTGGCCATGTCCCAGTCCCAGATGCCGAATATGTATTGGGTGCCGCTGACGGGAGTCGCAGCCGCAGTCTGTGTTTGCGGAAAGATCTGGCCGGTCCCAAAACCTACGATGACCCGTGCCGTGCCTGAAGACGTGGCTGCGGTATTGACCGTCGCGCGCGTGGTGATGGGAAGTCCACCAGTGTTGAAGATCGGCGTCGATCGCGCTGACCAGCTGCCCCCGGTTGCGCCGGTCACATCGAAGCGCCACATATTGCCGAGCACGTCGCCGGCGTACAGATAGTCCGTGATGTGGTCGCCATCGAGGTCGGCGGAGGCGACGTAGGCGATGCCGTTGCGCGCGGTAGCGGTGCCCACACCGGTGTCGAGGTAGCGAAAGCTCTTCGCACCGGTGGTCTGGTCGACCGTCATTACAAACACGCCCGCCTTGCCGCTCTTGCTGTTGAGGCCGTTGCCAAAAATAACAGCCCAATTGCCGTCGTGCAGACGGCGGATGATGGGGGTTCCGAAAGTACTTCCGAGGTTGTCGCGGCAAAAGGTGCTGGCGGTGTCGGTCGGGCAGGTCAGGCTCGCAGAGGTGGAAGTCCAGTCGCCGATGACCAGGCTGGCGGCATTCGCCTCGCTGAAATTTGTCGGGTTGGTGACGTCGAGGACGTAAAGGCCGCCGGTTGCCACCGTGGTGTTATCGCCAATGACGCCACCGGCATTGCCGCCGTCGCCCAGGCCACCTGCGAGCCAGGTGTGCCAGCCTCCCTGATAGTAGAGATCGCCCGTGCCGGGCGTGGCATCCACGAAGGCGTTGTGGCTGTACTGGGGCGAGGAGTAGTCGAGCGAGGCGGCTGTGGGTGGGGTGGCGTGGATGGTGTTGAGGACCTGCGCCGGCATGTATGCCAGTAGCTCATTGCCATCGTTGGCCGCGGCTGTGTTGAAGTTACCGCTCGAGTCGTAGGCACCGGCTCGGAACCCGTGCAGCAGGCCGTCGTTGGCGCCTGCGTACACCACGTTGGTCCGCGTCGCATTGCTCGTCGCGTAGGCGCCGTAGCTCGATCCCTCTGGCATGCTCGTGGTCGGGCGGAGCGCGTCTTTCCAGATGCCTTTGTAGGGCAGGTTGGGTGCTCCGACCCATGTCGGGCTGCTACTGACGATGTCGCCAAGCACGCTGTTTCGCGCGCGGAAAGGACCCCCGGGCGTGCCACCTACTTCTTGGGTTCGATCGCCTCGAAGATAGTCAAGGCGCGTCGAGCTGGTGGCAGTTGTTCCAGCCGTCGGGTCCAGTGCACTTTTCTGCGCGGCGGAGAGACCGAGCCACAGCAGCGGAATGCCTGCGCTGCCGTTCCAGGTCAGAACGTTGCGTGACGAGGATCCCTGCACCGGGGTGCTGGCAGCACCCGTGGCACTGCAGGCGCCGCCGGTGAGCACGCAACTCGCGTCCCAATTCGCGACGGGGTTGATCGACACCGTCGACGTCGTTGCGTCTTCGACAAGATTTTGCGCAGTCAGTTGGCCCCACCAGTTCACCGGGTGGTAATAGGCAAGGTAGACCTGCGTGCCGACTTGCACCTTGGCCGATTGCTGGATATTGATGCCCGCCGAGCTCGCAGCCGCGTTGATCTGCGCTGCCTTGAAGCACATGATTTCATGCACGTTGTTGGAGCCGCCCGTGCCTGCAGAGAACCCGAATCTAAAAGACGAGGGTAGCGGGCCGTTCGAAGCGGTGATGGACTGGTTTGTCATTACGTTCTGCGCAATGCCACCGTTGACGCTGTAAGAGAGACTGAGCAGCCCGTCTTGCGTAAGCTTCAGCCCGTACGTGATGGGGGTCGCGTTGCCTCGAAGGGGCATGTTCATTCCCTGCTGATTGGACAGGCTGAACCCCGCGGGCAAATTGGAGCCAAGCAAGAACGGGTAGTTGTATGCGAGCTTGATCGTCGTGTCGCTCTTGTTGTTGACGTTGCCGATCTTGTTGCCGCTGTAGTTCCAGATCGTTCCCGTCCTACAGGTGTTTTGCACCGCAGACTGCTGGTCGCTTGCGTTGAGGGTGGTGGGGTAATAGGCGCTGGTAGCCGGCATCGTGGACAGCGATGCGAACGCTGTTGAGCCGGCGCCGCGCAGACTGATTCGGCCCGCCTGGAAGCCGGGTCCGCTGCTCGTGTTGTCGTATGAATTTGAAAAGTTGCCGTATTCGTCGATGCCTAAACCGATATAGGCCCCGACGACGCCGTTGTACGCACCGTTCACGTTGGAGCAGCTGTAGCCCAAGCTACCGCCCAGGCCGCCGACCGAGGGCGCCTGGCTGCCGTCAGAGAGAAAGAAACTGATGCCATCCGCACCGGTGCCGCCGTCGCCGCCGTAAGTAGCGGTGGTGAAGGTGACCTGAAGTCCCTGCGTGGTGGGAAAGGTGAAGTTGGACACGACGGCACCAGTCTGGTTGTCGCCATTCCCACCTCCGTTTTGGACGTCACCGTTGGTCAAGCGCAAGGCGCCGCTCCCGGCCAGATCCGGCATTCTTCCGCTTACGCCGCCAACTTGCGTCCTGCCGTTGTAGTAAGCCAACCCATTGCACGCAGGAATAGCCGGAACAGTCGCAGGTGGCGTAAACGAATTGTTTCCTGCCGTCAGGCAAGCGCCGTTCAGGCTCTTCCAGTTATAGGACGACGATGTTCCTGTGAGCGTGTCGCTGATCACGAGTTGCGCCTGGGCACTGAACGACAGTGCGTTCAATGCAGACAGGGCCAGAACGAGGCGGAATTGTTTTGAGGTCATCGTGGGCTCCTTGAACTACGGCTGACCGATGTCAGTCACGCTGAACTTCATTGCATAGGTACTTTGAACGACACTGGCCGTCGCGGTGGTGCCGCCGTAGCCGGCGCCGGTCACTTGGTAAAGCATGGTCTTGCCGTCCGGAGCAAGGCCGAGGTAGGACACATAGACGCTTGGCATGGTGGCGTAATTGATGTCGTTGGCAATCCCGGTGCTACCGGTATTGAGGCCGCCGCCGCTCTGCACCGTCATGCTCGGCGGCTGGTAGTTGCCTCGTACGGCCCAGGGCAGCGTGCTGGACGTGACGATGCTCATCGGCACGTTGCAGATTTTCATGGCGGTCTGATCGTTGGCGCTGAACACGCCGCTGCAGGCCAGCCCGCCACCGCCACTGCCGCGGGCAATCCACCATTCGCCGTATTGGAGTGCGCTTTCGGCCGCTTGGAGCGAGCGCTGCTTTTCGAGCGTGTTGCCGGCAATTTTTTCTTGCAGACCAAAACTGCGATACATGCTTACCGCCAACAGAGCAACGATCACCAGAATCAACAGTGAGGTGATGAGCGCGATACCTCGTTGCAAACGAGGCCGGTGTTGAGGTTGGCGTGTCACGGGTTGTTCTTGAAATTGATGCTCTGGACGATGCCGGGGCCGGTCAGGAGCACGGGCGCGCTCGGCGTGGAGGTGAGCGTGTTCAGAAATCTGAGCGTGATCTGTGCGGTATGTACCCGTGCCCACAGGCCGGCAGCAGCAACGCCCGAGCCGGGCATGTAGGTGTCGGTGCTGTTATTGGCGTCGCCGTCGGTGTCGACCCCATAGACGATGCTCATTTTTCCGACGTTGCTGGCAAGAGCGACCGGCGTTCCCGTGCCGACGGTGCAAGTGAGTTCGTTGCTCGCATTGATGGAAAAGCTGTTGATCCACACCTGCTTCACCCCGGATGTCGCGGGGTTGGTCTGACCCTGGCAGTTCATCAAACCGTCGCCACTGGCTGTCTGGTATTGCACAGCAATGGTGTCGCTGCCCGTGCCTGTGCCTAAAGTGTTGCCAGCACCAACCACGCCTTGGCCTGCTGCCAGCGCTGCGACGGTGCCGCTGGGCCAGGTAACGCTGGCCGCTGGCAGTGAAGTGATGGCGGTGCTGCTGACCGGGTCGGAGAAATATCCGGCCGATTGAATCGTCGTGGTCAGCATGGTCAACGCGAGGCGCTCGCTGTCCTGGAGCTGCGCCAATTCGTCTTGCGCCACGAAGGTGGCCTTCATGTTGACGTAGATCGCGACGATGGCCGCCAGCATGAAAAGCGCAATCGTCAGCGAGATCATCAGCTCGATCAACGTGAAGCCTGCCTGGCGCATGCGACGGCCTCCAGACGGTGTTGAAGCAACAGAGTTCATGGTTCGACGTGGAGCGTGTAGGTTCGGGTGCCCGCGGTGGAGGCACTGCTGGACGCGGTGTTCTGGTTGGACGACACGTACTTCTCGGTCCAGGAAACAGTGACTGTGCAACTGATGGGTGTGCTTGCCGATATCGTGCAAGTCCCTGCCGACGTGTAGGTGGGGAAAAGGCTTGCCATGCTGGTGGCCCACAACTGCAGGTCGTAGGCTGCGAGTTGTGCGGGGGTGCAGAGCGGGGCCGAAGGCAAGGTAGCGGCAAGGCAAACTGGAGGTGTCGCGCTCAGTACGCCGGTGGCGTCGGTGACCGTGGATCCTGATGTGCTGAACGCGGCCGGGGCGACTCCGCCCGCCCAGTAGGTCCTGTTTCCATGCATCGCCGCAGCGAGGCTCGCGCTCTGGAGTGCAATCATCGAACGACTGCTGGCAACTTGCGTGCTTGAGATTGCCAGTGCCTGCATCTTGGCGAAGCCCAGCAGGCCGACTGTCACCACGAGGACGGCAATCATCACTTCGATAAGTGTGAAGCCTTGCTGTCGACGATAAAGCGTTTGGCTTCGATTCATTGACATGTGCCTCCGTTGGCCGATTGGACTTGCTGCCGCCCCACCAAATTGACTGCGATGCAGCGAGTCGCGGCCGCGTTCAGCGGAGTGGTGTGCACTGTCAAGGTCACCGTGCCGGTGAAAGACATTGCGAATCCGTCGCGGCTGTACGAAATGGCCGAGGTGTTGCCGCTTGCAGTGAACGTGTCTGTTCCGGCCAAAGCGGGTTGTTTCCTGAGAATGGTCTCGGTCGAGTCGTGGACCTGGTTACCGTTCGCGTCTGCAAACACAAGCCATCCAGTCTTCCAGTTGCCGCCGGATGCACAGGTCGATCCGTCCGACGACGCGCAGATCGTGACGGTCTGCCCTTCCTTGATCGCCTCCGAACGGGCGAACTGCAAATCGCCGACGAAGCCATTGACTTCCCCGGACACGCGATTTCGTTGAGTCAGGTCGACGAAAGAGGGCACTGCGACCACCGCCAAGATGGCGATCACGGCAAGAACCACGAGCAACTCGATGGCGGTCATTCCCTTTTCAGCCCGCTGTATTGGCGCGCTCGAACGCAGACACGTCCGGGCGCGTCCAAGCGCCACCATGAGGGGTTTTACAAGGGCAAACCCTCTAAGAGACGGGCTTTGCAAATTAGAGACAGTTAAGTGCATAACGGTTACAGAATGTCAGTAAACGTTAAAACAAGCAAAACCGTTCGCCCGGCCAAAACTGCCACTCGTCTTGTTGTGCCCGGAGCCGCACTGCCGTCTCTGCTGCTCTCTCTCCGTGATATCCGCTCTTTCTCTGGCGCTACCCCGCCACAAAACTCCCCGACTTCCCCCCGTGCTTCTCCAGCACATGCACATCGGTAATCGTCATTCCGCGGTCGACCGCCTTCACCATGTCGTAGATGGTCAGCAGTGCGACCTGAACAGCGGTCAGCGCTTCCATCTCGACACCCGTCGGCCCGACTGTCTCGACGGTCGCCTTGCACGCTACCTGCGGCACCCCACCTTTGACGATGGCAAAGGCAATCGACACATGCGTCAGCGCCAGTGGGTGGCAAAGCGGAATGAGGTCGCTGGTTTTCTTGGCGGCCTGGATGCCGGCGATGCGCGCCACGCCGAGCACGTCGCCCTTCTTGGCGGTGCCGGATTCGATGAGCGCCAGCGTGGCGGCCTGCATCACGATGCGGCCACTCGCGACGGCTATGCGATGCGTGGCGGGTTTGGCCGCGACATCGACCATGTGGGCATGGCCCTGGGCGTCAAAATGGGTGAGTGAACTCATGGGGTGAACGATCGGCAGAAGGCCGCATCATACGAGCCCGGCCCAGGAAAGACCGATGCCAAGCCTGACTGCAAATTCGAGATCGAAGCCTGTACTTCATGCGCTGTGCGCTGCCGTTTTGATAGCGGCGCAAGCCTTGATGCCGCCTGTTGCGCGCGCGCAGTTGTTGCCCGGCATGGGAGATGGCGGCGAGATGACAGCCAGTGCCGAGCGCCGACTCGGCGACCAGATCGCGCGCGAGATCTACCGCGACACCGACTACATCGACGACCCGGTCATCGTCGAATACGTGCAGGACATCTGGCAGCGTTTGCTGGCCGCAGCGCGGGTGCGTGGCGAGCTCACGCCCGAGCTCGACGAGCGCTTTGCCTGGCAGATCTTTCTGGGCCGCGACAGCACCATCAATGCCTTTGCGTTGCCCGGTGGATATCTCGGGCTCAACCTCGGTCTGGTCGCCATCATCGGCAGCCGGGACGAGCTTGCGACCGTGCTCGGCCACGAGCTGTCGCACGTCACGCAGCGCCACATCGCACGCATCATGTCGCGCGATGCCAAGCAGATGCCGCTCATGATCGCGGCCATGGTGATCGGCATGCTCGCCGCCATGAAGGCCCGCAATGGTGACGCCGGCAACGCGATGCTGATGGGCAGCCAGGCGTATGCGATGCAAAGCCAGCTCGCCTTTTCTCGAGAAATGGAGCGCGAGGCCGACCGTGTCGGCTTCGGTGTGATGACGCAAGCCGGCTACGACCCGCGCGGCGCCGAGGCGATGTTCGAAAAACTGCAGTTCGCCGCCCGACTGAACGACAACGCCTCGTACCCGTATCTGCGCAGTCATCCGATGGACACCGAGCGCATCGCCGACATGCAGGGTCGCTTTCAGTTTCGCGACATGAATGCCGCGACCGCTTCGACCGGCGCGATGTCGACGCGCGCGGCGTCCGTGCCGATGACGCCGGGCTTGCCGCTCGTCATGGACCACGCAATGATCTCGGCCCGCGCTCGCGTGTTGACGCGGCCAGGCGTCGACGTGTTGCGCCAATGGGTCGAAGCCGGTTCCGGCAGCGACTTCACCAAGAGCACGCCGGCGCAACAAGCCGGCCTGCTCTATGCCGCGGCGTTTTCGGCCAATGAGTTGAAGGACTTCAAGGCGTCACGCGCATTGAGCGATCGTCTGGTTACGCGCACGGCCGGCGATGCATCGGCATCACGTCTCGCCCGCTTGCTCGCTATTGAAATCGAACTCGACGCCGGCAACCCCGCCAAGGCCGCTTCTCTGCTCAACGCCAAGGCCAAAGACCGACCTGAGATGCTGCTCGCCGTACAGGCCGCCGTCGCCACGCGCAACCCGGCGCCGATGGTGCCTGTGCTGCGCGACTACACCGCACTGCAACCGCGTGATGCCACGGCCTGGCGTGCGCTGTCGAGCCTCTACAACGCACAGGACGACCCGGTTCGGGCGATCCGCGCCGATGCCGAAGCCAACGTCGCCAACCTCGACTACGCCGGCGCTCGCGACCGCTACAAGGCTGCGCAGGAGTTGTCGCGCAACCTGTCGGCGCGCGGCGCACCCAACGCGGTGGACCACTACGAGGCGTCGATCATGGACACGCGCGCACGCGCCGTCGATGCGCTGGTCAAGCATCAGGCAGAAGAGCCTCCGCTGAAGTAGGCGGCCCGGTGGGCCCGGTTCAGCGCTTGGAGAAGAGTCCGCCGAGCGCCGCTTCGATCACCAGCCCGAGCAACGAGTAGATCAGCGAGCCGAGCAGCGCGGCGCCAAAGCCGTTGACGTGAAAGCCGCCGAACAACCCGGACGCGGCCCAGAACATCAACGCGTTGATGACGAACAGAAAGAGGCCGAGCGTGACGATCGTCACCGGCAGCGTGAGCACCACCAGCACCGGCCGCACCACCATGTTGAGCAGGCCGATGACAGCCGCCGCAATGAGCGCCGAGCCGAAGCTCGTCACCTGCACGCCGTTGTAGAGATAAGCCACTGCCAGCAGCGCGATCGCGCTGAGCAGCCATTTCAGGATGAGTCGCATGCGGTCAGGATACCGCAGCGACCGGGGTTGTCACTCGCTTGAAATCAATCGCTCAATTCGCCAGCGATGACCAGCAGCGCGCCCATGCCCACTACCGCGCCGGGCAGCGCCCAGCCCGGTGCTGCAGGCGGCTTCTGGCCGGGCGCGACGGGCTCCAGATCGACCCCGATCTTGGGCCGGCGTGCGTCCACTACCGTGGCCATGCCGTGGGTCCGCCGAAGATGCTGCGTCATCTCGGTCAGCGAGCCGCCGGCCAGCATCGGCGTGACCTGGTCGCCGGCCGCTTCGAGCAACGGCACCAGTTGCGCCTGCACCTTGGCGAACCATTTGCCGCGCCAGTTTTCACGCGCACTGTGGCTCACCCATTTGCTGATGCGGTGCGTCATGCGCGGTGCGCAGGCGATCACGATCCAGTGCCTGGGTTCGAAAGCCGCGCGAGCGTCGACGCCCAAGGTGCCCGGCACGGACGATGCGCTCTCATCGTCCAGCGCCACCGGCACACCGGGTGCCAATTTGGCAAGGTGCTCGCGGGCATAAACCGCGTCGTCCACGTACAGGATGATCGTTTCCATGGTGTTGCTCCTTCGTTGAAAAGCTGACGAATGCGACTTCAAATGTTCAAGGACGCTCTGGGTGCGGCGTCTTGTCTTGTGGTTGTTGTTCGGGCGCCTCGCCTTTGGTGGAACGTTTCGCAGAAGGCTTGCGCGTCGCGAGCCAGGCCGCGCCGAGCACCAGGGCGACGCAGGCGGCTTCGACTGCGTAGCGCAATGCGGTGGCGGGCGCCTCACGCGTGCCGAAGACGTCGGCGAGGAACGGTTCCGCAACGATCATCTTGGCGGCGGTGTACGCGAGCACTGCCGCGCCGATGTACGTGATCGACGGATAGCGCTCGACCAGTTTCAGCACCAAAGTGCTGCCGAACACCACGATCGGAATGCTGATCACCAGGCCGATGACGACCAGGCCGAACTCGCCGTGCGCCGCGCCGGCCACGCCGAGCACGTTGTCGATGCCCATCAGCGCATCGGCCACCACGATGGTCTTCATCGCGCCCCAGAAGGTGGACGCGCCAGCCCCGTGTTCCTGTTCGCCGCTTGAGTCGGCAATGAGCTTGTAGGCGATCCACAGCAGGCCGACACCGCCGACCAGCATCAACCCCGGCACCTTCAGCAGCCACACCACGCCGATGGTCATGGCCGAGCGCAGCACGATGGCGCCGACGGTCCCCCAGACGATGGCCTTCTTCTGCAACTTGGGTGGCAACCGGCGTGCCGCCAGCGCGATGACGATCGCGTTGTCGCCGGCGAGCACCAGGTCGATGACGATGATCGCCAGCAGGGCTGACCACCAAGGGGCTGAAAGAAACTCCATGTGCGAGGCACTCCGATCTGTTTTTCGTTCTACTGGTCCGGTGCCGCGTGGGCCGGAACGTTTGAATGAAAGACCGGGTGTGCCGGGGGCTTGCAAACGACGCTTCGACCAACCTGACAACAGGTTCAATCGAAGGTCTTGCTCGACATCGCGCACTGCTCTGATGCACTGCGCGTTGCCCGACAGGCCGGAAGCATGAGGCTCCGTATTGACGACCTGTCGATATCCGCTGCAGTAGATGCAACGGGCGGGAGCTACTCCCCTTCGTGGGCAGATTAGAACATCGGCCTTCGACGGCTGACAACCCCAAAAATCATTGCGCTTAAAAGAATCGATGGCAGAAGCCGCGCTGCCACTGGCATCAGCGCTATCAATTTAAGAGCAAACAAACCCATGACAACACTTGGGACATTGCCCGTCTATGATGAGTTTCACTCTTCAGCTCGCTGTTTTCTTCCCGTTTGTTTTTCGTATGGCCGCCATTCACATCACCGACATCGAGGCCGCCATCAACTTCTGGCGCGAGAAAAAGCCTTCCCCCGACGGCATCACACTGGCGCCTGAAATTCGCGACCTGGCAGAGGTCTACGCGCTCATGGTCTATCACCATGAAGACTATGTCGACGAGGTCGGCTTCCCGAAAGATGCGTGGGCAGCATGGCTTGCTTGGTACGAGACGACGCCCGACACGCCATGCATCGCGATCTGCTCCACGAGTCAGGGAGACGATGAGTGCAAGGGCTGTGGTCGCACCTTCGGCGAGGTGCAACACTGGCCCGCGATGACACCGGCTGGCAAGCGCGAGACCTGGCGCCGCATCACGATGGAAGACACGGCCTGGCGCTTCAACAAGTACGCCGAGCGGGCGCGTGAAGCGGAGCAAGTGTGGCCCGATGACGTCACCGACACCAAGCCACCGGGCTGACCATGCGCCGACTCGCGCAAGCACCCAACCTCGCGATCGCGACGCTCTGGGCGCACGCGCTTCGCGAAGACGGCATTGGCGCGACGGTGCAGCGCGAGTACCTCGGTGCGGCCGCTGGCCAGTTGCCGCCCGACCAGTGCCTGCCTGAAATATGGATCGACGACGCGACGCAGCTCGAAACTGCCGAGCGCTTGCTGCACGAGTTGAAGAACCGGCCGCAACGCCGATGGGTGTGCGAGTGCGGTGAGCTGGTCGAAGGCGGCTTCGAGCAATGCTGGCACTGCGGCCGGATGATGCCGGCCTGAACTCTTGCTGCGGCGCTGCGGCTGGCTCTACTTGAGCCGAATCAGCTCGATGTCGATGCTCTTCACGCCATCGCCCAGCATCAACGTGCCTTCCTGAATCGTCGCCTGCAATTGCATGCTGCGCTGCGCCAGTGCAGCGACAGCCTGCGACGTCTCGCTCGGCACGCGCCACACCTGCAAATTCTGCGGGCGCGTCAGCTTGGTTTCGATGCCCTTCCACCAGATGCCGGCCGCATGGCTGAAGCAATACAACAGCACCTCGTCTGCCTTGCCGCAAGCCTTGATGAGCGGCTTTTCTTCAGGCTGACCGACCTCGATCCACACGCGCGTGCGCCCGGTGAAATCGCGCAGCGACACATCCGGATCGTCCGGGTTCGACAGCCCCGCGCCAAAGGCCAGCACGCCATCGCCATCGCACACGCTCTGCAGCTTGTAGGCGTTGAGCGCCAGCGCGATGAGCCGAATCATCATCCGCTCGTCGTTCTCGCTCGGATGCCGCGCCAGCGTGAGTTGATGGTCCGCGTAGTAGCTGTGGTCGATGTCGGCGACCGCGAGGTTCGCTTTGAAGATGGTGGATTTGAGTGCCATCAGGCGCGCTTCGCCAGCTCTGCTGCCTTGCCGATGTAGCTCGCAGGCGTCATCGCCAGCAGCCGCTCTTTTTCCGTCTCGGGAATCTCCAGCGAGCGGATCAATCCGTGCAGCGCTTCAGACGTCACCGTCTTGCCGCGCGTCACTTCTTTCAACTGTTCGTAAGCGCCCTGCACGCCGAAGCGGCGCATCACCGTCTGGATCGGTTCGGCCAGCACTTCCCATGATGCGTCCAGGTCGTCGGCGAGCGCTTCTTCGTTCAGCTCCAGTTTGCCCAGGCCGGTCGACAGGCTCGAGTACGCAAGCACCGCATAGCCGAAAGCCACGCCGACGTTGCGCAGCACGGTGCTGTCGGTGAGGTCGCGTTGCCAGCGGCTGATCGGCAGCTTCTCGCTCATGTGGCGCAACAGGGCGTTGGCGAGGCCGAGATTGCCTTCCGCGTTTTCGAAGTCGATCGGGTTGACCTTGTGCGGCATGGTGGATGAGCCGATCTCGCCCTTCTTCAGCCGCTGTTTGAAATAGCCGAGGCTCACGTAGCCCCAGATGTCACGCGAAAAGTCGATGAGGATGGTGTCGGCACGCGCCACGGCGTCGAACAACTCGGCCATGTAGTCGTGCGGTTCGATCTGGATGCTGTAGGGCTGAAACGTCAGGCCCAGGCCGAGGGGTGCCGGCGTCTCGACGACCTTGCGGCTGAACGCCTCCCAATCGAAATCGGGCCACGCCGCCATGTGCGCGTTGTAGTTTCCGACAGCGCCGTTCATCTTGCCGAGCAGGTCGACCTTGGCGATCTGCTCGCGGGCCTTGGCCAGGCGCACCGCGACGTTGGCGATCTCCTTGCCGACGGTGGTCGGGCTCGCCGTCTGGCCGTGCGTGCGCGCCAGCATGGAGACGTCTGCGAACTGGTGGGCCATGTCGCGCAGCTTGGCGATGAGCCCGTCGATGGCGGGCAGCACGACGACGTCGCGCGCGGCCTGAATCTGCAGCGCATGGCTGGTGTTGTTGATGTCTTCGCTGGTGCAGGCGAAGTGCACGAACTCCGCGGCGGCGAGCAGCTCCGGCCGCGCCTCGAACTTGGACTTGATCCAGTACTCGACGGCTTTCACGTCGTGGTTGGTGACCTTTTCGATCTCCTTGATCGCGAGCGCATCGGCTTCGCTGAAATGCGAGACGAGGCCGAGCAAATACTTGCGTGCGCCGCCGGTGAGCGGCTTGAACTCGACGAAGCCGCAGTCCGAGAGCGCGATGAACCATGCCACCTCGACTTGCACGCGACGGTGCATGTAGCCCTGCTCGCTCATCAACGGGCGGAGCGCCGAGAGTCGCGACGCGTAGCGGCCATCGAGGGGGGAAAGAGCGGAAACGGTAGAGAAGGCCATGGGTCAATTTTAGGCGGCGGAGACCGGGGCCGAAACGGCCGCAGCGGCTCTTACTTCTGCGCGGCGTTTTTGAAGAACTCGATGCGCTGTGCGGTCGCTGGATGCGACGAGAACGCCAGCCCGATCGCATCGTCACCGGCCGTGCTGCCGCTTTCGCCCTTCTTGCCGTTTCGATCTGCGCGCCAACGTTCGAGCGCCTCGAAGAAAGTCGCCATGGCGCGCGGCGAGATGCCGCTGGCGCGCATCAGCCGCACGGATTCTGCATCGGCTTCGCGCTCCAGGTCGCGCGAATAGCCGAGCGTGGCCAGCAACACGGGCGCGCTGCCGATCAGCGTGCCGTAGTCGCCGAAAGCGATCGACACCGCGAAGCCCACCGCCGACGCCTGCACCAGTTGCCGCATCGCGTGGCGCCGCAGCACATGGCCAAACTCGTGTCCAAGCACGCCGAGCACGGCATCGTCGTCGTCCGGCATGAGCTCGACCAGCGCGTCGGTCAGCACGATGGTGCCGCCCGGCAGCGCCAGTGCGTTGGGCCCGAAGCGCGGATCGCGGGCGCTGCGGAACTCGAGCCGCACCTCGGGCGCGCCATCGGGATGGGTGCGTTGGACCATCCGCGCGAAGCCGTCGCGGATGCGCTGCTGGGCGTCGGGCGCCAAGGTCGTCGGCTTCAGCAAGCTGTCGTCGAGCGAAGCCAGCACCTGCTGCCCGACCAGCGCGTCGACACTGCGCGGCACGGTCGCCGTCACGCCCGCGGCCACCCAGGGCAAGCCCCATTGGTACATCGCGGCGACGGCGCCGAAGAGCAGCACCAGCGCGACTGCGACGCTGCGCCAGGTTTGCTGCGCGCGCACCACCCAGCTGTCGCTTCGATGGTGGCGGCCGACCCAGTCGTCCCAGGCACCCACGTCGAGCGCTTGCAGGCTCGCGCCGTCGGGCAGCTGCGCGAGGCGTCCCCCATGGCGGGTGCGCTCGGGCCAGCGGACCGCGCTGAGGGGCACGGACAGCGGCGCGAACGCGCCCTCTTCGGTGGGCGTGATGAGAAGCATGCGTTCGCGCGTTTGCAGCAGCGCGGCGTGCGGCCGGCTGTGGACGCCGTCGAAGAAGCGCGCCGACAGCGCGTCGTGTGGAGCCTCGCTCACCGAAGGCTCACAACCCGATGTCCATGCCGAAGAGATCCGCAGCCATGTCACCCGCCGCCGTCGGGTTTTCACGCGCCGCGGTCTGCGTGATGTCGTCGAGCGCAATGCGCGTTTCAAGCACCACGGCTTCCAGTTGCGCGCGCCGCGTGCCGATCACCGCGAACGGCCAGTACAGGCCCAGCGTCAAAAAGATCAGCAGATAGTTCTTGAACTGCAATGGCAGATAGCGCTTGAGCTTCAATTGGCTGTCGAAGCGCATGAGGTCGTTGCCGGTGGTCGACCACAGCAGGTTCTGCAGGCGCACTTGCAGGTACGACTTGGGCAGCACGTTGAGCAAGAAGACGCCGCCGATGCCGAGCACGAACGACAGGATGATGAAGGTCGCGCCCAGGCCGCCGCCGCTCTTGCGGCTCGCATAGCCGGTGAACGCGAAGATGGCCACGACGCCGAGCAGTGCAACCACCGCGACGAACCCCAGGCCCATCAACTTGATGAAGATGCCGTAGAGCACGCCCACGTCGGCGCTGAGGCGCGTTTGCAGGCCGCCGATTGCGTAGTGGTTGTGCTGGTAGCGCTTCAGGCGCCAGAGAAAGTAAGGCAGGCCGAGAAAGAAGATCGTCATACCGATGCCCACCAGCGATGTCGCCAACACGGGCAAGGTGCCCGGCTTGATGCTGTCGGTCGGGCCAGCCAATGCACCCGCCAGCGCCACGGGCAACAGTGCGAGCGCAAGTGGCGGCAGCATCGCCGCATAGGCGCCGCGCGTGCTGCCGGCAAAGTGAAAGCGCAGCCCGCGCCAACTGGTGTTGGCGAGCCGGAAGCGCATCGATGCGCGGAACAGCGCCGGCCACAGCAAGACGAACGCCAGCGCCGCGAACAACGCCGCCCAGCCAGAGAAATTGCTGCCGACCGAGTAGACGATCAGGAAGGCGGCGGCAATGAGCGTGCCGCGCAGCATCTTGACCGGCTGGCCATGAAAGTCGAGCGCGTCGCCGCCGACCCAGGTGTTGCTGTAGAAATATTTGAGCTTGCGCACTTTGGCCCATGGCAGGTAGAGCCCGAGCGTCACGACGATCAACAGCAGGTTGACGATCCAGATGCGGAAATACTCGCTGCCGCTCGCCGTGAATTCGATCGGATGGCGGTGCGGTGGCCCGCTTTCCGGCCGCGCGTCGATCTGCATGTCTGTGCCCATGATCCTTCTCCCTGCGTTGTTAGTGCCCGACATTTTGCCCTGCACCGTCCCCTAGAATGAGGTCGAAACTACACGTCACCCGAGGGAGAGAGTCCACATGAAATTGATCGGATCTGCTGCCAGCCCCTATGTGCGCAAGGTGCGCGTGGTGCTGGCTGAAAAGCGACTCGAATACCAATTCGTGATCGAAGACGTCTGGGCGGCCGACAGCACCATCTCGACGTCCAACCCGCTCGGCAAAGTGCCTTGCCTGATCATGGATGGCAGCGAGGCCATGTTCGATTCGCGCGTGATCGTCGAGTATCTCGACACGCTGTCGCCGGTCGGCAAGCTCATTCCGGCGCAAAGCCGCGAACGGGCCGAAGTCAAAACCTGGGAAGCGCTGGCCGACGGCGTCATGGACGCCGGCATCGCGTGGCGGCTCGAAGCCACCTGGGCGAACCGTGCCGACACCGAGCGCAGTCAGGCGTGGATGGACCGCCAGAGCGTCAAGATCGAGAACGGCATTGCCGCCATGGCCAAGGGCTTGGGCGACAAGCCTTTTTGCAGCGGCATTCACCTGAGCCTGTCGGACATCGCGGTCGGTTGCGCGCTGGGCTGGCTCACCTATCGCTTTCCGGAGATCGATTGGCGCGCCAATCATGGGAACCTCGCGAAGCTCCACGACAAGTTGATGTTGCGTCCGAGTTTTGCCGACACCCAGCCCTGAAGGCACATCGCACTGCACCAATGAAAACGGCACCCGAGGGTGCCGTTTTTCTTTCGTACAAAAATGTTGCGAGGTGCCCCGACGCGAAGAAGGGAGGGAGGGAGGAGGAGAAGAATCGCCTCGGGATTTCAACCGAACGACAAGCATTCGGAAGACCTCGCAACATGAAAACTGACGGACTTTCTCTGGCGCCCGAGCCAGTTATGAGAGCCTTGCGCGCCAGCCAGTTCCCGGTGTCTTCGTAAACATTTGTGAAGTCGAAATGCGGCGCGCCAAGCTCAGGTCGGCCTAATCTGCGCCGAGCTGCTTCTCGAGTTCGCGAACGAAGCTGCGGTCTTCCGGCGCGGTCATGCTCGAGTACGCGTCGACCACTTTGCCGTCTCTGCCGATCAGGTATTTATAGAAGTTCCATTTCGGCGTGGTGCCCGAAATTTTGGCAAGTTGTTTGAAAAGCGGGTTGGCCTCACTGCCGCGAACCGAGCTTTTCGAGAACATCGGAAATTTCACTCCGAAGGTACTTTCGCAAAAGTCGGCGATCTCTTTGTTCGAGCCCGATTCCTGCGAGAAGTCATTCGATGGGAAGCCCAACACCACCAACCCGCGCGACCGGTACTTGGTATCGAGCGCTTCGAGGCCCTTGTACTGCGGCGTGAATCCGCAGAAGCTCGCCGTGTTGACGATCAGCACGACCTTGCCGCTGTACTGGCACAGCGACTGGGGTTTTTCGTCTTGCAGCCGGGGGAACGTGTAGTTCAGTATGGCGGGGCATGTGCCGGCGCCGGATGGTGCGGCGCCAGCCCCAGGGGCCGTAGACGGAGCACTCTGAGCGCGTGCCATCTGCGCAAACAGGGCGAGAGACACTACACAGGTGAGGGCGAACGCGAGCGTTGGCGCAGAACGAAAAGCAGATTTCAAGACGGTAATTCGCATGGGGAATCTCCTGCAAATAGAAGGGGCGCATCTGTTCGAGAAAGATGCGCGTATACACATCATCGCGCGGTTGTCACAGGCGTGCTGAACGTGCCTATTAAAATCTGCCCGCCTTAGAAAGATTTGAATGCTCTACCCGGAACTTTTCAGACAACTCGAATCCGTCCGTTGGGACATGGAGCGGGATATTCCGTGGCAGTCATTCGACGCGACCAAGCTCACCGAAGAGCAGGCTCAGACGATCAAGATGAATGCCATTACCGAGTGGGCGGCGCTGCCGGCCACTGAAATGTTTTTGCGCGACAACCGGCACGACAGTGATTTTTCGGCATTCATGTCGATCTGGTTTTTCGAGGAGCAAAAGCATTCATTGGTGCTGATGGAATACCTCAAGCGCTTCAGCCCCCAGCACGCGCCGACCGAGCAGGAGCTGCACGACGTGCGCTTCGATTTCGATCCGGCGCCGCCGCTCGAAACCCTCATGCTGCATTTCTGCGGCGAGATTCGCCTCAACCATTGGTATCGCCGCGCCGCCGAATGGCATACCGAGCCGGTCATCAAGCACATCTACACCACGTTGAGCCAGGACGAAGCGCGCCACGGCGGCGCCTACCTGCGCTACATGAAGCGTGCGATGGAAAAGTTCGGCGACGAAGCGCGTGCCGCTTTCACCAAGGTCGGCGTGTTGATGGCCAGCGCGCGCCGCACGGCCCAGGCGCTGCACCCTACCAACCTGCACGTGAGCAAGGCGCACTTTCCGCGCGACACCATCCAGAGCCGCATGCCCGATCCGGACTGGCTCGAGCATTGGCTCGACAACCAGATCAAGTTCGATGCGGTGTGGGAGAGCAAGGTCGGCGAGCGCATCCTGCACAACCTGAGCCTGCTGATGAACCGCAGCTTCAAGACCGTGCAGGAGCTGAACCGCTACCGCAAGGAGCTGGCGGCGACGATCGCTCCGAAGACGGTTTACCAAGGCGCTTGAAACAGGGCGCCTGGTTCAGCGCCGCTCGACGACGATCGGCGCCAGTTGCAGGCCGTTTCGCACTTGCTCCGCCGTGCTGCGAGCGATGTCCCGCGAGGCGTAGGGCCCCGCCTGAACGCGATGGGTGTTGCCCTCGCTGAACACATTGAGGTTGGCCGCGAGTTGCGGCATCGCCGTCGTCATCCTCTGCTGAAAAGCGATAGCGCCATCGCGCTGGCTGAAGGCACCGAGCTGCACCCAGAAGCCCGCGGTCGACATGCCGGGTGGCGCGTCGGCGGTCTGAGCGATCGGCCCGGTCGGTGCACTTGAAGCTAACGGCGCCAGCGGTTGCATCATCGGCAGCTCTGCGACTTCAGCCCGGGGCGAAGAAACCACCGGCGACGTGAAAACCGCGGGCACGTCGACGCTCCGCCATGTTCCCGCCTGAATCTCCTGGTTCGTGATTCGCTCGATCTCGACCGGCGCCACGCCGCGCAGCAAGTCCAGCTTGGCCGCCGCCGCATAGCTGAGGTCGATCACCCGGTCGTCGTGGAACGGGCCGCGGTCGTTCACCCGCACGATCGCCTCGCGTCCGTTGGCCGGGTTGCGCACGCGCACGTAGCTCGGCAGCGGCAGCGTCTTGTGCGCGGCCGTCATGGCGTACATGTCGTAGGGTTCGCCGCTGGCGGTCGACTGGCTGTGGAACTTGCTGCCGTACCACGAGGCCAGTCCTGTTTCCTTGAAAGGTCGGTCGTCGGCAATCGGCACATACGAACGGCCGAGCACCGTGTAGGGCTTGCTGGTGCCATTGGTGCCATTGGTGCCACGGATGGTTTCGACGCGGGGTTCGGCGTCGGGCGTGCGCGACAGTCCTGAAGGAGGATTCGACGGCGCGCCATCGCGACCACCGCGCGGTCCGCTGGCGCAGCCGGCGAGCAGCACGGCCGCGGCCATCGCCACAGCAACCGCCGAGACGGTCGACGACCGCGCCATCGCCTCAACCAAACACGGCCTTCCACAGCGCCAGCATCGCTTCGCGCTCGACCGCCAGGCCTGGCAGGTCGACCTGCGTCGGCTCTTCGTTAAGACGCGCCCGATGCTGCACACGGCGCAATTCGCGGTACGCCGAAGCAGCACCGCGCCCGACGCCTTCAGGCAGCAAGCCGGCGGCTTCGGCCCGCAGCAGCAGTGCGATGTTGCCGACGTTGTCGATCAGTTCCGGGTGCGCCTTGGCCGCGCAGAGCACGAGGAATTGCACCGCGAATTCGGCATCGACCATGCCGCCGCGGCTGTGCTTGACGTCGAATTTGCCGGCCTTCACCGGTCGCGCGGCGCGCACCTTGTCGCGCATCGCGATGATCTCGGCCTTGAGCGCGTCGCGGTCCCTAGGCGCCACGATGACGGCCTTGCGTACGGCGTCGAAACGCGCGCCGAGCGCGGCATCACCGAGCACGAAGCGGGCACGCGTCATGGCCTGGTGCTCCCACGTCCACGCGGTGTTGCTGCCGCGGCCCAGTTGGTACCTTTCGTAGGCCGCGAAGCTGCTGGCAAGCAAGCCCGAGTTGCCGTTGGGCCGCAGGGCCGTGTCGATGTCGAAGAGGTCGCCCTCACGCGTTTTCACGGTGAGCCAGTTGATCAACTTGCGCACATAGGTCGCGTAAACGTCGCCGGCGCGTTCGTCGTCGTCTTCGTAGACGAAAACGATGTCGAGATCGCTGCCGTAGCCGAGCTCTTTGCCGCCCAGCTTGCCGTAGCCGATGATGGCGCACTGCGGCTCTTCACGATGCGGGTTGCGCACTTGCTTCCAGCACCAGCGCGCGGTCACACGCAGCACCACGTCGGCCAGCGCGCTCAGGTCGTCTGCCACCTGTTCCACCGTGATGCGGCCATCGACGTCGCGTGCCAGTGTGCGAAACAGCTCGGCGTGATGTGCATGGCGCAGCAGGTTGAGCAGGCGCTCTTCGTCGGCCTCGCCGGTGCCGCGCAGCGATGCATGCCGCGCTTCCAGCTCACGCTCGAAATCCGCGGCGTCGAAACGGCCCAGGAGCATTTCGTCGCTGGCCAGTTCATCGATGACGCCCGGGTTTTGCGTGAGGTAGCGCGCTGGCCATTTGGCCGAGCCCAGCAAGCGCAGCAAGCGCTCCTGCACGGCCGGCCGTTCGACCAGCAGCGCGAGGTAGCTTTCCCGGCGCAGCAAGGGCTCGATCCAGTCGGCCCAGCGCAGCGCCGCATCGGTGTGGCGAGATATCTGGCCGGGGCCATCGCTGTCGGGCTCGCGCAGCCATTGGGCGGTGCGCTGCACCAACTGCCGCAGCCGTGCCCGCGTGTCGTCGCGCAACGCCAGGATGCGCGGATGCTCGCACCAGGCCTTGATGCGCTCACCGAAAGCCGGCGGCAGGCTGTCGATCAAATCGGCCAGTTCGCCCGAGGTGCCGCTGCTCTTGCCACCTTTGCATTTGCTGCAGTTCTTTTCGCCGCCGAGCAGCTTGTCGAACTCCTCCGCGACGAACTCGCGGTGCGTATCGAGCTGTTCCAAAAACGGGCAGACGCCGTTGAAACCCAGAGTCGCAGCGATCCAGCGCAGGTCGTCGTCGCTGACCGGCAGCATGTGCGTCTGCTGGTCGTCGAGGTACTGGATGCGGTGTTCGACACGGCGCAAAAATTCATAGGCAGCGGCCATCGCATCCGCGGTTTCCTGCGGCATCAGGCCAGCGCGTGCCAGCCGCTGCAAGGCGTCGAGCGTGGGCCGCGTGCGCAGCTCCGGGAACTGCCCGCCGCGCACCACCTGCAGCAATTGCACGGTGAACTCGATCTCGCGGATGCCTCCACGCGACAGCTTGACGTCGTTGGCCCGCTCCGGCCGCCCGGCGCTGCGGCGCGCCGACTGTTCGCGGATCTGCCGATGCAGGATGCGCAGCGAATCGAACACGCTGTAGTCGAGGTAGCGACGAAAGACGAACGGCAGCACCACGCCGCGCAGCGCCTGTGCCGAGCCATCGGCCACTGCCGACGAAGGCGCCACCACGCGGCTCTTGAGCCACGCAAAGCGTTCCCACTCGCGGCCCTGCACCTGCAAGTATTCCTCGAGCGCGTCGAGCGACACCACCGTTGGCCCGGAGTTGCCGTTGGGACGCAATGCCAGGTCGATGCGAAAGACGAAGCCGTGCTCCGTCGTGTCTCCGACCAGCGCATAGATGCGCTTGACCGCCCGCGCGAAATATTCCTGGTTCGACAGCTTGCCGCGGCCTTCGGCGTTGCCCGCCGTTTCGCCGTCGTGGTCGTACAGGTAGATGAGGTCGATATCGCTCGACACATTGAGTTCGCGCGCGCCGAGCTTGCCCATCCCGACGACCCACAATTGCGCGACTTGGCCAACCTTTTCTTCTTCACCAAGCGGCGCGCCGTGGATGGCTTCGAGTTCCGACAACGCGGTGCGGCAGGCGACATCGAGTGCGAACTCGGCCAGCTCGGTCACGGCGCGAACGACATCGGCGAGCGGTGCGCCTTCGTCGCAGTCGAGCACGGCCAGGCGCTCCATCACCAACTGGCGCACGGTGCGCAGCGCATCGGCAACGTTGACACCACTCACTTTGTCGCCGCGTGCCTGCAACGCATCGAAGGCGATTTGCATCGTTGCGCGCGTCGGTGTGCCCTTCGGCAGCAGGGTCAATTCAGCCGCGTATCGGCGTCGCAGTCGCTGCACGAAGCGCGAGTGCGACGACAACGGTGAAGCCAGCGGCGCCAACGCGGCACCGGCTGTCGTATCACCGTCTTCGGTGGAACCCGTCTGGAGGCTGGCAGTCATAATTCCTGATACAGCGCGACTCTCAATGAACGACACGGTGTCTTCCCCTTCACGTCTGCTCAAAGTCACCGCTGTCACGGCGCGCTGGCTGTTGGGTTTGCTGATGGGCGCGTGGCTGGTTTTCGCGCTGTCAGTGCTTGTCCTACACGGATGGATTGTGCCGCGAATCGGCGAATACCGCGGTGCGCTCGAGGCACAAGCCAGCAGGGTCATCGGGGTACCTGTTCGCATCGGTTCCATCACCGCGCAATCGAACGGTTTGTTCCCCACTTTCGAGCTGCGCGACGTGGTGCTGCAAGACGCCCAACAGCGCGACGCGTTGCGCCTGTCGCGCGTGGTGGCGAGCGTGTCGCCGCGGTCGCTCTGGAAGACCAACTTCGAGCAGCTCTATATCGAAAGCCCGCAGCTCGAAGTGCGACTCGATGCCGCAGGCAAGCTGCATGTCGCTGGTCTCGATGTGTCGACCGACACCACCGGAGAAACGCGCGCGGCCGATTGGTTCTTCGGCCAGCGCGAATTCATCATTCAGGGCGGCACGGTGCGCTGGACCGACGAGCGCCGCCACGCCGAACCGGTGCTACTGACCAATGTGGAGTTCGTCTCGCGCAACAGCGCGCGGCGCCATGCGTTGCGGCTCGACGCCACGCCGCCCGCAGGTTGGGGGGACCGCTTCACGTTGCGGGGCCAGTTCCGCCAGCCACTGCTGTCGGTGCACAGCGGCAAGTGGCAAAGCTGGAACGGGCAGATCTACGCCGACCTGCCCAACATCGACGCCACGCGGCTCGGTCGCTACGTGGCGCTCGACGCGCGCATTCGCGAAGGCAACGGCGCGTTGCGGGTCTGGGCCGATGTGGACGGCGGCAAGCTCGTCGGCGGCGCGGCCGATCTCGGGCTGGCGCGAATCGATGCCTCGCTCGGCGACAAGCTGCAGCCGCTGGTGCTGCGCGCGGTGACCGGACGGCTGGCCGGCCAGTTGAAGGACCAGACGCTCGAATTTTCGACCCGCGACCTGCAGTTCGACACCGCCGACGGCTCGCGCTGGCCCGGTGGCAACCTGTGGTTTCAGCACACGCCGGCGCGCGGCAAGACGGCGGAGCACGGCGCATTCAAGGCCGATCGTCTCGACCTGGGCGCGCTCGCGCTCATCGCCGATCGTCTGCCGTTGGGCGAAGCCACGCACAAGGCCATCGAATCGTTCGCGCCGCGCGGCCTGGTCGAGCGCATCGACACGCGTTGGCAAGGCCCGTTCGATGCGCTTGAGACCTACCAGGCCAAAGGGCGTGTCAGCGGCTTCAGCCTGGCTTCGCAAGCGCCACCGGAAGGTGTGCGCATCGGCACGCCGGGCTTGCGCGGTGCCACCGCCGAGTTCGATGCCAGCCAGGCCGGTGGCACCGCGAGCTTGTCGATCGCCAAGGGCGCGCTCGATTTGCCTGGCGTGTTCGAAGAGCCGGTGGTGCCGATCGACCAGCTGTCGTCGCAACTGCAATGGAAGCTCGACGGCGACAAGGCGCAGGTACAGGTGTCGAAAGCGCGCTTTGCCAACGCCGATGCCGAGGGCGAGGCCGAAGCCACCTGGCGCACCAGCGATCCGGCCGTGTCGCATGGCAAGAGCCGCCACCCGGGCGTGCTCGACCTGCAGGGCAAGCTGACCCGCGCCGACGGCACGCGCGTGTTTCGCTACCTGCCGCTCGACATCCCCAAGCCGACGCGCGACTACGTGCGCGATGCCGTCAACAAGGGAAGCGCCAGCATCGTGGAGTTTCGCGTCAAGGGCGACCTGCACGACATGCCCTTCATGGACCCGCGCGATGGCGACTTTCGCATCGCGGCCAAGGTGGCCGATGTGACCTACGCCTACGTGCCGCCGCAGCTCGCCAAATCGACCGGCGCCATGGCGCGGGGTGTGTCACCCGCGGTCGTCTGGCCGGCGCTCGATCGCCTTTCCGGCGAACTGGTGTTCGAGCGCGCCGGCATGCTGGTGCGCAACGCGCGTGGCCGCATCGTCGGCGCGCCCGGCATCGAGATCGATAAGGCCGAAGCGCAGATCGCCGATATGGCGCACCCGGCCGCGCTGCTGAAGGTCGATGCACAGGCGCGCGGGCCGCTGGCCGAGCTGCTGCATGCCGGCGCGGCGCTGGCTGGCCCGCTCGGCGAGCCGATGGGCAAGGTGCGCGCTACCGGCAATGCGGACTACCGGCTCAAGCTCGACCTGCCGCTCGCGGCCGTCGACAAGGCAAAGGTACAGGCCAGCATTGCGCTGACCGACAACGACCTGCAACTCGTGCCCGAAGCACCCGCGCTGACGCAGGCGCGCGGCACCCTGAACTTCACCGAAGGCGGTTTCTCGCTGGCCGGCGTGCAGGCGCGCTTGATGGGCGGCGAAACGCGCATCGAAGGCAAGGGACGTTTTGGTGGATCAGCCGTGGGGGCGGGCGCCACGCCGCAAGACCTGAGCTTCAAGGCGACGGGCACCGTGACCGCTGAAGGCTTGCGTGCCGCGCGTGAGGTCGACTGGCTTGCGCGGCTGGCGACCAAGGCGACCGGCAGCGCTGGCTATGCCGCCTCGCTGTCGGTGCGCGATGGCACGCCCGAGTTCCTGCTGACCAGCAGCCTCGTCGGCCTCGGGCTGAATTTGCCGGCGCCACTTGCCAAGCCAGCCGACGAAGCGATGCCGCTCAAGGTCGAGAAGAAAGTGTTGTCGCGCGAGGCCCGCGCCGGCCGCACGCCGCTGGTGCAAGACCAGTTGTCGGTCGAACTCGGCAAGGTCGCATCGGCGCAGTACGTCCGCGATGTGTCGGGCGACGATGCCAAGGTGTCGCGCGGCTTCATCGCAGTCGGGCTGAACGCGGGCGAAGCCGCTGCGCCGCCACCCAGTGGCGTGCAGGCCAACATCAACCTTGCACGGCTCGACCTCGCGGCCTGGCAGGCGCTCTTTACCGAGACCACCGGCAGTGCGCCCGAGGCCGTGGCCAACGCCACCAGCGCCGACGATGCGCTCTCGTATCTGCCGACCATGATCGCCGTGCGTGCCAAGGAGCTCGCGGTGTCGGGCCGCACGCTGCACGACGTGGTGCTGGGCGGCACGCGCGACGGCACGCTGTGGCGGGCCAACATCGACGCCGTCGAACTGAGTGGCTATGCCGAATATCGGCACACGCAGGCAGGTCGATTGCACGCACGACTGGCGCGCTTGAAGATCGCGCCGAGCGAGGCGCACGCGGTCGAATCGCTGCTCGACGAGCAACCCGACACGCTGCCCGCGCTCGATGTGGTGGTCGATGATTTCGAGCTGCTCGGCAAGCGGCTCGGCCGTGCCGAAATCGATGCCGTCAACCTCGGCGGCGCAACGCGCGAATGGAAGCTCAACAAGCTCAGCCTTACGATGCCCGAAGCCACCTTCACCGCGCAGGGTTCGTGGGCGGCAGTGCCGGGCGCCGCGCCGCGCAGCCGTGCGGCACCACGTCGCACTTCGATGAACTTCAAGCTCGACATCGCCGATGCCGGGGCTCTGCTCAATCGCTTCGGCATGAAGGACGTTCTGCGTCGCGGCAAAGGCAAGCTGGGCGGTGATGTGGACTGGCAAGGATCACCGTTCTCGCTCGACTATCCGAGCCTCAACGGACAACTGCAGGTCGATGTCGAATCAGGCCAGTTTTTGAA
Organism: Variovorax sp. PAMC28562; assembly: GCF_014303735.1. NCBI lineage: Bacteria > Pseudomonadati > Pseudomonadota > Betaproteobacteria > Burkholderiales > Comamonadaceae > Variovorax > Variovorax sp. PAMC28562. Next base: position 1,023,610 of record NZ_CP060296.1, on the reverse strand, counting down.
GGCCGACCCGGGCTTGGCCAAGCTGCTCGGCGTACTCAACCTGCAGGCGTTGCCGCGCCGGCTCACGCTCGATTTCCGCGATGTGTTCAGCCAGGGCTTCTCCTTCGATTTCGTGCGCGGCGATGCCCGCATCGTCGATGGCACGGCCACCACCAACAACCTGCAGATGAAGGGCGTGAACGCAGCGGCGTTACTGGAGGGCTCGGCCGACATTGCGCGCGAGACGCAAAATTTGCGCGTGGTGGTGGTGCCCGAGATCACGGCCGGCACGGCTGCGCTGGTCGCTACTGCCATCAATCCGGCCATCGGGCTGGGCACCTTCCTGGCGCAGTGGTTGCTGAGCAAGCCGTTGTCCGCAGCCGCCACGCAGGAGTTCCAGATCGAAGGCTCGTGGACCGACCCGAAGATCACCAAAGTGGCGCGCCGAACGCCACTGGCGGGATCGTCGACGGCGCCTGGCCTACCGTCCAACACGGAGATCAAGCAATGAAAGTCGCTGCGATCCAGATGGTTTCCGCCGTTTCGCGCGGGGTCAATCTGGCGCGCACGCATGCCTTGCCGCTCGAAGCATGAGCGTGTGGTGAGCGTCCCTGGCTTCGAGCGCAACGCCTGGCAGCGCTGGTATCTGTGGCTGTTGCTCGCCATGCTCGTGCTTGCATTGCTGGGCACCGTGGTCTGGCTGGCGGGGCGCCATGAGGTCGAGCAAGCCCAGGCCGCGCTCGATCGCGACACCACCGACGCAGTAGCTGATTTGCGCGGCAGTCTCCAGCGCAACATTCAAGGCCTGCGTGCGTTGCGGTTGCCCGCGCAAAACGCGCCAGGCGATGCAGCGTGGCCACCCGAGGCAGCAGCGCTGCTGCGCGAGCACCGCGAGATGGTCCGGCTGGAGCGGCGCGATGCGGGTCTGACGCCTTTGGCCGTGCTCGAAACACCCTATCGCATGCGCATCTTCGACAAGGTCACGCGGGGCAGCGAGCAAAACGATGTGGCGCTGGCCTGCACCACGGCGCGCAAGCTGGTGGCACCGGCCTATTCGCCGAGCCACTATGTGCCGATGCCCGAAGGCGGTGGCATCGAACTGATGGAGCTGTGCGTGCCGATCGAGGGCGGTTATCTGGTTGCGACCTATGGCTTGCGCGACATGCTGACCGAGCTGCTCGGCCCGACGCTCGCACGCGGCCAGGAGGTCGCCTTTGCGGAGCCCGATGGCACGCGGCTCGCCATCATCGGCGTGCGCCGTCGCGCCGGCACGCGCATCTTCACTTCGCAGCAGCTGGTCGACTTGCCGGGCGTCACGCTCATGCTGCGCGTCGACGGCTGGCGCGCTGCGCCCGATATCTTCCCCAACCTGCTGACCGCGCTGGTCACCGCCATCTCGATCGCGCTGGTGTCGGTGCTGGTGCTGCTGGCACGCGACACGCGAAGGCGCCTCAAGGCGGAGTTTGAACTTGCCGAGACGCTCGCGTTCCGCAAGGCGATGGAAGACTCGGTGATCACCGGCCTGCGCGCGCGCGACCTCCGCGGCCGGCTCACCTATGTCAACCCGGCCTTCTGCGAGATGGTCGGTTTCAGCGCAGAAGAATTGATGGCCGGGCACGGGGAGACGGCTGGATCGGAGACGGGTCATCGCGACGCCCCCGGCATGCCCGAGGCGCCCTATTGGCCGACCGAACTGGCGCACGAATATCAGCAGCGACAAGCGCATCGTCTGGCCGGCGGCGTGCCACCGCGCGAAGGCTTCGAATCGGTCTTCATGCGCAAGGACGGCTCGCGCTTTCCGGTGCTGATCTTCGAGGCGCCGCTGCTCAACGCACAGCGCGTGCAAACCGGCTGGATGAGCGCCTTCATCGATGTCAGCGAGCAGCGTCGCATCGAAGAACTGTCGCGCGCCAGCCAGGAGCGGCTGCAGGCCAGCGCCAGACTCGCGACCGTCGGCGAGATGGCCTCGCTGCTGAGCCACGAACTCGCGCAGCCGCTCGCGGCGATTGCCAGCTATGCGAGCGGCTCGCTCAACCTGCTCGAAGGTGGAGCCGATCGGGATGACGCGGACCGTGGCGCGGTGATCGACACCAATGTCGAAGTCGCGATGGCCGTGCGCCGCATCGCCGAGCAGGCCGACCGCGCCGGGCAGGTGATTCGCAGCGTGCATGACTTCGTGCGGCGGCGCGACCGTACGCGCGAGGCGGTGGCGCCACGTGCGCTCATCGATGCCGTGCTGCCGCTGGTGCAATTGCAGGCGCGCAAGCTCTCAGTGCGCATCGACATGGTGCTCGAAGACCCGTTGCCGGCCGTGCTGTGCGACCGCACGCTGGTCGAGCAGGTGCTGCTCAATCTGTCACGCAACGGAATGCAGGCAATGGACCTGCCGGAGTTCGTCGACCGCGTGCTGCAACTGCGCGTGCTGCTGGCTGGCGGCACCGACAACAGAAACGGGAACAGCAATGGCAACGCACGCGCCGCAGAAGGCCGTCGTTGGGTCGAGTTCTCGGTGGCCGACATCGGCAGTGGCATCAGCGAGGATGTCGAAGAGCGGCTCTTCACGCCCTTCTTCACCACGCGGGCCGACGGCATGGGGCTCGGCCTGAGCCTGTGTCGCACGGTCGTCGAACAACATGGCGGTGCGCTGGTCTTTGCACCGCATCGGCCGCGCGGCACCGTGTTCCGCTTTACCTTGCCCGCCGCCTGAAAGAACATACGTCCGTGCAACCGCTGAACGATGCCCTCATCTTTATCGTCGACGACGACGCCAGCGTGCGCGAAGCATTGGCGTGGCTGCTGCGCTCGCGTCGGCTGGAGAGCGAACACTTCGCGGCCGCCGAGGCGTTCGAAGAGCGGCTGCTCGACATGCCGGTGACCGAGCGGCCGCATTGCCTGCTGCTCGACGTGCGCATGCCCGGCACCAGCGGGCTCGTGTTGTTCGATCGGTTGGCAGAGCGAGGTTTGCTCGATGCCATGCCGGTGATTTTCTTGACCGGCCATGCCGATGTGCCGACCGCGGTGGACCTGGTCAAGCGCGGTGCGTTCGACTTCTGCGAGAAGCCGTTTTCAGACAACGCGCTGGTCGATCGCATCGAGCACGCGCTGGGCGCATCGCTGCGATCGCTGGACCGCAAGCAGGCGCAGCGCCGGCTTACCGATCGCATCGCAGAACTCACTGAGCGCGAGCGCGAGGTGATGAGGCTCGTCGTCGAAGGCCTGCCCAACAAGCTGATTGCCGACCAGCTCTCGATCAGCGTGCGCACGGTGGAAGTTCACCGCGCGCGACTGTTCGAAAAGATGGAGGTCAGGTCGGCCGTGGAGCTGGCCAACCTGCTGCGGCCGGCCTGAACGGCCGTCTGTTTGCGTTAGCCCTGCGAACGCTCGCCCACGTAGATTTCGATGCGGCGGTTTTGTGCGCGGCCACTGTCGGTCGCGTTGTTGGCCACCGGCTCGCGCGAACCGCGGCCATCGATGTTGATTGCCGAGGAACGCACGCCGCGCGAGATCAGATAGTCGCGCGCGCTGGCAGCGCGTTCGACCGACAACGGGTTGTTGATCGCGTCGGAGCCCGCGTTGTCCGTGTGGCCGATGATGCGCACGTCGGCGTTCGCGTTGTTGCGCAGGCCGGTCGCGAACTGGTCCAGCACCGGGGCCAGAGTCGGCTTGATGTTGGCGCGGCCGAGATCGAACGACGCGTCGCTCGGAATCGCCAGCTTGAGCTCGTTGTTGGCCGTTTGCGTGACCGCGATGCCGGTGCCTTGCGTGGCCTGTTCCATCTGGCGCTTTTGCGCTTCCATGCGTTGCGACCAGAAGTAGCCGCCTGCTGCGCCGGCCAGTGCGCCGACCGCTGCACCGGTGCCGATCGCACCGCGGTTGCCGCCCGTGGCGGAGCCGATGGCGGCACCGGCCAACGCGCCGATGCCGGCGCCCGCACCGGTGGTGCGTTGCGTATCGGTCATGCCGGCGCAGCCCGACAAAACAACGGCAGCGGTGGCGGTTGCAAGAATGAGTTTTTTCATGGTGATCCCTTTGACTCGGTGACTGAACTGGTTAACGACTGATTATCTAAAGAGCCGCGATTATGTTGGCGGCAGCTTGTCGTCAGCGTCGGCCGCATCCCCGTCCTTGTGTGCGGGTGTGTCATCGATTTCACCGCGCTTGCGGCCCGAGAACATGGTCCACCAGACGATGAGGACAAGCACCGCGCCGGCTGCGAAGGCTTCGAGCAAAATCAGACCCATGAAACAAGGACTCCGGTGGCGGCTTGGGGTGGCGATGGTAGTGGCAATGCTGGCGGGGTGCTCCTTCGGCCCGCGTCTGCCCGATGCCACTGCGCCTTCGGCCGCCACGCCCCCGCCCGATCTCGGCCCGCTCACTGGTTCGCTCACGCATCCCAAAAGCCGCTGGGTGCCGGTCGCGTGGACCGAGCTTCCCGGCTTCGTCGAAGACCCGCTGCATGAAGGCTGGATCGCATTGCTGTCGAACTGCGCTCGGCCCAACGCGGTATTCAAGCCACTGTGCGGCGACGTGCGGCGGCTGTCGATCGGCAGCCCCGACGAACAGCGCCAGTGGATGATCGACCGGCTGCAACCGTACCGCATCGAGTCGCTTGCCGGCCAGAGCGATGGTCAGCTCACCAGTTACTACGAACCGGTGTTCGAAGCCTCGCGTCGGCCCACCGCTGCGTTCAGCGTCCCGCTCTATCAACCGCCTGCCAGCATCGGTGCGCGACGGCCCTGGTTCACCCGGCAAGAGATCGACACGGTGCCCGAAGCACAGGCCGCATTGCGCGGCCGCGAGATCGCCTGGCTGGCTGACCCGATCGACATGATGATGCTGCACATCCAGGGCTCAGGCAGGCTGCGCATCACCGAAGCCGATGGCTCGCAGCGAACGGTGCGCGTGGCTTTCGCCGGCACGAACGACCAGCCTTACAAGAGCATCCAGTCATGGCTCGTGGGTCAAGGCGCCACGCGTGTCACCAAATGGCCCGATGACACCAAGGCCTGGGCCGCCCAAAATCCGCAACGCGTGCCGCAACTGCTGTGGAGCAACCCGCGCTACGTGTTTTTCCGTGAAGAAGCGTTGACCGATGTGGACGCTGGCCCGCGCGGCGCGCAGGGCGTGCCGCTCACTGCCGGACGCTCCATAGCGGTCGACCGCGACAGCATTCCTTACGGCACGCCCGTCTGGCTCGCGTCGAACGGCCAGACCCTGCAACTCGCCAAGCTGGTGGTGGCGCAAGACACCGGCAGCGCCATCCTGGGCGCGGTGCGCGCCGATTACTTTGCCGGCACCGGCATCGATGCGGGGCGGCTCGCCGCCAAGGTGAACCAGCCGTTGCGGCTGTGGGCGCTGTGGCCGAAAGCAGCTGCGACGCCTTGAGCAGATGCCGCGCGCCACGCGGGCTCGGGTAAAGCCAAAAGCATTCGACGGCCCGAGCCGGCTGTGTGCACCCCGCCACACGGCCCGTGCAATATCTGACGCCAGCCCGTCAAGTTTTCCAGTTCACATTGCGTTGGCACACGTCACGGCACCCCCTCCAGACAATCCCGGCGCGCGGCACCAGACCGCGTTCAGGGAGTCTCGTGTTTCGTTCCAATCCAGTCCCGGCTTGCCCGTTGCAAGCCATCGCGCTCGCATGCCTTCTGCTCTCGATGTCCATCGGCGTGCAGGCCCAGGTCAGCCCCACCGCGCCCCGCCCATTCGTCGAAGAGCAGCGCCAGCAGGAGCGTGAACGCGCCCTGCGCGAACAGCAGGAACGCACGGTCGACGAGCGCCTGCCCGCGCAGGCCAAGACCGAAGACCGGCAACTCCCGACGCACGAGTCACCCTGCTTCAGGATCGGTCGCGTTGTCCTTGCCGGCGAAGCGTCTGAGCAGTTCCAGTGGATCCTCGATTCCGCGTCCGGACCCTCGCACGACGACAGCCCGATCGGCCGCTGCATCGGCACGGCTGGCGTCAACACCGTCCTGGCTCGCCTGCAGCAAGCGCTGATCGGCCGCGGCTGGGTCACCACCCGCGTACTGGCCGCACCGCAGGACCTGGCGCAAGGCACCTTGACGCTGACCCTCGTGCCCGGCCGCATCGCTGCGTTGAGATTTTCGGATGGCTCCACAGCGCGAACCAGCCTGCTCACCGCCATCCCTGCCCGCGCCGGTGACCTCCTCAACCTGCGCGACATCGAACAGGGCCTGGAGAACTTCAAGCGCCTGCCCACCGCCGACGCCGACATCCAGATCGAACCCTCGAAGGCGGCCAACGCGAAGCCGGGCGACAGTGATCTGGTCATCCAGTACACGCAGAAGATGCCCCTGCGCATGACCCTCGGCCTGGACGACAGCGGCACCAACGCCACCGGCCAGTGGCAGACCGGCGCCACCGTCGCCTGGGACAACCCGCTCGGCCTGAACGATCTGTTCTACGTCAGCCTGAACCACGATGCCTTCAACCACCACGGTTCGGGTACCAGCGGCCAGACCGTTCACTACTCCGTGCCTTACGGGTACTGGCTGCTCGGTGCCACCGCGTCCCAGGGCAAGTACCACCAGTCGGTGCAGGGCCTGAATCAGACCTATGTCTACGCCGGGGAGACCAGCAATGCCGAAGTGCGGCTGTCGCGCCTGTTGTACCGCGATGCATCGCGCAAGACGACGGCAAGTGTTCGTGCGTTTCGCCGCGCCTCCAGCAACAGTGTGGACGACACCGAGATCGACGTGCAGCGTCGCGTGGTGGGCGGCTGGGAAGCCAGCCTCAACCACAAGGAGTTCATCGGCGCAGCGACTCTGGAAGGCACGCTCGCCTACCGACGCGGCACCCATGCCTTCGGTGCGCTTGCGGCACCCGAAGACGCCTTCGGCGAAGGCACTTCCTACTTCCATCTGACGACCGCCGAGGTCAACGCCAACGTGCCCTTCACCCTGGGCGGACAGAAGCTGCGCTACGGCGGCCTGTGGCGGGCGCAGTGGAACGGCACCCAGCTCACGCCGCAGGACCGCTTCGCCATCGGCGGGCGCTACACGGTGCGTGGCTTCGACGGCGAGAGCAACCTGCTGGGCGACCGCGGCTGGCTGCTGCGCAATGACCTGGGCTGGGCGCTGGGGCAGACCGGTGCGGAGCTCTACCTCGGGCTGGACTACGGCCATGTGGGCGGCCGCTCGACGGCACAAGGGCTGGGCAACCACCTGGCCGGCGGCGTGGTCGGCGTGCGCGGTGCGTTGCCAGGCGCGTTGCCGGGTGCTCCGAAGGGCCTGAACTACGACCTCTTCGTGGGGGCGCCGATCAGAAAGCCCGAGGGCTACCGCACCGCCAAGGTGACGGGTGGCTTCAATCTGAATTTCAGCTTCTGAGCCGCGAGCGCCAGGGATACAACAACATGAACAAGCATCTTCACCGCATCATCTTCAACGCCTCCCGCGGCATTCGCATGGTCGTGCAGGAAACGGCCAGGAGCGCCGGCAAGGCGACGGGCGCCACCTCGGCCGTCGTCGCAACCGCGCTGGTTTCCTTGCTGGCGGCATCACCGGCCTCTGTTGCTTACGCGCAGATCGCGGCCAGTCCGATGGCACCCACCAGCCAGCGCGCCGCCGTGCTGGTCGCACCCAACGGCGTGCCCCTGGTCAACATCGCCACCCCCTCGGCGGCCGGCGTTAGCCACAACACTTACAGCCAGTTCAACGTCGGTGCCAACGGCGTCATCCTGAACAACAGCCGCACTGCCGTGCAGACACAGCTCGGCGGCTATGTGCAGGGCAACTCGTTCCTCGCGACCGGGCCGGCACGCATCATCCTGACCGAGGTCAACGGCGGCAGCGCCACGCAGTTGCGCGGCTACCTGGAAGTGGCCGGCCAGCGCGCCGAGATCATCATCGCCAACCCGGCTGGCATCAGCGTGGACGGTGGCGGCACCATCAATGCGAGCCGCCTGACGCTCACCACCGGCACACCGCAGCTCAATGCCCTGGGCGGGCTGGACAGCTTCCTGGTGCGCGGGGGCACGGTGACCATCGACGGTGCCGGACTGGACGCCAGCACCACCGACTACGCCGCCATCCTGGCGCGGGCGGTGAACGTGAATGCTGCCATTTATGCGACCGACCTCAAGGTGGTCACTGGCGCCAACCAGGTCAGTGCCGACCACAGCCAGATCACGCCGACCACAGGCACCGGCGCGGCACCGACCTTCGCGCTCGACGTGGCGCGATTGGGTGGGATGTACAGCGGCAAGATCATTCTGATCGGAACCGAAGCGGGCCTCGGTGTGCGCAATGCCGGCAGCATCGGCGCCAGCGCCGGCAGTCTGGTCGTCACTGCTGCCGGCCGGCTGGAGAACACCGGCACGCTCGAAGGCCCCAGTGTGCAGCTTGCGAGCACCAGCGACATCGTCAACCGCGGCGGCACGATTCGCCAGACCAGCGGAGCTTCGCTGACGCTGACCGCCCCGACAGTAAGCAACACCGCAGGCGGCTGGATCGGCGCCGAGCAGGTGCCGGTCGTGTCGAGTACGACCGCCGCACCGGTCGCCAGCCCTGCTGCGGGCACCGCGACGGCCAACACGACAGGGACTACGACGGCCGCCGCGGCCACTGGCACCCCGACTGCAGCGCCGGCCTATGTTGCTCCTACACCGGGCACGATCAGCGCCGGCGGCTCGATCCTGAACGACGGCGGCAAGATCTTCGCCGGTGGCCCCATCACGCTGCAGAGCGCCAACCTGGTCAACAGCGGCGGCACGCTCTCCGTGGCCAGCATGGCGCTTAACCAGCCGGGCTTCTCCAACCAGGGTGGCACGTTGAACGTCAGCGGCGCCTTCACGGCCAACCTCGACACCTTCAACAATTCGACGGGAACATTGCACGCGGGCAGCCTGGACATTCACACCACAGGCGACCTGCTCAATGTCGACGGCACGCTCACCAGCGACAACGATGCGAACCTGACCGTCGGCGGCAAGCTCGACAACACACGCGGCAGCATTTCGGGTGCGGGTGCCCTGAGCGCAGCGGTGACCGGTGCGATCTTGAATTCGTCGGGCTCTTTGCTCGCCAACCAGGCTGTCTCCATCCATGCGGCGTCGCTTGACAACACCCTGGGTTCGGTGAGTTCGGCAGCGGCCGGGACCTCCGTGAACATTGCCAACGCGCTGACCAGCACGGGCCGCATCGCTGCGGCCACCGACCTGTCGGTGCAGGCGGGCTCGCTCGTGAACGGTGCAGGTGGTTCGCTGCGGGCCGGCAACGATGCGAACGTCGCCGTGACCGGTGCGGCGGTCAACAACGGCAGCATCACGGCCCAACGCAACACGACCCTCACCGCCGACAGCCTGAGCGGCACGACAGGTGTGCTCGGTGCCGGCATCAAGGCAGACGGCAGCCTTGCAACTGTTGGCGACCTCAAGGTCACCACGGTCAACGGTCTCGCTGCTGGCGGCATCAACCTCGCGGCCGGCAATGCATCGTTGCAGGGAGCGAGCGTGGATCTCTCGGCCAGCAGCACGAGCGCGTCCACCATAGGCATCACCGCGACGCAGGGCAACGTCACCACCAGCCGGGCAACGATAACGACCCCCGGCACACTGTCGATCGTCGCCAGCGCGCAGCCTGGCCAGACGCTGGTGAACAACGATGGCGTGGTCAGTGCGAACCTGCTCGATCTGCATCTGGCCAACATCGCCAACACCGGGGGAGGCCAGATCGTGCAGACCGGCACCGCGGCCAGCACGGTCGCCGTGTCCGGCACCCTGGACAACACCGGCAGCACGATTTCCAGCAACGCCCAGGATCTGTCGCTCTCGGCGGCTTCCATCGTCAACACCGGCGGCCAGATCCAGCATGCCGGCAGCGGCACGCTCGGCATTGCGGCCGGCAGCCTCAATGGTGCTGCCGGCAGCATCGTCACCAACGGTGCCTTCACAGGCCAGGTCACCGGTGCCTTCGTGCAGGACGGCGGCAGCCTGTCGGCGCAGCAGATCACGCTCAACGCTGGATCGCTGTCCAACCGGAGCGGGCAGATCGTGCAGACCGGCACGAGCGCCACGCGCATCGCAACCCCCGGGACCCTGGACAACACCGCCGGTACGGTATCGACCAACGGCGTGAACCTCACGCTCTCAGGCGGGACAGTCCTCAACACGCAAGGCCAAATCGCGCACGCCGGCACGGGCACGCTGGCGCTGACGGCGGGCACCTTCGATGGCGCCGGTGGCAGCTTGGTGAGCAACGGCGCGCTGCTCGTGCAGGCGGGTCGCTTCAGCCAGGACGACGGCAAGCTCGCTGCGCAACGGATCACGCTCAGGGCCACCGACCTGAGCAACCAGCGCGGCATCATCGTGCAGAGCGGTACCGGGGGCACCGACATCGCGGTCGCCGGCACGCTGAACAATACGGACGGACGCATCGCCACCAACGGCGTGGACCTGAAGCTGGGTTCGGCCAGCGCCACCCTGCTGAACACGGACGGCACGATCGAGCATGCCGGCGCCGGGACGCTGGCACTGCAGGCGCAAAGCTACAGCGCCCGCAACGGCCAGGTCGGCAGCAACGGCGCCCTGGTGGTCCGTGCCGGCGACTACCGGCAGGACGGCGGCGCGACCACCGCGCAGCAAATCACGCTCGACACGTTGAACCTCGGGAATGAGAACGGCGCCGCCATCACGCAGACCGGCACCGGGACGACGCACATTGCCGCCACCGGCACGCTCACCAACGACGGTGGGCGCATCGGCAGCAACGGCACGGACCTGAACGTCACTGCCGGCACGCTGTCGAACGCTGGCGGCCAGATCCAGCAGGCCGGCACCGGAACGCTGGACATCACGACGGGCAGTTTCAGCGGTGCGGGCGGCAGCGTCGTGACCAACGGTGCGCTCGTCGCCAACGCCACCGGCGCTTGGTCGCAGGACGGCGGCAGCATGGCGGCCGGGCAGATCACGCTCAGCGCCGGATCGCTTTCCAACCGGGGCGGCCAGATCGTGCAGACCGGAACGGGCGCGACCGCCATCACGGTGGTGGGTGCGATCGACAACGGCAACGCCGGTGTCATCGCCAGCAATGGCGGCACATCCATCGCGTCGGGCAGTCTCACCAACCAGGGCGGGTCGATCCGCGCGGCGGGCACGGCGGACCTGAACGTCACCACCACCGGCCTCCTCGACAACAGTGCAGCGGGCACGATGTCGGCGGGCAGCAATGTCGTGCTGAGCGTCGGCAGCCTGTACAACAACGCGGGCAGCGTGACGGCGGTCGGCAACCTCACCGCAAACTCGAGCGGTGTCGCCACGAACGTGGCCGGCACACTGGCATCGAACGGCAGCACCACGCTCACGGCCACCAGCCTCGACAATACCGGCGGCAAGGTGATCGCCGCGAACGGCGAGCTTGCGGTCACCACCAGCGGCACCACTGTCAACACGGCGGGCAGCCTGCTGGCGGGCGGCAACACCACGCTCTCGAACGCGCGCCTGGTCGACGACGCCGGCCAGATCACCGGCAACGCCGTGTCGATCGACACGCATGGCGGTGCTTTGCGCAATGCGCTCGGTACTATCGGTGCCGTCACCACGCTGGACATCGCGTCGGGTGCCTTGACCAACGACGCTGGCCTGCTGCAGAGCGGCGGTGCGATGACCGTCAACACCAACGGCCAAGCGTTGAGCAACACGAACGCAGCGGGCTACGCCAACGGGCAGGGCGGCATCGTCAGTGCCGGCACCCTGGCGCTGAACACCGGCGCCCTCGACAACGCGGCCGGCTTCATCGGCGCCGCTGGCGTCCTCACGGCCACCACGGGCACTGTCTCCAACGTCAATGTCGGCCTCATGCTCGGCCAGTCGTCCGTTGCTGTGAACACGCAGGGCGCAGCCTACGACAACACCGGCGGCCAGACCCTGGCCGTTGGCGATCTCACCGTCAACGCCGGCAGCGCCTTGAACAGCGGCGGCCTGGTCCGCTCGGGCGGCATCACCACCGTCAGCGCCGCAACCGTCGACAACAGCCACACCTCGGGTACCAACCAAGGCATGGAAGGTCTGGATGTCGCCATCACGGCCGGCACGCTCTTCAACGACGCAGGCGCGATCCGGGCCGACCGCAACGTCACGGTTACCAGCGCGGGCACGGTGTCGAACGTGAACGGCCTGATCTCCGCAGTCGACACACTGGCCATCGTCGACCCGAACGCATCGAACCCGGCCGCCAAGACTCTGGAGGTCATCAACACCGGCGGAGTGCTGGTCGCCAACAACAGCCTGGTGATCGACGCGGCGCGCTTCAGCGCCGACGGCACACTCACCTCCGGCCGGGACCTGTCCATCGCACTGACGCAGGACATCGTCAACAACGCTGTCGTCAGCGCCAATGGCAACCTGACGTACGCCACCACCGGCACCCTGACGAACAACGGGCGGTTGATCGCCGGCGGCACGCTGACGGCCCGCGGCAGGGACGTGACCAACACCGCCACCGGCGAAATGAGCGGGTCGGACACCACGGTGGTGGCAAGCGGCACGCTGACCAACCGGGGCTTCATCAACAGCGACGGGGCGACTCGGATCGACGCCGGCGTCGTGAACAACCTGGGCACCGGGCGCATTTACGGTGACGCGGTCTCCATCGGCACCGGGACGCTGAACAACGACGCCGAGACGGTCGGCGGCGTCGTTTCGGCGGGCACCGTCGCGGCACGGCGCAGCCTGAACATCGGTGCGGGGACGGTCAACAACCGCGAGCACGCGCTGCTCTTCAGCGGCGGCAGCATGGCGATCGGCGGCGCGCTAGATGCCAACCGCGTGGCGGTCGGTTCCGGCGCCACGCTCAACAATCTGAGCGCGGCCATTGAATCGCTCGGCGGCATGGACATCGCGATGGGCGCCATCAACAACCTGGACACGCATCTGACGGTGCAGCGGTTGACCACGGGCCCGACCGAGGTCACCTACCTGTCGACGCAATCGGACAGCAAGATCTGGAGCTACGACGACACTTGGGGCGATCCCGCCACGCGGGCGGTCTATCACCGGGCAGCGGACGGCACCGTGAGCTTGGTCGGCTTCGGCTATGCCGATTGGCATCTCACCACGACCACCCAGACCGACACCGCTGTCAACAGCGATCCGGCGCGTATCACGTCGGGTGGTGACATGGCCCTCAATGGCCACGTCCTGAACCGCGACAGCAAGATCATTGCGGGCGGCGCCCTGACCGCCAACGATGTGGACAACCAGGCCACCCAAGGCACGACCACCAGCACGACCAACCCGATCGCATGGGGTTACACGGCCACGACACAGGGCCAGCTTCCTGTGCTGCTGGTCTTCTCGTCGATGACGACCACCAACACCATCTCGGTGGGCGGCTTCGAGTACGTCGACCACCAGGCACCGGGCGGTGGCTACAACGTCGACGCGGCTTCCAGCGCCGGCTCTGGCGCTACCGCTGGCCGTACCGGCGGCGCGGCCGGCCCTGGCCACGCCGGCGTCATCGTCGAAGTCGCTTCGGCGGTCAACGGTCCGTCCACCGCCAGCAGCGGCGACGCGACCTTCCAGTCGGGTGCCTTGCTCGTCGCCGTCAGAGCCACTGGCGCCGCAACGGTCAGCGGCAGCGGTGCAGCGGCACCCGGTACCGGGACGACCGGCGGCACAACAAGCGCTTCGGCGAACACGCCGATGGTGGTGCGCACCAGCACGCCCAATCTCACAGTGCCCACGGCCAGCCTGTTCAAGGTGCTCCCCGGCGCCAACAGCCACTTCCTCATCGAGACCGATCCGGCCTTCGCCAGCTACCGCCAATGGCTCAGCAGCGACTACCTGCTGAACAACCTGGGCCTGGACCCCAACACCACGCTCAAACGCCTGGGTGACGGCCAGTACGAGCAGCGCCTGATCGAGCAGCAGGTCGCGCAGCTCACCGGCTATCGCTATGTCGACGGCTTCAGCAGCGACGAGACCGAGTACACGGCGCTGATGAATGCCGGCGTCGCTTTTGCGAAGCAATACGGCTTGAGCGTTGGTGTCGCACTGACCGCAGCGCAGATGGCGCAACTGACCAGCGACATCGTCTGGCTGGTCGAACAGACAGTGACGTTGCCGGACGGCAGCACCCAGCAGGTGCTGGTGCCGCAGGTCTATGTGCGCGTTCGGCCGGGCGACATCGACGGCAGCGGTGCGCTGCTCAGCGGCAACACGGTGAACATCCAGAGCCAGGGCGGCGTGGTGAACTCCGGGACCATCGCCGGGCGAACGGCGGTGAAGATCGATGCGAGCAGCATCGACGTGCTCGGCGGACGCATCTCGGGCGGCAACGTGGCGCTGACCACCACCGGCAACCTGAACATCATCGGCGGCACGGTGGATGCGCGCGATGCGCTGACCCTCAAGGCAGGGGGCGACCTGAACGTCCGGACCACCACGCAGAGAAACGCGGGCATTGGCGGTGTCTCGACGAACGTGGACCGCGTGGCGGGCCTGTACGTAACGAACCCCGGCGGCATCCTGATCGCCAGCGCGGGACACGACGTGAACGTCGTCGGCGCGATCCTGCGCAACGCCGGCACGGGCGAGACCGTGGTCAACGCGGGAAACAATCTCAACCTTGGAACTGTGACGGTGGCGACGTCGATGGTGGGATTGTCGACAGGGTCGAGAACGACGGTGAAGGCCACCGCCGAGGTGGGCTCGTCGGTATCCGGTGGCGGCAACGTGACGCTGGCGGCGGGCAACGACCTGACCGCACGGCAGGCCAACGTGAGTGCCGTAGGCGATTTGGAGGTCAAGGCGGGCAACGACATCACGATCGACTCCGGTCGCTCGGCGACCGACATGACCTATGCGGCCAACTGGACCGACAAGGGCCTGCTCAAGAAAACCGACAACCAGGTCAAAGCTTCGGGCAGCAGCGACACGGCCATCGGCAGCAGCTTCACCGCCGGCAAGGACGCTACTTTCAGCGCGGGCAACGATTTCACCGTGGTCGGTGGCTACATTGCGGCGCAGGACAAGCTGTCCATTTCGGCGACGCGCGATGTGAACGTCCTGTCGGACCGGAACACGAGCTCGGCATCTGTCAGCGTGGCGCAGCAGCGTTCGTCGACCGGGCTGGGCAAGTTCCTGGCCGGTCCCGGCGTGGTCGAGACACTGGCCACCGGCATTCCGGACCCGGCCGCAGTCAACCTGCTCACCCGCAAGCAGGGCACCGACGACAACACCCAGACCGGCACCCAGGTCGTGGGCAGCGCGTTGTCCGCCGGCAGCATAGACATCCACAGCGGACGCGACACCACCGTTACCGGCGCCACGCTGGTCGCGGACAACGACATCACGGTCAACGCTGTTCGCAACCTGACGATCCAGAACGCCGAAGCCAGCAGCAGCACCGACACCGACTCGACCCGCCACACCACGGGCAACGCAGGCACCGTCTGGAAGCCGGCGGTCGGAACGGCGCAGAGCAGCGGGACGGGCAAGGAATCGGACACCACGCAGGTGGGCAGTCGCATCGCCAGCCTGAACGGCAACGTCAAACTGACCGCAGGGGGCATCTACACGCAGACCGCCAGCGACGTGCTTGCGCTGGACACCGGCGCCGAGGGCAAGGCCGGCAACATCGACATCAGCGCGAAGACCGTCGTCATCAACGCGGCGTACGACACCACTTCGCGCACGCTGACCACGCAGGGCAGCCAGTTGACCGTGGGCGGCACGCTCAGCGTGCCGATCGTGAATGCGGCACGCAGCGCCTTCGACACCGCACAGGCGACCACCCGCACCAGCGACGGCCGCATGCAGGCGCTGGGCGCGGCCACCGTGGACTATCAGGGATACCAGGCTTACCAGGCGGCCTCGTCGGTGGCGGCCGGTGGCGCGCTCGGCTACAAGGTCGGCGCCGACCTGACCAACAGCCACACCGCCACCACCAGCACCGAAACCAGCAGCACCGCGGTCGGTTCGACCGTGTGGGCGGCGGGCAACCTGAAGATCGCGGCGACCGGCGGCGGTGCCGCCAGCAACCTCACCGCCACCGGTGCCACGCTCAGCGGCAGCAACGTCACGCTCGACGCCGACAACGCCGTCACGCTTCAAGCCGCACAGAACACCACCATCCAGACCGGCAGTTCCAGCGGCAGCAAGCAGACCCTGGGCGCCAGCTACAGCGTGGGCGAGCAGAACGGCTTCACCATCGATGTCGGTGTCAGCCAGTCCAAGGGCAGCGGCAACGGCCGCGACGTGACCCAGGTCAACACCTATGTGGATGCGGACAATACCGTCATCATCCGCAGCGGCGGCAACACCACCCTGTCGGGCGCCGTGGTCACCGCTGACACCGTGAAGGCCGATGTCGGGGGCAATCTCAACATCACCAGCCTGCAGGACACCAGCACCTCCACTTCCAAACAAAGCGGTGGTGGCTTCGATGTGAGCCTGTGCGTGATCTGGTGTGCAGGCACCCCGGTGACGGGCAGCGTGAGCGGCAACACGGCCAAGGGCAACGGCAGCTACGCCAGCGTCAACGAATCAACCGGCATCCAGGCCGGGGACGGCGGCTTCCAGGTCAATGTAGGAAGCAGCACGAATCTGGTGGGCGGGGTCATTGCCAGCACGCAGGGGGCGGTGGACGCCGGAGTGAACACGTTCGCGACCGGCAGCCTGACGACCAGCAACATCGTCAACTACGACATCGGCAGCGGGCGCGGCTACAGCCTGAACGCCAGCTACAGCGGCTCGCAGTCGAACGGCTTGAGCCAGGACGGCACTCCCACCACCAGCAGCGGCATCGGGGGTGGCTACGGCTTCGGCAGCGCAGGCGGCAGTCAGACCAGCGTGACGACAGCAGGAATCTCCGGGATCGGGGGCAACACGGCCGTGCGGACGGGCGACTCGTCGAACGGGCTGACGCAGCAGTACGCCGATGCCGGCGCGTTGCTGAGCGAGGTGCAGACGCAGGTGCAGATCACTTCGGCTGCCACAGGAGTCATTGTTTCGATCGGCCCCGATGTTGTGAAAACGATCGGTGACATGCTGGTCGCGGGATTTCAAACGGCGTTGAGCAGTGAGGCAGGAAGCACGAACGTGCAAATCACCCCTGAAGTGATTCAGGCTGCTGGTGACCAACTGGCTGCTTTGGGCAGCGATCCCGGCTTGACGGATGCACAGCGCCTGGATATCGCGAGGCTACAGAGCTTTTATGACGCTCTCGCGAGATACCTGCCAGGGGGCAGTGGAAACGGGGACCGCGTTGTCGGAAACAATGAGACGGTCAGTCCAGCGACGCAGGTTGTTTTTCCGATTGCTGCGGCAGCCGCTGCGGCCACAGCAGGCGAACTGGGCGCCGCGTGGGCAATAAATGGTGGCGCGAACTGCAACTGCCAAGGCCACTACGATCCATCGACTGAGCAATGGGTTGGACCGCCGCCGTTGCCCAACCTCAATCTGGACGGCCTGATCAAACCAGGCTCTATCCTCGATGTCATTTGGGGCAAGTACGCTGATTTCGCGAATTTGGTTTTGCAGGCGATGACGATTTCATCGCAGGATCTAAACGGTCAAGCAGTTTATGCCAAGCCTCCACAAAATGCGTACGATCCGTCAGGCCCTAAGGCGCCAGGCAAACCCCGCGAAGATGTTGGATTTGAAGAGCCTAGTGGAGGTGATCAATGGGTCCCGAACCCAAATCCGGGACGCGGCGGTGGTAGCTATGGTTGGTTGGATGCAAATGGAAATGTGTGGGTACCCTCGGGCCAAGGCGGCCGTGCTCACGGAGGTGCTCACTGGGACGTTCAATCGCCCGGTGGTGGCTACAAAAATGTTCGACCACCACTCCGTTAAAGGATTGACATGAATAATTTGACTTCCGTTGTTGTTCCTGAGCCTGCGCAGTTTTATTGCGAGGCAGATGAACGCAATTTCTTCACATGGCTTTCAGGCATTGATGGAATTTCCAAGTATGTTGGAACTCAATCTGGGTTAAACCTAACGATTCCTACTCCTATGGATCGCGGAAGCTTCTATGATCTTGTTGGTCTGCTTTCGCGGTACTCGTTGGATTTAAAGTGTCTAAGACCGTTGACAATAAATCATCCTGACCAGTGGTTTACTGATAAAAAAAACTATTGGTACGAGAAAGTCTTTTCTTCCTGATGAACGAGAGTTAGTCACAAAAGGCGAACTTGGCGCCATAGGGGCAGAGAAACGGGGGCTCGAGTTGCAATTGCCAAGGACGCTACGATCCCTCCATTGAGCAATGGGTTGGGCCGCCGCCGTTGCCCAACCTCAATCTGGACGACCTGATCAAACCAAGCTCTATCCTCGATGTCATCTGGGGCAAGTACGCTGATTTCGCAAATCTTGTCTTGCAGGCGGCCTCGAATACTGCACCAGGCAAGGGAGGATCCAGCCAGCAGCTCAGTTTCCCATCCGAACAATCCAGGCAACATGCCAGGTGACTTTGAAAATATCCGAGGCACACGGGGTAAATTGGACACCAACGATGGGTCGGTCTGGGAGCGTGATATTTCAGGCCACGGCGGCGAACAGCGGAAACGTTGGCCAAGTAAGGATGCTTGGGAGCGTGGAGATAAACCCAACAGTGTGTGGTCAGATGGAAGAATTCGAAAATGACCTTAAATAAATTGGATGCCTCAGGTCTTTATTTTCCAATACTCTTTGAGAGGGCATTGCAGGATTGGCCGCCCATAATAGAAATGCGTCGGTTGGAAAGAGCTGACGCAGAAAATTACAGTGTTTTAGGGCTTGCGCTACAGGTTGACAATATTGCTGACTCTTATATTGAAGATCCTGAAGAAATAATTATGAGAAATTTGCATACTGCGATATTTTCATCAATTCATTCGGCGGCAAAATATTCTGTTCTTATGGAAATGCGTCATCTGCGATCTTCAGCGGTGAGAGCTAATTTTCATGAGAGGTTGCGTAAGGCAGTCTGTATTAAAGCCTTAAAGTGGACACAGGCCGATATTGCGCTTGTTGACAGATACTTTGCTCAGAACCTTTAGTCTGACGAGCAGCAATATCGTCAAACTACGACGACGCTGACTCAGCACTCTGCAGGCGCCTTGCTGAGCAATCCGACACCCGCGGCAACAGAGCTGTCGCAAGGTGATCATGCAACGCGCCATGGGTTTGCGACGATCCGTATTTCGCCCAATAGCGATGTCTGGAGTCAAAATCCCGACGGTACTTGGACCGACAACGGACCTGCATCCACCTTTACGGGATCGGGGCGACCAAGTGGAAGGACGGGCCGAGATCGCGATAGAAGGCGCTAGGAAAACATGCAAAAACAACTTTCGAACATCGTGCTCCGACTTGTCGTAAGGCACCCAACGCTCACATTAGAAGACATCACGCTGGCGGTAGCACATGAGCCTGAAATTGGCCACAGCGTGGGCTTGATGCGACGCGCGCCTACAGGGGAGAGGTTGGCAGGGTTTTACGCCGACAGCTTATGGGGTCGGAGTGAAGAATTAATGACCCAAAAAGATCCGTTCCGAAGTGCCGTTGAACTGTTTGAAAAACTGGAGGCCAACGGTGCAAATTTCAAAATGCTTAAGGAATTGAAAACGCTAACCAATCTATGGATTGACATCTTCGATGTTTCCAATGTTGGTGGTGTCCTGAGCTTAGAGACGATGAGTTTCTTTCAAACTCGAAATATTGGTTTAGGCGTCGAACTGTTTCATAACCAAAGTCAGGCTTAATTCGCCAGAACCGAAACCAGCAGCACGGCGGTCGGCTCGACCGTCTGGGCGGCCGCCAACGTGAAAATCACGGCCACCGGCGGCGGTGCCGACAGCAACCTCACCGCCACCGCCACCGCCACCGGTGCCACCCTCAGCGGCAGCAACGTCACGCTCGACGCCGACAACGCCGTCACGCTCCAAGCCGCACAGAACACCACCACCCAGACCGGCAGTTCCAGCGGCAGCAAGCAGACCCTGGGCGCCAGCTACAGCGTGGGCGAGCAGAACGGCTTCGCCCACGATGTGGGGGCGAGCCAGTCGCGTGCTGTGCTCGCGCTCACCGCCGACACGGTCAAAGCCGATGTCGGCGGCACTCTCAACGTCTACAACCCGATGACCCCGCCGTCGTTCTTGGTGATCATCACCGTTGCCGAACGCGGTCGCGCTACGGCCCCACCGGGACCATAAGGCAGCGCGATGCCGGCGCCGGTGCCTGGCCAATGGCTCTCGTACTTGGTCGGGTCACCGATGTTCGCGGCGGCGGTGTTCTCGCCCGGATGCTGGATGTTGATGAACAGCGCCTTGCCGTCCGGCGACTCGGCCAGGCCAGTCACTTCCGATCCCTTCGGCGCCGTCAAGAAGCGCTTGAAAATCGTGTCGGTCATCTTCTTGCCGGCATAGGTCGTGACGGTCACCGGTGCGGTGCCGGCCGTGCCCGGCTTGCCGTTGGCCTGGTTCACCACGTCGATCTTTCCGCCGTCGCCGTACGTGCCCGGAATGGCAGCCAGCAGCATGCAGTTGGTGACGTCGTAGTAGGCGTTGTCGTCGGTCTCGATCCACAGGATGCCGCTGGCACGGGAGAACCAGCAGCCGTCGGGCTTGGAGAGGTCATTGAAGTCGGAGAGGCCCGACAGGTTCACGTTCTTCTGGTAGTTGACATCGTCCAGCCCTGCATCGGCCTTGGCTTGGCTGCCGAACAGGTAGATGTCCCAGTTGAAGGTGGTGGCCGATGCGTCGTTGCCGGTCTCGCGAATGCGCATGACCTGGCCGTTGACGTCGCCCTTGTTGGCCTGCACCGCAGCGTTTTGCGTGGTGATGGCCTTGTTGTCGAGCCAGTAGCGCGGAAAGGCCGGATCCACGTCGGGGTTGGGCACGTTGTTGTTGCTGGTGGAGCCGACGTTGCCGCGGTCCGGGTTCTCCGTCATGGTGATGTAGATCTCTCCATTGAGCGGGTTCACCGCCGTCCACTCGGGGCGATCGCACTTGGTGGCGCCGGCCGCATCGGCAGCCAGACGCGCGTTGACCAGCACGTCCGCCAGGTCGGTGAAAGCGTAGGCCGTGTTGCCCGAAATCGCCGCGTTGGTCAGGTCGAGCTTGAGCCAGGTGCCGCTGCCGTCGGCGTTGAACTTGGCTGCGTAGAGCGTGCCGTCGTCCAGGTACTTGGCGCCGGTCGCGAGGCGGTCGCTCGGGTTCGCATCGGCCGCGATCCAGGTGGCTTTCGAGACGTACTTGTAGACGTACTCGCTGCGCGAATCGTCGCCCATGTAGAAGGCCAGCGGCTTGCCGACAACCGGGTTGCTCGGCCATGCACCTTCGTGCGCGAAGCGGCCGAGGCCGGTGTGCTTGACGGGTGTGGACGACAGGTCGTACGGATCGATTTCGACGACCCAGCCAAAGGTGTTGTGCGTGTTGCGGAAGTCGTCCGTGCCATCGGTCGATGCGCCGGTTTTGCTGGCGTTCCAGCGTTGGTATTCGGTGCTTGCCGGGTCGGCCGCAACCACGGTCGACCAGCGCTGGCCGCCCGTCACGTTCTGCTTCAGCCCGATGCGCAGGAAGGCCGTGAGTTCCTTGGGCGTGCGTTGCGCATCGTCGGCCGCGCCACGGGTGAAGAAGCCGGCGAAGTTCTCTTCGCAAGTGAGGTACGTGCCCCACGGCGTGTACCCGCTGGCGCAGTTGCCGATCATCCCGCGCGTGGTCGTGCCGGCGGGTGAGTACAGCGTCTTCAGCAAGGCCGAGCCTTTGGCCGGACCGCCGAATGTCATCGGCGTGCGCGGCGTGATGCGGCGGTTGAAGGTCGATGTCTTGACGGTTGCCAGCTTGCCGCCGCTGCGGGCGAGTTCGACCACCGATGCGCCGTGCGCCTCGACTTCTTTCAGCGCTTCGGCTTCGGGCCGTGCACCGGCAGTAGCGCCGGCATTGGTCTGGCCGTTCGGGTGCATGAAGGCCACCGTGCCGTTGATGGCTTCGTGGTTGATGCACATCAGGCCGCGGTCGCTGTTGGTCAGCGTCGGCTTGCCGTCGCCGGTCAGGCCGAAGAAGTGCATGCCGTCGTGCTGGTCGCCGCTGCGTCGGCCGAAGTTGTCGTCGGTGCCGTCGTTCTTGTAGTCGCTGACGGCCGGATCGATCGAGTCGCCGGTCGCGTAGATCACCGTCGCGGTGTAGCCGAGCGGCACGACGATGCTGTCGGCCAGACTCTTGCTCACTGCCGTGAAGCCCAGCGCTGGACCAGCGGCTGGCGCGGGTGCCGGTGCAGGGGGCGGCGGTGCGGGCACCGGTGCGGGAGCGGGCGCCGGCGGAATGATCGGGAAGCCGCCGCTGCTGCCGCCACCGCCGCAGGCACTCAGTGCCAGCGGGCCGAGCGTCGCGGCAGCGAGTGCGCCGACGCCGCCGCGCAGCAAATGCCGCCGATGCATGCGTGTGGCGATGACGTCACCGAGCGCTGTGTTGGCGCTCGGGTTGTTGTCGAAGTCGTCCGGGTCGGCGTACGGATTGACAAGAGAAGTCGGAAGCGTTCTATCGTTCATGGCGGGCTATGGCTTTTGTTGCTGGCTGACGGGAGCCTGACCATATCCACGCGATATGACGGTTTCGTGGCAATGCGCGGCAGTGGCGATACTGTCGAAGCACACCGAATCGGAACCAACGAATGAACGCCTTGTCCACGCTTCAACTCAGTGTCCTCGCTGGCGCGCCCACGGGAGCGTCTACAGGGGATCCTGACCCGCAGGAAACAGCCGAGTGGCGCGACGCCTTCGCCGCGCTGGTCGAAGCCAACGGCCCGGAGCGCGCAAAGCAGATCCTCGACGCTCTTGCCGAGCAGGCCCGCGCTCAACGCATCGGCTGGCAGCCCGAGTTGTGCACGCCGTACGTCAACACCATCGCCGTCGATGCGCAACCGGCCTTCCCCGGCGACCTCGCGATCGAAGAACGCCTGGCCTCCCTCATGCGCTGGAACGCGCTGGCGATGGTGGTGCGCGCCAACCATTCCTACGGCGAACTCGGCGGCCACATCGCCAGCTACGCCAGCGCGGCCGATCTGTTCGAGATGGGCTTCAACCACTTCTTTCATGCCAAGAACGAGGGCCATCGTGGTGATCTGGTGTTCTTCCAGCCGCACAGCGCACCGGGTGTCTACGCACGCGCATTTCTCGAAGGCCGCCTGAGCGAAGACGACCTGCTGCACTACCGCCAGGAGCTGACCGCTCCCGCCTTCACCCAGGGCAAGGGCGCACGCGGCCTGAGCAGCTACCCGCATCCCTACCTGATGCCCGACTTCTGGCAGTTTCCGACCGGCTCGATGGGCATCGGCCCGATCAGCTCGATCTACCACGCGCGCTTCATGCGCTACCTCACCGATCGGCAGCTGCTCGACTGCAGCGCCCGCAATGAAAACGGAAAACACGTCGCAGAGCGACGCGTGTGGGGCGTGTTCGGCGACGGCGAGATGGACGAGCCCGAATCCATGAGCGCACTGACCCTGGCCGCGCGCGAGAAGCTCGACAACCTGGTGTGGGTCGTCAACTGCAACCTGCAGCGCCTGGACGGCCCGGTGCGCGGCAACGGCCGCATCATCGACGAGCTCGAAAAGCTCTTCGCCGGGGCAGGATGGAACGTCGTCAAGCTGATCTGGGGCAGTGACTGGGACGGCCTCTTCGCGCGCGACACCACCGGCGCGCTGGCCCGCGCCTTCGCCAACACGGTCGACGGTCAGATGCAGACCTTCGCCGCAAAGGACGGCCGCTTCAACCGCGACACCTTCTTTGGCCAGAACGAAGAGTTGAAGCGCCTGGCGCAAGGCATGACCGACGAACAGATCGATCGCCTGAAGCGCGGTGGCCACGACTTCGTGAAGATCCACGCCGCCTACGCCGCAGCGGCTGCACACGTCGGGCAGCCGACCGTCATCCTGGCCCACACCAAGAAGGGCTACGGCATGGGTGCGGGGCAAGGCAAGATGACCACGCACTCGCACAAGAAGTTCGAGAGTGCCGACCTCATCGGCTTTCGTAATCGCTTCAACCTGCCGCTCTCGGACGAGCAGGCGACCTCGCTGTCTTTCTACAAGCCGGCCGACGACAGCGCCGAGATGCGCTACCTGAAGGCGCATCGCGAAGCACTCGGTGGCGCGATGCCGCGGCGCGAGACAACCTGCGACGTGGTGCCCGTGCCAGCCATCGATGCCTACGCCAAGTTCGCGCTCGAGGCCGACGGCAAGGACATGAGCACCACCATGGCGTTCGTCCGCATGCTCGGCGCGCTGATGAAAGACAAGGCATTGGGCCCGCGCGTGGTGCCCATCGTGGCCGACGAGGCGCGCACCTTCGGCATGGCGAACCTGTTCAAGCAGGTCGGCATCTATTCGAGCGTGGGCCAGCGCTATGCGCCGGAAGACATCGACACCATCCTGAGCTACCGCGAAGCCACCGACGGGCAGATCCTGGAAGAAGGCATCAGCGAGGCCGGTGCCATCGCCAGCTGGACAGCGGCAGCGACGAGCTACAGCGTGCACGGCCTCGCGATGCTGCCGTTCTACATCTACTACTCGATGTTCGGCTTCCAGCGCGTCGGCGACCAGATCTGGGCCGCTGCCGACCAGCGCTCGCGCGGCTTCCTGCTGGGCGCCACATCGGGCCGCACCACTCTCGGCGGCGAAGGGCTGCAGCACCAGGATGGCACCAGCCATTTGATCGCCGCGACCATCCCCAATTGCAAGGCTTACGACCCGGCCTTCGCCGGCGAAATGGCGGTGATCATCGATGCGGGCATGCGCGAGATGCTGGTCGAGCAGAAGGACGTTTTCTACTACGTGACGTTGATGAACGAGAACTACGCGCAGCCGAGCCTGCCGGCGCAAGTGCATGCGGATGTGTTGCGCGGGTGCTATCGGTTCGGGCGGTATGGAGAAGCCAAGGGTAAGACGGAAGCCGCACACGTCACGCTGTTGGGCTCCGGCGCCATCCTCACCGAAGTCGTCAAGGCTGCGCAGCTACTGGCGAGCGAAGGCGCAACTGTCGATGTGTTCAGCGTTACCAGCTGGAGCGAGCTGGCGCGTGACGGTACCGCGTGCGAGCAGGCGGCGTTGCGTGGCGATGCCGTATCGACGCCCTTCATCGCGCAGCAGCTCGGCCAGGGTGCAGGTCCGATCGTCGCCGCCACCGACTACGTTCGCGCCGTGCCCGAGAGCGTTCGCGCCTACCTGCCCGAAGGCCGCCGATACCTCACGCTCGGTACCGATGGCTTCGGGCGCAGCGACACGCGCGCCGCACTGCGAGATTTCTTCGGTGTCGATGCGGCCAGCATCGTGCGGGCGGTGCGCCATGTCAATCTAAAAGCTGACTGGTCGACGGCGTAGCCCTATGCTAAATATCGGGGCATGTTGAAGCTTCGATACTCCTTGGGTTCGGTGAATGTCGTGAGCGCCCTGAGCGCCGGACTGTTTTGCACCGCAGGCCACGCGGCCTGCCTACCCACGACGACGCCGACCACAGGCGGCACGGTGGTGTGCAGCGGCGTGATCACTGGTTCCACCAGCGTGATCGCCGATCCCGGCAGTACCAACGTCGACATCAGCGTGAGCCCGGGTGCCTCGCTCGCCACCAGCGCTACGCAGGCACTGCTGGTGCGCGACGCCAGCAGCATCACCAACAACGGGCAGATCACAGTGTCGGGCGGCTCGGGTGCGGCGCGCGCGGCGATGGGTGCGACCGGCAACGACAACACGCTGACGAACAACGGCGCGATCCGCACCACCAGCGGCGGCACGGCCGGCATCTCGACACCGTCGGGCAGCAGCACGCGCACTCTCATCACCAACGCTGGCAGCATCGTGACGACAGGCGGTGCCTCGCACGGCGTCTTCACTTTCGGGCCGGGTAACACGGTCGTCAACAGCGGCAGCATCACGACCAACGGCACAGCGGCCAAGGGCGTCTATATGCAGGGCGGCAACGGCGTAGCCAACGTGCTCATCAACACCGGCACCATCACCGCGCTGGGCGCCAACACATCACCGACCTCGGGCTTTGCCGATGCGGTTCATGCCAACACGGTGGGTGCCAGCACCTTCTTTTCGCGTGTCGAGAACCGCGCGGGAGGCGCGATGTTCAGTGCCAGCTCGTATGCCTACCGCGGACAGAACGGCCAGGACGTGCTGGTCAACGCGGGCACGCTCGAGGGCCACGGCGGCACCTCCAACGACGGCGCCGTGTTCATGGGACCGCTGGGCACCGGCACGCTGATCCTGCAGACCGGCTCGGTCATTCGCGGCGCGGCCGACGGGGGGGGCGCAACCAGCAGCGGTTTCCTCGAAGGTACGGGCACGGTCGACAACGTGTTTCGCAACTTCCGCAACCTGACGATGCGCGGCACGCAATGGTCGTGGAAGACCGACGCCACTTTCACCGACAGCATCCGCGTGGAGAGCGGCCGCTTCGACCTCACTGCCGCGCTCACCAGCCCGGTGATCCAGGTGCTCCCCGGCACCACGGTCGCGGGCACCGGCACGTTCGTCGGGAACGTGACCAACAGCGGCACCTTGCTGCCGGGGCCGGGCGCCGGCAACGGCTTCGGCGTGTTCACGGTGCGCGGCAACTACACCGGCGTCGGTGCGTTGATGCAGCTCAACACCGTGCTCGGCAGCGACAACTCGCCAGCCGACAAACTGGTCATCGACGGTGGCCGTGCGTCAGGGTCCACCGGCATCCAGGTCGTCAACCGGGGCGGTCTCGGTGCGGCGACGCGGGCCGATGGAATCCAGGTGGTGCAGACGGTCAACGGCGGCACGACCGCGGCGGGCGCGTTCTCGCTGACGCAGCCGCTCGAAGTCGGTGCCTATGGCTATCGCCTGTTTCGCGGTGGCGCGACCGGCGGCAACCCAGAGAGCTGGTACCTGCGCTCGTCGGGCTACTCGGTCGGCGGTACGGTGGTCGGGTCGATCGCGGAGGCGACGGCACTGGTCCTATCGACCACGGGTGGCTCGGGCACGCCGGCGGAAGTGGCGATCGCCTCGGCCACCGCGGCAGCGTCGGAACCGGTCACGCTGTATCGCCCCGAGGTCGCGCTCTATAGCGCCGTGCCGATGGTGGTGCGCAGTATCGGGCTGGCGCAGCTCAGCACCTTCAACGACCGCCAGGGCGATACGACTTTGCTGACCCGGGACAACGGATCGCAGGCCTCGTGGGGCCGCGCCTTTGGCCAGAACACGCGGCAGCGCCTGCGCGGCGATGCCGACCCGCAATTCGACGGTACCGTGAGCGGGCTGCAACTGGGGCACGACTTCATCGCCCGCACCACCGACAGCGGCGCACGCGACCGCGCCGGTCTGCTGGCCGGCTACACGCGCGGCAGCGGCGATGTCAGCGGCATGTCGAGCGGATACGCCGATGCGGCGGTCGGCCGCTTGAGCGTGGAGGGCTACAGCGTCGGCGCCTATTGGACGCACATCGCAGCGTCCGGCTGGTACAGCGATGCTGTGCTCATGGGCACGCGGTTCAAGGTCGACGCGCTGTCGACGCTGGCCCGCGGCGGCCGACCGCATGGCAGCA
This sequence comes from Variovorax sp. PAMC28562, assembly GCF_014303735.1. Classification (NCBI taxonomy): domain Bacteria; kingdom Pseudomonadati; phylum Pseudomonadota; class Betaproteobacteria; order Burkholderiales; family Comamonadaceae; genus Variovorax; species Variovorax sp. PAMC28562. The sequence continues at coordinate 996,119 of NZ_CP060296.1, read as the reverse complement.
CGGTGAGCGCGTCGCTCGAAAGCGGCTACCCGATCGCGCTCGGCGAGCACGCGACGCTCGAGCCTCAGGCGCAGCTGATCTGGCAGCGCAGCACGATCGACGATTTCTACGACGGCGTGTCGGCGATCCGCTTCACCCGAGACCACGCGATCACCGCACGCCTCGGTGCCCGGCTCGAAGGGCGATTCGGCGCGGAGGCGGCCCAATGGAGGCCTTACCTCAAGGCAAATCTCTGGCATACCTTCGGCGGCACCGGCGACGTGTTGCTGGGGACCGCCACCAGCGTGGGCACGCGACGCAATGCCAGCGCGCTGGAAGTCGGCGTCGGCGTGACCGGCGCCCTGAACAAGCCGGTGGCTGTGTATGCGGGGCTGTCGTACATCGGCGCGATCGGCATCACCGAGCAAAAGGGTGTGCAGGGACAACTCGGCATGCGGGTGCGCTGGTAGCTGTTTGGGCGCCGGAGCCCATTGCGGCGACCCGGGCGGGCCTACTTTGGTGAACAATCGCTGTCATGTTCACCCGCACGCTCGTCGGCCACCTCAAGATTCGCGATGGGCAGATCCTCTGGGCCGACGTGGACGCGCACCACCTGCTGGGCTACGCGCCGGGCTCGCTGGCTGATCTGCCGTTTGCCGAGGTGCTCGAACCGGTGGCCGTTGAAGCGGGAGTCGGGGGTGGCCCCACGCTCGGCGCAAAAACCGCATTCAACACCGAAGCCCTGAGCGACGTCGCGGTGCCGGCGCTGGGCGTGGTCGAGCGCGACAACGTCGTCCTGCGCGGGCTGCACGGCGAGGGCCTGCTGGTCGACATGCGTGCGGAGCGCATGGACGACCAATCCATCCTGTGGAGCTTCTGCCTGAAGATGAGCCGCGTGCGCGCCGAGCGGCTCGACATGCTGTCGCGGCACGACGCACTCACCCGGCTGCCCAACCGCATTCCGACGCTCGAAGAACTGCAGCGCGCGCCGCACATGCACGACGGCGACCCCGAGCGGCTGCTGGCGATCTGCTATCTCGACCTCGACCAGTTCCGCAACGTCAACGACGGCTTTGGCCCGGTCGGCGGCGACGCCGTGTTGCGCGAAGTTGCGCGCCGGCTCAAGGCGGCGGTGCCGCACGATGCCACCGTGGCCCGCGTCGGCGGCGACGAGTTCGCGCTGGTGATGTCTTTCACCAGCCAGGCGCAATGCGACGATTTGATCGAGCAGGTGCTGGCCCGACTGGCCCACCCGTTCCGGCTGCAGGAGCGCACCACGCGCATTCGCGTCAGCGTCGGCGTGGCGTTGATGCGCTATGGCGAGGAGCCGACCGAAGTGCTGCTGCAGCACGCGCGCTATGCGCTCTTTTTTGCCAAGCGCGGTGGTGGCAGTCAGGTGCAGTATTTCGATGCGTCGCGCGCGCTCGAGCAGCACCAGGAGCAGCAGATTCGCCAGCGCATCCGAAACGGCCTGGAGCAGAGCGAGTTCGTGCTCGCGTACCAGCCCAAGGTCGACATGGCGCACGGCAAGGTCATCGGCATGGAGGCGCTGGTGCGCTGGCAACATCCGCAATACGGGCTGCTGCAGCCAGTCGCTTTCGTGCCGCTCATCGAAGACCACGAACTGGTCGAGCTGCTCGGCGACTGGGTCATCGGCGAGTCGATGCGGCAGGCGGCAGCGTGGCTCGACGGTGGTTTGCGCACGTCGATCAGCGTCAACATCAGCCCGCGCCATTTGCTGCGGCCCGACTTCATCGAGCGGCTGACGCGGCACCTGGCGCGCTATCCGCAACTGCAGCCCGGCGTGCTCGAACTGGAGATCCTGGAAACCACCGCCATCAAGGACTTCGGTGCTGTGGCCGACTTCATCCTGGCCTGCAAGATGCTCGGTGTGCCGGTCACGCTGGACGACTTCGGCACCGGCTATTCATCGCTCACCTACCTGCGCCAGTTGCCGGTGGCGGCGCTCAAGCTCGACCAGTCTTTCGTGCGCGGCATGGTCGAGGACGCAGAAGACCGGGCCATCGTCGAAGGCATCCTGGTAATGGCGCACGGGCTCGGGCGCAAGGCCATCGCCGAGGGTGTCGAGTCCGTCGCGCACGGCGATGCGCTGATGGCGCTCGGCTGCACGTTCGGCCAGGGCTACGGCATCGCCCGGCCGATGTTCGCGCCGCAGATTCCGGAGTGGATCGCGGAGTTCGAGCGCGCGCCGCCGTGGGGACACGCGGCGCCTACGGCTTAAGGCGACGCCTCAAAGCAACGCTTCAAAGCAGCGGCGTGTAAGGGGAGCTGAGCGGACGCAGCGTGGCGCCGCCGTTGCGCGACCGGCCTGCCTCCGACGAACCGCCGAACACGTAGCGCAGGTAGACGCCGCCCGTCACCTGGCGGTAGTTCTGCGCATTGTTGAAGCTCAGCAAACCACCGAGGTAGACCTGCGGGGCCAACTGGTATTCGAGCAGGCCGGCCAGGTTGTAGGCGAGGCCGGTCTTGCTCGATTCCAGGTACGAGCCGGTGAACGGCGCGCTGTTGACGCCAAGCGCCGTGGCGACCGCGGTCGCGCGTGCAGCGTCCGACTGGCGTGTGGGGTCGGTCGGGAAGTACGGCGAATCGTTCTGGGTGAACGACTGCACGCCCAACGATGCGTTGAGCCGCCACGACAGACGGTCGTACTGGCCGGTCCAGTCGATTGGAAACGCGACGCTCATGTAGCGCTGCGGACTGAAGTAGCCGCCCTGCCCAAAGGTGTAGTAGCTCAGGTTCTTGCCGTAGTGCAGCAGGTCGATGTTCATGCCCGCGGTGAGGCTCGACGTGGCGCTCTTCATCAGGTGCACGTAGATGCCGCCGCCCAGCTCGGCGCGATCGTTGTTCTGCACGTTGGTGCCGGTCAGCGCGTGGTACGAGCCGTAGCCGTAGAAGCCGTAGGTGCCGTTGTCGCGCGTCAGGTCGAGCCGGCCACCGGTCGCGACCACGCCGCCGAACTTCTCTCCGGTGCGTGCGTCTTTGGCGCCTGCGAAAGACAGCAGGCTGTCGGTCACCGCGCGGCGCGACAGCTCGCCTTTCAGCGACACGTTGTCGCTGAGCTGGCCGGCGTAGCTCACGTTGCCGATGACATTGGTCTCAGAAAAGCCGAGCGGCGTGGTGCCGATGCTGGCGCTCAGGTTCTTGCCTTCATAGCCCAAGCTCAGTCCGACGCCGCTGGCGGTCTGCGAGCCGACGGCCGGTGCGGTGCCCTGCAGTTGCGCGAGCGCGGCGGCCGGCCCGGCGCCGAAGCGACCGGCCGCGCCGAACGCCGGCGACAGCGTGCCGGCATCGAGAAACGTCGGCGTCGCACCGAGCACGATCTTGCCGTTGCCGACCGGGATGCGGGCCTCGATCGGGATCTCCCGGTCCGACAGCCTGCTCATGCCGGCCTCGCCGGCGCGTGTGCGAAAGCTGGTGCCGACGCTCAGGGTCGCGCTGCGCTCGGCTTCGAGGTTGCCGGCATCGCGTAGCGCATCGGCCTGGCCTTGCGCCCACAGGCGGTTCTGCAGCGCCGACATGTCGCGCGTGCGGGCGTTGGCGGGGATGCGATCGAGGTACTGCAGGCCGGACGCCGGGTCACCAGCATCGGATGCGAACAAGGCGCTGGCATACAACGCGTCCGGCTTGTCGGGCTGTGACAGCAAGAGGCCGTCCATCAGGTCGCGAGCCTGTGCCATGAGGCCGTTGCGCCGATAGATGCTGGCGAGGTCGAACCGCACCCACGGGCTGTCGGGCGCGATGAGCATCGCGTCTTCGAGCGTGCGTTGCGCACCGGCATTGTCGCCCGCTTCGACTTGGGCGCGGGCTTGCGCGCGCGCCTGTTCGACGCGCACGCGGGTGCCTTGCCCGGCGTCGCTGAACGGGCCCGCGGCAAGGCGCAGATCGGCCAGCGCGTTCTGCCCGACCGGCTCGCGTGCATCGAGCTTCACAGCGCGCTCCAGCAGCGAGCGCGCGGCGGTCGTGTCGTTCCTGTCGCGCGTCGCGGTGGCCTGGCGGATCAATGTCCAGTAGCTGGCGCTGCGCAAGGCAGATGCCCACTTGCCGCCGTTCGGTGCCTTCGATGCCTGCCGCAGCAACTGCTCGGCTTCGGCAAATCGCTCCTGCTTGAGGCGGACCAAGCCGAGCCCGCCGAGTGCGTCGAGAGCACCCGGCTGCGCACGCAACGCCTGCCGAAAGCGCTGCTGCGCGAGGGCGTTGTCGCCGCGGTCGAGTGCCTTGAAGCCTTCGCTGAGCGCCTTTGCGGCCGGCGAAGCGGTCGATGCCGTGCGTGCTTCCGCCAGCGTGCCGAGCCGCGCCGACACCGCCGGGTCGGGCTGATCCGCGAGGTAGTCCCGATAGAGCGGGGCGTCGGCCGCACGGGCGTCGAGCCAGAGCAACGCCTGCCGCCAGCTTGCCCTGGCGCGGGCCGCCACGCTGGGTTGCTTGGACAGGTCTGCCAGTTGCTTGATGCCGTCGCGCCGGTTCGGCTCGCGGTAGGTGTCGAGCTGCGCCAATGCGAGCCTGGCGTTGAGGTTGCCCTGCTGGCTTTCGATCAGCTGCGCGACGCCCTTGCGTGCTTCGTCGTAGCCTTGCGGCGTGCCGCCAAGCACCCCGTAGAACTCCAGTGCCAGTGGTGTCGGCGGTGGCCGGTTGCCGAACAGCGCGCGATAGAGCTGCACTGCTTCGGCTGCGCGTCCGGCCTGCGCGGCGGCGCGGGCACGCTGCAGGTCGCCGGCGGGCGCACCGGGCTGGCGAGCCTGCTGCTGCAGACGCGCCACACGCGCATCGGTCGGGTGTGCGGTTTGCAGTTGTGTGATCCAGCTGCGCGCGGCTTCGGCATTGCCGCGCGTGAGCTCGACCTGCGCCATGCCGTACATCGCATCGGCCGACTTCGGATCGACGCGCAGCAGCTTCGTCCAGCTCTCTTCCGCGAGCTCGGCGCGACCGAGGCTCTGCCAGTAGTTGCCCTGCTCGATCAGGGCCGAACGCGCGTCGCTCTGCGCGAAAGCCGGACCACCGGCGCCGGCCCCTGCGCACAAGGTACCGAGCAAGCCGAGCCGGACGATCCATTGCCGGGCCGGAGCGCGTTGCCGCACCGAGGTCGGCGACAAAGCGAAGGGCGCATGGAGGGGGGTTTTCATGTCGGTCGTGCGGAAGGACATGGAGACTTCCAATGGGTTTGCAGCTCGCCGGTCTTGCCGAAGGCGAAGCGGCCCTCGAGCCAGCCCTGGCCGAAGAGGATCAGCATGCGTTCGTAGTAGGGGAGCGGCTTGTGCGTCGAGGACGGTGGCGGCAAAAACGGTACGGCGGCGCCTTGTGCCTTGAGGTACGGCAACAGCGCCGCGGTGTAGCCGGTCGGGCCGATGCCCCGGCCGACACCGGTCGACGTGTCGACGTACTCGGGCATCGGCTTGCCCTGCTGAATGGCGCGGCGCGGGCCGTAGAAGCTCTTGAGCAGCATCGTGCGGGCCGGGTCCTCAGCATCCAGCATGCCGGCCCACAAGTACACGCGAATCGCGTCGTAGCTGCCGACCGGCCCCTTGTCCGGGTCGGCGACGAAAGCCTTGTCGTCGCTCGACCAGGCACACCAGTCGGGCGCGAAGCCTTGCGGTGTGACGGCGCTGATCATGCTCAGCGTGTTGTCGGCAATCTCGCCCCACGGCCCTCGCGGGGACTCTTGCTGAAAGTAGCGCAGCAACTGCAGCGGCATGTAGCTCGGATTGAGGCGCCAGGTCGGTCCCTTGGCCACTGACTGCGGCCACGGCAAGAGCATGCGGCCGAGTCCGTCGAGCGTCGTGACCTCGTCGCGCGCGACCATTTGCAGCACGGCCCGGCCGAGCGAGCGATAGCGTGGCAGGTTCCACAGGCGACCTGCTTCGAGCAGGGAATAGGCGATCCACAGGTCAGCGTCGGAAGCCGGATTGCTGTCGAGCACGCCCCATGTCTTGCCGTCGGACATGCGGCCCCACTGCCAGGCCGGCAAGCGAGTGGCAAGACTGCCGCCCGCCAGGTTGGCGTCGGTCCAGGCCAGCACGCGGGCGAAGGTGTCGCGGTCGTTGTGCACCAGCGCAAAGAACAGGCCATAGGACTGGCTCTCGGAGGTCGACTGCTGCTGCGCTGTGTCGAAGTCGATCACGCGGCCATCGGCCTGGATGTGGCGTTTGGCAAAGCTCGACCAGTCGGACGATGCGACACAGCCGCTGGTGGCAGCGCGCGTCCAGAGAGGCAATGCGGCAAGGCTCGCGGCAAGCGGCGACAACGCGAATCCGGCGAGCCAGCGCCGCCGGTCTGCGGCGAAGGAATCGAATGGATTCATTGGCGACGCAAGCGTTTGCGGGCCAGCAATTGCAGACTGGAGAAGGACACGCCGGCACCCAGCAGCGCGACGAGCACGACCAGCCCTGCCAGCAGCAACGGGCTGCGCGACAGGTTCCATTGCAGCCAGGTGAACGGCGGCAGCGTGCCCACGTAGTAGGTCTCGCCGCTCAACAGGCTGCTCACCTGTGCGGCCCGGACGATCGACATGCTGCCCTGGATGCGTTGCAGCAGCTCGGGCGTCAGCAGCGCGTTGACGAGCGCTGGTTGCGAGGCTTCGTTGGCCATCACCGCGACCACGCTGCGACCGGCCCGAAGCGGCGACTGGAAGCCCGCCAGCACGGCATCGGTGCGCTCTTCGAACACCGACATCTGCGTGGTGCCGGTGGGCAGGTCTTCGCGTTGACGCGAGCCCTGGATCAGGTTCAGCGTGTCTTCGAACCAGGTACCGATGTGGAACTGCTCGGCGCCCGGGCCTGCAGCTGCGGCAGGGTCGCGCCGCAACGGCATCTGTGCGGCCCATCGTGTGAAGAGCGGCTGGTTCTTCAGGTTGCCGAGCACCAGCAGATCCTTGTCGGCCCACTGATCGACGTTGGAAGCCGAGCCGACCGTGACGCGCAGGGCGGGGTAGCCGGTCACGTCGCCGATATGGCCCATCAGCGCGAGGTAGGTTTCGATGTCGCCCCGCTCCGCGCGATCGGGCATCACCACCGCGGTTTCGGCCAGGTCGGCCATCCGCGAAAACGGGAAGCCGCCATTTGCATAAGCGGCCAGTTCGGGCATCGCGATGTAGTGCGGAAAGCTCGATACGTCGATGGTCGAGGTCGGGTCGATGCCGCCGCGCACGTTGTCCAGTACGGGTGTGCAGGTGGTCCTCGGCTGCTCGAAGTAGTAGTGCATCCGGAGCTGGCTGCGCGAGCCCATGGCGAGCGGCGGCAGATGCAGCTGGGTGCTGTGCAGGGCCGAGCCATCGGGCAGCAGCTTCAGCGCGAACACGTTCCACCAGGCATCGCTCGCCATGTTGGCCGCACGCAGCGGCAACGATCCGATGAAGGTGTCGTTGACGCTCAGGTTCAGCGTCGACTGGTCGGGCCGCACGCGCGGCGTGTAGCGGTAGTGCAGGTCGAGCGGGATGCCGCGGCTGCGCCAGGTGAAGAGGTCGGGCGGGGTCAGCAGATCGACCTTGACCACTTCCGGCGTGTAGCCCGACACCGAGAAAACGGGCCCCGGTGCCAGCTCGCCGAGCATGACGGCGCGGTCACTCGAAATCCATCGCGGCGCATCGTGCGGCTTGCGCGGCGCGGGCAACTGCAGGTCGGCGATGGTCGATGTCGCGCCGGTGAACGCGCGGCTGTTGAGTGCCAGCGCCGATGCAGCGGTGGTCAGCTCCGCGGCGTTGCGGCCCATCACCAGCAACAGCTTGAAGGCCGGGTCGCGTGGATGGTCGACCACGGTCAGCGTCGGTCCTTCGATGGCTGGCAGGGTGAGGCCTGCGATGCTGCTCTCGGGCGTGGCGAAGACGACTGCGTGCGCCGCAGTGGGCAACTCTCCGGTCGTCACCGGAAAGGTCGCGCCGCGATAGCCGGCAAGCCCGCCGAGCCACGACGACACGATGCCGGCCGCACCCAGCGCGGCGGTGGTCGACGCTGCAGAGGCCGATGCACCAGCGAAGACGAACGGAATGCTCGCGCGCCGCACATCGCGCCGGTCGAAGAAGGGCTGCGGCAGCGTCGCGAGGTCGCTCGTGACCTTGAGCGGCGTCACGTTGAGCGTCAGCGCGCTCGACGCGTCGACGGTGGCCCACAGGCTGCTGTGGTCGGGGTCTTCGCATTCGTTCGTGTAGTGCGCGACCAGCTCGATGTTGATGCGGTTGAAGTCCGCGATGAGCCGGCGGTCGATCGGGATGTCGACGGTCTGCGGCTTGCCTGCCTCGGCCGCGCCATACGGCAAGGTCGTTACCTCGACATCGTTCACGCTCACCTTGAGGTGCGACAGCGCAGGAATGAGCGACGGCGAGAACGCGTAGTTGAGCCGCAGAGAAGCAGCGGTGACGAGCTCGTCGGCACGCACGCTGAACGGAATGCCGACAGTCCCGCTGACGCCACGCAGCTTGATGGCGTAGTTGAGCCCGAGCTGTGTGAGGTTGAGCGTGCGGGGGTCGCCGCTGGCAGCTGGAGCAGCCGCGGGCAATGCCGGCACGGCGCTCGCCGCAGGCCGGGCTTGCGCCCATGCGACATCGGCCGGTGCAGTCGCCAGACCGAGCAGCGCGACGATGCCGAACATGACACCGGAACGGGCAACGAGAGCGGCGCGCATCAGATCGGGTCCTTGGCGTCGCGCAGGGCGGCCGTGGCGGGCGCCGGCGCGTGGAACTTGCCGGCGGCGGTACGCAGATAGTGAGCGAACATGTCTTTGAATCCGATGGCGCTGATGTGCGCGATACGTGCCATGACGCGGTGAGCCGCCATGCGCGGATGGTTGCCCCAGCGCGCGACCCAGATGTCGGCGCGGGCGGTGGTGCATTGCACCAGCGCCCGCTCCTGCGCGAAGCTCATGGGGTCGAAGCGCAGGCCCATCCGCTTGCCGCTGTTGAAGCGAACGGTGGCCGGAAAGCGGTACTCGGTGTTGCCGCGATAGAGCGCGACTTCGACCGGCGTCGCATCCTCGGCCAGCACCTCGGTCGGCAGGTCGAGGGCGAGGCCACCGGTCGAAAAATCGGAGGTGGTGCAGCGCATCGAACGGCCGTCGGCAAAGTGCAGCGTGGCCGGCACTTCGAGCGCGACGCGATGCGCGCTGCGCACCTGGCGCGACTCGTTGGCGGCCGCCACGCAGGCGCCAAGAATCATCAGGTTGTAGACGGTCCACGCCAGGTTGAGCCACACCGTCGCGATGTTGTCGGCATCCACGAAGGTGAGGCGCCACAAGCCGACGACGACGCCGACGAAGTTGATCGCCATCAGCAACATGCTCGCGCGCGCGATCTCGGTGTCGAAATATTGCTTCTGGATCAGGCCGCCCTTGGCCGTCACGTTGAAGCTGCCGAGCTTGGGATTGATGAGCGCGACCAGCGTCGGCCTGAAGATGTACCAGGCCAGTACCGCCTCGTACACCTCGTTCCAGAACAGGTACCTGAACCGCCCCTGCACCCGGCTGTTGGTGAAGTTGGCGTGGAACACGTGCGGCAGCGCGTAGGCGAAGATCATCGAGGCCGACGCGTGGATCACGCTCGCGCCGAAGAACAGGTAAGCCAGTGGCGCCGTCAGGTAAATGATGCGCGGCAGGCCGTACAGGAAGTGCAGCATCGCGTTGAGGTAGCAAAGGCGCTGCGCCCAGCTCAGGCCCTTGCCGAACAACGGGTTGTCGATGCGAAAGATCTGGGTCATGCCGCGCGCCCAGCGAATGCGTTGCCCGACATGGCCCGACAGGCTTTCGGTCGCCAGGCCGGCCGCTTGCGGCAGCGCGAGGTACGCGGTGCTGTAGCCGAGCCGATGGATCTTGAGCGCGGTGTGCGCGTCTTCGGTCACCGTCTCGGTGGCGATACCGCCGACCTCTTCGCAGATGGTCCGCCGCAGCACGGCGCACGAGCCGCAAAAGAAGGTCGCGTTCCAGAGGTCGTTGCCGTCCTGGATGAGGCCGTAGAACAACTCGCCTTCGTTCGGCACTGTGCCGAAGGTATCGAGGTTCTTCTCGAAAGGATCGGGCGAGAAGAAGTAGTGCGGCAACTGCACCATGCCGAGCTTGGGCTCGCGGTCGAACCAGCCCAATGCGATCTGCATGAACGACCGCGTCGGGATGTGGTCGCAGTCGAAGATGGCGACGAACTCACCGCTGGTGTTCTTCAGCGCGGCGTTGATGTTGCCGGCCTTGGCGTGCTTGTTGTCGGTGCGGGTGACGTGCGCGACACCGACCGCCTCGCAGAACACGCGGAACTCTTCGCGCCGCCCGTCGTCCAGCACGAAGATGTTGATCTTGTCGCGCGGCCAGTCGATGGCCTGCGCGGCAAGCACCGTCGGGCGCACCACCGACAGTGGCTCGTTGTAGGTCGGAATGAAGACGTCGATGGTCGGCCAGACTGCCGGGTCGGCCGGCATGGGTACGGGCTTGCGGCCGAGCGGCCAAGCGGTCTGGACATAGCCGAGCAGCAGCACGATGAAGGCGTAGACCTCCGCCATCAACAGACCCGCGCCGAGCACGACCTGGAGCGCGCTGTCCATGGTCATCGTCTCGGTCACGCGCCAGTACATGTAGCGCGACGATGCCACCACGGAAAGAAAGATCAGCACCAGGCTGGCGAAGCGTCCGGCAAAGCGGTTGACCACGAGACCGGTGATCAAAATGACAACCGACAGCGTGAGCTGCTGGTGCAGCGTCAACGGCGTGATGACGACGGCGGGCAGTAGCGCGAAGGTGGCGACCCAAGCGACGACGCGCAGCACTGGATGGTCGAGCAGCAGCGACTCGGCCGGTGGCGACTCGGGCGGCAGCGTGACGACGTTGGTCAGCTGGGTCTGCGCCATCGGGACAGCAAGCCACGCCGTGCCGTCGCGGCGGAGGGCGGCACAGGCTCGGGCGCCGGTGCAGTAGCGGGGAAAGGCGAAATCAGTGGTCGTACGCCCACATCGGCAGCGGGCTCGTCGCGTGGCGCGAACTCCTTGTATGTCGTCGGGTCGCCGCCGAACTTACGGAACAGGCAAGCGATGTCCTCCGGCTGATCGCCTTCGGTCGTCATGGAAATTCAAGGCCGTCACTCGACTCGGCAGCGAATGCCCGACCGAATTCGGGCCACTGAACCGAGCAAGTAGAACGTTCGTGGTACTTCAAGAGGGTTTTGTGGGAAATCATGAGCGAATCTGAGAGATTTCATTTTCGCGGACGACCTCCTCGTTGCCAACCAACATGGCGTGTACGACAGCCCTGCTGTTGCATATGTGCGATTGCGGACAAGCGCAATCGCCGCGACCGCTAAGCCGCGCCGACCACTCGATTACGTCCGTCGTACTTGGCGCAATAGAGCCGGGCATCTGCCGCGGCGATCAGGTCGGTCGAGCGTGTCGCGACACTGGCCGTCATCGTCGCTACCCCGATGCTCACGGTGACACTGGCGCCTGCGACCGAAGGATGGGGAATGTCCAATGCCTCGACAACACGGCGCACGCGTTCGCCCATTTCACAGGCCGCTTCGGCGCCCTTGCAGGGGAGGATCACGGCAAACTCTTCACCACCGAATCGTGCGGCAAGACTCATCGGTTCGACTATCGCGCCCTGCACCGCTTGCGCGACCCGCTGCAGCGCGTCGTCTCCTGCAAGGTGGCCGAACGTATCGTTGAAGAGCTTGAAGTAGTCGACATCGATCATCAACAGCGACAGTACGGAGGCGTCTTTTTGGGATGTGGCCCACGCCTGCTCGATGTACGTGTTGAAGTAGCGACGGTTTGCGAGGCCGGTCAGTCCATCCGAGTTGGTCAGGCGCTGCAACTCCATGTTGCTTTGCCGCAGCTTCGTCTGGCTCTCGTGCAGTGCGCGGTAGGCGTTGTCGCGCTGAAGCAGAGCCATGTAGGAGCGTGAGTGGTAGCGCACGCGCGCCATCAGCTCGATCGGCTCCGGCAGCTTGACCAGGTAGTCGTTGGCGCCGATGGCGAAGGCCGCCTTCTTCATCGATGGCTCGTCGTTGGAAGACAACACGATGATCGGGATGTTGCGCAGCTCGGGGATCGAGCGGTAAGCCATGACCAGATCGAGACCGTTGGCGCCCGGCATGTCGAGGTCTTGCAGGATGACGGTGGGACGGCAAGCGCGCGCCGTGTCGATCGCTGCGGTGGCGTCGTTGCACTCGTGGAATCCGATGGCTGCGTCGCTCGACAGCATCTTGCGAACGATCAGGCCGATGACCGGCTGGTCGTCGACCAGCAGCACCGTGACGCTCTCTGCCTCGGCATCATCCTCATCGTTTTTAAGTCCAACGTTCGCGTGCATACTCGTTTTGGCTTGGCGCCAAAAGGCGCAGTGGATCTGTTCGGCGAATGATTTTTATCGAGCATTAAACCGTTTTTATTAATACGCCTTGAAATTTCAACCCGCATCCGAAATGACACATGCTGAGCACGACGACGCCTTGCAAGGTGCGCTGGGCCGCATAGAGCGGCTGTCCGAAGAGCGCGATGCGCTCGAGGCGTTGACGCTGCGCCAGGCCGAAGAAATCGAAGCCTCGCGCAAGACGCTGGTGTCGGCGCGGCGCCACATGCTGGTCGCCGAGGCAGCGCGCGTTGCGCAGTGGGAGTGCGACGTGCCGAGCGGCCGCATTTTTCTCAGCCTGCGCTGGGACGAGATGATCGGTGATGCCGCGCCCGACAGTCTTTGGGATCTGCGCGGACTGCTGTCGCGGGTGCATCCCGAGGATGTGCTGGCGGTGCGCGCCGCATTCGAGGCTGCCCTCAATGGCAACAGCGATCGCTATTCGGTCGAGCACCGCGTGGCGGCAGCCACCGGGTGGATCTGGATCGAGAGCATCGGCATGATCACCGAGCGCGATACCGCCGGTGCCCCGCTGAAGCTCACCGGCTACAACCGCGACATCACGGCGCGCCGCGAGATGCTGGCCGAGATCGACAAGGCGCGCGCCGAGGCGGAGGAAAGCAGCCGCGCCAAGGGCGAGTTCCTGGCCAACATGAGCCACGAAGTGCGCACGCCGCTCAACGCGATCCTCGGACTCACTCGGCTCCTTCACAAGTCGAAGCTCGATGCCGAGCAGCGGCGCTACCTGCAACTGGTCGACAGCTCGGCCACCGCCTTGCTGGGCTTGCTGAACGACGTGCTCGACCTGTCCAAGATCGAAGCCGGCAAGCTGGTCTTCGAGCAGATCCGCTTCGACGTCGAGCGCTGGATCAACGACGTGGTCGCGCTGCATGTCCCGGCTGCGGAGAAGAAAGGCGTGAGTGTCGATATCGACATCGCACCCGATGTGCCGCCGGTGGTCGTGGGTGACCCCGGACGGTTGCGCCAGGTGATGTCGAACCTGATGTCGAACGCCATCAAGTTCACCGAACGCGGCAGCATCCATGTCACGCTGGCTGTCGACGACGACCAGGGCGATCTTCCGCCGCGTCGGCAGCGGCTGCTGTTCTCGGTGCGCGACACCGGCATCGGCATCCCGGAGGACAAGCAGCGGCAGATTTTCGAGGCCTTCACGCAGGCCGATGCATCGACCACGCGGCGACACGGCGGCACCGGCCTGGGCCTGGCGATTTGCGCGCGGCTGGTGAACATGATGGAGGGCGAGGTCCGGGTCGAGAGTCGACCGCAGCAGGGCAGCACCTTCAGCTTCACCGCCGTGTTCGACGAGGCCAACGACGACTTCGGCGTGCTGTCGGAGCCGGCCCCGCTCGACATGCTCACGGTGCACGGCCTGAACGTGCTGCTGGCGGAAGACCATGCCGTCAACGAGTTGCTGATGCGCAGGCTGCTGGGCGACATGGGGTGCACCTTCACTGTCGTGCGCAACGGCGAGGAGGCCGTGAGCGCGTGGCAACGGCAGCGCTTCGATCTGGTGCTGATGGACGTGCAGATGCCGGTCATGAGCGGCTTCGATGCGACCGCGCAGATTCGCGCGCGCGAAGCGGCGATGCCCGGCCGGCCGCGCACGCCCATCGTCGCGCTCACCGCCCATGCGATGGCCGGAGATCGCGAGCGTTGCCTTGCCGAGGGCATGGACGGCTATGTCTCCAAGCCCGTGTCGCCCGCGCGGCTGGCCGAGGCCATGCTGTCGGCGATGCGCGCATCGAGCGAGGTGCCTGAAGTGCTCGTGCCTGAATTCGATTTCGACCTAAGCGCCTTTCCGAACAGGCCGGCGCCAGTGGCGCCCGTTTCACTTTCAGCACCGTCGGTGCGCAAGACGATCACCGCCGTGGTGACAGCGCCGGCGCCTATCGCCTCTGTGCCCGCTCCGGAGCGCAAGGGCGCATCGGCACTGGACCTTGCGCGGCTCATGGAGACCATGGGCAACGACATGGCCTCTGTGCGTGAACTCGCCGGCGTGATGCGGGAAGACATCGCGCTGCGGCGCCGAGTCATTCGCAAGGCCTCGATCGCGCGTGACGCGCCGGTGCTCCTGCAGCACGTTCACGCGCTCAAAGGCGCCTTCTCGGCCATCTTCGCGCTCGGCGCGGCACAGGCTTCGCGTCAGCTGGAAACAGCGGTGCGCGCAGAGCAATGGATCGAGGTGCTGTATTGCGTGAACCTGCTCGACCGCGAAGCGACGCGAGTCGATGTCGATCTGGAAAAACTACTGGCTTGACTACACAACAAAAGGAGACGACAAGATGACGTTGAAGATTGGTCTGATCGGCCTCGGTGCCATGGGCAGTGGCATGGCGCAATCGTTGCGCCGCAAAGGCTTCGACCTGCGCGTGTTCGATGTGCGCAAAGAAGTTGCCGATGCGTTCGCTAAAGACGGCGGCGCCGCCTGTGCGTCGCTGGCCGAGTTGGGCGCGCAGTGCGACGTGGTGGTCTCGGTGGTCGTGAACGCGGCGCAGACCGAGAGCGTGCTGTTCGGCAGTGTTGGTGACAAATTCGCAAACGGCGTCGCGGCCACGATGAAGCCCGGCAGTGTGTTCGTGATGTGTTCCACCGTCGACCCGACCGTGTCGATCGCCTTCGAGTCCCGCCTGGCGGCCATGGGCCTGCTGTACATCGACGCGCCAATTTCCGGTGGTGCCGCGCGGGCCGCCAGCGGCGAGATGACGATGATGACGGCCGCCACGCCCGAGGCCTATGCCAAGGTCGGCGACGTGCTCGATGCCATGGCCGGCAAGGTCTACCGCCTGGGTGACAAGGCCGGCGCGGGCAGCAAGGTCAAGGTCATCAACCAGTTGCTGGCCGGCGTGCACATTGCCGCGGCGGCAGAGGCGATGGCACTCGGCCTGCGTGAAGGCGTCGACCCGGCCGCGCTGTACGAAGTCATCACGCACAGCGCCGGCAACAGCTGGATGTTCGAAAACCGGATGGCCCACGTGCTCGCCGCCGACTACACACCGTTGTCGGCCGTCGACATCTTCGTGAAAGACCTCGGCATCGTGCTCGACATGGCGCGCGCGACGAAGTTTCCCTTGCCATTGTCGAGCACCGCGCACCAGATGTTCATGCAAGCCTCGACCGCCGGCTTTGCGAAGGAAGACGACAGCGCGGTGATCAAGATCTTCCCTGGCATCGAATTGCCCACGAAGAAGTCCTGACAGGGCGAGTTCAACGCTTCACGATATAGCGCGTAACGACCGGCGGGCCCTCGCCCAGATGGAACGCGAGGCGGCGTTCACGCAGCGCCAGATCGGCGGCGGTCGCACGGTTGAAGCGCCGCAGATGCTCGGTCCACGACGCATCGACGATCTGCTCGACATAGCGTTCCGGCTCGCGAATGTCGTTGAGCAGTTCCCAGCCGATCGCGCCTTCGGCCAGCCGCGTGCGGCGCGTCTGCTGCATCACCAGATGAAAGGCCGCGGCCCGTGCCGGATCGATGATGTATTGGACCGTGATGACGACGCGGCCCTCGCTCGGTGCCGGATGCGCAGGCGCCTGCGCCCAGCCTTCACGCGCGGGGCTCAGGTCGTTGTCTTCGTCGCTGCCGCCGCCATCCACCACGTAGCGCAACGCCACGCCCATCATCAGAACGCCGCTCACGGCACCGATCAGCAAGGCGGTCTGCAGCGTGCCGACCGTGGCGATCTGGCCCCACACGGCAGCACCGAAAGCGGTCGCGCCCATGATCGCCATCTGGTACATCGACATGCCGCGGGCTCGCACCCAGTCCGGCAATGCAAGTTGGGCCGATACCGACAGTGAGTTGGCCACAGTGATCCAGGCCGCACCGGCGAAGAACATGGCGGGCACCGCGACCCAGGTGTTGGGCGCGTAGGCCATCACAGCCGTGGCGGCCGACTGGATGAGCGTGCCCCGCAGCACGAGTTGATCGCGGTCGAAAGCCTGGCGCAACCGCGGCAGGAACAGCACCACGACGATCGCACCTGCACCCATCGAAGCGAGCAACAGCGTGAAGGTGCCGGCATCGCCGCCGTGCAGGCCGCGCGCCAGCAAAGGCAGCAGGGCGAGCAGCGCGGTGGAATGCAGGAAGAAGATCGAGATGCGCACGAGCACCGCGCGCATGCGCTGCGATTGCCGCACGAACTGCACGCCGACGCGCATCGCGCCGATGAGCTTTTCACGGCCGAGCGGATTGGGTACGTGCTCGCGCCGCCAGCGCATCACGACAAAGCCGCAGGCCACCGACAGCACCGCGTTGAGTCCGAACACCCATACGCTGCCCGCACTGGCGATGATCGCGCCGGCCAGCAGCGGGCCGATGATGCGCGATGCGTTCATCGCGATGCCGTTGAGGCCGAGCGCTGCCGGCAATTGGGTGCGCGGCACCAGCTCCGGCACGATGGCTGCGAACACCGGCCAGCGCATCGCCAGGCCGATGCCGTTGGCGAAGGTGAGCGCCAGCAGCAGCGGCGCGGTGATGAGGTCGAGCACGCTCGCTGCGCACAGCACGACGGCGGCGCCGGCCAGCCAGAACTGCGTGGCGATCAGCCAGCGCCGCCGATCCAGGATGTCCGCCAATGCACCGCTCGGCAGCCCGAGCAGGAACATCGGCAAGGTCGAGGCCGATTGCACCAGCGCGACCCAGATCGGCGTCGTGGTGAGCGTGGTCATCATCCACGCCGCCGCCACGTCGTTCATCCACATGCAGACATTGGCGATGAGCCAGGTGCTCCACAGCATGCGGAACACCGGCAGGCTCAGCGGGTCGAACGCGCCGACGCGAGGAGCGCGCCTTTCGATGGCGGGCTCAGGTGGATTTTCTGCGTCCGCGGTCGAGTCGGGGAAGATCGGTGGCATCTGGTGTCGATTGTCGCGGCTCGCACACAATGCACGCTGCATGACACCCGAAGCCAAAGCCCGCCAACACATCGACAAAAAGCTTGTCGCAGCCGGTTGGGTGGTGCAGGACATGAGGCACCTCAACCTCGGCGCCAGTCTGGGTGTCGCGGTGCGGGAGCATCCGACCGGCACCGGCCCGGCGGACTACGTGCTGTTCATCGACCGCCAGGCGGTGGGCGTGATCGAGGCCAAGCCAGACGCCACCATCCTCACTTTTGTCGAAGAGCAAACCGCCCGCTATGCAGGCAGCGCGCTTAAGTGGCGCCTGCCGGGGCTGCCTGCGTTGCCGTTTTTGTTCGAGAGCACCGGCCAGGTCATCCACTTCACCGACGGCCGCGACCCGGCGCCGCGCTCACGCGAGTTGTTCCACTTCTTCCGTCCTGAGCATCTGGCCGTGCTGGTTTCTCAGCCCGATACCTTGCGACGCCGCCTCGCCGAGAAGATGCCGGCGCTGCCGGAGCGCAACCTGCGCGACTGCCAGGTCAGCGCCGTGACCGGCCTGGAGAAATCGCTGGCGCTGAACAAGCCGCGTGCGCTGGTGCACATGGCGACCGGCGCGGGCAAGACCTTCACCGCCATCACCTCGGTCTACCGTTTGCTCAAATTCGGTGGCGCCAAGCGCGTTCTGTTTCTGGTCGACACACGCAACCTCGGCAAACAGGCGCATCAGGAGTTCATGGCCTACACGCCGCCCGACGACGGCCGCAAGTTCACCGAGCTGTACAACGTGCAGCGTCTCGCTTCGAGCCATATCGACCCGCATGCGCAAGTCGTCATCAGCACCATCCAGCGCATGTACTCGGTGCTGTCGGGCGAGGCGATCGACGAGTCGACTGAGGACGTGTCGCTCAACGAAGTCCAGCAGTTGCCCAAACAAGCCAAGGTGGTGCGCTACAACGCCGCCGTACCGATCGAGGACTTCGACTTCATCGTCATCGACGAATGCCACCGCTCCATCTACAACTTGTGGATGCAGGTGCTCGATTATTTCGATGCCTACCTGATCGGTCTCACGGCAACGCCCGACAAACGCACCTTCGGCTTTTTCAAAGAGAACATCGTTGCCGAGTACACCTACGAGCAATCGGTGGCCGATGGCGTCAACGTGGGCTACGACGTGTTCGAGATAGAAACCGAGATCACCAAGAAGGGCGCGCTGCTCACCGCCAAAGAATGGGTTGACCACCGCGACCGCCAGACCCGCAAACGCCGCTGGGCCGAAACCGAAGAAGACAGCGCCTACGCTGGCAGGGAACTCGACCGCTCGGTCGTCAACCCGAGCCAAATCAGGCAGGTAATCCAGGCCATGAAAACGGCCGTCGAGACCAAGATATTTCCCACGCGCAAGGAAGTGCCCAAGACGCTGATCTTCGCCAAGACCGACAGCCACGCGGACGACATCATCCAGATGGTGCGTGAGGTCTACGGCCAGGGCAACGCCTTCTGCAAAAAGGTGACCTACAAGTCGGAAGAAGACCCCGACACCATCCTCAGCAACTTCCGCAACGACTACCACCCGCGCATCGCCGTCACGGTCGACATGATCGCCACCGGCACCGACGTCAAGCCTTTGGAAGTGCTGCTCTTCATGCGCGACGTGCGCAGCAAGGGCTACTACGAGCAGATGAAAGGGCGCGGCGTGCGCTCGCTCGGTTTCGACGACTTGCAACGTGTCAGCAACAGCGCCGACAGCGCCAAGACCCGCTTCGTGCTGATCGATGCGGTCGGCGTCGAGAAGTCGCTCAAAACCGAAAGCCGTCCGCTGGAGAAGAAGCCCGGCATGCCGCTGAAGGACTTGCTGCAAGGCGTGGCGATGGGCCATCGCGACGACGACACCGTGCTGAGCCTGGCCAACCGCTTGGTGCGGCTGGCCAAGCAGCTCGACGACAAGGCCAAGGCACGGATTGAAAAGGCTGCCGGCGGCGTGCCGGTCGGCGAACTCGGCAAGGCGCTGATCGTCGCGCTCGACCCGGACCGCATCGCCGCCACCGCCCTCGCCACGGCCGAAGCGCGCGGCATCACGCGCGACGAAGCCACGCTCACGGCCGATGAATTGCGCGAAGCGCGCAGCCAGCGCGTGGCCGCTGCCTGCGCGCCCTTCGATAAACCCGAACTGCGCGACCAGATCGAAAGCGCCCGGCGCGAGCGCGAGCAACTGATCGACCACATCAACCTCGACCAGGTGACCTTTGCCGGCTACAGCGCGCAGGCCGAAGACGCGGCGCGCAAGGTGATCCAGACCTTCACCGACTACCTGGCCACGCACCGCGACGAGATCGGTGCGCTCGGCTTTTTCTATGAACAGCCGTACCAGCGCCGCGCGTTGACTTTCGAGATGATCGAAGAACTGCACGAGCAACTGAGCCGCCCGCCGTTGATGCTCACGACCGAGCGGCTGTGGAGCGCCTATGCGCGGGTGCAGACGAATCAGGTCAAGGGCACGGACCGCCAGCGCCAACTGACCGACCTGATTTCGCTGGTGCGCTTTGCCTCGGTCATGGACGGCGCAACGGCCGAGCTGCGGCCTTTTGCCGATGAGGTCGACAAGCGCTTTGCCGACTGGGTGTTTCGGCACAACGCCCAGCGCGCGACCGCTTTCACGCCGGAGCAGATGGATTGGCTGAGGATGATGAAGGACCACATCGCCGCCAGTTGCGTGATCCGCCGCGCCCATTTCAGCCTGGGCGATTTCGCTGCGCAAGGCGGCTTACAGAAAGCATGGCGCGTGTTCGATGCGCAACTGGACCCGTTGATGGAAGAGATGAATTTGGAGTTGGTGGCGTGACACACGAAAGCGATTTCGCGAGTCTCGGTGAAGTTGCCGACGAGTCCGTTGCACAGACTGGCCCGGCAACCAAAGCCGACTTCGCCTATGTCGACATCGGCAGCATTGATCGCGAACGGAAGACGATAGCGACCGCACAGGCCGTATCCGTTGACGCTGCGCCCAGCCGCGCAAAGCAGCGGCTTAGATCGGGCGATGTGCTGGTATCGATGACGCGGCCCAATCTGAATGCCGTTGCCATCGTTCCTGCGAGCTTGGATGGCGCGATCGGATCGACGGGATTTCATGTCCTGCGGTCGAAGTACATGGTGCCGCAGTACCTGTATTTCCTTGTTCAATCGCAACAATTCGTCGATGCGATGTGTGCGGTCGTTCAGGGTGCGCTTTACCCGGCAGTGCGTCCAAGCGATATCAATGCTTTTGTCATTCGGGCTCCTTCGCTTGCTGAACAAACCCGCATCGTCGACAAACTCGAAGAACTGCTGTCCGACCTCGATGCCGGCGTGGCCGAACTCAAGGCGGCGCAAAAGAAGCTCGCGCAGTACCGCCAGTCGCTGCTCAAGGCGGCGGTGGAAGGCCGACTCACCGAAGCCTGGCGCGCGCAGCACGGCCCCGAAACAGACAGCGAAGAAAGCGGCGCGCAACTGCTGGCCCGCATTCTGCGCGAGCGCCGCGCGCGTTGGGAGGCCAAACAGTTGACCAAATTCAAGGCGCAAGGCAAGGCGCCGCCCAAGGGCTGGCAAGACAAATACGAGGAGCCCGCTGCGCCGAGTATTACTGGGCAGTACGCAATCCCGATGGGGTGGACATGGGCCACTGTTGATCAACTCTCGGTCGAACAAAAATATGGCAGCTCCGCAAAGACCGCCGAAACTGATTCTGGCGTTCCTGTAATTCGTATGGGCAACATTCAAGATGGCGATCTGGACTTGAATAAGTTGAAGTACTTGCCTACCGCTCACGATGAGTTTCCGGCTTTGTTTCTGGTCGATGGGGACATGCTGTTCAACCGTACAAATAGTCCGGAACTGGTTGGAAAGTCGGCCGTATACAGGTCTCAAATCAGTCCATGCTCGTATGCGTCGTATCTCATCGCCGTTCGGTTTTCACCATCGGTCATACCTGAACTTGTGGCGGGGTACATCAATTCAGGGTTTGGACGCCAATGGGTCAAGTCAGTAGTGACTCAGCAGGTCGGTCAGGCCAATGTCAACGGCACCAAGCTCGCTGCTTTAACGATGCCCCTCCCGCCGTTTGAAGAGCAGGTTGAAATTGCGCGAGTTCTTTCGGAGCAGCAAATGCTTGCCGCAGAGCAGAGCGTCAACGTAGCGTACGCCCTGCGCCAATCCGCTGCCCAACGCAAAAACATCCTCCAGTCCGCCTTCTCCGGCCAACTCGTCCCGCAAGACCCGAATGACGAGCCGGCCAGCGTGTTGCTGGCGCGCATCCGCGCCGAGCGGGGCGCGCAATCGCAAGCGGGTGGTGCCGGCCGCCGCCAACGTCGAGTGGCTTCCGAGTGAGCCTCGAAGATCAAAACACCGAGTCCAAGTCGCTGCGCCTGGTGGAAGGCGGCAGCGCAGACTTTGCGGCTTTGGCGGCCACTTGCGTGTGTTTCGCAAACGCCGCTGGCGGGCAGATCCGCATCGGCATCGAGGACGGTGAAGCCTTGCCGCCCCAGGCGCAGCGCATCGACGCGCAGTTGCTGGAGCGCATTCGCAAGCGGGTCGGCGAACTCACTGTCAACGTGCAGGTTGCGCCCGAGCGGCGCGAGGCTGCCAATGGCGGCGAGTACGTCGCGTTGACGGTAGCCCGTTCATGGGGTGTTGCCTCCACCACTGACGGGCGCTATTTCTTGCGGGTGTCCGACGCCTGCCGTCCGGTGTTGGGCGATGAGGTGCTGCGTCTTCTCAACGATCGCCCCGGCATGCCATGGGAGAGCCTTACGGCGCAGGACGCGCCGTTGACCGGCGCCGACGATGTTCAGGTCGAGGCCCTGCTGGCCGGGTTGCGCGCGTCGGACCGCGTGAAAGCCGGGGTCAAGGAAAAGTCGAATGTGGAGTTACTCGAACACTATGGGCTGACTGACGGGCCGTTGCTCACACATCTGGGCGTGCTGTTGATCGGCTCGCCACGTGCGCGCGCACGGCTGGGCAGTGCACCGGTGGTGCAAGCCATCAAGTACGACGAGCGCGGCGCCAAGGTCTTCAAGTGGACATGGGACGACTACACGCTGTCGCCGGTGCAGTTGATCGACGCCATTTGGGAGGAGGTGTCGGACTTTCGCG
Organism: Variovorax sp. PAMC28562; assembly: GCF_014303735.1. Taxonomy (NCBI): domain Bacteria; kingdom Pseudomonadati; phylum Pseudomonadota; class Betaproteobacteria; order Burkholderiales; family Comamonadaceae; genus Variovorax; species Variovorax sp. PAMC28562. The sequence goes on along the minus strand of NZ_CP060296.1, from coordinate 973,826 downwards.
AGACCTATGAATTGCCTGACGGGCTCTATCGCCAGAAGGTGCCTGCTTATGACAAACGGGTAGTACGCGAACTGATCGTCAACGCGCTGGTGCATCGCCCTTACGCGCAACGCGGCGACATCTTCCTGAATCTGCATCCCGACAGGTTGGAGGTCTGCAATCCGGGGCTGTTGCCTTTGGGAGTGACCGTGCACAACATCCTGCACGCCAGCCGGCGGCGGAACGAGCGCCTCGCCACGCTTTTTCATGACCTGAAGCTCATGGAAAAAGAAGGCTCCGGCTTCGACTTGATGTACGAGGTGCAGCTTTCGCAAGGGCGGCTGGCGCCGGTCGTTGAAGAAGGCGACGACTCGGTCAAGGTGTCGGTTCGACGGCGCATCGTGCGGCCGGAAGTCATCCGCTTACTGGCCGACGCCGACGCGACGTATCAATTGCGCCAGAGGGAGCGCATCACGCTGGGCATCCTGGCGATGAGTGACGGGTTGACGGCGCGTGAATTGGCGCGACAACTGGAAATAGCCGACACCGACGAGGGCGCCGCCGTGTGGCTGGGACGGCTGCTGGACCTCGGACTGGTGATGAGCATCGGGAAAACCCAAGGGACGCGCTACTTTGTGTCGCCGCAAGCACTCAAGTTGGGCGGCGTGCAGAGCAAGACAACGCTGACTCGCATGGTGCCCCATCGGCTGCGAGCGTTGATCGTGGAAGACCTGTCGGGCTACCCTGGCTCGTCGGCCACTGAAGTGCATCGGCGCACCGCTCCTGAGCTGGCGCCGCGAACGGTCAAACGCGCGCTGGACCAATTGGTCGCGACGGGTCAGGTCGAGCACCAGGGCGAAAAGCGCTGGCGCCGGTATCGGTTGATCGATAACGGACAAATCGGATGAATCGGCCGATGTTGTCGTTGACATGTCCAATAGAAATCGCAAATTCCTTTGCGAATCAACAACTTGGCTATCTGCCAATGGCCATGAGCAGGGGTCGCGTGGCAGATAGACCGATGAATAGAACCGGCTCCGGTCTCACGCTATGAATGCTTCTTCCCTCGTCCAGAAAATCTGGAACTTCTGCCACACGCTGCGCGACGACGGCGTGGGTTACGGCGACTACCTGGAGCAGCTGACCTATCTGCTGTTCCTGAAGCTGGCGCACGAGTACGCGCAGCCGCCGTACGACCGGCCGGCCAATATTCCGAAGGGTTTTGATTGGCCCAGCCTCAAGGGCAAGACCGGCGAACCGCTCGAAGCGCATTACCTCGCGTTGCTGCACAAGCTGGCGCAGGAGCCGGGCATGCTGGGCGCGATCTTTTTCAAGGCGCAGAACAAGATTCAGGACCCGGCCAAGCTGTCGCGGTTGGTGCAACTGATCGACGCCGAGAACTGGATCAGCCTGGACGCCGACACCAAGGGCGATCTGTACGAAGGCCTGCTGCAAAAGAACGCCGAAGACACCAAGAGCGGCGCCGGCCAGTACTTCACGCCGCGCGTGCTGATCGAGGCAATGGTCGCCTGCGTGCAGCCGCAACCGATGAAGACAATTTCCGACCCGGCCTGCGGCACGGGCGGCTTCTTTCTCGGCGCCTACGACTGGCTGTCCCACAAGAGCGGGCGCAAACTCAACATTCGGCAGCAGGAGTTTTTGCACCACGAGACGTTCTTCGGCAACGAGATCGTCGCGGCGACGCGGCGGCTTTGTCTGATGAACCTGTTCCTGCACAACGTCGGCGAGCTCGATGGAGAGCCGGCGGTGGACCGTGCCGATGCGCTGATCTCGGCGCCCGAGCGGCGCTTCGATTACGTGCTCGCGAATCCGCCCTTCGGCAAGAAAAGCAGCATGACGATCACCAACGCGGAAGGCGAGGAAGACCGCGATGCGTTGACTTACGAGCGGCAGGATTTCTGGCAGACCACGTCGAACAAGCAGCTCAACTTTCTGCAGCACATCGTCACCATTCTGAAGACGACCGGGCAGGCCGCGGTGGTGTTGCCAGACAACGTGCTGTTCGAGGGCGGTGCAGGCGAAAAGATTCGGCGCAAGTTGCTGGAGACCTGCGACGTGCACACGCTGTTGCGCTTACCGACGGGCATCTTCTACGCACAGGGCGTGAAGGCCAACGTGCTGTTCTTCGACAAGAAGCCGGCCGACGGCAAGGTGCACACCAAGGGCGTGTGGATCTATGACCTGCGCACCAACAAACATTTCACTCTGAAGACCCGGCCGCTGGCAGCGCCCGACTTGTGCGATTTCATCGACTGCTACCACCCGGCCAATCGGCATGAAAGAGTGGAGTCCGAGCGCTTCAAGTATTTCGGCTACGCCGATCTGGTGGCGCGCGACAAGGCGAGCCTCGACATCTTCTGGCTCAAGGACGACAGCCTGGACAACCTCGACGATCTGCCGCCGCCCGACGTGCTGCAGCAAGAAATCATCGAGCACCTCGAAGCAGCGCTGGCTTCGTTCAGGGATGTCGCGGCGGGATTGGTGCGCTGAGTGCGACAGCGCCGCACCTATCGGCCTTTCGCATTCTTCGCGGCGGCCAAGTGCCCCAGAGGCAACGCGCTGTTCGCTTTGACTTCGCCCAGCGAAAAACTGGTGTGCAGGTCTTTCACGTTGGGCAGGTTCATCAGGTGCTGGCGAGCGAAGGTCGAAAAGCTGTCGAGGTCTTGCGCCACCACCTGCAGCTCGAAGGTGCCGGTGCCGCTGATGTAGTGGCAGGCCACCACCTCGGGCAGCTTGCGGATCGCGTCCTCGAGCTTGCGGGTGGCGTCGCCCTGGACGCGCTCGGTGTCGACCCGCACGAAAGCCAGCACGCCGAGTCCGATCTTGTGGCGGTCGATTTCTGCGTGATAGCCCTTGATGAAGCCGGCCTCTTCGAGCGCACGCACGCGGCGCCAGCAGGGCGCGGCGGAGAGGCCCACGCGTTGCGCAAGTTCGGCATTGGTGAGGCGGCCGTCGGTCTGCAGTTCTTGCAGGATCGCGAGGTCGAACTTGTCGATGCTTTCCATAAGGCGCCATTTTAAGAAAGATTCATTCTGGAAGCGGCGTTTTGAAGGCAAAGAACGCAAACACCTGTCCGTGACCCAGGCATACACTTTGCGTACAACGTGGGCACGCGCCCTACCGGGCACAGACCCATCAGCCACGCCCACAAGGCCACGCCATATCAGGAGACAGAGACGATGAATGCACCCCTGCCCGAGCACATTCGCAAGGCGCTAGAGACCGTCACCCTCGACGACAAATATTCGCTCGACTACGGTCGCGCCTTCATGAGCGGGGTGCAGGCGCTGGTCAAGCTGCCGATGCTGCAACGCCTGCGCGACCAGCAAAACGGCAAGAACACGGCGGGCTTCATCAGCGGCTACCGCGGCTCGCCGCTCGGCGGCTACGACCAGGCGCTGTGGAAGGCCAGCAAGTACCTGAAGGCGCAGAACATCGTGTTCCAGCCGGGCGTCAACGAAGAGCTGGCGGCCACCGCGCTCTGGGGCACGCAGCAACTGGGCTTCTCGCCGCCGGGCACCAACAAGTTCGACGGCGTCTTCGGTATCTGGTACGGCAAGGGGCCGGGCGTGGACCGTTGCTCCGACGTCTTCAAGCACGCCAACATGGCTGGCACCACCGAGTTCGGCGGCGTGATCGCGGTGGCGGGCGACGACCACATCAGCAAGAGCAGCACTGCGGCGCACCAGAGCGACCACATCTTCAAGGCCTGCGGCACGCCGGTGTTCTTTCCGGCCAACGTGCAGGAAATTCTCGACCTCGGCATTCACGCCTTCGCGATGAGCCGGTTCTCGGGCATCTGGTCGGGCATGAAGACGATCCAGGAAATCGTCGAGTCGAGCGCGACGGCCATGATCGACCCGGAGCGTGTCGACATCGTGATCCCGACCGACTTCCAGGTGCCGCCCGGCGGCCTGCATATCCGCTGGCCCGACCATGCGCTGGAGCAGGAGGCGCGCCTGATGCATTACAAGTGGTACGCCGCGCTGGCGTACATCCGTGCCAACCGCCTCAACTACAACGTGATCGAAGGCGACCATGATCGCTTCGGCATCATGGCCAGCGGCAAGGCCTACAACGACACGCGCCAGGCCTTGCTGGACCTTGGCCTCGACGACGCGACTTGTCGACAGCTCGGCATTCGTCTGCACAAGGTCGGCGTGGTGTGGCCGCTCGAGGCGCAGCTCACCCGCGAATTCGCGACCGGGCTGCAAGAGATCCTGGTGGTCGAAGAAAAGCGCCAGGTCATCGAATACCAATTGAAAGAGGAGCTCTACAACTGGCGTGCCGACGTGCGGCCGCGCGTCGTGGGCAAATTCAACGAACTCGACGATGGCGACTTTTCGGGCGGCGAATGGTCGATGTCGAACCCGACCGCGAACACGCTGCTGCGCGCCAACGCCGACCTGAATCCGGCTCTCATCGCCAAGGCCATCGCGCAGCGCCTGAAGAAGCTCGGCATCCTCGACCATGCTGGCGCCGACATGCGAGCGCGCGTGCAGGCGCAGATCGCCATCCTCGACGCCAAGGAGCGCTCGATGGAAATCATGCAGGCCGGTGGCGTGACCGAGGGGCGCCAGCCCTGGTTCTGCTCGGGCTGCCCGCACAACACCAGCACCGTGGTGCCCGAAGGCTCGCGCGCGATGGGCGGCATCGGCTGTCACTTCATGGCGACCTGGATGGACCGCAGCACCATCGGCTTCACCCAGATGGGCGGCGAGGGCGTGCCGTGGGTCGGGCAACAACCCTTCACCACCGACCAGCACATCTTCGCGAACCTGGGCGACGGCACCTACTTTCACAGCGGCCTGCTCGCCATTCGCCAGTCGATCGCGGCGGGCGTGAACATCACCTACAAGATCCTCTACAACGACGCGGTCGCCATGACCGGCGGTCAGGCGATCGGCGAGCGGCCCGAAGGCCATTCGGTCCTTCAGATCGCGGAAAGCCTGCATGCCGAAGGCGCCATGAAGGTCGTCATCGTCACCGACGAACCCGAGAAGTACGAAGGCGTCACGGTGCCGGGCAGCTACGCCGGCAAGGGCGTCGCCATTCGCCATCGCGACGATCTCGACGAAATCCAGCGCGAGTTTCGCGAGATCAAGGGCACGACCACGATCATTTACGACCAGACCTGCGCGACCGAAAAGCGGCGCCGCCGCAAGCGCGGCACGGCGGTCGACCCGGCCAAGCGCGTGGTGATCAACGAACTGGTGTGCGAAGGCTGCGGCGACTGCAGCGTGCAGAGCAATTGCCTGTCGGTCGAGCCGCTGGAGACCGAGTTCGGTCGCAAGCGCGCCATCAACCAGAGCACCTGCAACAAGGACATGAGCTGCCTCAAGGGCTTCTGCCCGAGCTTCGTGACCGTCGAAGGCGGCGCACTCAAGAAGAAGTCGAAGAGCAAAGCCAGTTCGCCTTTCGAGATGGGCGCGATGCCTGAGCCGCGCGTGCCGCAACTGGCGCGCGACCAGGTCTGGGGCGTGGTCGTCGCGGGTGTCGGCGGCACCGGGGTCATCACCATCGGCCAGCTGCTCGGCATGGCCGCGCACATCGAAGGCAAGGGCATCGTCACGCAGGACGCGGCGGGCCTGGCGCAAAAGGGTGGCGCGACCTGGAGCCATGCGCTCATCGGCGAATCGCAAGACGCGATTCGCACCACGCGCGTCGGCACCGCGGCGGCCGACCTGATCCTGGCGGCCGATCCGCTGGTGGCGGTCAACGCCGAGACGCTGGCGCGCATGCGTGAAGGGCGCACGCACGTTGCGCTCAACACGCACAGCACGCCGACGGCGGCTTTCGTGCGCAACGCCAACTGGGTGAATCCGCAAGATGATTGCGCCAATGAAATTGCACGCGCCGTCGGTGTCGACAACCTCGGCACTTTCGACGCCGATGCTTTCGCGGTCGCCTTGATGGGCGACAGCCTGTATGCCAACCCGATGCTGTTGGGTTTTGCGTGGCAGCGCGGCTGGCTGCCGCTCGAATACGAGTCGCTGATGCGCGCGATCGACCTCAACAACGTCGCGATCGAGAACAACAAGACGGCGTTCGAATGGGGCCGTCGCGCGGCGCACGACCTGGCGGCCGTGCAGAAGCTGGTGGCGCCGGGGCACGTCATCGAGTTCAAGAAGCGCGAGACGGTCGAAAGCCTGGTGAAGCGCCGCGTCGAGTTTTTGACCGCTTATCAAAACGCGGCGTATGCGGAGCAGTACAAAGGTTTCGTCGCCAAGGTGCAGCAGTCGGAGTCGTCGCTCGTCGGCAAGACCAGCCTGACCGAAGCCGTGGCGCGCTACCTGTTCAAGCTGATGGCATACAAGGACGAGTACGAAGTCGCTCGGCTGCACACCGACCGCTCGTTCCTGGATCGCGTCAACGGAATGTTCGAGGGTGACTTCAAGCTCAACTACCACTTGGCGCCCCCGATCATTGGGAAGAAGAACGCCAAGGGTGAACCGCAAAAGCAGAAGTTCGGTCCGGCGATGCTGACCGGCTTCCGCTTCCTCGCGAAGCTGAAGGGCCTGCGCGGCACGGCGCTCGACATCTTCGGCCGCACCGAAGAGCGCAAGACCGAGCGCGCGCTGATTGGCGAGTACCGCGCCGCTATCGATGAAGTGCTGACCGGGCTGAATGCGGGCAACCACGCGACCGCGCTGGAAATCGCGGCCCTGCCGGAGCAAATTCGCGGCTACGGCCATGTGAAGGACCGCAACCTGGCGGCGGCGCGCACCCGATGGGCGGCGCTGCTCGACCAGTGGCGCAATCCGCAAAAGGCGCGCGCGACGGCCTGATCTGCAACGAGATTGCTGCCTGATCCGCGGCGTCGAAAGCCCCGTTCGGCGCGCCGGGTAAGCCTTCGGGTGAGGCCGGCCTCGCCGAATACAATGCTCGGTGCTGCGCGCAGCCCCGGGCTGTGTCATGCGGTCCTGTTGGCCGCCTGCCAGCGACCGGTAGCTTCATTCCGGCTCGCATTCCCGTTCTGTCCGTCTTGTTCTAATCAGTTGGAGACTTCCCCTTGTTCATTTCTTCTGCTTTCGCCCAGACCGCACCCGCTGCTGCAGGGGTCGGCGACATGTTTTCGTCGCTGGGCAGCATGCTGCCGCTGGTGCTCATGTTCGTGGTGCTGTATTTCGTCATGATCCGCCCGCAAATGAAGCGCCAGAAAGAAGCTCGCGCCATGATCGAAGCGCTTGCCAAGGGCGATGAAGTCGCTACCACGGGTGGTCTCCTCGGCAAGATCACCAAGATCGGCGACACGTACCTGAGCGTCGAGATTGCCGCCGGCGTCGAAGTTCAGGTGCAGCGCAGCGCCGTCGTCCAGGTTCTGCCCAAGGGCGCAATCAAGTAATAAGTCGGTGACAACGCGGGTGCTTCGCGCTACGCGTCTTGAAGGTTGAATCGATGAACCGTTATCCGGTCTGGAAGTACGCGATCATCGTGATCGTGCTGCTCGTGGGGCTGATTTACGCCCTGCCCAATTTCTTCGGCGAAGCGCCCGCGGTGCAGGTGTCGGCTGCCAAGTCGACCGCCAAGGTCGACGGCGCCACGCAGGCGCGCATCGATGAGGCGCTGAAGGCTGCGAATCTCGTGCCGGACATGCAAACGCTCGACGCGACGTCGTTGCGCGTGCGTTTCCTGACGCCGGACGACCAGTTGAAGGCACGCGACGTCATTCAGCACGCGCTGGTGCCCGACGCGAACGACCCGTCTTACACGGTGGCGCTCAATCTCGTGCCGCGTTCGCCGGCGTGGCTTGCTGCGCTGCATGCCTATCCGATGTACCTCGGCCTCGACCTGCGTGGCGGCGTCGACTTCATGCTGCAGGTCGATCTGAAGGGCGCCCTCGACAAGCGCGCTGAAACTTTTGCCAGTGACGTTCGAAGCGCGCTGCGCGACAAGAACATCCGCGGCAGCGCGGTCACGCGCAACGGCCAGGCCATCGAAGTCACTTTCCGCGATGCAGCGAGTCTCGAAGCGGCACGCGGTCTGGTGCAGGACCAGTTCGCCGATCTCACCGGCACCGCGACGCAAGACGGCGACAACTTCAAGCTGACCGCCGTCATCAAGCCCGAGGCCGCGCGCCGGCTGCAGGACGCCGCGCTCAAGCAGAACATCACCACGCTGCACAACCGGATCAACGAACTCGGCGTGGCCGAACCGGTGATCCAGCAGCAGGGCATCGATCGCATCGTGGTTCAGTTGCCCGGCGTGCAGGACACGGCCAAGGCCAAGGACATTCTCGGCCGCACCGCCACGCTCGAAATGCGCCTGGTCGACGAGAGCGCCGAAGGGCGCGCTGCCGAAACCGGCAGCGGCCCGGTGCCGTTCGGTTCCGAGAAATTCCTGGACCGCACCGGTCGGGCGGTCATCGTCAAGAAGCAGGTGCTCGTCACGGGCGAGAACCTGACCGACGCGCAACCGGGCTTCGACCAGCAGAGCAACCAGCCGAAGGTCGACCTGACCATGGACGCCAAGGGCGGCCGGATCATGCGCGACGTCAGCCGCGAAAATTTCAAGAAGCGCATGGCGATGCTGATCTTCGAGAAGGGCAAGGGCGAAGTGCTGACCGCACCGTCGATCAACGGCGAACTCGGCAACCGATTCCAGATTTCGGGCTCGATGAACGTGGTCGAAGCCAATGATCTGGCGCTGTTGCTGCGCGCCGGCTCGCTCGCTGCGCCGATGGAAATCATTCAGGAGCGGACCATCGGCCCGAGCCTGGGCGCCGACAACATCAAGAAGGGTTTCGACAGCGTGATGTATGGCTTCATCGCCATCATGGCGTTCATGTGCATCTACTACGCGTTGTTCGGCGCGTTTTCGTCGATTGCGCTGGCGGTCAATCTGCTGCTGCTGGTGGCGATTTTGTCGATGCTGCAGGCCACGCTGACATTGCCTGGCATCGCTGCCATGGCGCTGGCCATCGGCGTCGCCATCGACTCCAACGTGCTCATCAACGAACGGGTGCGCGAAGAACTGCGTAACGGTGCCTCGCCGCAAGCCGCCATCCACGCAGGCTACGACCGCGCCTGGGGCACCATCCTCGATTCGAACGTCACCACGCTGATAGCAGGCATCGCGTTGCTGGCCTTCGGCTCGGGGCCGATTCGCGGCTTCGCGGTGGTGCACTGCATCGGCATCGTCACCTCGATGTTCTCGGCTGTCTTCTTCTCGCGCGGGCTGGTCAACTTCTGGTACGGCGGCAAGAAGAAGCTCAAGACGGTGTCGATCGGCACCGTATGGCGACCCAAGACCGACGCCGATGTCGGTACCGCCGTGGCCCCGGGCAAATAAAAGGAAGAACAGGCCATGGAATTCTTCCGCATCCACAAGACCATCCCGTTCATGCGCCACGCGCTGGTGCTGAACATCATTTCTTTCGTCACCTTCGCGCTGGCGGTGTTCTTCCTGCTCCACCGCGGGCTGCATCTGTCCGTCGAGTTCACTGGCGGCACCGTGATGGAGGTGGCGTACCAACAGTCGGCGGACATTGGCAAGGTGCGCGAAACCGTCGCCAAGCTCGGCTACCCCGACGTGCAGGTTCAGGCTTTCGGCTCGTCGCGCGACGTGCAGATCCGGCTGCCGGCACAAAAGGGCATGAACGCGACGCAGCAAAGCGCCTTGGTCATCGACGCGCTGAAGGCGGGCGATGCAACCGCCACGCTGCGCGGCACCGAGTTCGTCGGCCCGCAGGTCGGCGAGGAGCTCACCACCAACGGGCTGAAAGCGCTCGGCATGGTGGTGGTCGGCATCATGATCTACCTGGCGTTTCGCTTCGAGTGGAAGTTCGCGCTGGCCACGGTGCTCGCCAATCTGCACGACGTCGTCATCATCCTGGGCTTCTTCGCGTTCTTTCAGTGGGAGTTTTCGCTGGCGGTGCTGGCGGCAGTGCTGGCGGTGCTCGGCTATTCAGTGAACGAGTCGGTGGTGATCTTCGACCGGATTCGCGAGAACTTCCGGCGCTACCGCAAGCTGTCGACGGTCGAGATCATCGACAACGCGATCACCTCGACCATCAGCCGAACCATCATTACCCACGGTTCGACGCAGCTCGTGGTGCTGTCGATGTTCTTCTTCGGCGGCCCGACGCTGCACTACTTTGCGCTGGCGCTGACCATCGGCATCCTGTTCGGCATCTACTCATCGGCCTTCGTGGCGGCGGCCATCGCAATGTGGCTCGGCGTCAAGCGCGAGGACTTGATCAAGGGCCCGACCAAGCGCGAAGGCGATCCGGACGACCCGAACGCCGGCGCGGCGGTGTAGTGCAAGTGATTGGAGTAACGGATACTCTTGTGCGCAATTGTTTCCCGATGCAAGCTCGCTACTGTGGAACTGCTTTTTTGCCGCCCTGACCTTTCATGAGTACGTCGCGACCTCCCGCTATCTCCCTGCAGCTCGCCCGCGAGACGCGTGAGCGTTTCGTCGCCGCAACCGAAACGGTGATTGCCCCCGCGGCGCTCGCCATACGTGAACGCCTTTCGTCACTGGCTGCGCAAACCGGTAACGCACGGGCGATGCAGGAGAACCGCGACGACTTTCTGTCGTTCCAGGGTCAGGCGTCGAATTGGGTTGCGATGTCGCAAGCCAGCTGGCGCAAGGTTCTCGGGACCAGCACGGGCGGCACCACGCAAAATTCGCTGTCGCGCCTTGAACTGATCGGCGACGAGGTGGTGGAAAACAACATCCTCTCGTCGCGACTCGCCCAACTCATCGCCGACAAGGCCAGCTTCGAACTGAACGACCTGCGGCTGCGCATCCAGCATCTCGAGGGCACCAGCGAACTCGATGCCAAGGACGTTTTCAAACCTGAAACGCTCGCCAAGCTGCTGGTCGAGCAGTGGCTGGCGGCCGGGCTGACCCGGGCGATGTGGACCAAGGTCCAGGATTCGATCCAGGTGAAGTTGGTTGAGGCGGTGGTGAAAGCCTACAAGGACGCCAACGCTTTCCTGATCGGCAAGGGCGTGATGCCCGAGATCGATCTCAAGAGCTTCGTCAAGCGCACTGGCAACGCCGCTTCGGGGACGATGCCGCTGGGGAACGGCTACGGCGGCGCGCAGTCGTCCGGTCCCGGGCAGTACGGCGGTGGCGGCGCGTCGAGGGGAATGCAGGGTATCGCCCCGCCCGGCAGCTTTGCGCCCGCTGCCATCGGGGTCGGCATGGGCTGGGGCGGTGGTGCCGGAAATTCGCAAGGCGGCGGCAACGAAGGTGTCGTTGCAACGGGCGGCTCGCCGCTGTTGATGGCGCGTCAGCGCGCTCAGGGCGTGTTGCTCAACCTCAAGCGGTTCGTCTCTGCACGGCTCGGACCTGAAAGCAGCAGCGGAATCCAGCATGTCGCCGGATCGGGGGCGCCCGGCGGTGGCTACGCGAACGGCGTCATGGCGCGTGGCGCGGGCGGGGCTTCGCCGGCCTTCGTCGCGGCCATTGCCGATGCCGAGGCCGCCTACCAACTGGCCTCGTCGCAGTACGTGGTGGGCGAAGAGGCAACCGCGCTGCAGCAGACGGCTGCGGATCTGCGCCGACGCACGACAGAACTCAAGAAGAAAGCGCCGACCACCGCCGACAAGGCGACAGTGGAAATCGTCGCTCTGATGTTCCAGGCCATCCTGGCCGAAGAGCGCATCCCGTTCTCGGCGCGGGTATGGTTCGCGCGCCTGCAGATGCCGGTGCTGCGCGTCGCCATCGCCGAGCCGGAGTTCTTCGGCACCCTGCAGCATCCTGCGCGGATGCTTATCGACCGTATGGGTTCGTGTGTGATGGGTTTCGATGCCGCCGCCATTTCGGGCAGCGCGCTGGAGGGCGAAATCCGCCGCGTGGTGCAGGTCATCGAGCAGTATCCGGAAACCGGCCAACGCGTCTTCAAGCTGGTGTTCGACGAGTTCGTCGCTTTCCTGGGCAAATACCTGACGCAGAGCGATGCGACGCAGCGCGTGATGAGCGTTGCGCAGCAGGTCGAGCAGAAGGAGACGATGGCGATCCAGTACACCATCGAGCTCCGGAAGATGCTCAACGATATGCCGGTGCGCGACGAGATCCGCGAGTTCCTGTTCAAGGTCTGGGCCGAAGTTCTGGCCATCGCCGCGCTGCGGTACGGTGCGCAAGACGAGCAAACCGTGACGCTGAAGCGCGCGGCATCCGACCTCGTGTGGGCGGCCAGCGCCAAGCCCAACCGCAACGACCGCACCCGCGTCATTCAGGACCTGCCCAAGCTGCTGCAGCGCCTGCGGCAAGGCATGACCTTGCTCGGCATCATCGGCGACCCGCAGGAAGCGCAGATCAAGATCATCGGTGCGACCTTGTCAGACGCCTTCATGTCCAAGACCGAGGCCATTGCGCCGGCCAAGATCGAGGCGATGGCCCAGCGGCTGGCCAACATCGAGGATTTCGTCAGCGACGAAGGCACGGCAGAGTTTCCAATCGACGCTGCCAGCATCGAGCTGCTGTTGGGCGTCGACGCCGCTTCGATCGAAGTGGTGCCCGATACCGGCCAGAAGGTCGGCGAAGAGATGCTGGCATGGGCGCACGAACTGCAGGTTGGCAACTGGTTCATGCTGGACCACAACAGCCGCCCGAGCCAGGTCCAGTTCGTCTGGCGCAGCGATCGGAAGCAACTGCACCTGTTCGCGTCGAGCGATGGCCGCAGCTTTCTGATTCAGGCCGGCCGCCTGGCGTCTTATTTGCAGGCGGGTTTGCTGGTGCCGGCAGAAGAAGAAACCCTGACCGTCCGTGCCACGCGCGAAGCGCTGGCCAAGCTGGACGCCAACCCCGAACGCCTGCTTAACTAGCGGGCGGGGCGACCGCGGTCGCTAGTGCGCGACCCTGTCTTCGCGGCCGTCGCAAAGCTCGTCGAGCACCAGCGCATCGGGCTCGATGCCGGTGCTCCAGTGCACCATCAACACGATGATTTTCAGCTCGTCGAGCGCCACCGGATCGCCCGGTGCCGCCATGGCGCGCTCGACGACGATCTCGCGCAAGCCCGGTGACAACACGTTGGCTGTTTCAAGGAAGCTGATGAAGCCCAGACAATCGGCACCGAGATGGTCTTGCTCGGTCGCCGAATAAACACGCATGGAGTCGGTCGCCTGCGGCAGTGCCGCTTCGCCGGTGCCGCGCAACCCAACGGTGGCGGTCGTCTCGTCGACATGCCTGGTGAGCTGGATGCCCTGCGTGGCAACGGTGAGGCCATCGAGCCATTGCAACGCGTCGCGGATTTCGTCGGGCTCGAAGCCGTGTGCAGTGAGCTTGCGGCCCAGCTGCTCCGGCTCGGGGCACGCGTCGCCGCGCCAGTAGTTTTCGTAGACGAATACAAGCACTTCGAACATGGCGCTCAATATAGCCCACCTGCTCGAATCGACCCTGACTCGTTGTGCCGATGCGACGTCGAAGTCCACATCGAAGTCAGCCGACGGCGATGCGCTGAAACAGGCCGCCGGGCAGACGCGCGACGTGTCCGTCGAGTTCCAGTTCGAGCAGCCGTCCTTGCAACTCGGCGGCGCTGTAGCCGGTGCGAGCACAGAGCGCGTCGAGGCTCACCGGATCGAAGCCGAGGTCGTGCAACAGTCCAGAGGACGGTTCGGTTTCGTCGTCGTCGGTGCTATCCCCGCCGGCTGTAGCGCCTGAAGCTGAAGACGCTGCGGACGTCGCACCGCCATCGAAGCGCAATTCCTCAAGAATGTCCTGCACTGACTCCACCAGCTTGGCGCCTTGCCGTATCAACGAATGGCCTCCGCGCGACTGGGGCGAGTGGATCGATCCCGGAATGGCGAAGACTTCCTTGCCTTGCTCGACGGCCAACCGCGCCGTGATCAGAGAGCCGGAACGCAGCGCGGCCTCGACCACCAGCGTGCCGCGCGTCAGGCCCGCGATGATGCGGTTGCGCTTCGGAAAGTTTTGGTTCAGGGGCGGGGTGCCGAGCGGGAATTCGCTGACGATCAATCCTTGTGCCGTGATGCGATGCGCCAGATCACGGTGGCGCGCGGGGTACACCCTGTCGAGCCCGGTGCCGACCACCGCAATGGTCGCGAACCGATCGGTGCCTTTTGCAGCATCCAAGGCGCCTTCGTGCGCAGCGCCGTCGACACCCAGTGCCAAGCCAGAAACTACGGTGATATCCGCTTCCCCCAAGGCGCGACCGAAGTCGCGCGCATTCAATACGCCCTGCGGCGTTGGATTGCGGCTGCCGACAATCGCGAGCGCCCGGTCGAGTGCGGTCAGATCGAATTGCGGCGCGCCGATCACGTAGAGCATCTGCGGCGGATCGACCATGTCGAGCAGCGAGGCCGGATAAGCCGGGTCGGCCAGCGTCAAGAGGCGTCGCGTGGCACCTGACGACTCGACCGTCTGCAGCCAGTCCCAGGTTTCGTCGACCAGCGCCGACAGGGCCGCAGGCGTCAGCCGAAGAGCCGCCGCCTGTGCTGGCGATACGACCTGCTGCAGCGCGGCTTCGGATTGCGCAAAGACCTGCGGTGGCAAGCCGAAGGCGGCCAGCAGCTTGCGAGCTGTGGTGTCGCCGATGCTTGGCGTCAGCGTAAGCCGCAGCCAGCCGGCGAGTTCGTCACGTTCCAAACTTACGACTTACGGATTGACGAGGATGTCGCCGGCCTTGGGCGTGTCGCTGGAACCGAGGATGAGCGCGTAAGAGGCCTTGTTGAAAACGCGGAACACCATCAGCAAGCCGATGCGTTCGTTAGGCAACTTGAGCGTTTCTTTGGCGCCATTGGTCTTGTCGACGATGGTCTGGCCGTTCTTGAGGATGGCCAGCACCTGACCGCTCTCCATGCCGTCGCGCAGTCCCTTGTTGATGGCGACGATCTGGTTGGTCGCCGCGAAGGTGACTGCGTCGCCGTAGACCGAGACGATGCGGCCGTTGACTTCTTGCGTTGGAGCGCGCGGCACGTAGCTCTGTACTTCGCGTGTCGGTTCGGGCAGCAGCCGGTCGCCGGCACGCATTTCTTCGCGCGCCGCCACGATGTCGATGGTGGCCGGCACCACGCTGGTCACTTCCTTGCCCTCTTCGAATTGGGTGATCGTCGATTCGCCGCGCTCCATGCGGGCGCGGCCGAGGTAGGCGGCCTCGTAGCCGAGGATCTCGCCAGTGGCCGGATCTTTCAGCGGCGTGGCGTTCCGGTAAATCCGGAACTGCTTGATGGGGCCGCTTGTCTCGACCAGCGGCGAGTTGATTTCGCCACGGGCATAGGCGCGGTCACCGCGCGCCAGCAGCACCCGGTCGTCGTTGCCGGCGACGATGCGCGGCGCGGTGATCAAGGTGTTCTCGTCGATGATGATCGCTTCGCTGAGGAAGGGATCGATCAGCGCCGGGCTGAGTGTCGTCAACGCCATGCCCGAAAGCGATTCATAGCGGGTGCGCGGCGACAGCTTGATGGTGCCGTCCGGCATGCCGGAACCGCGGCGCGTGCTGAGGCGTGCGCGGCCGCCGGTCTTGTCGAGATAGAGCACCTGTCCTGGGTAGATGCGGTGCGGGTTCTTGATCTCGGTGATGTTCATGCCCCAGAGCTCGGGCCAACGCCACGGGCTCTTGAGGTACATACGAGAAATAGCCCACAGCGTGTCGCCCGGCTTGATGGTGTATTCGTCCGGTGCATTGGGCGCGAGTTCGCTGACCGGAATGCCCGCCTGAGCGGTTTGCTGCGCCACGGCGCGTTGCTCGGGCGTGATCGGATAATTCTGTGCTGAAGCCGCCGTTCCAATGCCGAGACCGGCGCTGAGGAGCGCGGAGGCCACGAGTGTCGTCAGCAGGGTTGGCCGCAAACGGGCGTTGGTTCGGAGTTTTTTCATGGTTTGATGATGTACACGCACAGTGCCGCGCCGGACAAACGTTTCCTCACAATTTGCAATGAATTTTGCGCTGAAGCCCTTGATTGGGCAACGTTTATCAGTTCGCAAGCTGTCTTCGCGTCGCGGAAATGGCGAAAATAGCGACAACTTTTTCTCGCTTTCATGGCCAAAAGAACGATCCTGAGCTTCCCCGACAAACGCCTGCACACCGTTGCAAAACCGGTGCAGGGCGTCGATGCACGCGTCAAGGCGCTGGTTGCCGACATGCTGGAGACGATGTACGACGCGGAGGGCATCGGCCTGGCGGCGACGCAAATCGACGTGCACGAGCGCGTGGTCGTCATCGACATTTCCGAACATCGCAACGAGCCGATCGTGCTGATCAACCCGGAGATCGTCTGGGCCAGCGACGAGAAGGTGCTGAATGAAGAGGGCTGTCTGTCGGTCCCTGGCATCTACGACGGTGTGATGCGCTCGACTTTGGTCAAGGTTACGGCGCTCGATGCCGAAGGTCAGCTCCGAACCATCGAAGCCGAAGGCCTGCTGGCGGTCTGCGTGCAGCACGAGCTGGACCATCTGCTTGGCAAGGTGTTCGTCGAATACCTGTCGCCGCTTAAGCGCAACCGCATCAAGAGCAAGATGCTCAAGGCCCAGCGCGAAGAGTTGCGCGAAACCCAGGCTTGAGAGTGTTTTTGCTCCGGAACAGGTTTTCGGCGAAGGCTTTGTCGTTCGGCGCAGTGCTCGCGGTGCTGGCCAGCTGCGCCAGCGAGCCGACCCAACTTCCGCTGGGCACGTCGCGAGGCGAAGCATTGCAACGCCTCGGCCAGCCCACTGCTGTCTACCCTCTGCCCGGCGGCGGTGAACGCCTTCAATATTCGCGCGCTCCGGCAGGCTTCGAAGTCAACGATGTCGACCTGGACGCCGCAGGCCGCGTCGTCGCGATTCGCCAGGTGCTCGATGACCGCGCGTTCGATCGCGACATTCAACCGGGCATTGGCGTCTGGCGGGAGGCCGATGTGTTGCGTACCTACGGACGGCCGCTCGAAGTCACCCGCGTGTCGTCGTTCGATGGCGTGGTCTGGAGCTGGCACTACAAGTCGATGAACACGCGCCGCCTGCTCTATATCTACATCGACCCTCAGGGCGCCGTGGCGCGTTATCACACGGGCGACGACCTCGAGTTCGAGCGGCTTCCCCGGTGAACAGCCCGCGCATCGTCTTCGCGGGCACGCCCGAGTTCGCGCGCATTGCGCTCGACGCCATCGCTTCGGCGGGGTTTGACATCGCGCTGGTGCTGACGCAGCCCGATCGCCCGGCCGGTCGCGGCATGAAGCTGCAGGCGTCTGCCGTGAAGCAACTGGCCGTACAGAACGGCTGGCCCGTCGCGCAACCGCGCAGCTTGCGGCTCGATGGCAAATATCCTGACGATGCCCTCGCTGCACGCGCCACCCTTGAAGCCGCGCAAGCCGACGTAATGGTGGTCGCCGCCTACGGGCTGATCCTGCCGCAATGGGTGCTCGATGTGCCGCGCCTCGGCTGCCTCAACATTCATGCGAGCTTGCTGCCGCGCTGGCGCGGCGCGGCTCCGATTCACCGCGCCGTCGAAGCAGGCGACATGCAGACCGGCATCACCATCATGCAGATGGACGTCGGCCTCGACACCGGCGCCATGCTGCAAGTCGAGGCGATCGACATCGGCGGCGACAGCACCGCACGATTGCACGACCGGCTCGCCGAACTCGGCGGGCGGCTGATCGTCGACGTGCTGCGCAGCGCCGAGGCCGGTACGCTGACCCCGATGCCGCAGCCGGACGAGGGCACGACCTATGCGCACAAGGTCGAAAAGCACGAGGCTGCGGTCGATTGGACGCAACCCGCCGCGACCATCGTGCGCCGCATCCGTGCCTTCGATCCGTTTCCGGGCGCCACGACTGTGATGGGCGGCGAGTCGATCAAGCTATGGGCGGCACAAGTGCAGCCGCCGCACGCCAATGAAGTGACCGCCACAGTCAGCGCAGTGCCCGGCACCGTCATTGCCGTAACACCCACCGACATTGCCGTAGCAGCCGCGGACGGCACGGTATTGCTGACCGAACTGCAACGCGCTGGCGGCAAACGCCTGCCGGCGGCGGACTTCCTGCGCGGCTTCGACATCGAGCCCGGCCGGGTTTTCGGCGGCTGATGTTCTTTCTGCGATCGATCCGTCGGCAGCCAGAGTTTCGCGAAGCTGCCCGCAACATGGCGCCGCTCGCGCTCGGCATCGGCGCCTGGGGCCTGATGACCGGTGTGGCCATGGTCAAGTCCGACATGAGCCTGATCGAATCGGTCGCGATGACCCTGTTGGTCTATGCCGGGAGTTCGCAACTCGCGGCCATTCCGTTGCTGGCTGCCGGCGCGCCGGCGTGGGTGATTCTGGCGACAGGCTTTTGCGTCAACCTGCGCTTCGTGGTGTTCAGCCTGCATCTGCGCCCTTACCTGATGCACCTGCCGCGCTGGCGCCGCATGACGCACGGCTATCTCACGGCCGACCTGAGCTACGTGATGTTCACCCGCAAGTACCCGACACCGCCGACCACGCCGGCCGAAGAGATCGGCCAGGAGGCGTACCTCGCAGGCGGCTACTTCATGACCTGGTCATCGTGGATGGGCATGAGCCTGATCGGGGTCTTTCTCGCCAAACTGATCCCGCAGTCGTGGGGCCTGGCCTTCGCCGGCGTGCTGAGTCTGGTCGGCATCCTGTGTTCGATGGCGACGACCCGGCTGCGCGTGCTGGCTGCGCTGATTGCTGGCGCCACCGCCGTCGCGGCCTATGCGCTGCCGCTGAAGCTCAACATCGTGGTGGGCATCGGCGTCGCGGTGCTGCTGTGCTTCTGGCTGGAGAAGCAGTTGGGGCTCGACCCGAGCGCGGAGGATGACACCTGATGGCCGGCTTCTCGTTTCTGGGCACCGACATCGGCACGATGGGCATCATCGTCGGCCTCGCGTGCGTCACGGTCGTCACGCGCTGCTTCTTCTTCATTCTCGACCGGCCGTGGGGCCTGCCCGACTGGGCGCATCGCGCGCTGCACTACGCGCCCGTCGCTGCGCTGGCGGCGGTGATCGCGCCCGAGATCGTCATGTCGCAAGGGCACCTCGTAACCACGCTACACGATGCGCGCATCTACGCCGCGATCGCTGGCGGCGCTTACTATTTCTGGAAGCACGGCGTGCTCGGCACCATGCTGGTCGGCATGGCGGTGTATTTGCCGCTGCATCTGTGGCTTGGCTGGTAACTCTCAATTCCGACATCGTCAGGGGCGACTCCTAGAATCGGTCCATGAACGTCATCCGCTTTACCGATTTGTGTGCCGACGGCAAGGTCGCCGGCCAACGCGTGTTCATTCGCGCGGACCTCAACGTGCCGCAGAACGATGCCGGCGACATCACCGAAGACACGCGCGTGCGCGCTTCGGTGCCCTGCATCCAGCTGGCGCTCGATTCAGGCGCCGCCGTCATGGTGACCTCGCATCTGGGCCGGCCGACCGAAGGCGAGTTCAAGCCCGCCGACTCGCTGGCGCCGGTCGCCAAACGCCTCGCCGAATTGCTCGGCCGCGAAGTGCCGCTGGTGGCGAACTGGGTCGACGGTGTCGACGTCAAGCCGGGCCAGGTCGTGCTGCTGGAGAACTGCCGCGTCAACAAGGGCGAGAAGAAGAACGATCCGGCGCTGGCGAAGAAGCTCGCCGCGCTGTGCGACATCTACGTGAACGACGCCTTCGGCACCGCGCACCGCGCCGAGGCCACGACCTATGGCATTGCGCAATACGCCAGGGTCGCGTCGGCCGGCCCGCTGCTGGCGGCCGAGATGGACGCCATCACCAAGGCGCTCGCGCAGCCCAAGCGCCCGCTGGTCGCGATCGTCGCCGGCTCCAAGGTCAGCACCAAACTCACCATATTGAAGAGCCTGTCGGCCAACGTCGACCAGCTCATCGTGGGCGGCGGCATCGCCAACACGTTCATGCTGGCGTCGGGTCTGAAGATCGGCAAGTCGCTGGCCGAACCCGACCTGCTCGATCAGGCCAAAGCGGTGATCGAGTCCATGCGCGCGCGCGGTGCCGATGTGCCGATCCCGGTCGACGTGGTCACCGCGAAGACCTTCGCGGCCGATGCGCCCGCCACGGTCAAGGCTGCGAACGACGTGGCCGACGACGACCTGATCCTCGACATCGGGCCGAAGACAGCCGAGATGCTCGCCGCCCAGTTGCGCGAAGCCGGCACCATCGTCTGGAACGGCCCGCTCGGCGTGTTCGAGTTCGACGCGTTCGCCAATGGCACGAAGACGGTGGCACATGCCATCGCCGAGAGCGCAGCGTTCTCGATCGCTGGCGGCGGCGACACGCTGGCAGCCATCGCAAAGTACGGCATCGAGGACAAGATCGGCTACATCTCGACAGGCGGTGGCGCCTTTCTCGAAGTGCTGGAGGGCAAGACGCTGCCGGCTTTCGAGATCCTGTCCAAGCGCGCTGCGGGCTGACCGTCGAAGCACAACGAACAACGAACAACGACAACACGAGATAAGCCCATGAACACCCCCGCACCCCGCGTTCCCCGTCACGCCACCAAGATCGTCGCCACGCTCGGCCCGGCGTCCAATACGCCCGAGATACTGGAGCAAATGATCCTGAACAAGGTCAGCGTGGTGCGGCTGAACTTCAGCCATGGCACGGCGCAGGACCACATCAATCGCGCAGCGATGGTGCGCGAGGCGGCACGCAAGACCGGGCGCGAGGTGGCGATCATGGCCGACCTGCAGGGCCCGAAGATCCGCGTCGGCAAGTTCGCCGAAGGCAAGGTCTTCTTGGAGCCGGGCGCCAAGTTCATCCTCGATGCGGCGCGCACGGAGCCAGGCGACATCAACGGCGTCGGCCTCGACTACAAAGACCTGCCGCGCGACGTCAAGCCGGGCGACAGGCTGCTGCTGAACGATGGGCTGATCGTGCTCGTGGTCGATGCGGTCAAGGGCGAACTGGTCATGACCACAGTCAAGCTGGGCGGTGAGCTGTCCAACAACAAGGGCATCAACAAACAGGGCGGCGGGCTGACCGCACCCGCGCTGACGGCCAAGGACATGGAAGACATCAAGACCGCGATGAGCTTCCAGGCCGACTACGTGGCGGTGAGCTTTCCAAAGAACGCCACCGACATGGAAATGGCGCGCCAGTTGTGCAACGTGGCGGGTTCCGAGTACGGCCATCGCCCCGGGATGATCGCCAAGATCGAGCGCGCCGAGGCGATTCCCAAGCTGGAAGAAATCATCCGCGCCAGTGACGGCATCATGGTGGCGCGCGGCGACCTGGCGGTCGAGGTGGGCAACGCGGCGGTGCCAGCGCTGCAGAAAAAGATGATCCGCATGGCGCGCGAGATGGACAAGGTCGTCATCACCGCCACGCAGATGATGGAGTCGATGATCACCAACCCCGTGCCGACGCGCGCCGAGGTGAGCGATGTGGCCAACGCGGTGCTCGACGGCACCGACGCAGTCATGCTGTCGGCCGAAACCGCATCGGGCCGCTACCCGCTGGAAACCGTGCAGGAGATGAGCCGCATTTGCGAGGCCGCCGAGGCCGCCGAAGACCTGCAGCTCGACGCCGACTTCAGCGGCAAGAACTACACGCGCATCGACCAGTCGATCGCGATGGGTGCGCTGTTCACCGCGCATCACCTGGGCGCCAAGGCCATCGTGGCGTTGACCGAGTCGGGCTCGACCTTGCTCTGGATGAGTCGCCATCGTGCGCACATCCCGATGTACGCTTTGACCTCGCGGCTGGCGACGCAGCGCAAGCTGGCGCTGTACCGCAACGTGCGGCCGCTTCTGATGGATTCGCAGACCGATCGCGACACCGCGCTGGAGCAGGCCGAAGCGCATCTGAAGCAGCGCGGGATCGTGCAAAGCGGGGATGTGTATGCGATCACCTGTGGCGAGCCGATGGGGGCGCCGGGCGGGACCAACATGCTGAAAATCTGCATCGCTAGCTGAGTTGCTCGCCCCCAGGTTGCTGTGCACTGCGTGTCACAGCGCCCACCCCCTGACCGGGGGCGACACCAGCGGCCTGGCGGAGCCAGTTCCGCGGTGTCTCTGGAAGGGCGTCCTACCGGACTGGGCCGCAGAAATGTGCACGCTCGCGTACCTTCCGAAACCAGTGCGCGTTCTTCTGCGTACAAGGCCGATGAACTTCACTCTTTTGCCTTTGCGCTCGCTGGCTTGCGTCGCGCTCGCTGCCCTGCTCACCGCCCTGCTGGCGGCATGTTCTCCGGTCAAGATCGTCAACGGGTTGGTGCCTACGAGCACGTACCGGTTCGAAGGAGACGTGGCTTACGGCGGCGCGGCACGGCAGCGTCTTGATATCTACAAACCACTGGCTTCAGCGATGGCAGCCAACGCCGCGCGGCCGCTGGTAATCTTCTTCTATGGCGGCACCTGGAGCAGCGGTGATCGCGCGATGTACAAGTTCGTCGGCGAGGCGCTCGCCGCGCGGGGCGTGACGGCGGTGATTCCGGACTATGGCCTTTCGCCGGACTTTCGATACCCGGTGTTTGTGCAGGACAGCGCGCTGGCGACCAAGTGGGCGCTCGACAACGCGGATCGGCTGGGAGCTGATCCGAAGCAGGTCTACGTGATGGGCCACAGTTCGGGCGGTTACAACGCGGCGATGGTCGCGCTCGATGACCGTTGGTTGGCCGATGTCGGCGCCAGCCCGAAGCAGTTGGCCGGATGGATCGCACTGGCCGGGCCGTTCGACTTTCTCCCGCCCATCGACCCACAGGTGAAAGCCGCCTTCAACTGGCCGGGCACGCCGCCGGATTCGCAACCCATGGCGCACGTCTCGGCCGCTGCACCGCGTACGCTCCTCATCGCCACGACCAAAGACAAGCTGGTCGACTATGTGCAGAACACAGAGCAAATGGCGAGCCGTCTGCGTGCCGCCGGCGTACCCGTGCAGTTGCGGGAGTTCAACGACCTGAGCCATATCACGCTGATCGGTGCGGTGGCCAAGCCGCTGCAATGGCTGGGCGGTCCGGTGTTGCCGCCGATCATGGAGTTCGTGGGGTTGCCGGCAGCGCCGACGGTTTCTGCAGCCTCGGCAAAGGCCGGTGCGCGCCCGGCGAGCGGCAACTGAGTTTGTTCGCCGCACGCGGTTGCGGCTTCATCGCCGACAGGCGCGGAACGGGCCATCGATACAATCTTTCACCATCCAAATACCGCCGTGCCACGGCATGAACAAGAGAGTGACGCAGTGAATCAGGAACAACTCGACAAAGTCAGCCAAGGCAAGGGCTTCATCGCCGCACTCGATCAAAGCGGTGGCAGCACGCCAAAGGCATTGAAGCTGTACGGCATCGAAGAGAGCGCCTACAAGGGCGACGCCGAGATGTACGACCTGGTGCATGCGATGCGCACCCGCATCGTCACCAGTCCGTCCTTCGACGGCCGCCGCGTGCTCGGCGCCATCCTGTTCGAAGCCACGATGGACCGTCAGATCGACGGCGTCGACTCGGCCGAGTACCTCTGGAAGCACAAGCAGGTCGTGCCGTTTTTGAAGGTCGACAAGGGCCTGGCGAACGAAGCCGACGGCGTGCAGCTCATGAAGCCGATGCCTGAACTCGACGCACTGCTTGCCCGCGCGGCCGGCAAAGGCGTCTTCGGTACCAAGATGCGTTCGGTGGTGAATGGTGCGAATGAAAAGGGCATCGCCGCCGTGCTCGACCAGCAGTTCGCAGTCGGCCAGCAGATCCTGAATGCCGGGCTGATGCCGATTCTGGAGCCCGAAGTTTCAATCGGCGCGGCCGACAAGGAACAGGCTGAAGCTTTGCTCAAGAAGGGTTTCATCGAGCGCCTGAATGCATTGCCCTCGGCCACGAAGGTGATGCTCAAGTTGACCATCCCGACGGTCGACGGTTTCTACAGGGAACTCGTCGCGCACCCGCAGGTGGTCCGCGTGGTGGCGCTGTCGGGCGGTTACGAGCGTGACGAAGCCAATGCGCGCCTCATGCGCAACCCCGGCATCATCGCCAGCTTCAGCCGCGCGCTGACCGAAGGCCTGAGCGCGCAGCAGTCGGATGCTGATTTCAATGCTGCGCTGGACGTTGCGATAGAGTCGATTTACCGCGCCTCCATCAGCTGAGCAGTTAGCTGATTCAAGACCGACAGTGCTTCGGCGCTGCCGGCATGCAAGCCACCGTTCGCGGTGGCTTTTTTCTGCGCGCACAATTCAGTTCCCTTCAGATTTTTCGGCGCGTCGCCTGTCCCGTTTTTGCACCGCATTTGCCCATGACCACCGTCCACACTTCCTCCATCCAGAGCCTGCCTTTGCTCGCGCGCGGCAAGGTGCGCGACAACTATGCGGTGGGCAACGACCGCATCCTGATGGTGGCGAGCGACCGGCTTTCGGCCTTCGACGTGATCATGGGCGAGCCGATTCCGGGCAAGGGCGTGATCCTCACGCAGATGGCGCTGTGGTGGTTCGACCGGCTCGGCCATCTGTGCCCGAACCACCTGACCGGCGAGGCGCCCGAAAGCGTGGTCACCGCCGACGAGGTGGCACAGGTCAAAGACCGCTCGATGCTGGTCAAGCGGCTGAAGCCGATACCGGTGGAGGCGGTTGTTCGCGGCTATCTCGCCGGCAGCGGCTGGAAGGAATACCAGGAGAACCAGGCGGTGTGCGGCGTGCCCCTGCCATCGGGCTTGCGCAATGCGAGCAAGCTGCCGCGGCCGATCTTCACGCCGGCCGCCAAGGCTGCTGCCGGCGAGCATGACGAGAACATCAGCTACGACCGCGTGGTCGAGGTGGTCGGCCCGTTGATGGCGCAGCAGATTCGCGAAACCAGCATCGCCATCTACGAAGCCGCGGCTGCGATCGCACTCGGCAAGGGAATGATCATTGCAGACACCAAGTTCGAGTTCGGCCTGGACGAAGCAGGCACGCTGGTCTTGATGGACGAAGTGCTGACGCCCGACAGCTCGCGCTACTGGCCCATCGAAGGCTACGAGGCCGCGTTCGCTGCTGGCACCAATCCGCCAAGCTACGACAAGCAATTCGTCCGTGACTGGCTCGAAGCCACGCGCATCAACGGCAGGCCCTGGGACAAGACGCCGCCGGCACCGCGCCTGCCGGCCGAAGTGATCGAAAAGACGGCGGCGAAATATCGCGAAGCGTTGCAGCGGCTGACGGGCTGACCTGTCGGCGCCGAGCGCGCTGCGTGTCGGTTCTCTGGCGGCTTAACGCGCCGAGGCGCCGGCCAAGGTCGCGAGCGTCTGCCCGCTCGCGTCGATCAGCAACATCCGCCCCGGGCCCACCAGCCGATAGCTCGCTGTTGTCTGCAGCACCTGCAAAAACTGCATCTCGTTGGCAGTGCGCGCACCGTCCAGACATGCCATCTTGGTCGCGACCAACTGCGAAATCTGCAGATGGCTGCCGGTCCGTGTGAAGCCACCCGAAAAGCGGTTGCAACCGCCCGAACCGGTCACCCGGCCGCTGCTTCGGTCGAACTCGATTTGTGCATCGCGCCGCGGATCGCCGCCGGCCCCGACGGGTTGATCGCCGAGTTGCACCAGCAGCCACGACGGCCCCTCGATCGGCTCGTCGAGACTGATGCCGCTGCCGCAAGCGGTAACGGCTGCAAGCATCAACGTGCCGATGGAAAGGCGTGCGAGACGAATCATCGATAGGTGCATGGCAGTGGTTCCGCGCTCAGGGTGTCAGGCAGTCAGCTCAGGATGACGCTGCTCAGGCGGCGCCGATAGGTCGCCACCGTCGGATCGACGGGTGGAATCTGTCCGTCGGCAACCTTCACCTTCGGCGGCTCGATCAGTTCGAGGATGGCGATGTAGGTCTTGCGGGCGAGTTCTTCGCTCCAGGTCTTGTCACGCATCAGGATGTCGAGCAGCTCGTCCATCGCTTCGGTCCAGCGCTGCTCGGCCATGAGCACCTGGGCGCGGCCGAAGCGGGCTTCGAAGTCGCGCTTGTTGGCGGCGATCTTCGAATCGAACTCGGCCGCCTGACGCAGCTCACCGACCGGTGGCGCCGCGAAATCGATGGCCGACATCCAGCGCTGCAGCGCGTCGAAGCGGCGCACCGCCGCGGTTTTGGCGATAACGGGTGCGAAGGCGACCTTGGCCTCATCGGTGCGGCCCTCCTGCAGCAAAAGCTTGACGAAGTCGAAGCGGGCATCGTCGTTGGCCGGATCGGTCGCGACCGCGTGTTCCAGCTTTTCGAGCGCGCCTTCGATATCGCCCTCGGCCATCGCTTGCAAGGCTGCGTCTTCTTCTTCGGCGGCTTCGAGTTCGGCCGCGGCCGGCACATGCTTGTCGAGAAACTCGCGGATTTTTTCGGCTGGCAGGGCGCCGACGAAGCCGTCGACCGGCTGGCCGTCCTTAAACATCACGCAGAACGGAATACTGCGCACGCCGAACATCTGGCTCAGCTGCGTCGAAATCTGCGGCACCGCGTCGGCATCGAGCTTGGCCAGCCTGAAGCGGCCGGCGTATTCGACTTCGAGCTTTTCGAGCACCGGGCCGAGCTGCTTGCACGGGCCGCACCATTCGGCCCAGATGTCGAGCAGCACCGGGATCGGCGTCGAGCCTTCGACGAGTTCGGACTGAAAGTTTTCGAGGGTGATGTCGATCATCGGGAATACGTAAGGGTGAAACGTAAAATTGAAACCATGAACGAATCCATTCAGGTCGGTGTGGTGATGGGCTCGAGCTCCGATTGGGAGACGATGCACAACGCGGTCGAGATTCTCGTGCAATTCGGCATCCGTTACGAAGCGCGCGTGGTGTCGGCCCACCGGATGCCGGACGAACTGTTCGCGTATGCCGAATCCGCTGCCGGCCGGGGGCTCGCTGCGATCATCGCCGGCGCAGGCGGCGCGGCCCATTTGCCCGGCATGCTGGCAGCCAAGACCACCGTGCCTGTCCTCGGCGTGCCGGTCGCCAGTAAGCATCTGCAAGGTGTGGATTCGCTCTACAGCATCGTGCAGATGCCCAGGGGCGTGCCGGTCGCGACCTTCGCCATCGGTAACGCAGGCGCGGCCAACGCGGCGCTCTTCGCGGTGGCGATGCTGGCGGTCAACGATGCGCCGATGCGCGCAAAGCTCGACGCCTTCCGCGCCCGGCAGACCGAAGCGGCCAGCGCGATGACGCTGCCGCCGGCTGGATCCGAAAGCGCTGGCGTGACCGCGCTGGCGACGCAAGGCCCGCAGGGCGGGAGCGCGCTGTGATTCGCGGTCTGCCGCTGATGCCCGGCACCACGCTGGGTGTGCTGGGCGGTGGCCAGCTGGCCCGAATGTTCGTGCACGCGGCGCAGCGCATGGGCTACTTCACCGCAGTGCTCGACCCCGACACCGCCAGCCCGGCCGGCCGCGTCAGCCACCACTTCATCCAGACCGACTACATCGATGTCGATGGACTTGCGCGGCTCGCCGGTCTTGCCGACGCCATCACGACCGAGTTCGAGAACGTGCCCGCACCGTCGCTCGACCACCTGGCGGCCGCCAGGCCCGTCGCACCCGCTGCGGCATCTGTCGCCATCGCGCAAGACCGCATCGCCGAGAAGGCGCACTTCGCCCGCTGCGGCGTGCCGTGCGCACCGTATGCAGTGATCGAGTCGGCAGCCCAGCTCGACGCCGTGGCCGACGATCTGCTGCCCGGCATCCTGAAAACAGCGCGCCTCGGCTACGACGGCAAGGGCCAGCGCCATGTGACGACTCGCGCCGAGCTCGCCGATGCCTGGGCCGACACCGGCAGCGTCGCCTGCGTTCTCGAAAAACGATTGCCACTGGAATTCGAATGCTCGGTCCTCGTGGCACGCGGGCACGACGGCCAGGTCGTCAACTTTCCGGCGCAGCGCAACCTGCATCGCGACGGCATCCTTGCCGTCACGGAAGTGCATGAAGGCAACATGCCGGCCGATCTGGCGGCGCGTGCCATCGCGGCGACCAAGTCGATCGCCACCGGGCTCGACTACGTCGGCGTGCTGTGTGTCGAATTTTTCGTGCAGGCCGACGGCGCGCTGGTCGTCAATGAGATGGCACCGCGCCCGCACAACAGCGGTCACTACACGATGGA
The DNA here is from genome assembly GCF_014303735.1 of Variovorax sp. PAMC28562. Classification (NCBI taxonomy): domain Bacteria; kingdom Pseudomonadati; phylum Pseudomonadota; class Betaproteobacteria; order Burkholderiales; family Comamonadaceae; genus Variovorax; species Variovorax sp. PAMC28562. The sequence continues at coordinate 945,934 of NZ_CP060296.1, read as the reverse complement.
CGCGTGCGACGTGTCGCAGTTCGAGTTGCAGGTGCGCACCCTCGCCGGTCTGCCCTTGACGCAGCCGCGCCAGCACAGCCCGACCGTCATGCTCAATCTGCTTGGCGATCTGTGGTTCAGGAACGAGAGCAGCAGCCCATCGGCCGACGAGCCGATGGAGCCTGAATGGGCGGACGTGCTGGCGCTGTCAGGGGTGCATTTGCATCTTTACGGCAAGACGGAGGCGCGGCGCGGTCGCAAGATGGGGCACCTGAACATCACTGGTGCGGACATCGACGAAGTGCGCGGCACGGCGGATTTCGCAGCCGCATTGCTGGGCCTGCCGATTCCGTTGTCGGAGTGATCGTGCACCCCTCGCTTTGCCTAAGAGGCTGCCAATGATTCGAGATGGCGAAACGCCTGACGCCCTGCACGACGCCGCGCTCGTGCTGCGAGCCGGCGGGCTGGTCGGCTTTCCGACCGAGACGGTGTACGGGCTGGGCGCCGACGCGAGCAGCGATGCGGCGGTGGCCGGTATCTTCAAGGCCAAGGGCCGGCCGAGCGACCATCCGCTGATCGTCCACATCGCGGCCGGCATCAAGGGCGAAGAATCGCTGTCGCGCTTTGCGCAGCCGCTACCGCCGTTCGCCAAAGCACTCGCCGATGCTTTCTGGCCTGGCCCGCTGACGCTGGTCGTCACGCGGCAGCCCGGCGTTGGCGCCGCCGCCGCCGGCGGACAAGACACCATCGGTCTGCGCTGTCCTGCGCACCCGGTCGCGCAGGCCCTGCTGGTCGCCTGCGCCGAGTTGGGCGTTCCCGGCCTGGCCGGCCCGAGCGCCAATCGGTTCGGCCGGGTCAGCCCCACCACCGCGCAGCACGTGCACGAGGAGTTCGGCGACGCGTTGCTGGTGCTCGACGGCGGCGCGTGCGAGGTCGGTATCGAATCGACCATCGTCGATTGCAGCCGCGGCGCGCCGGTGCTGCTGCGGCCCGGCGTCATCACGCGTGCGCAAATCGAAGCGGCCTGCGGCCAGCCGCTGCGCAGCAAGGAAGAGCTGGCGTCGCCCGACCCGCGCGCATCGGGCACGCTCGAATCGCACTACGCTCCGGCCGCCAAGCTGCGCATGATGGACGCACGCGCCATGCAGACCGCGCTCGACGTGCTCGGCGCCAATGCGCGCCACATCGCGGTGTGGTCGCGCAGCGTGCTCAGGAGCCCGTCGCCGCACATCGTGCAACGGCGCATGCCCGACGACGCGGTCGCCAGCGCGCACCAGTTGTTCGCCGTGCTGCGGGCCTTCGATGCACAGGGCGTGAGGCTGATATGGGTCGAAACGCCACCGGCCGACGCCGAGTGGGAAGGCGTGCGCGACAGGCTGCAGCGCGCCGCAGCCTGAATCAGCCAGTCAGCTTCAGTCCTGGGTCGCCCAGTCGACCAGTGCATCGAACGCTGGCCGTGCCGCACCCGCATTGGCGTGGTTGGCGATGGCGATCACGATGTAGCGCCGGCCGCTGGCGCCATCGACAAAGCCCGCCACGCCCGCCGCGTCACGCAGCGTGCCGGTCTTCAGGTGCGCCGCGCCGCCCGAGCGCAGTGCGCGCTTGCGCAGCGTGCCGTCGACGCCGGAGGCCGGCAGCGAAGACATCAGCTCCGACATGGCCGGCGAGCGCCAGGCCACCTGCAGCATCTTGGCCAGCGCCGCGGCGCTGATGCGCTCGTTGCGCGACAGACCCGAGCCGTTGTCGAACACCGGCTGACCTTCGCCGGTGCCGATGCGATCGTTCCACCACTGCCTGACCGTGTCGCGTGCGCCGTCGAGCGTGCCGCGGTTTTTCTGCTGAAGCCCGAGCGTCAAAAAAAGCTGCTGCGCCATCACGTTGTTGCTGTACTTGTTGATGTCGCGAATCACCTCCGCGAGCGGCGGCGAGGCGACTTCGAATGCCGGCTTGAGCCCGGCCGGCACCCGGCCTTCGCGCACCTGGCCCTTGAGCTGGCTGCCCATTTCGCTCCACAGCCCGCCGATGGCACGCACCGCGTAGCTGCGCGGGTCGGCGTACGCAACGGCCCAGACTTTTTCACCGCAACTTGCGGGGTAGCTGCCGGCAAAGCCGATGCGTGCACCATCGGCGTAGTCGGCGGCGAGCGTGACGCGGTAATCGCCGCAGTCGCCGGCCGACAGCGGCACCGTGCGCTGCATCGTCACGCCGGTCAGTGACGGCTCGAAGTTGACCTGGGCCGTTTGCGCGGCGCGGTTCGGCACGAAGGTCATCACGACCGACTTGTAGTTGAGCAGCAGCGCGTCGGGCGCCACGTTGTAGGGGCGCAAGCCTTCGCCGTCGAAGGCGGCCGGATCGGCCTCCACGGTTTCGAATGCGGTGCGGTCGAGCACGATGTCGCCCGCGATGCTGTTGATGCCCAGCCCCTGAATGCGCCGCAGCAGCAGCCACATGCGCTCGATCACCAGCTTGGGGTCGCCCTGGCCCTTGATGTACAGGTTGCCGTTGAGCACGCCGTTGACGATGGGCCCATCGACGTAGACGGGCGTGGTCCAGGTGAAGGCCGGGCCGAGCAGGTCGAGCGCGGCATAGGTCGTGACCAGCTTCATGATCGACGCCGGGTTGACTTGCACTTGGGTGCGCCAGGCGAGGCGCGGCGGCCGTACACCATCGGCATCGGCGACCAGCATGACGACTGCGTCGCGCGGCACTTTGGCGCGCGCCAGGGCGGCATCGACTTCAGATGGGAGCGCTTGCGCGGTGGCGTGCGCAATGGCGGCCAGGGCGCAGGCGAAAACGACGGCTTGGCGCCAGGGCTTGGGAAAGGCGAAAGGCATCGCCGGATTATCCCGGTCGGCCTGCGCCTCGATAATCGCTGCATGCCCAAATTGCTCGCCTTCGACACCAGCACCGACCAGTTGTCGGTCGCGGTGCAGAACGGCGACTTGCTCTTCGAGCACAGCGGTGCCGGCGGGGCGCAGTCGTCGACCACGCTCCTGCCGCTGGTCCTGCAACTGCTTGCCCAGGCCGGGCTCACGCTGCGCGAGCTCGACGCGATCGCCTTCGGTCGCGGGCCCGGATCGTTCACCGGGTTGCGCACCGCGTGTGCGGTGGCGCAGGGGCTGGGTTTCGGCGCCGATGTGCCGCTGCTGCCGGTCGACACGCTGCATGCGATGGCCGAAGAAGCGCGCCATCGTTTCGGCACGACGCGGGTGGTGTCGGTGCTCGATGCGCGGATGGACCAGGTGTACGCGGCGAGCTACGTGCTGGATGGTCGTGGCATTGGCGCCGATCCCGACGACCTCGGCCGAGCACAATTGTTGGCGCCGGAAGCACTCATCGTCCCGCCGGGCTTCGCCCTCGCAGGCAATGCATTCGCTGCCTATGGCGACCGGCTGGCCGCAGCGACTGCGCGTCACGTGGTGTTGCCCACCGCCGCTGCCATGCTCCGCCTCGCACCCGCCCTGCTCGCTGCGGGCCGCGCCGTCGCCCCGGCCGATGCCGCACCGCTGTACGTCCGCGATAAAGTCGCCCAAACCACCGAAGAACGCGCCGCCATCAAAGCTGGCGCCGTTGTTGCTACTTCATTGAAATGAGCGCTGTTCTCCAGCCCCTCGAAGCCCGGCTCGAACCCCTGACCACCGATTGGATCGACATGGTCTGCGCGGTCGAGCGCACTGCGTACAGCCACCCCTGGACACCGACCAACTTCTCCGACTCGATGACGGCCGGCTATCACTGCCAGTTGCTGATGGGCGGCGACACGCTCATCGGCTACTTCGTTGCCATGAAGGGCGTCGATGAGGTCCATCTGCTCAATTTCACCGTGGCACCGGCGTTTCAGCGGCAGGGCTGGGCGCCGTTGATGCTCGAAGCCCTTTGCGGCTGGTCGCGCGTCCAGGCGGCGCAATGGCTTTGGCTCGAAGTGCGGCAGAGCAACCAGCGCGCCCTCGACATCTATACGCGCCAGGGCTTTCGCCGTGTCGGCGTGCGCAAGGCCTACTACCCCGACCTCGGCAATCGTCGCGAAGACGCCGTGGTGATGAGCTTGCGGCTCGACGAAACCGGCAGCGCCTGGGGCGCCTTGCAATGACCGAAGCGACGATGCAGCTCGATGCGCGCCAGCGGGCCATGCTCGAAGAAATGGGCGTCAAGGTCTGGTGGCCGACGGCGGAGCGGATGACGGCAACTGCGGCGCCTGAGGTGGTAGAGCCCGTGGCGAGTCGCTCGCGCGCAGCGGCTCCGGCAGAGTCTTTGCCTCCCGCCACTGTCACTGCCACCGCCACCGCAGCCGCCCCAACGCCTGCGGCCCGGCGCGCGCCCGGTGCGGCGCAGGCTGCTGCAGTCCTGATCGAACCCGCGATCCGTCTCTACGACGGTAGCGGCCCACCTGAAAACGGCTGGCTGCTGGTGGTCGACACGCCCCCCTCGGCAGACGGCCGCCACGACGACGAGCCCTTTGCCGGCGAGGCTGGGCGTCTGCTGCAGAACATGCTGCGGGCGCTGCAACTCGATCGCGGGACGGCGCCGGTGCATCTGGCGCGCGTTCACCGCAGCGCCACCGGTGCGCCGCCAGGCGACGTAGCGCCGCTCCGCACCGGCTTCGCCGCGCAGGCTGCCTCGCTGGCACCCCGGCTCGTGCTGGCGCTGGGGCCGCTTTCGACCCAGGGTCTGATGCAAAGCGACGAGCCGCTCGGCAAGTTGCGCGGCCGCGTTGCACAAGTACGAGTCGATCGAGGCGGGGCGGAAACCCCGCTGGTCGCCAGCTATCCCCCGATCTATCTCTTGCGCAATCCGGCCGACAAGGCCAAGGCTTGGGCCGACCTCTGTCTGGCGGCCGCCGAGTTCGAGCGCGTCGCTTCCTAGAATCGGCCCATGACATTTCTCGACAAGTTGCGCGCCGCCGAGCGCCAGAACGGCTCGCTCCTGTGCGTTGGTCTCGATCCGGAGCCGGCCCGCTTTCCGGCAGGCCTCAAAGGCGACGCCAGCAAAATCTACGACTTTTGCGCCCGCATCGTCGATGCCACTGCCGACTTGGCGATCGCCTTCAAGCCGCAGATCGCCTACTTTGCCTCGCACCGCGCCGAAGGCCAGCTCGAGCAGTTGATGGAGCACTTGCGCCGCAACGTGCCGCATGTCCCGGTCATCCTCGACGCCAAGCGTGGCGACATCGGCTCGACCGCTGAGCAATATGCGCGTGAGGCTTTCGAGCGTTACGGCGCGGATGCGGTCACGTTGTCGCCTTTTATGGGATTCGATTCGGTCGAGCCGTATCTCCGGCACGACGGCAAAGGCGCCTTTTTGCTGTGCCGAACGAGCAACCCGGGCGGTGCCGATCTGCAGGGCCAGCGGCTCGCCGGCATAAAAGGAGAACCTTTTTTGTATGAACACGTTGCACGGCTCGCGCAAGGTCCATGGAATTTGAACGGACAACTCGGCCTTGTCGTCGGCGCGACGTACCCGGCAGAAATAGAACGCGTGCGTGCTTTAGCGCCGACGGTTCCGTTACTTATCCCGGGCGTAGGAGCCCAAGGCGGTGACGCCGTTGCAACTGTCCGCGCAGGTTGGCGAAGCGATGCGCCGATCGTCGTCAATTCGTCGCGCGCAATCTGTTACGCCTCTGACAAAGACGACTTTGCGGCGGCGGCAAGGGCTGTCGCCCTGCAGACCCGAAACGCGCTCGAAGCGGCCAAAAACTGACCGACATTTTTCGGCACGCGCAATGTCGAGTTGTATCGATGTGACGAAAAAAGTCACATTTTCTTACAGTCCTTGTCCTACAGACGTCCTTTAGAGTTCCGGTGGCCCACCCATGGTCGGGCACGGCATTTGCCTTGAGCGGAGTGACGCAACAGCGTCGAGGACGAGGAAACCCATGGTCGAAGACTTGCAGACCGGTCGCGAAATCGCGACCGAAGAGACAACGCGCGCCCTTTCGTCAAACGAAAGTTCTGGCAGCACACCCAGCGAAGCCGGACACGGCAGCCGGCTCTCGCTGACGGCGGCACTGGCGGCCGCGGCGGCTCTCGCCGCATGCGGCGGTGGCGGCGGTGGAGGCAGCAGTGGCGCTGCCTTTCTGGCCGCCGGTGGCACCAACGGAGCCACCTCGACCGGAAGCACCCAGGTCGCGGCCGGGTCTCTCACCGCATTGCAAAACACGCCGACCGCCGGCACCTACATCTACACCACCGCCAAGACCGACGACGAGGCTGCGCGCTTCTTGTTGCAGGCGCAGTTCTCGGCGACGGAAACCGACATCGCGGCGGTCCGCGCGAAGGGCTACCTGACCTGGATCGGCGAGCAGGCCGACCTCGCGCCATCGCAAACCGGCTGGCAATGGCTCGCCAGCAAGCCTTACAACACGGCCTACACCGACAACATGATCTGGAACCAGCTCATGTCGTCACCGGACGGGTTCCGCAAGCGCATGGCGATGGTCTTCTCCGAGATCTTCGTGGTGTCGGCCAATGACATCGGATCGAGCTGGCCCGACACGATGATGGCGCAGTACTGGGACACGATGGTCGCAAGCGTGACCACCAATTTCCGCAAGCTGCTCGAAGACATCACGCTGAATCCGGCGATGGGCTTCTACCTCAACACGCGCGGCAACATGAAAGAGAATTCGTCCGGTCGCCAGCCCGATGAAAACTTTGGCCGCGAAGTCATGCAGTTGATGACGCTGGGGCTGTATCAGCTCAATGCCGACGGCAGCATCAAGCGCGCGGCCGACGGCACGCCGCTCGACACTTACACGCAAGACGACGTGACCAACATCGCGCGGGTCTTCACCGGCTACGACCTCGACATCAAGACGGCCGAAAAAGGCGCCTTCGCGCCACCGGGCCAGACCTACACGATCGAAAGCAACCAGTGGACCCAACGGCCCATGGTGTTGACCGAAAACAACCATTCGACGATGGCGTCGAACTTTCTCGGCACCACGATCGCGGCCGGTACCAAGGGTGCCGCTTCACTGAAGACGGCGCTCGACACGCTGACCAATCATCCGAACACCGCGCCCTTCATCTGCAAGCAGCTGATCGAGCGGCTCATTACCAGCAACCCGAGCGCGGCCTACATCGCACGCGTCGCGGCCGTGTTCGCCGACAACGGTGCCGGTGTTCGTGGCGACATGAAGAGCGTCTTCGCTGCCGTGTTGCTCGATAACGAAGCACGCAGCCCGGCCGGTCTGACCGACCCCAACTTCGGCCGCCTGCGCGAACCGATGCTGCGCCTCGTGCAATGGGCACGCAGCTTCGGCGTGACCTCGGTCAAGGACACCTGGAAAGTCGACAACACCACGGATGCGGCCAATCGGCTCGGCCAGAGCCCGCTGCGCTCGCCTTCGGTGTTCAATTTTTTCAGGCCCGGTTATGTGCCGCCGTCGACGGTGCTGGCCAGTGAAGGCAAGGTCGCGCCGGAGTTCCAGTTGGTCAACGAGACCAGCGTCGGCGGGTACCTCAACTACATGCAGAACATCCTGCAGAACGGTTACGACACCAAGGATGTGAGTGCGAGCTACACGGTCGAAAAATCGCTGGTGTTCGATGCAGCCGCACTCGTGCGCCGGCTCAACCTCGTGATGTGCGCCAACCAGCTTTCAGCAGCCACGGTGGCGTTGATCACCAATGCACTCGCGACGCCGCCCATCCCGGCCGGCAGCACCAACGACACCCTGAAGAACAACCGCATCTACGCGGCGATTTTGATGGTGCTGGCCTCCCCCGAATACCTGATCCAGAAATAGGCGCCCCATGCACTACATCGACCCCAAGGGCCATTCGCGCCGCGCATTTCTGAAGCGTTCCAGTTCCCTGGCGTTGGCCGGCACCGCCATGCCGTTCGCGCTCAGCCTGGCCACAATGGGTGAGGCCGCTGCGCAGACGGCCACCGACTACAAGGCGCTTGTCTGCGTGTTTTTGTACGGCGGCTGCGACTACGCCAACACCGTCGTCACCTACGACGACGACAGCTACGGCAAGTACAGCACCATCCGTGGCGGCGTTCAGTCGGCCGGTGGCATCGCGATCGCCAAGGCCGATCTCGCTGCGACGGCGCTCAGCCCGACGCAGGCGCTGACGAATGGCCGCCAATACGCATTGCACCCATCGATGACGGCGATGAAAGGCTTGTTCGATGCCGGCAACGCGGCGGTTCAACTCAACGTCGGACCGCTGGTCGTGCCGCTCAGCCGCGCCACCTTCAACAACAGCAACAAGAAGGTGTACCCGCAACCGCCCAAGCTCTTCTCGCACAATGACCAGCAGTCGACATGGCAATCGTCGTCGCCCGAAGGCTCGACGGTCGGCTGGGGCGGCAACATCGGCGACCTGGTGCTCGGGCGGAACAGCAACTCGCTCTTCACCTGCATTTCGGTCTCAGGCAATGCGGTGTTTTTGTCGGGCGACAGTGCGCTGCAATACCAGGTGAGCAGCGGCGGTGCCGTGCGCATCAACAGTGTGAGTCCGGCCTCTGGCACCACTTTGTACGGCTCGGCTACGGTCAAGTCTGCGATGCAGGCGCTGACCCAACAAACCCGCACGCACAAGCTCGAGAACGAATACAACAAAGTCACCAAGCGCGCGGTGGAGGCTGAAGGCACGGTGACGACCGCCATCGCACTGCCCTATGCCGCCGGGACGTTTCCGGTGCCGCCCACCAACCTCGGCAACCAACTCGCCATGGTGGCGCGCCTGATTCGCGGACGCGCTACGACGGGTGCCAAGCGCCAGGTGTTCATGGTGTCGACGGGCGGCTTCGACCTGCACGACAACCTGATCAACAACCAGGCGCCGTTGTTGAAGCAAGTGAGCGACGCCATGGCCAGCTTTCATGCGGCGATGGTTGCCGAAAACCTCGGCGACAAGGTCACTGCCTTCACAGCATCCGATTTCGGCCGCACGCTCGCATCGAACGGCGACGGCGCCGACCATGGTTGGGGCAACCACCACTTCGTGGTCGGCGGCGCGGTCAAAGGCAACATGATCTACGGTGCGCCGCCACCAGTGAGCATCAACAACACCTCCACGCTCGACGGCTACGAAGGCCACGTCGGCCAGGGCCGCTTGATCCCGACCACCTCGGTCGATCAGTACGGCGCGACCATGGGCAAGTGGTTCGGCCTGAACGATGCGCAACTGCTCGACATCCTCCCCAACTTGAAGAACTTCAACGGCAATACGCTGGTGGTGAACGGCACGACCTACACCTACCCGCGCGATGTCGGCTTCATGAAGCCGGCCTGACGTTCACCGGCGACCCCGGCGCAGCGACCGCACCGAGGCCGCCGATGAACAGATCCGCCACGATCGGCCCCATCGCCGCATGGTCGAGGTCGCCGCCCGGCTTCATCCAGGTGAACATCCAGTTGATCATGCCGAAGAGCAGCATGGTGAGCGGCTTCGAAAGCGGCGCACCGGGTTTGTCGGCGCGCATTTCGGCTACCGCCTTGGCAAAGCCTGCGACCACCTTGCGCTCCTTGCCGAGCACGCGCTCGCGGTCGGTCGGCTCCAGGAACTTGACGTCTTCGGTCAGCACGCGGTGCGCGTCCTGCGCATCGGCATATTCCGCGACGATGCGCTGGATGAAGTGCCGCAAGCGCGCTTCGCCCTGCAGCGCCAGGCTGGCTTCGTCTTCCACCAGTGCCGCCAGTCGCGACACGTGGTCGTCCGCAATGCTGACGAGCAGCGTGTATTTGTCGCGGTAGTAGTGATACAGCGTCGCCTTCGACAGCCCACAGGCCTCGGCCACCTGGTTCATCGACGTCGACGGATAGCCGCGCTGCGCGAACAAGCCGGCCGCGCGCGCCAGGATCATGTCGCGCTGGTCGTCGTAGTTGGCGGCTCTTCCGCGTGCCATCGGGTCAGTCCGCTTTTGCGCTGCGCTTGGTGTCGACCAGCGAGCGAACGGATGAGCGCTGAACGGTCGGCCGGTTGGGTTCGACGACGGTGAGCGGCTGTACTTCGACCAGGCTGGCGAGGCAGCGGCGCGCGAGCGCCTGATAGGTCAGGGTGCCTTCGAGTTTCCAGGCGATCTCGGCGTCGCTCAGTTCGCGCTTGACCTTGGCCGGCATGCCGGCGACCAGGCTGCGCGGCGGAATCTTCATGCCGGCAGGGACGAAAGCGCAGGCCGCGACGAAGGATGCTTCACCGACTTCGGCCTCGTCCATCACCACCGCGTTCATGCCGACCAGCGCATCGCGCCGCACGATGCAGCTGTGCAACACCGCGCCGTGGCCGATGTGGCCGTTCTCTTCGATCACCGTGTCCTGCAGCGGAAAGCCGTGCACCACGCAGGTGTCCTGCACGTTGGAGCCGGTCTTCATCACGATGCGGCCGAAGTCGCCGCGCAAGCTGGCCAGCGGCCCGACGTAGCACCCCGGGCCCACGATCACGTCGCCGATGAGCACGGCGGTCGGGTGCACGTAGGCGGTCGCATCGACCACGGGCACGACGCCTTCGATGGCATAGCAGGGCATGTTTTTGTCTCCTCAGGGTTTGCACCGACGTCAATGCGATGGCGAGGGCTTGCGCCACCCGATCGACGAATCTTAAAATCTACCGAACGGTCGGTCAATAGTGTTTTGCCGAGCGATGGAGACACACCACGATGACGGAGCCTTCGATACTTGCAGCCCGAAGCGGCGCGATCGCCACGCTGACGCTCAGCCGTCCGGCCGCGATGAACAGCTTCACCACCACCATGCACGCCGAGCTGATTGCTGCGCTGAACGCTGCGGCCGACGATGCCGATGTGCGTTGCGTCGTCATCACCGGCGCTGGACGCGGCTTCTGCGCCGGGCAGGATCTGAGCGATCCGATGGCTGCGCCCGGCAAAGACCTCGGCCAGCTGATCACCGGCACTTACGCGCCACTGGTCGAACGTATCCGCGCCATGCCTGTGCCGGTGATCGCAGCCGTCAACGGCGTCGCGGCGGGTGCCGGCGCCAACCTCGCGCTTTGCTGCGACTTCGTGATCGCGGCGCGCTCGGCCAGCTTCATCCAGGCGTTCTCGAAGATCGGCCTCGTGCCCGACACCGGCGGCACGTGGCTGCTGCCGCGCTTGGTAGGCCATGCGCGTGCGCTCGGACTTGCGATGCTCGGCGACAAGGTGCCGGCTGCCGAAGCCGCCACGATGGGAATGATCTGGCAATGCGTCGAAGACGCTGCGCTCGTCGACACCGTCACCGCCTTGGCGACGCGCCTCGCCGGCATGCCGACGCAGGCGTTGGTCGCGACGCGACAAGCGCTGTCGGCAGCGCAAGACATGAATCTGGCCGGTGCGCTCGCCAACGAAGCGCAGCTGCAAAGCCGCTTCGGCGCCGCGCACGATTACCTCGAAGGCGTCGACGCTTTCCGCAACAAGCGCGCGCCGCGCTTCACCGATCGCTGAAGCATGCCAACGTTGCAGCCGACACCGCAGCAAACCGCCGAGCGCGTGGCCGAGGGCATGTTGCGCCGCGACCGCGCGACCCGCACATTGGGCATGGCCGTGCTCGCCATTGCGCCCGGCGCGGCCACGCTGGCGATGCGTGTGCGCGAAGACATGCTCAATGGCCACGACACCTGCCACGGTGGCTTTATCGCAACGCTCGCTGATTCGGCTTTCGCCTTCGCTTGCAACTCGTACGACGAGCTCACGGTGGCATCGTCGTTCGGCATCGACTTCATCGCGCCGGCGCGGCAAGGCGACCAGCTCACGGCAAGCTGCATCGAGATTTCCAAGAGCGGCCGTACCGGCGTCTACGACACCGAAGTGACCAACCAGCGCGGTGAGCGCATCGCGGTGTTCCGCGGCCGCTCGCACACCCTGAAAGGCAGGCCAGCGGTAAAGCCGATCGCAACAGCGACCGCGCCCGAAACCGTGGCCGCTGCGGGAGACGCCCCATGACCGCGAAGCGCCCCGAACCCGGCGACCTGTCGCCCATCGAAACCGCCAGCCGCGACGAGATCGTCGCGCTGCAGTTGCAGCGCATGCAGGCGACGCTGCAACGCGCCTACGACCATGTGCCGCACTACCGCAAAGCCTTCGACGCCGAGGGCGTGAAGCCCGGCGACCTGAAGCAACTGAGCGACCTTGCGAAGTTCCCGTTCACGGTGAAGGGCGACCTGCGCGACAACTACCCGTTCGGCATGTTCGCGGTGCCGCGCGCACAGGTCGCGCGCATCCATGCGTCCTCGGGCACGACCGGCAAACCGACGGTGGTCGGCTACACGAAGAACGACATCGACATCTGGGCCGACCTGGTCGCGCGCTCGATTCGTGCGGCCGGTGGCCGGGCCGGCGACATGATCCATGTCGCCTACGGATACGGCCTTTTCACCGGCGGCCTGGGTGCGCACTACGGGGCCGAGCGGGCCGGTTGCACCGTCATCCCGATGTCGGGCGGGCAGACTGAAAAACAGGTGCAGCTCATCCGCGACTTCAAGCCCGACATCATCATGGTGACGCCCAGCTACATGCAGGTGATCATGGAAGAGTTCGTACGCCAGGGCGTCGATCCGCGCAGCAGCGGCCTCAAGATCGGGATCTTCGGCGCCGAGCCGTGGACCGAAGCGATGCGTCACGACATCGAGAACAAGGCCGGCATCGACGCTGTCGATATCTATGGTCTGTCAGAAGTGATGGGCCCCGGTGTCGCAAGCGAGTGCATCGAAAGCAAGGATGGTCCGGTGGTGTGGGAAGACCACTTCTACCCTGAGATCATCGACCCCGACACCGGCGAGTTGTTGCCCGATGGCGAAGAGGGCGAGCTGGTCTTCACCTCGCTCACCAAAGAGGCGATGCCCGTCATCCGCTACCGCACGCGTGACCTCACCCGGCTGCTGCCGCCGACCTCGCGATCCTTCCGCCGCATGGGCAAGATCGTCGGGCGGAGCGACGACATGATGATCATTCGCGGCGTCAACGTATTCCCGACGCAGGTCGAAGAAATCGTGCTCGCGCACGAGCGGCTGTCGGGCCTCTATCAAGTGCACGTGAGCCGCGACGGCTTGCTCGACCAAGTCGAAGTGCACTGCGAGCTGCAGCCCACCGGAAGCGCGATCACCGAAGGCGACCGCAGCGCGATCGCGCAGTGGGTGCAGCACCGCGTGAAGACGCTGATCGGCATTTCGACGCAGGTGCGCGTGTTCGATCCGAACAGCATCGAGCGCACTCAAACCGGCAAGGCGCGGCGCGTGGTCGATACGCGCCCACATTGAACACAGGAGACACCATGTACACGCAAGCGATGGACACGATGGGCAAGGACGGTAGTGATGCCGATGGCAAGAAGAAGGCCATTCGCTCCGCCGAAGAGATGCGCCTCGAAGAGCGCTTCGATGCCCACATCGATGCCGGCGATTTCATCGAAGCCAAGGACTGGATGCCCGACCATTACCGCAAGACGCTGGTGCGGCAGATCAGCCAGCACGCGCATTCGGAGATCGTCGGCATGCTGCCCGAAGGCAACTGGATCTCGCGCGCGCCGACCTTGAAGCGAAAGGCGATCTTGCTGGCGAAGGTGCAGGACGAAGGCGGTCACGGTCTCTATCTGTACGCTGCGGCAGAGACGCTCGGCACCTCGCGCGACCAGATGTTCGCTGCGCTGCACACGGGCAAAGCCAAGTACAGCTCGATCTTCAACTACCCGACGCTGACGTGGGCCGACATGGGCACCATCGGCTGGCTGGTCGACGGCGCGGCGATCATGAACCAGGTGCCGATCTGCCGCTGCTCGTACGCCCCGTATGCCCGCGCGATGATCCGCATCTGCCGCGAAGAAAGCTTCCATCAGCGCCAGGGCTATGAAGCGCTGCTGACCATGATGACGCAAGGCACAGACGCGCAAAAAGCGATGGTGCAAGACGCGGTAAATCGCTGGTGGTGGCCTTCGATCATGATGTTCGGCCCGCCCGACGATCAGTCCCCCAACTCGGCGCAATCGATGCGCTGGGGCATCAAGCGTTTCTCGAACGACGACCTGCGGCAGAAGTTCATCGACGCCGCCGTCGAGCAGGCGCGCATCCTTGGCGTGACCTTGCCCGACCCGGACCTGAAGTGGAACGAAGAGCGCCAGGCACACGACCACGGCACCATCGACTGGAGCGAGTTCTGGCGTGTCGTTGGTGGCGATGGGCCGTGCAACCGCGAGCGGTTGGCGACGCGGGTGAAAGCATGGGACGACGGCGCGTGGGTGCGCGATGCAGCGATGGCGCATGCCCAGAAGCAACCGATGAAGGAGGCCGCATGACGAACGAAGTTGCGACTGCCAACGTGGCTGCTCAACCGGAGTGGCCGCTGTGGGAAGTCTTCGTGCGCAGCAAGGCGGGGCTCGATCACAAGCACTGCGGCAGCCTGCACGCGGCCGACCCGAAGATGGCGATCCAGATGGCGCGCGACGTGTACACGCGGCGGCAAGAGGGCAGCAGCATCTGGGTCGTGCGCTCCGACCAGATCGTCGCCAACGACCCGGGGGACAAGGCCGCGTATTTCGATCCGGCGGAAGACAAGGTGTACCGCCATCCGACGTTCTATGCGTTGCCCAAAGCCGTCGATCACATGTGAGCGTCCCCCGCCCTTCGGGCTCCTCCTTTATTTCGCTGCGGAGAGCACGCCATCGACGTGATCCTTGTGCAAAGCGCTCTGATCACCGCCAGGAACAAGGCAACCCGCAGCACAACGGGAGCTACTAACAATGCAATCCTCCATCGAACTCGATCGCAAGCCCGCCACGCAATACCTGCTGCGCATCGGCGATACCTGCCTCATCCTCGCCCAGCGTTTGGGTGAGTGGTGTGGTCATGCGCCGGTGCTCGAAGAAGACATCGCAATGGCCAACATCGCGCTCGATCTGCTCGGCCAGGCGCGTGCGGTGTTGACCCGTGCCGGTGAGTTGGAAGACGTGCCGCACGACGAAGACCAGCTCGCGTTTTTGCGCAAGGAGCGCGACTACCTCAACCTCACGATGGTCGAGTTGCCGCGCGGTGACTTCGCGTTCAGCGTGCTGCGTAACGCGATGATCGCGACCTGGCTCAGGCTGCTGTGGGAACGGCTCGCGACGTCAAGCGATGCGGAGCTTGCGGCCATTGCCGGCAAGGCGGTGAAGGAGGCGCGCTACCACCAGCAGCACTCGGGCGATTGGGTCGTGCGACTGGGCGACGGCACTGCCGAATCCCACCGCCGAATGGATGCGGCACTGGTCGACTTGTGGCGTTACGTGCCCGAACTGTTCGACACCGATGCGATCGACGATGCAGCGAGCGCCTCCGGCATCGGTCCCCGCTGGGCCGACCTGCAGGGGCAGTGGATGGCCGACATGAAGCTCATCCTCGACGAAGCCGGCTTGACGATCCCGAAAGATTCCGCTTTTCGCAGCGACGGCAAGCGGGGCCGGCACAGCGAGCACATGGGCTTCATCCTGGCCGACATGCAGTACCTGCAACGTGCGTTTCCTGGAGGTGTGTGGTGACTGCCGCCGTACTCGCGCCGAATGCCGGCCACGTCGCGGCCGCATGGGACGTGCTCGCGACGGTGCTGGACCCCGAAGTGCCGGCCGTCTCGGTGCGCGACCTGGGCATCGTGCGCGACGTGATCGCGCATGACGATGGCCTGGAGATCGTGCTGACGCCCACCTATTCCGGCTGCCCCGCCACCGAAGTCATCGAGCAAGACGTTCTCGCGGCACTCGATGCGGCAGGCCTCGGTCCGGCCCGCGTGACCTTGCGCCGCGCACCCGCCTGGACGACCGACTGGATCAGCGCCGAAGGTCGCCGCAAGCTGGCCGAGTACGGCATCGCGCCGCCGCATGTCGTGGCCAATGTCGCTGCAGGCGAGGCGGTGCCGATCCGCTTCTTCGGCCGCGGTGCCGATGCGCAACGACTCGAATGCCCGCGCTGCCGCAGTCGCCACACCGAGCGGCTGTCGGCCTTCGGTTCCACCGCATGCAAGGCGCTCTACCGCTGCCTCGCGTGCAAGGAACCCTTCGAATACTTCAAGCCGCTATGAGCGTCATCTTTCATCCGCTGCGCGTCCGCGCGGTCGAGCCCGACACGCAGGAGGCGGTTGTTGTGTCGTTCGATGTGCCGGCCGAGCTGCGCGAAGTGTTCGGCTTCACGCAAGGGCAGTACCTCACGCTGCGCACCGACATCGACGGCCAGGACTTGCGGCGGTCGTATTCGATCTGCGCCGGTGTCGACGATGGCGAACTGCGCGTGGGCGTGCGCAAGGTGCGCGGCGGTGTCTTCTCGAACTGGATCAACGCGCACCTGCGACCCGGCGACACGGTCGCGGTGATGGCGCCGCAAGGCCGCTTCTTCGTGCCGCTCGATTCGGCTGCGAAGCGGCATCACGTCGGTATCGCGGGCGGCAGCGGCATCACGCCGATCCTGTCGATCATGAAGACGGTGCTGGCACGCGAACCGCTCAGCCGCTTCACGCTCATCTACGGCAACCGGCAACTGCAGTCGACGATGTTCAAGGAAGAGATCGAAGACCTGAAGAACCGCTACATGACGCGGCTGGTGCTCCAGCATGTGTTCTCCGACGAACAGACCGACGCGCCGTTGAATCACGGCGTGATGAACCGCGACAAGATCGGCGAGTTCCTGAAAAGCGTGGTGCCGGCCGGGCAGATCGACCAGGTGTTCGTGTGCGGACCGTTCCAGATGAACGACGAAGCCGAGGCTGCGTTGCTGGCGGCGGGCGTGCCTGAAGAGCGCATTCACATCGAACGTTTCGGGGTCGCGTTGCCCGCCGGCAATGCCGTGGGCGCGGTGCTGCACGAGGCGCTGCCAGGCGATGCCGAACAGGCGCGCATCGTCATCGTGCGCGATGGACTGCAGCGCGAGATCTCGTTTCGCAAGGGCCAGCCGAGCATCCTCGACGCCGCCTCTGCCGCCGGGCTCGAAGTACCTTTCTCTTGCACCTCCGGGGTATGCGGCACCTGCCGCGCCAAGCTGGTCGAAGGCGAGGTGCGCATGGAGCGCAACTTCGCGCTCGACAAGCAGGAAGTCGCCGCCGGTTTCGTGCTCACGTGCCAGGCGCATCCGCTCACCGATCGCGTCGTGCTTTCATTCGACGAACGTTGAAATCTTCACGCGAGCCGGGGTCAATCCCGATGGCGGCAACGCCCGCGAGACTCTCTACTACGCCTCTCCCCGACCTTCTGGCGCGCTGCGCCCGTCGTTCCGACTTTTCTGTTTTGCGTTCAATTTCCTGGAGACAAGAATGAAGCTTCTGAACCCTCTCTTGCTGGCCGGCTTGCTGGCTGCGGCACTGTCCGCGCATGCCGACATCAACGTCGGTGTCACGCTGTCGGCCACCGGCCCTGCCGCATCGCTCGGCATCCCTGAAAAGAACACCATCGCGCTGATGCCCAAGACCATCGGCGGGCAAAAGATCAACTACATCGTGCTGGACGACGCGTCGGACACTACGGCGGCCGTCACCAACACGCGCAAGGTGCTGGCCGAAAACAAGGTCGACATCATCCTTGGATCGACCATCACGCCGGCTTCGCTGGCGATGATCGACGTCGCTGCTGAGGCCCAGACTCCGATGATCTCGATGGCTGCTTCGGCGCGCATCGTCGAGCCGATGGATGCCAAGCGCAAGTGGGTTTTCAAGACGCCACAGAACGACATCATGATGTCGCTCGCCATCGCCGAGCACATGCAAAAGAGCGGCATCAAGACCGTCGGCTTCATCGGCTTCTCGGATGCCTACGGCGAAGGCTGGTCGCAGGAGTTCGCCAAGGCTGCGGGCCTCAAGGGCCTCACGGTCGTCGCCAACGAGCGCTTCGCAAGGTCCGATACGTCGGTCACCGGCCAGACCCTCAAGCTGATGGCCGCCAAGCCCGACGCAGTGCTGGTCGCCGGCTCCGGTACGCCGGCCGCATTGCCGCAAAAAGCGCTCAAGGAGCGTGGCTACACCGGCAAGATGTACCAGACCCACGGCGTCGCCAACGCCGACTTTCTGCGAGTCGGCGGCAAGGATGTCGAAGGCACGTTCCTGCCGGCAGGCCCGGTGCTGGTGGCCGAGCAGTTGCCGGCGTCGAACCCGGTGCGCAAGAGCGCGCAGGCCTATGTCGCGGCGTATGAAGCGGCCTATGGCAAGGGGACGGTGTCGACCTTCGGCGCGCACGCGTGGGATGCCGGCCTGCTCATGACCGCCGCCGTGCCGATCGCGCTCAAGAAGGCTCAACCCGGCACGCCCGAGTTCCGCGCCGCGCTGCGCGACGCGCTCGAGCAGACCAAGGAAATGCCCGGCGCGCACGGCATCTTCACGCTGTCGCCTACCGACCACCTTGGCCTCGACCAGCGCGCGCGCGTGATGGTCAAGATCGAAAACGGCGCGTGGAAATACCAACCCTGATCAGCCTTGAGGCGTGACTTCGGAAAGTAAGTAATGGATTTTCAGATCGCCCTGCTCCTGGTGCAGGACGGCCTGGTCAACGGCGCGGTGTACGGGCTGATGGCGGTGGCCCTCGTGCTGGTTTTTTCGGTAACCCGCGTCATCTTTATTCCGCAGGGCGAGCTGGTCGCGTTCGGCGCGTTGTCGATGGCCGCCATGCAGGCTGGCCGCATCCCGCCGACCTTGTGGCTGTTGCTGGGATTGGCGGCCGTGGTGCTGGTGGTCGAGGCGTGGCGCTGGAAGCGCGGCGCCACGGTCGACTGGAGTTCGGCGCTGGTCTGGTGCGTGGCGTTGCCGGTGCTGGCCTGTGTGCTGGTGCTCGGTTGGCGGCCCGCTTCGTTGTGGGCACAGGCGGCCAACACCCTGGTCATCATCACGCCGCTGGGGCCGCTGATCTATCGGCTGGCATTCCGCCCGTTGGCAAATGCGACGGTGCTGATGCTGCTGATCGTGTCGGTCGCGTTGCACGGCGTCCTCACCGGGCTCGGCTTGCTCTTCTTCGGCGCCGAAGGATCTCGCACGCCGGCCTTCTCGGACGCTCGCTTCGAAGTCGGCGGTCTGCAAATCAGCGGACAGTCGCTGGTGGTGGTCGGCGTCACCTTCACGCTGGTCGTTTTGCTCTTTCTTTTCTTCGGCCGCTCGATGGTCGGCAAGGCGTTGCGCGCCACGGCGATGAACCGCGTCGGCGCGCGGCTGATGGGCATCCCGACCGAGCTGTCGGGTGACGTCAGCTTTGCGCTGTCGGCGTTGATCGCGGCCGTGTCCGGCTTGCTCATCGCACCGCTCACGACCGTCTACTACGACACCGGTTTTCTGATCGGCCTCAAGGGCTTCGTCGCTGCCATCGTCGGTGGCCTGGGCAGCTATCCGATGGCATTGGCCGGCGCACTGCTCGTGGGTCAGCTCGAAGCGTTCTCGTCGTTCTGGGCCAGTGCCTTCAAGGAGGTTCTGGTGTTCACGCTGATCATTCCGGTGCTGTGGTGGCGGTCGCTCAAGAGTCGTCACGTGGAGGACGAGGAATGAAGGCCGACAAGCGTTGGCTCACGCGCCGCCATCTCACCGCGGCGGCCATCGTGGCGCTCGCAGTGGCATGGGGCTTCCTGCCCGAGTTCACCGTGGTGGTGATGAGCTACATCGGGCTCTATTCGCTGGTGGCCGTCGGGCTGGTCTTGCTGACTGGTGTCGGCGGCATGACCTCGTTCGGGCAGGCGGCGTTCGTCGGTGTCGGCGCCTATGCGACGGCGTGGGTCTGCACCTCGCCGATGGCGGCTGCCGCGCTCGGCGTCGTCGTCGGTGCGGCGGGCCTGCCGTGGGTCGGGCTGGCGCTCGGGCTGGTGCTGACGTTCGCCTTGGCGTGGGGCCTCGGCGCCTTCACGGTCAAGTTGTCCGGCCACTACCTGCCGCTGTGCACCATCGCCTGGGGCCTGAGCCTCTACTACCTGTTCGGCAACATGGATTTCCTCGGTGGGCAGACCGGCATCACCGGCGTGCCGCCGCTGGTCATCGCCGGTTATTCGCTGGCGTCGCCGCGGGCCCTCGGCATCGTGGTGTGGGCAGCGCTGCTGGCCGGCTTGTGGCTGTTGCACAACCTGCTCGACTCGCGCGAAGGCCGCGCTATTCGCGCGCTGAAAGGCGGTCGGCTGATGGCCGAATCGATGGGTGTCGATACCGCACGCTACCGCGTCAAGCTTTTCGTGCTGGCTGCGCTGATGGCGGCGATTTCGGGCTGGCTCTATGCGCACATGCAGCGCTTCGTCAACCCGACGCCCTTCAACCTGAACATCGGCATCGAGTACCTCTTCATGGCGGTGGTCGGCGGCTCGGGGCATCTCTGGGGCGCGGTGCTGGGTGCGGCCGTGATCACGCTGCTCAAGGAGAAACTTCAGGACGTGTTGCCGAGCCTGCTGGGCACCAGCGGCAACTTCGAGGTGATCGTGTTCGGCCTCTTGATGGTGCTGGTGTTGCAGCGGTTTGCCGATGGGCTCTGGCCGACGTTCGGACGTCTGGGCCGGCGCTATCTTCGGCCTGAAAAAGTACGAGCGCCGCATGAGCTCGCGACCCTGCTGCAACGCGTGCTGCCGGCGCGCGGCGAGGTGCTGCTGCAGGCTACGGCGGTCACCAAGCGCTTCGGCGGCCTCGTTGCCAACAACGCGGTCACGATGAACTGCAAGGCGGGCGAGATCCACGCGCTGATCGGTCCCAACGGCGCAGGCAAGAGCACCTTCTTCAACATGATCTCGGGCGTCGACGATCCGACCGAAGGCGAGGTCCGGCTCATGGGCCGCACCATGCAGGCGCAACCTTCACGCGCCTTTGCCGCACTGGGCCTGAGTCGCACCTTTCAACACGTGCGGCTGCTCGGCCAGCGCAGCGTGATCGAGAACGTGGCGCTCGGTGCGCACCGTCGCGCGCGGCGTGGCTGGGTCGCTTCGATGCTGCGCCTCGACCGCGCAGAAGAGGCCGCGTTGCTGGCCGAAGCACGCGTGCAGATCGAGCGTTGCGGGCTCGGCGCGCATGCCGATGCGCCAGCGGCGTCGCTCGCACTGGGACAGCAGCGCGTGGTCGAGATCGCACGCGCGCTGGCCAGCCAGCCGGCGGTGCTGTTGCTCGACGAACCGGCCGCCGGCCTGCGCCATCTGGAGAAGCGCGCGCTGGCCGATCTGCTGTCTCAACTGCGCGCCGAAGGGCTCGGCATCCTGGTGGTCGAGCACGATATGGAGTTCGTCATGAACCTGGCCGACCGCATCACCGTGTTCGAGTTCGGCACCGTCATTTCCGAGGGCACACCGGCCCAAGTGCAGGCCGATCCCAAGGTGCTCGAAGCCTATCTGGGCGTGGCCGACGATGAACCTGTCGCAGCGCTCGAAGCAGTGAGGCGCAACGCATGACCCCGTTGCTCAAGCTCGAAAACTTCAGCGTGTCTTACGGCGCAGTCGAGGCCGTGCACGACGTCGCACTCGATGTGAACGAAGGCGAGATCGTCACCGTGATCGGCCCCAACGGCGCCGGCAAGACCACCTTGCTTTGCGCTGCGATGGGCTTGCTGCCGGCAAAGGGCGCGCTGTCGCTGGGCGGTGAGCGCATCGCGCGACCGAGCGTCGAGGCGATGGTCGCGCGCGGCGTGTCGCTGGTGCCCGAGCGGCGCGAGCTGTTCGCCGAGATGTCGGTCGAAGACAACTTGCTGCTCGGCGGCTTCTACCGTTGGCGTACCGGCCGGCGCGACCAAAAAGCGCGCATGGACGAGGTCTTCTTGATCTTTCCAAGGCTGCGTGAGCGACGTGGCCAGATGGCCTCGACGCTGTCGGGTGGCGAACGACAGATGCTCGCCATTGGCCGCGCGCTGATGGCGCGGCCGCGCCTGTTGATGCTCGACGAACCATCGCTCGGCTTGGCGCCACTCATCGTGCGCGAGGTGTTGCAGGTGGTGTCGTCGTTGCGGCAACACGGCGTGTCGGTGCTGCTGGTCGAGCAGAACGCGCGTGCCGCGCTGCAGGTGGCTGACCGCGGCTACGTGCTCGAAATGGGCGTTGTCGCGCTCACCGGTGCAGCCCGCGATCTGCTGCACGACCGACGCATCATCGACACGTATCTGGGCATCGGAGCCCAACGTGCCACGACCGATGCGCCGACCAGTTCCCCCCAACCGAAGAGGTAATCCAGATGATCAAAGTGAGCGTTCTCTATCCCAACGACGAAGGCAGCACCTTCGACATGAACTACTACGCCGACAAGCACGTGCCGATGATCCAGAAGCTGCTGGGCGATGCGATGAAGAAGTTCGAGATCGACGAGGGGGTGTCTGGGCCGGCGCCCGGCAGCCGGCCGGCTTTCGTCGCCGCGGTTCACATGTACTTCGACTCGACCGACGCCTTCTACGCCGCCTTCTCGCCACATGCCAAGGACATCCGCAACGACGTCGCGAACTACACCAACCTGAAGCCGGTGACGCAGATCTCTACAGTGCGCGCATAGGTGGCCGTGGTGGCGCATTGCGACCATCGCGGGAGAACCCGAATAGAGAGATGAAGCGCTTCAAGTTAAATTTGTTTCCGGCGAAGACCTGAAAGCTGGACGGTTCGATCTGGTAGGTCTGAAGCGCTTCATCCGCACTAAAACCACCAGGAGACAAGCCATGTTCAATGCTCTGCGCCGGGTCACGGCAGGCGTCGGTATTGCGTTCGCGCTAGCCAGCGCGCCTGCACACGCTCAGGAACTCAAACTCGGGGCGCTGTACCCGTTCAGCGGCGGCCTTGCCTTGCTGGGCGACGAAAGCTATCGCGGTGTGCAGCTCGCAGTCGACGAACGCAACGCCGCTGGCGGAATCAACGGTCGGCAGATCTTGCTCGTGAAGGCCGATGCAGTCGACGCCAGCCAAGCGGTCGGCGAAGCGCGGCGTTTGACCTCGGTGGAGAACGTCGTCGCAGTTTTCGGCAGCTATGCGTCGGGTATCTCGCAGGCGGCCACGCAGGTCACCGAGCTTGCCGGCGTGCCGTACTTCGAGCTCGGCGCTACCGCCGACACGATCACTGGGCGCGGTTTCAAGTACCTGTTCCGCGTCAACCCCACTGCCAAGAACATCGGCGATCGGACGCTCGAGGGGCTCGTCAAGGTGGTCGCACCCACGCTCAAGGTCGATCCCAAGACGTTGAAGCTCGCGATCATTCATGAAGACGGCCCGTACGGCTCGCTGGTCGCCGCGGCGCAGAAAGAAGGCGCCGCGAAGCTCGGCATCACGGTCGTCGAGGTGCAGGCCTACTCTGCAAAGACGGTCGACTTGTCGTCGGTGATCCTGCGTCTCAAGGGCGCCGGTGCCGACGTGGTCCTGCACACCGCCTACCAGAACGACGCGGTGCTCTTCTTCCGCCAGGCTGCCGCGGCCGGCTACAAACCGAAGGCTGTGATCGGCGGCGGCGGTGGTCATTCGCTGACCGACACCGCACAGGCGGTCGGCGCGCCGATCGAAGGCGTATACGACGTCGACTTCCCGCAGATCACCATGAACGCGACCGGTGCGCCCGGTCTGGGAGACTTCGTCGCGGCCTACCAGAAGAAGTTTTCTGCGGCGCCACGCTCGGGCCACAGCCTCGCCAACTACGTCGGCGCCAAGGCGATGCTCGAGGTGCTGGCACGGGCTAAGTCGACCGACAAGGACAAGATCCGCGAGGCGGCGCTCGCCTACCGCGCGCCGGTTGGCAGCACGGCCGCGGGCTGGGGCATCCAGTTCAACGAGACCGGCCAGAACACGGCCGCGACGCTCAACCTGATGCAGTGGCAGCAGGGCAAGCTCGCGACGGTGTTCCCTGATGGGGTGGCAAACGCGAAACCCATCGCCACGAACTGATCAGCCTTCCAGGCCACCGGCAAACCAACGTGCGGGGCTCGCCCCGCACTCAGGATTTCTCATGTCATTGCTGCTCCAACTGGTAGCGAACGGCTTGCTGCTCGGTGGCGCCTACGCGATCATCAGCATCGGTCTGACGCTCATCTTCGGGGTCGTGCGCGTGGTCAACTTCGCGCACGGCGAATTCCTGATGGTGGGCATGTACGTAGCCTGGCTTTGTGCAAGCCGCCTGGGTCTGCACCCTTACCTCGCGGTCCCGATCGTCGTGGTCTTTCTCTTCGTGATCGGTGCGCTCATGCAGCGCTACGTGATCCAGCCATTGCTCTCTGCCGATGCGCACATTCAGGTGTTCGCGACCGTCGGGGTCTCGACGGCGTTGCTGAACCTGGCGTTGCTGCTGTTCGGTGCCGACATCCGCAAGGTCGAATTCTCTTTCGGAAATCAGAACCTGAGCCTTGGCCCGCTCACTTTCGTCAGCGGCCAGATATTCACCTTCGTCGTTGCCCTCGCAGTGGCCTTCGCCATGCATTTCTATCTGACGCGAACCTACACGGGCCGCGCGTTTCGCGCGCTTGCGCAGAACCGGACCGCCGCCGCGCTGATGGGTGTCGATGTCAACCGGACCTATGTGCTCGCATTCGGCATCGGCGCCGCCCTCGTCGGCATCGCTGCGTGCCTGCTCGCGTTGCAGTACCCGGTTTTTCCGACGGTCGGCTCGTACTTCGTCCTGACCGCGTTCGTGATCGTCGTGCTCGGCGGCATGGGCAGCCTGCCTGGCGCGGTGATCGGCTCGATGTTCATCGGCCTGATCGACAGCCTCGCCGGCTTCTACGTCGGCCCCGACCTCAAGGAGGTCGTCTACTTCGTGATCTTCCTCGTGATCCTGATCGTGCGACCGACGGGTTTGTTCGGCCTGGGCCGTGGCTCCGAGTGAGGGGATAAAAAACATGATTCCCAACCCACTGAATCCGCGCGGATATATCGCGTATCTCGCACTCGCAGCGTTGCTCGTCTTGCCTCTGGCAACGCAGTCGCCGTTCGTCATTCACCTCGCAATCCAGGTGTGCGTGTTTGCCGCATTGGCCTCGGCGTGGAACATCGTCGGTGGCTTCGCCGGGCAGCTGTCGCTCGGCCACGCCGTGTACTACGGCATCGGCAGCTACGCCGCCGGACTCCTGGTGCTGCACTTCGGTATCTCGCCGTGGGTGGGGATGATCGCGGGCGTCGGCGTATCGGCACTCGTCGCGCTGGTGATCGCCTATCCGACGCTGCGCCTGCGCGGGCCGTTCTTCTCACTCGCGTCGATCGCGTTTCTCGAAGTCGCGCGGCTACTCGTCAATCATGAAGAAGCCTGGACGCACGGCGCAGGCGGGCTGAACGTGCCGCTGCAGATCGGCCTGAAATGGATGATCTTTCGCGAGAAGTGGGCCTATCTTCTGGTCGCGTTCTGCTTCCTGATGGTGGTGCTCGGGATCTGCCATGCGATTCGTCACTCGCGCTTCGGGTACTACCTCATCGCAGTGCGCGAACGCGAAGATGCGGCGCGCGCGATCGGCATCAACCCGGTGCGGGTGAAGATCGCGGCGGCCGTGATATCGGCATGTCTCACCAGCCTGATCGGCAGCTTCCACGGCATGTATCTGACGTTCATCGAGCCGTCTTCGGCGTTCTCTCTGGAGCTCTCGATCCAGGTCGCGATGTTCGCGCTGATCGGCGGGCTCGGCACCGTCGCCGGGCCGGTACTCGGTGCGGTTGTCGTGTTGCCGATTGCAGAGCTGGCGCGCGGTTGGCTGAGTGCATTCGGCAATGGCACGCACGGGTTCGTCTACGGCGTGGTGCTCGTGGCGGTGGTGCTCTTCTTCCCGCGCGGGCTGGTCGGCCAGCTCGGGGGACATGTGACTCGCTTGATCGACAAGCTGCCTGATTTTGGGCGTGCCCGGCGCGTTGCCGTTGCACCGTTGCCCGCGACCTTGCGCGATGTCTCGAGCGTCGGCCAGCCGATCCTGAAGGCAGACAACATCGAGAAGCGCTTCGGTGGTTTGAAGGCGACCGACAAGGTGACTCTCACGCTGCACGAGGGCGAAATCCTCGGCGTCATCGGCCCGAACGGTGCGGGCAAGACGACCGTGTTCAACCAGCTCTCCGGATTCCTTCGTCCTGACGGCGGCACCGTGACGATCCGCGATGCCGCGGGCAACTGGACGGCCCCTCGAAGCCCCGAGGGTTTTGCGCGCGCAGGTGTCGGGCGCACGTTCCAGATCGTTCAGCCGTTCGCCGGCTTGACCGTGCTGGAGAACCTGCTCCTCGGCGCCTTCATGCGCACCAAGGGCCGCGACCAGGCCGAAGCCCTCGCCCGCTCCGTCGCCGAGGTCACGGAGTTGACGCCGTTGCTCGACACCGAAGCACGCAGCCTCACCGTCGGCGGCATGAAGCGACTCGAGATCGCACGTGCGCTGGCCACGTCGCCTCGCGTCTTGCTGCTGGACGAAGTGCTTGCCGGCTTGAACCCCTCCGACGTTGCGCGCGCCATCGTGATGATCCGGCGCATCCGCGAGTCGGGTGTATCGGTGCTGATGATCGAGCACCTGATGCAGGCCACGATGGCACTCTCCGACCGCATCGTCGTCATCCATCTCGGCAAGGTGCTCAAGGAAGGCCTGCCCGCGGATGTCGCGAACGACGTGGACGTCATCCAGGCCTATCTCGGAAAGGGCTACACCCATGCTTCAGGTTCGTGATCTGCACGCCGGCTACGGCAAGAGCGAAGTGCTGCGCGGCATCTCGTTCGATGTGAAGCGCGGAGAGATCGTCACCATCGTCGGCGCCAACGGTGCCGGCAAGACGACGACGCTGCGAACGCTCTGCGGCATCGTGCGTGCGACTGCCGGAAGCATCGACTTCGACGGTGCGCCGCTCGCCGAGCGCCAGCCTCACGAGATCGTCGAACTCGGCGTGACGATGATCCCCGAAGGTCGCCAGTTGTTTCCATTCCTCACCGTGGAGGAGAACTTGCGTATGGGGTCGTTCAAGAAGTCCGCGCGCGATTCCCACGCGCAGCGGCTCGACGACGTATTGATGTTGTTCCCGAAGGTCAAGGAACGGCTGAAGCAACTCGCCGTCTCGCTCTCGGGCGGTGAGCAGCAGATGGTCGCTATCGCGCGCGGCATGATGGCCGGGCCACGCTTGCTGATCTTCGACGAGCCCTCGCTTGGCCTTTCGCCTTTGCTCGTGGAGCAGATGTTCGAGATCGTTCGAAAGGTCGCCGACCAGGGAACCACGGTGCTGCTGGTGGAGCAGAACGTGTTTCATACGCTGCAGTTGGCGGACCGTGGTTATGTGCTCGAGAACGGCGAGGTGGTGTTGTCAGGCACCGGCAAGGAGTTGCTGGTGAACCCGCATATCCGCAAAGCCTATCTCGGGCATTGAACGAAATCCCCAACACGATGCTTTCGAGCCCCTTCGAGATCACAGGCCATACGCGCTTTCTGGCGATCGTGGCCGACCCGATCCACCATGTGAAGACGCCGCAGCGCATCAATGAACTGGTGCGCGCGCACGGTATCGATGCGGTGATGGTGCCGCTGCACATCAGCGCGGCTGATTTTCCCGTCGTGATGAATGCCTTGCGCTGCATGCAGAATTTTTTCGGTTGTGTGGTGACGGTGCCGCATAAGACGAGCGCGCTCCTGCTGTGCGACGAGGTGAGCGAAGAGGCGCGGCAGATCGGCGCCGTCAACGTCGTGCATCGCGCGCCCGATGGGCGACTGCATGGCGCCATGCTCGACGGTATTGGTTTTGTCGATGGGCTGCGAGGCGCAGGCATCGATCCGGCAGGCCGGAGCGTCTATCTCGCGGGTGCCGGGGGCGCCGCGAGCGCTATTGCGTTCGCGCTGGTGCAGGCCAGCGTGGCTCGCATCACGGTGGCGAATCGCAGCTCCGACAAGGCCGAGAGCCTCATCGGACGCCTTCGCGAAAAGTACCCTGCCATCTCCGTATCGGTCGGCACCCGCGATCCGTCGGGCCACGAGATCGTCGTCAATGCGACGTCGCTCGGGTTGCGCCCGGGCGATGCGCTGCCGCTCGACGTCACCAGGCTCGATGCCGCCCAGATCGTCGCTGAAATCATCATGGACCCGGCAGAGACCGCATTGCTGAAGGCGGCTCGCGAACGCGGATGCCGCGTGCACGAAGGCGCACCGATGCTCGCGAGCCAGATTCGTCACATGGCGGCCTTCATGCTCGACCGGCCGATCCCGACCGTGGCGGCCTGAACCGGAGTACAGCAGTGGAACCCTTCGACTACGTGATCGTCGGCGGCGGCGCAGCGGGCTGCGTGCTCGCCAATCGGCTGAGCGCAGACGGCAAGCAGCGCGTGCTGATGCTGGAGGCAGGCGGCGAACCGGCGAGCCGCTGGATCGCCATCCCCGCTGGCTTCAGCAAGTTGCTGATCGACAAGCGCTACAACTGGCTCTTCCAGACCGAGCCCGAACCCAACACGCACGATCGCCGGATCTCGGTGCCGCGCGGCCGCGGCCTCGGCGGCTCGACGCTGATCAACGGGATGATCTACGTGCGCGGCCAGCCCGAGGACTACGACAACTGGGCGCGCGCAGGTGCTGCCGGCTGGCGCTACAAAGACGTCGAACCTTACTTCCGCAAGCTGGAGAACTACGCCACGGGTGGCACCGTGCGAGGCAAGGAGGGTCCGGTGCGACTCGAGCAGGTGAGCGAGCGTTTCCCGATCGCTGACAGCTTCCTTGCCGCAGCCGCGGAAGATGGCCAGCCGATGAACGCCGACTACAACGGCGACGACCAGGAAGGCTTCGGCTACTACCAGGTCAATCAACGCAGAGGAAGGCGCTGGAGTGCGTACGACGCATACCTCCAGCCGGCACGGCATCGCTCGAACCTTGTCGTCGTGACGGATGCGCACGTGCAGCGTTTGCGGTTCGAAGGCACTCGATGCGTGGGCGTCGTCTATCGCCGGGCCGGGCAGCAAATCTCCGCCGACGCGCAGCTCGAAGTCATCATCGCTGCCGGCGCTTTTCAATCGCCTCAGTTGCTCGAACTCTCGGGCATCGGTCGCAGAGACGTGCTTGGCCCGCTTGGAATCGCGATGCGCTTGGAGTCGCCAGGTGTCGGCGAGAACTACATCGATCACTACGCCACGCGCATGAATTGGCGCGTGCGGAACACGGTGACGCTCAACGAGATGTCGCGTGGCTGGCGCCTCGTGCGCGAAGTTGCGCGCTACTACGCCCAGCGGCGCGGCATCCTCACGCTCGGCACCGGGCTCGTGCACGGATTCGTGAAGACGCGGCCTGAAATGGATCGGCCCGATGCACAGTATTTCTTCATGCATGCGAGCTACGCGAATGCGGCAGAGCGGATTCTCGATCGCGAACCGGGCATGACGATCGGCGTGAGCCAGCTACGCCCTGAATCGGTCGGCAGCGTGCACGCAACGACGCCCGATCCGGAAACGCAGCCGGCTATCCGGCCGAATTTTCTCGACAGCAGCGTCGACCGGGAATGCATCGTCGAGGCGATGAAGATGGCGCGCCGTATCGTCGGTCAGCCTGCGATGAAGCACTACATCGCGCGCGAGACGGGTCCGGGCGATGCCACTCAAGACGACGCAGCGTGGCTCGAGTTCGCGCGCCGAAACGGGCAGACGATCTATCACCCGGTTGGTACCTGCCGCATGGGCAGCGATGCCGATGCGGTCGTCGATTCGCGGCTGCGCGTCAGCGGTCTGCAGGGACTGCGGGTGGTCGATGCATCGGTGATTCCGAGGATCGTGTCGGGCAATATCCAGGCGGCCGTGATGATGGTTGCCGAGAAGGGTGCCGACATGATCTTGGCGGACAGGCCGCGATGAATAGATCCCCATGATGAGCCGCGCCACGCTCGCAGATGTCGCGCGCCTCGCAGGCGTGTCGCTTGGCAGCGCTTCGCGCTCGCTCTCGGTGCCGCGCGAGGTGCGCCCCGAGACTCTCGAGCGTGTTCAGCGTGCGGTAGCGCAGTTGGGCTACGTGCGCAACGGCGCAGCACAGGCGCTCGCTTCGCGCCGCACGAAGACGATTGCTGCCATTTACCCGACACTCGACAACCCCATCTTTGCGGTCTCGATCCAGTCGCTGCAGCAAACGCTTTGGGGCCTCGGTTATCAGGTTCTCGTCGCGAGCCACGACTATGAGCCTGCCCGCGAGGTCGATCTGCTTCGCGCGATCGTCGAGCGTGGTGTCGACGGCATCGTGCTCGTCGGCACCGATCACGCTGACGGCGTGTATGACCTGCAGCGCCAGTACGGTCTGCCTTATGTGTTGAGCTGGGCCGTCGATGAGACGAGGCCAGGGCAATGCGTGGGCTTTTCGTACCTCGACGCCGCACAGCGCATGGCAGGTCTCGTGGTCGAGCGCGGCCACAGACGAATTGCGCTGTGCCCGGGCATCGCCGATGGCAACGAACGCGTGCGCGCACGCATCGAGGGAACGCGCGCCGCGCTGAAGGCGCACGGTCTCGTGCTGCGTGAAGACTGGATCGTCGAGCGCCCCTTCACTTTCGAAGGCGGTCGGAGTGCCGTAGCACAACTCTTCGGAACCACCGACCGGCCGACAGTATTGATCTGCGGAACCGACATTCAGGCAGTGGGCGCCATCGGCGAGTGCCGCGACCGTGGCATCCGCGTGCCGGACGAACTCTCGATCACCGGCTCGGACGACATCGAACTCGCGAGCCTCGTCGAGCCGAGACTGACGACCGTGCACGTGCCGACGTCGGAAATCGGCCGCTTGTCGGCCCAACGCATCGTCAGCCTCATTGAAGGTCGTGCACTGGGCGAGACGCTCGCATTGCCGACAACACTGACGATGCGCGAAAGCCTGAAAGACATCAGTCGGGCCGAACCGAATTCATTGAGAACCAGCAAGGAGAAACAGACATGAAACGCATAGTGCATGGTGCAGGCGGCAATGCCGACGTGATGAAACTGGTCGACGACGAGCGTCCCACTCCCGGCCCTGGCGAGGTGTTGATCGAGGTGCATGTAGCCGGTGTCAACCGGCCGGATGTGCTGCAACGCTCAGGCAACTATCCGCCGCCGAAAGGCGCATCGCCTCACCTCGGGCTCGAAGTCGCGGGGGTGATCGTGGCGACAGGGGCCGGCGTCGATGCATGGCGCGTGGGCGATCGCGTCTGCGCTCTGACACCTGGCGGCGGCTACGCGGACTATTGCCTCACGGATGCGCGGCACTGCATGCCGGTGCCAGGCGGCCTCAGCTTGCTGCAGGCCGCTGCGTTGCCGGAGACGTACCTGACAGTCTGGGCGAACCTCTTCGATCGCGCGCGGCTCGAGTCGGGCCAATCGGTTCTCGTGCATGGTGGGTCGAGCGGCATCGGCCTCACTGCGATTCAGCTGGCGCGAGAGTTCGGCGCAACCGTCTACACGACTGTCGGTAACGCAGAGAAAGCGCAGGCTTGCGTGGCCGCCGGTGCTCTGCGTGCCATCAACTATCGCGAGGAAGACTTCGCCGCCGTGGTTGCGCAGGAGACCGACGGGCGCGGCGTCGACATCATCATCGACATGGTGGGTGCGCCTTACATCGTGCGCAACATTGCGAGCCTCGCACTCGAAGGGTGCCTTGTGCAACTCGCGTTCCTCGAAGGCAGCCGCTTCGACTTCGACGCGACGCCGGTGATGCTCAGGCGACTGACGCTGACCGGCTCCACGCTTCGTGCGCGCACGGCCGAGCAGAAGGCGGCCATTGTGTCGAGGCTGCGCGAGAAGGTCTGGCCGGTGCTCGAGCAGGGACGGTGCCTGCCCGTCATTCACGCGGTGTTTCCGCTCGAGCGCGCCGCCGATGCGCACCTGCTGATGGAAAGCAGCCGGCATATCGGGAAGATCATGCTGGTGGTGAAAGAGGGCGCCGATGCGGCACGCTGATCGCGTCGTGCTCGTCACAGGCGGGAGCGGCGGCATCGGGGCTGCGCTCGTCGAGCGTTATCTCGCCGAAGGTGCCGCCGTGGGCATCGTCGACTTGAACGGCGAGGCGGGAGAGCGTCAAGCAGCCGAGCTGCGCAGCCGCGGGTGCCGCGCACACTTCGCGGCGGCCGACGTGGCCGACTACGCCAGCTGCGAGCAGGCCCAGCGCAAGATCGAATCGGTGCTCGGCCCGATCGACATCTTGATCAACAACGCAGGCATCTCGCCCAAACACGACGGCAAGCCGTCGCCTGTCCATCGCATGGACCCGGCCGAGTGGCAGCGCGTGGTCGCCGTCAACTTGAACGGCGCCTTCAACTTCTCGCGACTGGTGACCGGCGGCATGATCGATCGGCGCTACGGGCGGATCGTGTCGATGTCTTCGGTTGCCGGCAAGGCTTACCTGGGCGATATCGTGGCCTGCCACTACAGTGCTACGAAATCGGCGCTGATCGGTTTCACCCGGCACCTCGCCGGCGAACTCGGGCCTCACGGGATCACTGTCAACGCCCTGGCGCCGGGGCGCATCGCGACACCACTCGTTCGCACAGTCTCTGACGCCGCCAACAACGCCGTGGTCGATGTGACACCGCTGGGGCGCCTGGGCGAGCCGTCCGAGGTCGCCGACGTGTGTTGCTATCTCACGTCCCCGGACGCCGCGTTCGTTACGGGCCAGGTCATCGATGTCGCC
This sequence comes from Variovorax sp. PAMC28562, assembly GCF_014303735.1. Taxonomy (NCBI): domain Bacteria; kingdom Pseudomonadati; phylum Pseudomonadota; class Betaproteobacteria; order Burkholderiales; family Comamonadaceae; genus Variovorax; species Variovorax sp. PAMC28562. The sequence continues at coordinate 913,546 of NZ_CP060296.1, read as the reverse complement.
GGTGGCTGGCTGATGACGTGATTCAGCGTCGCGGCGCACCCAGCCGCTGCGACACCGCATCGGCGCACGCCTTGAGCGCCTTCGCCAATTCGCCGTTCCAGCGGCTGTCGAAGATGCCGGCCGCACCGATCGCGGTGATGGCCAACTTGATCGCACCCGTGTGGTCGAACACCGGCGCCGACATCGCATTGACGCCCGGAACGATCTCGCCCTCCGAGCGGCTGATGCCGTGGCGACGAACTTCGTCGAGCTGCACTTCAAAGTCTTTCCATGCCGGCACAGGCGGCTGTGGCGGCATGCCGACGACCTTGGCCGACCCTTCGCGGTCGCGCAGCTTGCGACGCGCGCGGGCGGCCTCGAGCTGCTGCTTCACGATGGCCGCATCCAGGTAGGCGCCGAAGAGCCGGCCAGACGCCGTGTCGGTCAGCGAGAACACCGTGCCGTGCCGCATGGCGACGTGCACCGCCGCGGGCGACTCCGCAATGCGCACGATGGTCGCGCCGCGATCGCCCCACACCGCGATCGCGACCGTCTGGCCGATGCGCTGTGCCAATGCATCGATCAGCGGCGTCGCGATCTGCACCGGATTGGCCTGCTGCAACCCGATCAACCCCAGTTGCAAAGCGAGCGGACCGAGCAGATAGTGACCGCTGATGGCGTCTTGCTCGATGAGCCCGAGCCGCCCGAAGCTGACCATGTACGGATGCGCCTTGGCGGCGCTCATGTCGGCTTCGCGGGCGAGGTCTTTGAGCGCCATCGGCCGGCCGTTGTGCACCAGCGCGCGCAGCAACTGGCCGCCGACTTCGATGCTCTGGATGCCGCGTTGCGTGCGGTCGATGTCGATGGTCATGGGCGCGTGGCGAGTTCGTTCATGTGAAAAGAGTTAGACATTAACTGATCGGCATCCTAGACTCGACGATTCGCACAGAGCAAACGTATTCTTTTTAGACGAATTGAAAATAGAACCGCCGCGGCATGTGCCCGCGACAAACCGGAGACACGCACCATGACCCAACCCACGAACACCCCCCCCAAAGTCTTCGCCAGCCAGGCCGACCTCGCCGAGAAAACCGTCAGCTTCACCCGCCTCTCCGAGAACGCCTACGCCTACACCGCCGAAGGCGACCCCAACACCGGCATCTTCATCGGCGACGAAGCCGTCATGGTCGTCGACACGCAAGCCACCCCCGGCATGGCGCAAGACGTCATCCGCCGCATCCGCGAGATCACCCCGCTGCCCATCAAGTACGTGCTCCTGAGCCACTACCACGCGGTGCGCGTGCTCGGTGCCTCGGCCTACTTCAAAGAAGGCGCCGAGCAGATCATCGCCAGCCGCGACACCTACGACCTCATCGTCGAGCGCGGCGAACAAGACAAAGCTAGCGAAATCGGCCGCTTCCCGCGCCTGTTTCGCAACGTCGAATCCGTGCCGCCCGGCCTCACCTGGCCGACCATGACCTTCGACGGCACCATGAGCGTCTGGCTCGGCAAGAAGCTCGAAGTCAAGATCGCCCAGATCGGCCGCGGCCACACCAAGGGCGACACCATCGCCTACCTGGAAGACCAGAAGATCTGCTTTGCCGGCGACCTGGTCGAGTACCAGAGCACCGCCTACGCAGGCGACTGCTACTTCCGCGACTGGCCCACCACGCTCGACCGCTTGTCGGCCTACGGCTTCGAGAAGCTCGTGCCCGGCCGCGGTGCCGCGCTGGAGAACGCCGGCGACGTCAAGAAGGCCATTGCCTCGACCCGCGCCTTCATCTCCGACGTCTACACGATGGTCAACAACGGCGTGGCCGCCGGCAAGAACCTGAACACGATCTACAAGGAGACGATGGCCGCCCTGCGCCCGACGTACGGTCACTGGGTCATCTTCGATCACTGCATGCCGTTCGACGTGACGCGCGCCTACGACGAAGCCACCGGCTACGACCATCCTCGCATCTGGACGGCGGAGCGGGATGTGGAGATGTGGAATACGTTGGAGGGGTGAGCGTGGCGCCGGTCGACTATCAACGGCAAGTATTCGACTACGTTCGACATCCGGATCAAGACGCCGCTAGGGACGCAGCTTCGCCGGCGCGTCATCCGGTCGTCGTCGTCGGTGCCGGTCCGGTCGGGCTCGCACTGGCGATCGATTTGGCGCAACAGCGTATTCCGGTCGTACTGCTCGACAACGACGATCGCCTGTCGACCGGTTCGCGCGCCATCTGCTTTGCCAAGCGCACGCTGGAGATCTTCGATCGGCTCGGTTGCGGCGACCGCATGATCGACAAGGGCGTGTCGTGGAAACTGGGTCGTGTCTTCTTCAAGGACGAGCAGGTCTACGAATTCGACCTGCAGCCGGAACCCGGCCACGAGCGCCCGGCCTTCATCAACCTGCAGCAGTACTACGTCGAAGGCTTTCTGGCGGAGCGCGCTGCGGCGCTGCCGCTCATCGACATCCGCTGGCGCAGCAAGGTCAAAGGCATCGCGCAATTCGACGACCATGCGGTGCTGACCATCGAGACACCCGAGGGCGAATACCGCATCGCGGCCGATCATGTCGCGGCCTGCGACGGATCGCGCTCGACGCTGCGGCAACTCGTCGGGCAAGAGGCGCAAGGCCGAACTTTCAAAGACCGCTTCCTCATCGCCGACGTCAAGATGAAGCTCGACCGGCCGGCCGAGCGCTGGTTCTGGTTCGACCCGGCGTTCCATCCGAATCAGAGCGTGCTGTTGCACATGCAGCCCGACAACGTCTGGCGCATCGATTTCCAGCTTGGCTGGGACGCCGATCCTGAAGAAGAGAAGAAGCCGGAGAACATCATTCCGCGCGTGCAGGCGCTGCTCGCCAACTCCGCCATGAAAGACACGCCCTTCGAGCTCGAATGGGCCAGCGTCTACACCTTCTCTTGTTTACGCATGGCGCGCTTTCGGCACGGTCGCGTTTTGTTCGCCGGCGACTCTGCGCATGGCGTCTCGCCCTTCGGTGCGCGAGGTGCCAACTCGGGCGTGCAGGACGCGGAGAACCTGGCCTGGAAGCTGGTTGCGGTGCTGCGGGGTCACGCGAGCGATTCGCTGCTCGACAGTTACGCCGACGAGCGCGAAGCGGCTGCCGACGAGAACATCCTCAACTCGACCCGCGCCACCGACTTCATCACGCCCAAAAGCGAAGTGAGCCGGCTGTTTCGCGATGCCGTGCTGCAACTCGCGAAGACGCAACCGTTCGCGCGCACGCTGGTGAACAGCGGGCGCTTGTCGGTGCCAGCGACATTGCATGCGTCTCCACTCAACACCGCGGACGTGCAGGGCGATGGGTTCGAAGGGCGCATGGTGCCGGGTGCCGTGGCGGCTGATGCGCCACTGGCGTCACGCGTGAGGGCAGGCGAGCCCGGATGGTTGCTGCGCGCCGTCGGCACCGGCAACTTCGCAGCGCTGGTGTTCGGCGATGGCGCCGCCGCCGACCGAAGCGCGCGCGCTGTTGCGGAGAGCGCGTTCGAGGCCGATGTGCAGGTCGCCGTCGTTCGCGTGGCGCTCGACGATGCGCATGCTCTCGCCATGCAGCGCTACGACGCACAAGCCGGCACTGTCTATTTGCTGCGCCCCGACCAGCACGTCTGCGCGCGATGGCGGCAACCGGATGCGCGAGCGATCCGAATAGCGCTCGACCGTGCCCTTGCGCGTGGCTGAAAAGGAACCTGTCATGTCCAGCCCATCGAACATAACTTCAGCCCCTCTCGTCACCACGCCCAATCTCGAAGCGCCCGATGATTTCTACGAAGCGCTCATCGAAGCGCATCAAGGCTTCAACACCGAACAAAGCCACGCACTCAACGCCCGCCTGGTGCTGGTGCTCGCCAACCACATCGGATCGATGGCGGTGCTGCGCCAGGCGCTGACCACGGCGCGGCAGGCCTGAGAAAATTCTGTTCATATCGACCCCTCGTCGAGATATTTCATGACAAGCACTGCACCCCTTTCCTATCAATCCGGCTTCGCCAACGAGTACGCGACCGAAGCCGTTGCCGGCGCGCTGCCGCAGCATCGCAACAGCCCGCAGCGCGCGCCGTTCGATCTCTATCCGGAGCTGATTTCCGGCACCGCCTTCACCGCGCCGCGCCACGAGAACCGTCGTACCTGGGTCTATCGCCGCCAGCCCTCCGTAGTGTCCGGCCGCTATGCACCGTACGAGCAGGCGGTGTGGACGACAGGCGGCGACCGCAGCATCGCGCTGCCGCCGGAACCGATGCGCTGGGGCGCGATTCCTCTCGACGCCGAGAGCGGTGCAAGCACGGCCGACTTCGTCGACGGCATGCACACCCTGGCCGCCAACGGCGATGCCGAGGCGCAGAGCGGCATCGCCGCGCACGTGTACCTGGCCGGCCGGTCGATGGACCGTCGCGCCTTCGTCAACGCCGATGGCGAGATGCTTCTGGTGCCGCAGCAGGGCCGACTGGTCATCACGTCCGAACTCGGCGTGCTGGAAGTCAAGCCCGGCGAGATCGCGGTGCTGCCGCGCGGCGTCGTGTTCAAGGTGGCGCTGCCGGATTCGGAGGCTGGCGCGGGGCCGTCGCGCGGCTACGTCTGCGAGAACTACGGCGCGCAGTTCCGCTTGCCCGAGCTGGGCCCGATCGGCTCGAACGGCCTCGCGAACGCGCGCGATTTCCAGGCGCCCGTCGCAGCCTTCGAAGATGCCGGCGGCGCTTACGAAATCGTCAAGAAGTTCGGTGGCCGCTTCTGGCGCGCACCCATGAAGCAGTCGCCCTTCAACGTGGTCGCGTGGCACGGCAACCTCGCGCCCGTCAAGTACGACACGGCCAACTTCATGACGATCGGCTCGATCAGCTTCGACCACCCCGACCCATCGATCTTCACCGTGCTGACCTCGCCGAGCGATACGCCCGGCACGGCCAACTGCGACTTCGTGATCTTTCCGCCGCGCTGGCTGGTGATGGAAAACACCTTCAGGCCGCCGTGGTACCACCGCAACCTGATGAGCGAATTCATGGGGCTGGTCTACGGCGAGTACGACGCCAAGCCGGGCGGTTTCAAGCCCGGTGGCGCCAGCCTGCACAACATGATGGTGCCGCACGGGCCGGATGAAGAAGCTTTCGACAAGGCCAGCCACGCCGACCTCAAACCGCAGAAGCTCGACAACACGCTGGCCTTCATGTTCGAGAGCCGCTTTCGATTCATCCCGACGCAGTGGGCCATGCAGAGCCCGGTGCTAGACCACGCCTATGCCGATTGCTGGGCTGGCCTCAAGGACCAATTCAAGTCATGACCACGATCAATGAAACGCACGACCCGAAGCGCCGCAGCTGGGTCGAATCGGCCAACGACACGGGCTGCGATTTTCCGATCCAGAACCTGCCTTTCGGCACCTTCAGCCGCGCACCGCGACACGAGCGGCGCATCGGTGTGGCCATCGGCGACAAGATCCTCGATCTGCGCATGGCCAAGCTGATCGACACTGACGACATGAACACGTTGATGGCCGCGACGCCGGCCAAGCGTGCCGCGTTGCGCTCGCTGATCTCGCAAGGCCTGACCCAAGGCAGCGCCCGCCAGTCCGAATGGGAAAACGCATTGATCAATCCGGCGCAGGTCACGATGCACGTGCCTTGCCGCATCGGTGACTACACGGACTTCTACACTGGCATCCACCACGCGACGACGGTCGGCAAGTTGTTCCGTCCCGACCAACCGCTGATGCCCAACTACAAGTGGGTGCCCATCGGTTATCACGGTCGCAGTTCGTCGATCGGCGTCAGCGGCCAGCAGTTCAAACGGCCGCAGGGGCAGACCAAGGCGCCGGATGCGGCCGAGCCGTCGTTTGGCCCGAGCAAGCGGCTCGACTACGAACTGGAGCTCGGCTTTTTCATCGGCCAGGGCAATGCGCTGGGCGAACCGATCGGCATGGACCAAGCTGAGCAACATCTGTTCGGCGTGACGTTGTTCAACGACTGGTCAGCGCGCGATCTGCAGGCTTGGGAATACCAGCCGCTCGGCCCGTTCCTGGCAAAGAATTTCGCCAGCACCGTGTCGCCTTGGCTGGTGACGATGGACGCGCTCGCGCCGTTCCGCGCAAGGTTCGAGCGCCCGGCCGGCGACCCGCAGCCGATGCCGTACCTCGACTCGCGAGCCAACCGCGATGCAGGCGCACTCGACATCACGCTCGAGGTATTGCTGCAGACCGCAGCCATGCGTGAGGCCGGTACAGCACCCGTGCGCCTCACGCTCGGCAACACGACGCAAGCCGCCTACTGGACCGCCGCGCAACTGGTCGCGCACCATACGGTGAATGGCTGCAACCTGCAGCCCGGCGACCTGCTCGGCTCCGGCACGCTGTCGGGCCCCGAGCTCGATCAGGCCGGTTCGCTGCTCGAACTCACGATGGGCGGCAAGCAACCCATCACGCTGCCCAATGGGGAGAAGCGAACGTTCCTGGAAGACGGCGACACGTTGACGCTGCGCGGCTGGTGCGAGCGTGACGGGGCGGTGCGCATCGGGTTGGGTGAGGTGAGCGGGACAGTGCTGGCTGTGTGAGAAGGGGCGGCTCCTCGAAGCGCCATCAAGGCAGCTTCGCCAGCCAATTGTCCAACCAGTTGGGCGGAAGATGGATCGGCCCCGTTGCGTCGTAGCGTGAGTAAGAGACATGATCGGCATCCCAAAAGACCCAGTTTGGCTCTGTGCTTTCAAACCATCGGTCAGCCAGCACTTCAGTTTCGCCGCTTCGGCGTAGCCGCACCCAAATCCAGTTACCTAGGCCGGTGCCGTATGCCAAGGTATAGCGACCGTCCGGAGAGTTCTTGTACGTCCATCTTTGAACTGATGCACGGCCTTCAACGCCTAGCCTGTAAGCATTAATATTCCACGCAGCTATCAGCAGGCAGATACCCAAAGCGACCCACTTGAGCCTTTTCATAGCTTCACCGTGATTAGTAGCAAAGACCGTCAAGGCAATCTCGCGAGCCACTTCTCCAACCAAACGGGCGGAAGGTAGATTGGTCCGTCTGCATCGTAGTGCGAGTAGTAGACGCGGTCGCCAAGCCATGCGGATTTGTACGGCTCCTTGCTTTCGAACCATCTGTCGGCAAGCACTTCGTCCCCGCCTTTTTTGCGGAGCCGCACCCAGACCCAGTAGCCCGGTCCATCGCCATATGCAAGCGTGTATTGCCCGTCCGGCGACTCTTCATATGTCCATTTTTTAATGGATGCACGGCCCTCGATCCCCAGCTTGTATGCGTTGACATTCCACCCGACGAGCAACAAACAAATGACTAAGAGAACCCATTTGAACTTCTTCATAGGTTGATCGTGATGGGTCGACGGAGGGTGACCCATATGCGATCCGAGTAGATGATGAAGTCGCCACCGCGGCCGTGCTTCTGCTGCCATGCGCGGAAGTCGCTATTGCGCACAGGGTAGAAAATGTTGTCGGCGCCCTTGCCGATCCTGACCGGTGCGTCTGACAACTGCGCGTTGACGGCCATAGCAGCAGCATGCAGGTGCTGAATGGCGACATGGCTCTTGTTCCAGTGCCCAAGGTACTGAGATACATTGCCCGGCGTGGGCGAGAAGGTGTAGTGATCTTTGACATAGATGGCTACGCGCGTGACGGTGGCGGTGCCGGCCTGCTGATTGAAGGTGGCCTCGGCGATCGTCGCGTAGAAGTTGAAAGCGCCCAGTGCACCGGTCAGGTCATCCGGCACGCCGTTGTTGGACATCTCTTCGTACATCTGAACCGCGATGCGCTCCGACCAACTTGCGTTCACATCGATCAGCTGAAACTGAAACTCCTCGTGGAAGCGCTGAAGATCGCCTTTGCATTCCAGCCAAGGTTGAATCGATTGGCGCGTTTTGTAAGGCGTCAATTTGTTCACCAAGATACCGCGCGCACGAGGGGTCTCGAGCATTAGCGACTCGGTCAATGTATCGAAGGCATTCTTCGCCCTCCGAAATCCGAGTACCCACGCCATCATGATGGTTGCGGTGTCGACCATATTCGGTGGGTACGGGAATCCGCTTTGGTTGATCTCGGCTCTCTCGTCGGCATCGCTCAGCGAGTAATTGAGCTGCCCGCTAAACCATCGCTCCATCAACGTCGCAGACATCGGCATGCCAAGCTTGCGCATGGCGCCCGGAATGTCCTGGATGTCGAAGGGCGGCACCACGGGCCGCTTCGGTGCGGGCGGCGTTGGCGCGACGGCGGGTGCCTTTGACGGCGCGGGCGGCGGGTTCTGGATGGCGTGAACTGCGCTGCCGATGGACGACGCCACCTTGGCGATCGCCAGCACCGTGTTGACGTAAGGGTCGCCAGCGACTTTCTTCGGGACTGTCTTGGTTGCCGGCTGCGGCGCTGCTGGTGTGACAGACGACTGTGAAGGCAGCGATGCCAGCGGCGGCGGCGCTCTGTCGAGCGACAGCGCAACGCCCTCGATCTCGCACCTTTGGCCCATGCACTTCGACCAGGTGCGCAAAAAGTTGGCCGATTGAAGAAACGGCTCTTCCTCGTCTTGAACGATCATGAGTTCTCCCTGAATTTTGTTTGCCGACACTATACGAGCGGCGTTGCAAAGGGGGTGGCTCAGTCGTGCCGGGGCCAAAGGCTGGTGGCAGGCGGAGCGTTTTCCGCCAAGCGCATTGCCTACAGCTAAATCTTCGGACTCGCCGCAGCCCGAGCCGCTTCGAGATACGACCTGGCGCGCTCGGCCAGCGCCGCCTCGCCCGGCGTGCTCGGTGTGAAGGCTTCGACAGGCGTCGGCCGCCCATGCGAATCGACCGATACGAACACCACCAGGCATTCAGTGGTCTTGGTCATCTCGCCGGTCTTCATGTCGCCGCTGCGCACTTCGACCGAGATGTTCATGCTGGTCGTGCCGGTGTAGACGAGGCGGGCTTCGACCTCGACGAGGTCGCCGATCTTGACGGGGTGTTGAAAGCGGATGCTGCCGATGAAGGCGGTCACGCAGTAGCGCTTGGCCCAGCTGGTGGCGCACGCATAGCCGGCTTCGTCGATCCACTTCATGACGGTGCCGCCGTGCACCTTGCCGCCGAAGTTGACGGTGTTGGGTTCGGCAAGAAAACGCAGGGTTATGCATGACATGGGGCCGCCTGTGGGGTGTGCGCCAAGGGCGATGGCGCTGGATAATCGTTGGCATTATTCCCGAGAGCGGTCACACGCCGGTCTCTTCTTTCCTCATCCTCGACATGCATTCAAAACAAAAAGTCCTGCCGCGCTTTTCGCGGCGCTTCCAACTCGCGGCCTTGGCAGTCGGTCTTTGCACGGTGGTGGCGGGCGCCGCGGCGCAGGGCACGCCAGCGTGGCCGACCAAGCCGATCCGCATCCTCGTCGGCTTCCCGGGCGGCTCGACGCCCGACATGGCCGCGCGCGCCATCGCCGAGCCGTTGGGCCGTGCGCTCGGCCAGCCGGTGATCGTCGAGAACAAGCCCGGCGCATCCGGCAACATCGCGACCGACCAGGTGGCCAAGGCGACCGACGGTCACACGCTCGGCGTGGTCATCAACGGCAACCTCACCTCCGCCAAGATGCTGTACCCGCGCCTGCCGTACGACCCGGCCAAGGACTTCAGCTACATCAGCCTGCTGGCGACTGCACCGTTGGTGTTGATAGCGCCCATGTCGGCACCCGATGGCGCCGCCTTCTTCGATGCCGCTCGCAAGGCCGGCGACACCTGGAACTACGGCTCGGTCGGCACCGGCTCGGTCGGTCATCTGGGCATGGAACTGATGAAGGCGAAGATGCCTGGACTGATGCCGCAGCACATTCCGTATCAGGGCAATCCGCAGGTCGTGACCGCGATGATGGGCGGGCAGATCCAGATGGCGCTGGTGCCACCGGGCATCGCGCAGCCACAAGCCAAGGGCGGCAAGCTGAAGGTGATCGGCCTGACCACCAGTGGTCGCAGCGTGCTGATGCCGGAGGCGCCTTCGCTGGCCGATGCCGGCGTCAAGGACTTCCAGCTCGAGGTGTGGACCGCGCTCATCGGACCGGCCAGTCTGTCGAAGGCGGCGCAGGATCGATTGGCGCTCGAGATGCCGAAGATCATGCAGAACCCCGATGTCCGGCGTCAGCTTTTCAACCAGGGCTGGCAAGCGGTCGGCACCTCGGCCGAAGGCCTGAAGACGCGCATCAAGGAAGAGAGCGCGACCATGGCGAAGATCATCGCCGCGCGCGGCATCAAGATCGAATGACCGGCGCATGACGGCACGCACCACCACGCTGGACGAACCCGGCCGCGCGCTTCCGGTCTTCGGCGAGTACGACGTCGTTGTCATCGGTGGCGGGCCCGCTGGGCTGGCCGCTGCGGTGAGTGCGGCAACGCACGGTGCGCGCACTTTGCTGGTCGAGCGTTACGGCTTTCTCGGCGGCATGGGTACGGCGGGTGGCGTCACTAATTTCGCCGGGCTCTACGGCCGCAAGGATGGCGAGATGCAGCAACTGGTGCATGGCGTGGTCGACGACCTAATGCAACGCATCGACGCGCTCGGTGGACTCAACAAACCGCAGGACGGCATGCAGGGCCGCATCCGCGTGCGCTCGTACGACGTGTCGGCATACAAGTGCGCGGCCGACCAGATGCTGCTGTCGGCCGGTGTCGACGTGCTGTTTCATGCGTGGGCTGCCGCGGTCATCAGGGACGATGCGCGCATCGAGGCGCTCATTGTCGAAACCAAGTCGGGTCGGCAAGCCATTCGCGCCAACGTGTTCATCGACTGCTCGGGCGACGCCGACGTGGCTGCCTTTGCCGGCGTGCCGTTCGAAGTTGGCGACGGTCATGGCAACAGCCTGTTCCCGACGACGATGTTCCGCATCGGCCACGTCGAGTCGGAGCGCGCGCTGGCTGCCATCGGCGAGTTCAAGGCCATCAACGATTTGATGGACGCTGCGCTGCGCGACGAGCCCGGTCGCTACAAGTTTCCGCGCGAGGGTGCCATCGTGCGGCCGCAGATCAACCCGACCGAATGGCGCGCCAACGTCACCCAAATTCGCAACGAACAAGGCCGCGCGATGAGTGGTGTCGATGCGCGCGAGCTGAGCGCGGGCGAAACCGAAGGCCGGCGCCAGATCGTCGAATACTTTCGCTTCATGCGCGAGAAAGTGCCGGGCTTCGAACACTCGCAGATCGTCGACATCGCGCCGCAGGTCGGCATTCGCGAGACGCGGCGCATCGGCGGCGACTACGCGCTGAGTGGCGAAGACATCCTCTCGTCCGCGCGCTTCGACGACGTGATCGGGCTCAACGCCTGGCCGATGGAACTGCACGGCGACGGTCGCATCGACTGGGGTTTTCCGCGCGATGCCGGCAACGCCAACAACGACTTGCCGTGGCGCATGCTGGTGCCGCAGAAGGTGGATAACTTGCTGGTCGCGGGACGTTGCGCATCGATGACGCACGAGGGTCAGTCTGCCGCGCGTGCCAGCGGCGGTTGCTTCGTCATGGGGCAGGCTGCAGGGACTGCAGCGGCGAGCGTTGGCACGGGTCGCGGCACGGTACGCGACGTCGATGTGGCCGCGCTGCAAAAACAGCTGCGAGCCGACGGCGCGATGTGGGGGTGACTCGGGTGAAGTCGGCCGCGCCGCGCTGAAGCTCGCCTAGAAGCGCACGCCCGTCGACAGCCGCGCCATGTTCTGCGGCGTGAAGTTGACCTTCGGGTCCCAGGCGGCGCGCACGAACCAGCGCGGCCAGTCATAGCCGACCGACAGGCCGACGCGACGAATGAACTGGCCGTCGACCGTGCCCTGCTTGGCCAGCAAGTCGACAGTCAGCCGCTCGCCGTTGCCCACGCTCTGGCGCCATATCAGGTGCACGTGTTGCTGGTCGGGATTCAGGCGGTTGTCGCGCACCAGTTGCACTTGCAGCGACGTTGCGTCGGACCATCGATAGCCGCCGTACGCGGTGTACGAATCGTTCGGGTCGAAGTTGAGGTTGGCGTAGTTGCGAAGGTTGGTGCGGCCGAGCCCCGCACCGACGAACCAGCTGTCGCCCGTTTCGACCGCAATGCTGCCGCCGACGAAGCCGCCCGATGCCGCCTGCAGCGACGGCAGCACGCGCACCGGTCCGAGTGTGAAGGTGCGGTCCCAGCCGCCACGCAACTGCGAAAAGTCGAGCACCGGCGAGCGAAACCAGCCGAGCCAGACATTGCCGTCGCCATAGTTGTAGCGCAGGTTGACGTCGAGCCCCGGCCCGGGTGGCATGCCCCCTCCCGATACGCCGTAGTAGCCGACGGTGAGCTTGTAGGGTGTCGGCGCGTCTTGCGCCGCAGCCTGTTGGCAGAGCCCCAGCGTGAGGAGCGCCGCAAGGCAAACGGTGGGGAGAGAGAAGCAGAAACAGAAACGAAGAGGGCAGCGCATGCCGCGAATGTACGGCGCCCTCTATGTCATCTAGCTGACTACTTCGCCGGATCCGGAGTCTGTTGGGCTTGAACGTTGGGGCTGGCCGGATTCGTCATCGTCGAGATGACGCGGCTGTTGACCCGCGATCCGCCAACTACGTTTTGATCCGGTGCGGCAGCCGTCGCACGGGCTTGCGCACCGACAGCGGCAGGGTCCATCGTGGAGACGAAAGGATCGGCGCCGCGCGAGCCGCGTGTCACGTTCTGGTTGACGGCGTGCGCCGCATCGATGGCTTGCTGCTGCATCTTTGCCGGGTCCGCCGTGGGCGTGAACTTCTCGGCACCGCGTGAGCCGCGCGTCACGTTCTGGTCGGGCGCGCGGGCTGCGGCAATGGCTTCGGCTTCGACCTGGGCGCGGGTGCGGCCGGTGGCGGGTTGGGCTTGGGCGGCGGTCACGGCCAGCACGGCGATGGCCGCGGTAGCGATGTTCGTGTAGAGCTGTTTCATGATCGGTCCTTGTCTTGAGTGGTAGGTGTTAACCCGAGGCCAAGGTTAGGCCTCTCACAAGGCAGGCGGATGACACGCGCTGCATCTCGCGGCGCGTGCTTTTCTGACGGCAGTCGACTTAGTCGACTTGCTTCTTCGGCCGACCCGACTTCAGCGGTGTCAGCGCATCGAGCGCGGCGCGCAAGGCGGGCGCCGACATGGCTTGCAACGCGTGCAGGCCCGCACGCAGCAACTCACTCTTCTTGGCCGGACGCTTGAACATTACCGCGCGGTCTTTGAGCCTGGCGATCAACGCGTAGTCGTCTTGCGGCATCGTGAAGCTGTCACGCACCAGCTTGTCTTTTTGCTCGGATGTCTTGCGGGTGTCGATGGCTTTGGTAGATGACTTGACCGAGGACTTGGCGTTCGATTTTGCGGACGACTTCGGCGCAACCTCAATTTGCTTTGCGGGCGCTGGCTTCACCGGGACGATCGGGCTGACCTTTTTTGGCGCAGGCTTGTTGATGAGTGAAGAAGCTTTCTTCGCGGCTGGCAATGGCGCGGTCTTCAGCTTTGGGATGGGCTTGGCGACCGGTTTGATGGCCGTCTTTGCGACCGGTTTTGCCACGGTCTTCGTGACAGGTTTTGCCGATGCCTTGACCGATGCCTTGACCGATACCTTGACCGATGCTTTCGGCGTTGCTTTTGGGTTTGACTTCGGCACCGGCTTCGCGGGCAGCTTTGCTGCAGCCTTGCGCGCGGGTGCGACCGCCTTCTTCGGCGCCGCTTTGCGCGGGGGAGCTACAGCCTTCTGGGCTGCAGGCTTCTTTGGCGTCGCGGCGGCGTCGGGCGCTGTGGTCGCAGCGGCGACGGGTGCCACTACGGCGGTCGCTGATGCATTCGACGTCTTCGGCGGAGTAGAAGTCGGCCGTGCGCTGGAAGTTGCGATATCGGCGGTTGCGTCAGGGGAAGGCGATGCGGTCGCAATGGGATTTGTCATTGATTTTTCTTAAATGGTGTAAATCATTTATACCATAATTATCGGATTAGTCTGATCTACAACACTTAAGCTTCACTCAAATGATTCGATTCAATGTTCGTTCGATCGCGGCGACCGTCGCGACTCTGCTGGTGCTCTGTTTGGCAACGTGGGGTTCCTTCGTGCAGGCAAGCACATCGAGTGCGTCCGCCGCCATGGAGCGCTACGACGGTATGTGCGAAGCCTCTGCAGCAGTGGCGCTCGACTCGCAGCACTTCGTCGTCGGCGACGACGAGAGCAACGCACTCAACGTCTACCGCATCGGGCAGAGTGCGCCTGCGCGGCCGGCCGTCGACTTGGCAGCGTTCCTCGCCACAGGAGACAAGGCGTCCGACATCGAAGGCGCAACCCGCATCGGCGACACCATCTACTGGATCTCGTCGCACAGCCGGACCTCATCGGGCAAGGCCAGACCTTGGCGGCGCCGGCTGTTCGCCACGCAGGTCGATCTCGGCGTATCACCGCCCACCGTTCGCCCCGTTGGCAAGCCCTATGTCGACCTGATCGAAGACCTTGCTTCGGCACCCGAACTTAAAGGACTCGGTCTCGGCAAAGCGGCCGACATTGCGCCCGAGCAACCGGGTGGTCTGAACATCGAAGGCCTGGCCGACACGGCCGACGGACATTTGCTCGTGGGCTTTCGCAATCCGCTGAAAGACGGCAAGGCGCTGCTGGTCCCCATCACCAATCCTGCTGCGCTGGTGGTCGGCAACGGAGCAAGGCCAGCGTTCGGGCCACCCGCGTTGCTCGACCTGGGAGGCCGAGGCATCCGCAGCATGGAACGCATCGGCGCCGTCTACTGGATCGTTGCCGGACCGACCGGCGATGTCGGCAGCTTCGCGCTGTACGCATGGGATGGTGTGCCGATGCATCCGGCCACGCCCGCGCCGGTGCCGCTGCCGGCGCAGTTCAGTGCCGAGGCGCTGTTCGCTCTGCCCGGCACGGGTCAGGCGATGCTGCTGAGCGATGACGGCGCCCTGCGCGTCGAGGGCACACGCTGCGATCAACTGGACAAGGCGAAGCAGCGCTTCAGGGCACTGCGCATCCCGCTTCAAAGATAGAAAGCGCATCGACACTGCACGTCGATGCGTGCGCGCTCCATGTCACAAAACCGTCAGATGATCGTGGCAGCATAAAGAAGTGACAGCCGCGGGCGCTGGTAGGGAACGCGCAAGCACCTCAGCGATGAGGCATCCCGATGTTTGCGGCTGTTGCTATCCCCATTGCTCCACAGTGGGCGTGAATTTGGCGAGCCGTGTGGCGCGGTCGGCAAACAGCGGAGCACCGACATATCGCAGTGGCGCCTGGATGTGCGCATCGGCTAGCGCCAGATGCCGGACTGCTTCATGCAGCCGGAGCACCTCGGCGTCCTGATCCCCATATCTGGCGGACATTTTCTCGAGCAGATGGCTCAAGCGTGCGTTCTCTTTGCTCATTTGAAGCTCCTGTCAGAAAAAGCAGCTGGCAATTGAAGCTTGCACGCCAGTCGCCAACCTCTTCGTTATAGGGCAGCGGCGGATCGTCTGCCGATGGTTTTTGTTTCGAGGCGCAACGCAGCGAGCGAGTCCGCTGCTGCCACTGCTGCAGCGACAGCCGCTGGAAACTGTCACGTCAGGTCGCTAACCTCAAAACAATATGGCAATAGCGGATCAAATGACGGTGGTTTTTGTCTCCAGGCGCAATTCGCTTCGCAGTGTTCTGGCGCAGGCCTGCCTGGAGCATCTGGGCCAAAGCCGGTTTGTGGCGCTGTCTTGTGGAAGACCCGGATACGTCGCAGAGGAAGTGCATCCCGCAGCGCTGGGCGCGCTTGCCGGTGCGAGCATGCAGCCGCCCGCAATGGTTCCGGCCGCGTGGACCCAGCTCCGGTCGCGCGATCTCGCCAAAGCCTCATTCATCATCACGCTGGACGCAGAGACACACGGGCACGAGCCATCGTGGCCGGGTCAGCCGGATTCGGCGCTGTGGGAGATGCCGGACGCTGCTGGACAGGATGATCCGGAAGCAGCGGCCTATGGCGCCATTCAGATCATCTATGCGCTCCGGCGCCGAATCGAACTGTTCGTCAACCTGCCGATGGCGAAAGGCGAGCGCGCATCGATTCGAGACGATATCAGAGACATGGGCAGGATGGGCTAGCGCTCGTCGATGCTTTATGCCGCACCGAATCATGTTTAACCAGACATCAGCAGCTCGACCATGACCTCACCTATGTTTAGATTGCGCGTCGATCGCGTTGAGCACGGCAATTTCGTATGGGTGATCACTGAAGTTGGTCCGTTGATAGAAGAGACGGAGCTTGCTTCGTCTCTGAAGGAATACGCGACACCTGGTGATGCGTTGGCCGCGGGCGCCAAGGTGCTGGAGCAGACAAAGGGCGATTAGCCGCACGCCATCAGCCGAGACGTTAAATGTCACAAATGGTATCTAGCATGGGCCGATGAACTTGCCCTGCCCCTCTCGCCGCCGCTTGCTCGGTGGCACCCTCGGCGCCGCAGCGCAAACGCTGTTTTCGACAGACGCCACTGCGCTTGCACCACTCGTTCGACCTCCGGATGCACCTGCGGTTCAGATGACGCAAATCATGGACATGTCGCCGAGCCAGCAAGCGTTGTCGCGCGACTACGCGACAGGATTCCGGCTCGCCTTCGCTGAATCGACTGCCAAGGCGGGACCGCGCATCGAGCTCAAATCCATCGAGGTCGATGGATCGGATGCCGCATTGCAAGAGGCCATCAAAAAGGTCAAGGCTGACAGCAGCCAGGTGGCCCTGATCGGTACGGTGGGCGAAGGCCTGGCGCTGGCGAGTCTGAAGCAGGCGGAGAAGAACGGACTCGAGATTGCCCATGTCGCGCCGTGGCTTGCCGACTCGCGCTTCGACGGCCAAGTCAATCTGTTCGCACTTTTCGCTTCGAGGGAAGATCAGATTCGGTACGTGCTCAAGGGCTTCGCCACCATGGGCGTGTCGGAGTTGGGCATCGTGTATCCGAACGCAGCGCACGAGGCTGCATTGCAGCCGGGGACAGCGCAGATCCTCGAGCGGTTGAAGCTCAGGGCACGAGTGCTCACTGCAAGCCAAGAGAGCGATCTCGAATCCTTCGGCAGACACCTCGATGCAAAGGTGCCGTACTTTCTGCTTTTCATGGGCAGCGCGATCGAACTGTCTTTGTTCACGCGCGGGCTCAGCAAGCGGGGAATGCAGCGCTATGTGGTCTGCTTGTCCGACGTCGACGCCAACACCTTCTTGCAACTCGCACCGGGCACGGCCGTGCCGATCGTCTTCACTCGCGTCGTGCCGGACCCGCGTGACGGCAAGGTGGCGGTGGTGCGGGCCTACAAAAGCGCACTTCAGCGCTATTTCGACGAAGACCCTTCACCCACGAGCCTGGCCGGCTACCTCGGCGGCCGCTACGCCGCTTCAGTCGTTGCCTCCGCAGGTTCGACTCCGGGGCGCGCCCGCGTTCTGTCGGAATTCAAACGGCGTGTTGCGACCAACATCGACGGTTGGCGCTTCGATTTCGCTGCTGATGGACGGGCCAGCAGCTACGTGAGTCAGACCTTGCTGAACAGCAACGGCCGCCTTGTCGGCTGACGCACGACAAGAGCGGTCGGAAGATATGGTGCTGCGTCAGCCTCGATGGAAGGCTCTCAAAAACTGCAGCCCCGCGTCTTCCAACGAGCCGTCGTTGTACACCTCGATCGCGCGCGCTGGCACTTGAAATGCGAGAGCGCGCTCTATGCGCGCTTCGACGGCGGCCGGTGTTTCACGGCCGCGCGCCAGCAGACGCGCCCGCAACGTGTCGACGCTCGCGGTGACATGAATTACCTTGAGCTCCGGAAATCTGACCAGAGCTTGAGACAGGTAGGCACGCGACCCGTTGACGATCACCCGACGGCCCGCGTCGAGCGGCGCCAATTCGACATGTCGAACGCCGTAGCGCAAGCCGTTGGCTTGCCAGTCAAAGGCAAATGCCTGCGCCTCGCACAGCCCCTGAAAAGCTTGTGCATCGACGCTATCGTGCTGCTCATCGCCCGACTGCACTGGGCGGGTGATCGTGCGGCGTGCCCAATGGACAGACGCCTCCGCGGGAAGGTGGTTTCGAAGCCACGCGAGGAGGCTGTCCTTGCCGGCGCCGGAAGGGCCCATGACATAGATCAGCTGCCCCTTCATCGGCCCAACCTCATGTGCTCGACGAGTTCGAAGTCGGCGCCGGGATGCGGCTCGGCAAAGAGCGCGACCGAGTCGAAGCGACAGGCGGGCAATGCGCCGAAGCACTGGGTGGCTGCGGCTTTGATCGCATCGACGACCTGCGACGGCGTGTCACCCAAGGCGCCGGTGAGCGACATGTGAAAACGAAAAGCGTCCAGCACGAAGGGGTAGCCCCAGCGCAGTAGCAAAGCGTCTTCTTGCGGAGTCAACCGTGCTGCCCGCCGACGCTGCAGCTCAACCGGTGACAGCGTTGCAGCCAACGCATGAAGTCCCGTCACGCAAGCCGCTGCGACCGCGTTGATTCCGTCGAGTTGGCCGGAGTCGCCTTCCGGCACAAGGGCGAGAAAATCGTCGAGCTGTTGCACATTCAGCGGCGGCAACGTAAAGGCTTCGAACCGGCCGCACAGCTCATGCAGGCGGTCGCGAAGCACCTCGAACTCCACGCCCGGCGCGAGCGCGAAAGGCGCCTTGAGCGTTGCGTGCCATCCGTAGCGACGCGGCGCCTGGGTCAGGCGCTGTTGCACCAGGCTGCTGACGCCCGGTACGACAGGCTGCGGCAGCGATCTCCCTTGCGCTGCGCAGCGACCGATCCATCGACTACCGACTTCCCACCAAACGCTGCTCTCGGCCGGCGCGAAGTACACGGCATAGCGATGCGCCGTTCCGTGTGACGCTGTATCACTCATCGTGAGCCACTGTGAGGGTGACGCGGTCACCGGCAAACCAAGCCAGCGCATATTCAATGGGCACACCCAGCGGGTCGACGTTGACGCTCTCGACCCGCAGCACCGGTCGGCTCGCCGTTTGTCGAAGGTGCGCTGCCACGATGGCATCGGGCATCTGCGCGGTGATGCGGCTTTCGAGCCGCGTGTAGTCCTTGACCTGATGCGCGGCGAAGCCGGCGGTGATCGACCCCGTTTCGCGCACCACCGCTTCCAGGCTGGTGAAACGGGGCAGCGGAAAGTAGCGTTCGCTGAAGTTCAGTGGCTGGCCCTCGGCCTCGGCGAGCACGCGCAGGCACAGCAACGAGCTTCGGGCGGGCACGCGCAACGCACGCGCTTGCGCAGCGGTCGCGCGCACGTTCTTCGCGTCGAGCACGCGCAGTGCGCCGCGCAAACCCGCGTGCACCATGTTCTGGTGGTGCCGCGTGCGCTTGGCCAGCACGAGGTCGACCGCGAACTCTTCGACATAGGTGCCACTGCCTTGCGCGGCTCGCAGCAACCCTTGACTGCTCAAGCTCGCAAGCGACCGGCGGATCGTGTGGCGATTCACGCCGAACTGCTCGGCCAGTGCGTGCTCCGACGGCAGGCGTTGCCCTGGTGGATAGACGCCGCGGGCGATCGCTTCGGCCAACTCTGCCGCGATGCGAGTCCAGAAGCTGTCGCGCGCCGCGGGTGTGGAGAGCGTCGCGGAAGAAAGGGGTGTGAGTGCGGAGGTGGCTGTCATGAAAGGTACATGCCCGGGCTCTAAGCTCGCGGCAGTTGATCGATTTGTCTATACAACTTTCAAAGAGTAGCACCCTCATGTTTCATGCCTTTGACAGTCATCCAGCCACTCATCCCGGCGACCGGGCGCAGTGGATGGCGTTGCTCGCGCGTGCGCCGATGACGCTGCTGGAGCCGGCGCTCGGAGAGTACGCGCATGGCGTGCCGCGCTGGCTTCGTCCGCCGGAGACCGGACTAATGATGGTCCAAGGCAGGGCGGGCGGGACCGGCGAGCGCTTCAATCTCGGCGAGGTCACGGTGACACGCTGCGCACTGCGGCTGCCGGAGCAGCGGCACCAGGCGGCGGTTGGCGTTGCGTATGTGCTCGGTCGTTCGCACCGCCATGCGCAATTGGCCGCAGTGGCCGATGCGCTGTTGCAGGACCCGACACAACAGGGCTCGCTCGAGGCCGTCCTGCTGGCGCCCGTGCGAGCGCACCTGCTTCGCGAGCGGGCGACGCGTTACGCCCGTGCGCAGAGCAGCAAGGTCGAGTTCTTCACAGTGGCGCGTCAAAGCGGAACCACCAGCGAAGACGAGGAGGATGGCGTATGAACTCAGTCGATCTCAAAGCCGTCGGCGCCGGTTTTTCGGATCTCTCGTTCGGCAGTCAGGCGGTCTTTCGCGCTGCGTTGCACGCGCTCTCGCACCCCGGGCGCCCGGTCGACGTGGCACACGATGCAGAGGTGCCGACCCATGGGCATGCGGCCGCTGCAGCGTTGTTGCTGGCGCTGCTCGATCCGGACTGCAGGCTCTGGTTGTCACCGTCGCTCGCTGGCAGCGATGCCGCGGCGTGGCTGCGTTTTCATTGCGGTTGCGTGCTGGTGGACGAACCGGCCGAGGCGCAGTTCGCCTGGGTCGCGGCCGGCGACGAAGCGCCGCCGCTCGCTTCCTTCGCACAAGGCAGCGAGGCCTACCCTGATCAGTCGACAACCTGCGTGCTGGAGGTTTCCGCCATTGCCGCCCCTATGGCCGAGCCGGATGCGACAAGTTGGCGCCTGCAAGGTCCGGGAATCCGCGATCAGGTGGGCCTGACAGTTCAAGGCCTGGCGCCATCGACTGCTGCGGCCCTGCTGGCCGAGCGCGCCCTCAACCACGCCGCTTTCCCGCGCGGCGTAGACCTGTTCCTCGCGACGCCACGCCAGATCGTCGGCCTGCCGCGCTCCACCCGCATCGCATTGGAGGCCTGAACATGTACGTTGCAGTCAAAGGTGGCGAAGCAGCCATTCTCAACAGCTATCGGCTGCTGGCCGAGCGGCGGCGCGGGGACACGGCTGCTCCCGAGCTTTCGGTCGCGCAGATTCGCGAACAGCTCAAGCTGGCAGTCGACCGCGTGA
Organism: Variovorax sp. PAMC28562; assembly: GCF_014303735.1. Classification (NCBI taxonomy): domain Bacteria; kingdom Pseudomonadati; phylum Pseudomonadota; class Betaproteobacteria; order Burkholderiales; family Comamonadaceae; genus Variovorax; species Variovorax sp. PAMC28562. The sequence continues at coordinate 892,654 of NZ_CP060296.1, read as the reverse complement.
TGACCGAAGGGTCGGTATACGACCCCGAACTCGCCGCGTTGGCCATCAAGCAGGCGTCGGGCGATCTGATCGAAGCCATCTTTCTGTTGCGGGCTTATCGCGCGACGCTGCCGCGTCTTGGCACCAGCGTGCCGCTGGACACGGCCCGCATGGATCTGGACCGACGCATCTCTGCGACGTTCAAGGATCTTCCTGGCGGCCAGGTTCTTGGCCCGACCTACGACTACACGCAGCGGTTGCTGGACTTCTCGCTGCTTGCACAGGGACACGAATCGGTACGCATCGAAGTGCAAAAAAATGGGATCGAAGCGCCTGCCTCGACACCGCGCGTCGTCGACCTGCTGCAACACGAAGGCCTCATGGAAACACGGTCGATGCCGCCGGGCGATCCGGCGCCTTTCGACATTACGCGCGAGCCCCTGCGGTTCCCCGCCGATCGCGCCAGCCGTCTGCAAAATCTGGCGCGCGGCGACGAAGGATTTCTGCTTGCAATGGCCTATTCCACCCAGCGCGGTTATTCGCACAGCCACCCCTTCGTCGGCGAGATCCGTTTCGGCGGCATTGCACTCGAAGTCGAGCCGGAGGAACTTGGCTTCGCGATCTCCATCGGCGACCTTGAGATCACGGAATGCGAAATGGTCAACCAGTTCGCTGGCAGCATGAGCCAACCGCCCCAGTTCACGCGCGGCTATGGCCTGGCTTTCGGCCACAGCGAACGCAAGGCGATGGCCATGAGCCTGGTCGATCGCGCGCTGCGGGCGGAGGAACTGGGCGAAGCGGTGGAGTCGCCGGCCCAGATGCAGGAGTTCGTGCTGTCGCACAGTGACAGCCTGGAAGCCTCGGGCTTCGTGCAGCACTTGAAGCTGCCGCACTACGTGGACTTCCAGTCCGAACTGTCACTGGTTCGCAAAATGCGCGCCGCTGCCGCCGACTCGGTGACCAGCGTATCGAAAGAAGAGGAAGCCCGATGAACCCGTCGCTCGTACCGAAAGATGAAGCGACGGCTGCCGAAGCCGTCGACAGCGTCGCGCAGAACTTCAACTTCGCCTACCTCGATGAGCGCACCAAGCGGATGATTCGCCGCGCCATCCTCAAGGCCGTGGCCATCCCCGGATACCAGGTGCCGTTCGGCTCGCGCGAAATGCCGCTGCCCTATGGCTGGGGCACCGGCGGCATCCAGGTCACGGCGGCGGTCATCGGCCCAATGGACGTGCTCAAGGTCATCGACCAGGGCTCGGACGACACGGTCAATGCGGTGAACATCCGGCGCTTCTTCGAGCGCACCGCAGGCGTCGAGACCACGACTCGCACGCATCTCGCCACCCTGATCCAGACGCGGCATCGCATTCCGGAGGCCCCGCTGGCGGAAGGCCAGGTGCTGGTCTACCAAGTGCCGGTACCCGAGCCGATGCAACGACTGGAGCCGCGCGAGAACACCACGCGCACGCTGCATGCATTGGCCGAATACGGGCTGATGCACGTGAAGCTGTACGAAGACATCGCACGCTACGGTCACATCGCCACCACCTACGACTATCCGGTGCTGGTCAATCACCGCTACGTAATGTCGCCCTCGCCGATCCCCAAGTTCGACAACCCGAAGATGCACATGAACCCTGCATTGCAGCTGTTCGGCGCAGGGCGCGAGAAGCGCATCTACGCCGTGCCTCCGTACACACCGGTCGAAAGCCTGGGCTTCGAAGACCATCCGTTCGAAGTGCAGCGGTGGAACGTGCCGTGCGCGCTGTGCGGCGCCACAGACAGCTTTCTCGACGAAGTCATCACCGACGACCGCGGTTCACGCATGCATGTGTGTTCGGATTCCGACTACTGCCAGACGCGCAGGCAAGACAGCGAGCAGCCGTCGCGCGTCCCGGCGAAGGATCAACGCGAAGCAATCGACGCGACGGAGGACGCATGACCATCACCGGTGAAATATCGACCGTGCCGCCGCTGCTGCGCGTGCGCGGCATCGGAAAACGCTATGGCGATCGCGTGGCGCTGCAAGACGCATCGTTCGACCTCTGGCCAGGCGAGGTGCTGGCTGTCGTCGGCGAATCGGGCTCCGGCAAGTCGACCCTTCTCAACGCGGTCGCGGCGCGCTGTCTCCCCGATGCCGGGAGCGTGCAATTCCTGACACGTGCCGGTCAGCTCGCAGAAGTGTTCGACATGAGCGAGGCAGAACAACGCCTGCTGGCACGTACCGATTGGGGCTTCGTCCACCAGAACGCAGCGGACGGGCTGCGCATGGACGTCTCTGCCGGCGCCAATGTGGGCGAGCGCCTGATGGGTCTCGGCGAGCGGCACTATGGCCGCTTGCGTGCCACGGCCACGGAATGGCTCGAGCGCGTCGAAATCGATCCGCGCCGTATCGACGATCCGCCGCGCACTTTCTCCGGTGGCATGCGGCAGCGGCTGCAGATTGCACGCAACCTTGTCACCCGGCCCCGGTTGATGTTCATGGATGAACCGACGTCGGGCCTCGACGTGTCGGTGCAGGCGAGGCTGTTGGACCTGCTGCGCCAGCTGACGCGCCAAATGCAGCTCGCCGCGATCATCGTGACGCACGACCTCGCCGTCGCGCGCCTGCTTGCGCATCGCATGCTGGTCATGCAGCGTGGCCACGTGGTCGAGTCCGGGCTCACCGATCAGCTGCTCGACGATCCGCAGCATCCTTACACCCAGCTTCTCGTGTCCTCGGTGCTTCAGCCATGAACCGTCCCTTGCTACAGATCGAGGGGTTGGCCAAGCGCTTCACCCTGCATCACCAGAACGCGCTGGAGCTGTCTGTTTTCGACCACGTCGACCTCAGTGTGAGTGCAGGCGAATGCGTGGTGCTCGATGGCGCCTCCGGCTTGGGAAAGAGCACGCTGCTCAAGCTCATCTATGCCAATTACCGGGCCAGCGCGGGCAGCATCCATGTGCAACCGGCGCAGGGCGCTGCGGTCGAAGTGACCGCGGCCTCCCCGCGTGAACTGGTCCGCCTGCGCCGCGACACCATCGGCTACGTGAGCCAGTTCCTCCGCGTGATTCCGCGCGTGGCAGCGCTGGACGTCGTCGCCGAGCCCTTGGCCGAAGACGCCGGTGACGATGCCGACGCAATCGAGTCGGCACGAGAGCAGGCGCGCGCATGGCTCGCCCGGCTGCGCATCCCGGAACGCCTCTGGCATCTGCCGCCAGCGACCTTTTCCGGCGGTGAGCAGCAACGCATCAACATCGCCCGCAACATGATCAAGCCCAAGCCGTTGCTGCTTCTCGACGAGCCGACCGCTTCGCTCGATGCCGCCAATACGCGCACCGTCATCGAACTCATCCGCGAGGCTGCAGCGCGCGGCGCTGCAATCGTCGGCATCTTCCATGACGCGGAGGTGGGCGCCGCGGTCGCGACGCGCCACGTCAACGTCGCTGATTTCAGGAGCCTGTCATGAGCGGCAGCATGGTTTTCCGAAACGCCCGCATGGTGCTGGCCAACGAGGTGGTGCGCGGCACACTCAACGCCGTCGACGGCCGCATCGCCAGCTTCCAGGGTGGCGACACCGCTGAAGGAACGCTGGACCTGGAGGGCGACTACCTGCTGCCCGGCCTGGTGGAAGTGCATACCGACAATTTCGAGCGGCACCTGATGCCACGGCCCAAGGTGCATTGGGCAGAAATGCCGGCCTTGCTCGCGCACGATGCCGAAGTGGCATCCGCCGGCATCACCACCGTGTTCGATGCGCTCGGCGTCGGCGAGGCCGACACCGAGAGCCTGCGCGGCAGTACGTGGCACAAGGTGCTGGCGACGATCGACGACTGCGCCACGCGGGACCTGTTGCGCGCGGACCATCATCTGCACGTGCGATGCGAGTTGCCGGCACCCAACACGGTCGAGCTGTTCGAGCCGTTCTGCGGCCACCCGCGGTTGTCGCTGATTTCCCTGATGGACCACACGCCGGGTCAGCGCCAGTGGGAAAACATCGACTTGGCGCGCATCTATTACACGGGCAAGAAGGGCTGGAGCCGCGAGAAGTTCGAGCATCGGGTGGCCGAGGCCGGCGCATTGCAGGAACGCTATGCCGCACCCCACCGCAAGCACTTCGTCGACTACTGTCGTACGCACGGCATCGCACTGGCGAGCCACGACGACACCACGGTCGCGCACGTCGAACAGGCGCATGCGGAAGGCGCCAGCCTGTCGGAGTTTCCGACCACGCTGGTGGCTGCACGTGCCGCACGCGACCGCGGACTGTCTACCGTCATGGGGGGGCCCAACGTCGTGCGCGGCGGCTCGCATTCGGGCAACGTGGCTGCGGTGGAGTTGGCGCGCAATGGGCTGCTGGACATCCTCTCGTCCGACTATGTGCCCAGCAGCCTGCTGGGTGCCGCCATGCGCCTGGTGGCCGACGATGTGTTCACGCTGCCGCGTGCCGTGGCGACCGTCACCAGTGCGCCGGCAAAGGCGACACGCTTGAACGATCGTGGCTCGATCGCGCAGGGGATGCGCGCCGACCTGGTGCAGGTCCACATGACCGACATGGCGGACGGCACGCAGCACGCCGTGGTGCGCAGCGTCTGGCGAGAAGGCCGCCGCGTCCTTTGACTTGCGGCTGACACACGCGCGTCGTCGAAGTGTCAATGCCTCGTCATACCCATTCCTCACACTCCGGTTGTCTAGACGACTTTGGAAGCCCGATGGAACCCATCCTGCGCATTCGCCAGCTCAACAAACACTTTGCCAACGGCCGACACGCGCTGCGGGACGTCAACCTTGATGTCTACCGCGGCGAGATGGTGGCGCTTATCGGCGCATCAGGTTCGGGCAAGTCGACGCTGCTGCGGCACGCCGCGGGCCTGGTGGCAGCCGATGGCGACAGCGACTCGCTCATAGAGATCGACGGTCGTTGCGTGCAGCAAGGCGGCCGCGTGCACCGCGACATTCGCAAGCTGCGAGCGCAAGTGGGTTTCGTCTTCCAGCAGTTCAATCTGGTGGCGCGGCTGCCCGTGGTGGTGAACGTGCTGGTGGGCTCGCTGCATCGCACGCCGTGGTGGCGCAGCTGGTTGCGCGTGTTCACTGCCGAGGAGCGGGCACGCGCGCTCGAGGCACTGGCACGCGTCGGCATCGCCGACTGCCATGCGCAGCGCGCGTCCACGTTGTCGGGTGGTCAGCAGCAACGCGCTGCCATCGCACGCGCGCTGGTGCAAGGCGCGAAGGTCGTGCTGGCCGACGAGCCGATTGCCTCGCTCGATCCGGAATCTTCGCGCAAGGTGATGGAGATCCTGGCGCGCATCAATCGCGAAGACAACTGCACCGTGATCGTCTCTTTGCATCAGGTCGAGATCGCGATGAAGTACTGCGCGCGCGTGGTTGCACTGAACCAGGGGCAGGTCGTGTTCGATGGTCCCGCCAAGGATCTCACGCCCGCACTGTTGCGCGAACTCTATGGCGTGCAGGCAGATGAGTTCCTGCCCACCCCGGTATCGCTATCGCCTCCCGCTTCATCTTCGACCCCGGTGATGGAGGGTGGCACGGTTCACCTGCTGCCTCAGGCGACCACGCTGGCGCCGTGGCCGGTGCGCGGTGCCCGTGCTGCCGCCTGACACCACCTTTCCCTCGCTTTCGAGCGCTTTGCATTCCAACCCAATCCGGAGAAATCCATGATCAAAAAACTGTGTGCAACGCTGGCCCTCGGGCTCAGCATGACCTGTGCTCTTGCACAGGACATCAATTTCGGCTTCATTTCGACCGAGGCATCGGCGAACCTGAAACAGGATTGGCAACCGCTCATCGATGACATGAGCCGCCAGACCGGATTGAAGGTCACGGCCTTCTTTGCGTCCGACTACGCCGGCATCATCGAGGGCATGCGCTTCAACAAGGTGCAGATCGGCTGGTTCGGGAACAAGTCGGCAATGGAGGCGGTGGACCGTGCCAGCGGAGAGGTCTTCGCGCAGATGGTCAACGCCGATGGCACGCAGGGCTACTACTCGCACCTGATCGTCAACCGCGACAGTCCCATCAACAACGTGGACGACATGCTGAAGAACGGCAAGAACCTGAGCTTCGGCAACGGCGACCCGAACTCCACCTCCGGCTTCCTGGTGCCGGGCTACTACGTGTTCGCCAAGAACCACGTCGATGCCAAGTCGCTCTTCAAGGTAACGCGCAGCGCCAACCATGAAGCCAACGCACTCGCCGTCGCCAACAAGCAGGTCGATATCGCAACCAACAACAGCGAGAACCTCGAGAAGATCAAGGAGCGCTTCCCCGAGAAGTTCAAGGACATCAAGATCGTCTGGACCTCTCCGCTGATTGCGCTCGATCCGCTGGTAATGCGCAAGGACATGCCCGAAGCGACCAAGGCCAAGATTCGCAACTTCTTCTACAACTACGCCAAGACCGACGCACGCGAAAAGGAAATCGTGATGAAGATTTCCAAGCTGTCGGGCTTCAAGGAGTCGAACGACCAGCAGCTGCTGCCTATCCGTCAGCTCGACCTGTTCGCGCAACGCAACAAAGTAGAAGCCGATACGGTTTTGAGCGAGGGCGACAAGAAGACCCGCCTGGCCGACATCGACAAGAAGCTCTCCGCTTTCAACTGATTCGGTTACCCCGCACGCCACCTCATGCAGCCGACTGTTTTGACTCCGCGCGCGCCGTTGCCGGTGCTGCCTGCGCCGCGGCGCAACTGGATCCGGCCCTTCGGCTGGGCGATCCTGCTGGCGTTGTTGGCGGCATCCTGGAAAGGCGCCGACATGCGCCCGCTCGACCTGTGGCGCGACTCGGGCAACATGGCCACATACGCCGCGGACTTCTTTCCGCCGAACTTTGCGCAGTGGCGCACGTATGTGGAAGAGATGGTGGTCACGCTGCAGATCGCGCTGTGGGGTACGGCGCTGGCGGTGCTGACTGCCGTCCCGCTCGGACTCCTGGCCTCTGCCAACATCGCGCCCTGGTGGATCTATCAGCCGATGCGTCGCCTGATGGACAGTTGCCGTGCCATCAACGAGATGGTGTTCGCCATGCTGTTCGTGGTGGCTGTCGGGCTCGGTCCGTTCGCCGGCGTGCTGGCGCTGTGGGTGCACACCACCGGGGTGCTGGCCAAGCTGTTTGCCGAAGCTGTCGAAGCGATCGATCCACAGCCGGTCGAGGGCATCCGCTCGACCGGGGCGAGCGCACTGCACGAGATTATTTATGGCGTCATTCCCCAGGTGATGCCGCTCTGGATCTCCTACGCGCTCTATCGGTTCGAGTCGAACGTGCGCTCTGCCTCGGTCGTCGGCATGGTGGGCGCCGGAGGCATCGGCGTAGTGCTCTGGGAGATCATTCGGGGTTTCCAGTACGCAGAGACCTGCGCAGTGATGATCATCATCGTGGTCAGCGTGAGTCTGCTCGATGTGATTTCAGCGCAAGTTCGCAAGCTCTTCGTTTAAGCCGGTCGCTGTACCTGCCGCGATTTCAGCGATAAGCGCTCGCCTGATACGTCGCAAGGCCAGTGGCGGCGGCCTTGGCGCCGTGCTTGGCCCGCGCCGCTTCGGTCGCGACGTCCTCTACCGTTCGGCATGTGCCGGGTGCAATCTGAACAGCGCCGATGCACAGGGTCGTGCAGGGGAAGAAGCGCATGGCCCCATGGCGGTCTTCGGCATGGATGCCACCGGCCAGGCGGTCGGCCTCGTCATACAGGTCGACGGCCTGCCTGGCGAACTCATCGATCACGCTGCGACATTTCACTTCCCAGTCGTTACCCTGAAACAGCACGATGAAGTCGTCGCCGCCAACATGTCCGACAAAATCCACGCGCACGTTGCAGTGGGCGACCAGCAATCGTGCGACCGTGCGAATGACTTCATCGCCGCGCCAGTAACCGTAGTGGTCGTTGAATGGCTTGAAGTCGTTGAGGTCGGCATAGCCGGCGACAAAGCCGATGCCGCTGGCCAGCAGCCGCTCGATATGGACGCTGATCGGAATGTTGCCCGGCAAGAAGGTCAGCGGATTGGCGTGGCGCGCTGCTTCGATCCGGGTTTCGGTGACGGCGCGAACCAGTTGCTCGCCGGTGCCGAGACCGAGGTAGACGCCGTGTTCGGCGACCACGAATCCTTCGCTCAGATAGCGCTGGTCTTCGGACGTCAGGATGCCCATCAGCTCGCTGACATCGCCATCGAGCTCGATCACCCTGGGCGTGCGGTTGGCGTGGCCGATACAGGGCTTGCGCCCGTGTACTTCGCGAAAGTACAGCCGCGCATAGTGGTCTGTGAACTCGCGGCGATTGACGAGTGCCACCGGGCGACCGTGATCGACCACGGCCAGTGCATGCAGCTCGGGCTGCTCCTGGAAGATGGCAGCCACTTCTTCGTTGGTGGTGCCGGGTGCAATTGCCGGGGCTTTGAGGAGCGTGAGATTGCGCAGGATGCTTGGCCGGGCGAGCTGACTCAAGACCGGGACGGCGACAGTTCGTCGGTCCTTCAATACATCGACTGCATCGGCCAGCGGCACGGCAACCGCTGGCGTCGCCGGTCGACCCAGAAAATAGCCCTGACCGAACGCGACGCCGAGATCGCGAAGCGTTCGCAAGTCGTCACCGGACTCGATGCCCTCTGCGACCAATGCGGTCCCGAATGCTTCGCTCATGGCGACGACGGCACGGACCATTTCGAAGCTCTCCATGTTGCCGGCGAGATCGCGTGTGAAGAACTTGTCGAGCTTGACGAACTGCGGCTTGAGCTCCGCCCAACGGCGCAGGTTCGAATGACCGTCTCCGAAATCGTCCAGCGCCAGTCGCACGCCGGTTGCGCTCAACGCCTTGACCGTGCGCACCAGCGCCTGCGGGTCGGTTGGGCGGTCATGCTCGGTCAGCTCGATCACGAGCTTGCGCGGATCGACTCCCGAGCTGGCGAGCATGCGAGGCAGCACGGTGGCGGCTACCCGAACCAGTGCATCGGCGCTAAGGTTGACGAACAAGGTGCCCGACTGCCCCGCCTCGAACCATTGCGTCAGGATGACATCGACACACTTGAGTTCGAACTCCATCAGGATCGATTCGATCGACGCGCATTCGAAGAGCACGCCGGGCATGTGCAGCGGCCCGCCGACGGGTCCGCGTATCAGCGCCTCATGTCCGTACACGGTGCCGTTTCGAAGGTCTACGAGAGGCTGGAAGACCGCGGAGAGGCCGCCTTCGTCCATCAACCGTTGCAGCGCTCCAAGCTTGAGAGTGAGGCTGGGGCCGGGGCTGGCAGGCAGAGAGGGACGCATGTATTCAGGTTCATTCGGGCATCGACCGACGCTCGATCGGCGCTCGATCGGCGTATGTGCTGATCTCGGCGCCGATCAGATACTGCGCCCGTGACGGTGTGATGAATCCGGCAACACGCCGGTTCCGACTGCGTCGCCATTTCTTCACGAAGACGTCATGCGGCCTGCCTCTAATGAGCAACTCACAACAGGAGCGGCCATGCATGCAGTTCTCGACTTCTGGCGTCTCGCGACGGCGCTGGTTTTGATCATTACCCTTGCCGCGTGCGGCGGGGGCGGAAGCAGCGGGGCCGGCAGCGTCTCGGCCGCCGGGCTGAGCAAAGGCACTGTGCCGGACAGCAGCACCAAGGATGGCACTGCCGCCGCTACGCCGGGCGCCGCCGACGCCGCTACGCAATCGCCGGAAGTGCGCTACGCGCCCTGAGCGCATGCGCGACCACGCAAGCACGCAACAGCACAAACCCACGACGAACTTACACGAGGAGAAGGTCATGAATCCACGCCGAAAATTTTTGAAGGACGCCGCAACCGGCACCGCCGCCGCCGCCACGCTGAGCGCATTCCCGCCGAGCATTCGACGTGCGCTGGCAATCCCCGCGCACAACGCGACAGGCACCATCAAGGACGTCGAGCACATCGTCATCCTGATGCAGGAGAACCGCTCTTTCGATCAGTATTTCGGCACCCTGCGGGGTGTGCGCGGCTTCGGTGACCGCTTCACCATTCCGTTGCCCGACGGCCGCAGTGTCTGGCAGCAAACCGATGCCAACGGGCAACCGGTCTTGCCGTATTACCTGGACCAGAGCAAAGGCAACGCACAGCGCGTGAGTGGCACGCCGCACAGCTGGGTCGATGGTGAAAACGCGTGGGACGGTGGCCGCACCTACCAATGGCCGAAGTACAAGGGCGCCAACGCCATGAGCTACTTCAAGGAAGCGGAGTTGCCGTTCCAGTTCGCGCTGGCCAATGCCTTTACGTTGTGCGACGGTTATCACTGCTCGATGCACACCGGCACCAACTCCAATCGCATGTTCCTGTGGACCGGCACCAACGGCCCGACGGGGGCCGGTGTGGCGTCGGTCAACAACGAGTGGGACTCGATCGATTCTTCGGCATTCGGCTACCAATGGAAGACGTATCCCGAGCGGCTGCAAGAGGCCAAGGTGAGCTGGATCGTCTACCAGAACATGCCGGACAACTTCGGCGACAACCCACTCGCCGGCTTCAGGCAATACCGCAAGGCCAACGAGGCTTCAGGCAAGCCGGTGAGCAACGAGGCGCTGTCTCCGGCCTACGATCCGGCGAGCGACGACGCCGGCAATCCGCTCTACAAGGGGATCGCCAACACCATGCCCGGCGAGTACGGCAACGCGGACAGTTACTTCGAGCGCTTTCGGCAAGACATCAAGAACGGCAAGCTGCCGCAGGTCTCGTGGATCGTGGCGCCGGCGACGTACTCCGAGCACCCCGGCCCGTCGAGTCCGGTGCAGGGCGCCTGGTACATCCAGGAAACGCTCGATGCATTGACGGCCGTGCCCGATGTCTGGAGCAAGACCGTGCTCTTCATCAACTTCGACGAGAACGACGGCTACTTCGATCACTACCCGTCGCCCGCCGCGCCGTCGATCAATGCAGACGGCACACCGGCCGGCAAGACAACGTTGAGCGACGCGGCGATCGCGTTCGAGCGCTTCAACTATCCCGCGTCGCCGGGCACCACGAGCCAGCCGCTGCCGGACGGCCGTGTCTTCGGGCCCGGCATCCGCGTGCCGATGTATGTGGTCTCGCCCTGGAGCCGCGGTGGCTGGGTCAACTCCCAGGCGTTCGATCACACCTCGGTCATTCGCTTCATCGAAAAGCGCTTCGGTGTGAAGGAGCCGAACATCAGTCCGTTCCGCCGCGCCGTGTGCGGTGACCTGACCAGCGCCTTCAACTTCGAGCGGCCGAACGACGAGCGCCTGCCCCGACTCGCCGGCCGCAAGACCCGGGCGCAGGCCGATGCGCTGCGCGCTGCGCAAGAGTTGTTGGCGCAGATCGCGCCGCCCGTGAATCCGCTGTTGCCGGTGCAGGCGACCGGCACGCGCCCGTCGCGTGCGCTGCCGTACGAGCTGCATGTCAGCGCGCGATGCGACGGACTGCGCGGTCGCGTCAAGCTGATCTTCGCCAACACGGGCGATGCCGCGGCGGTGTTCCACGTGTACGACCGCTTCAACCTCGATCGACTGCCGCGCCGCTACATGGTCGAGCGCAACGAGCGGCTCGACGACGAGTGGGCTGCAACGACCGACAACGCCGGAAAGTACGACCTCTGGGTGCTGGGCCCCAACGGCTTTCATCGCCACTTCAAGGGTGACCTGAACACCCTGAAGTCACGCGGCGCGCCCGAGCCGGAGATACGCGTCGGCTACGAAGTACGCCGCGGCAATCTTCATCTGAAGGTGCGCAACGATGGGGAGCGCGCCTGCTGGTTCACGGTCACCGCGAAGGCCTATCTGCAGGGCCGCGACGATCGCACCTGGCGGGTCAAGGTCAAGGGTGGTGAAGACGCCGAGAAGCGATGGGAGCTCGACGACAGCGGCCAGTGGTACGACTTCGAGGTTGTGTGCGACTCGGACCCGACATGGTCGCGCCGCTTCGCAGGCCGTGTCGAAACGGGTCGCCACTCGGTCAGCGATCCGGCGATGGGAACGGCCGGCAACTGACGCGGGACTCCGCTGCGCCGACGAGGAGTCGGCCTTGTTGCTTGCTGTCTATCGGATGTGGCCGATCCGTTTGGCCGATCCAATTGGCCGATCCGTTATCGCAGCAAGAACCAGGAAACGACCAGCAGTGCCAGCAAGGCGCCTGCCACCAGCGAGCACCACAACGCAGCGCGCGACAGACGCCCCGGCCGCGGCCGGGGTCTGTCTTCGTCCTGACGCTTCAGCTCGGCCGTCTCGGTCTGCGTCTTGCCTCGCCAGCGATCGGGCCCATCGGAACCATCGAAGTCAGGGTCCATTCAAGTTCCGATCAGGTCCGAATTCAGCGCCCCGTCTCGGTCAGGTAGGTTTTGCGCGCTGCGAAGCCGGTATTTGAAAAATCGGTGAACACGCCGTCGATGCCTGCCCTGAAAAACACCAGGTACTCCGCCATCGGGTCACCCTTGTAGAAACCCGCCAGGTACTGCGGCTCGTTTCGGAAGGTGTAGGTGTGTACGAACAAGCCGGCCTTGTGCGCATCGGCGATCAGGCTTGTCGGCTTGACCGTGTTGACGTCGGCCAGCGAGCCGGCATACGGCGGGTCTTTGAACGGCACCACTGTCAGCGACATGACCTGCGGTTTCCACGGCCCGATGCCGTCGGCGTAGGTCTTCACCTCCGCGAGGCCCGCGGGTGTCAGCATGCTGCCGAAAAATCGTGGGTCGCCGGCGAGCGTCCAGCTGTAGGGGCGACCATCGACGAAGGTGTATTCGTCGGTGGTGACGTAGCCCATCTCGCCGGTCTTGTAGTTGATGTCGTTGCCGTCCACCAACTGCACTGCCTTGCTCTTCAACCCGGCCGATCGCAGGTACTTCAGGCTGGCCGGATCGAAGCTCTGCACGAAGACCGGTGCATCCTTTCGATTCAGGTCGTTGAAGTTAAGAATCTTCAGCATCGCGTCTTCCAGCGGATGGCTGCCGACAGGACCGCAACCGTTCGCGATGGCTTGTGCGTTGTTCCAGATCGGGTTCTTGCTTTCCGGATACACGCTGATCGTGCGACCGGTGCTCGCGCTCTTCGCCTTTGCGATGTCGATGATTTCCTGGAAGCTCAGGATCGGCAGCTTGCCGTTGAGATCGGTCGGTCGCTGGGCGCGGGCATCGTAGGTCGTGCCGGCGATCCACTGCTTGAGCTCGGCCATCGTGAAGTCGGTGATCGACCAGTCGCCGGTGTGGTCCTCGCCGTCGACCACGAGCGATTTCAGTACCGACTTGGGATCGTTGGGATTGGTCAGATCGCTCAGGTACTTTGCCGGGCCGTTGGCGGGGATGGGTGGATAGGTCACGTCGACCAGCACGCCCGGCACTGTCCGCTTGCGCGCAGCGACCGTGGTGTTGGTCGCAGCCACGGCAGTGACGTTGGTGTTGTCGCTGAGCCAGGGGTTGTGCCGGGCCACCAACACGCAATCCTTCGTGAGGTGCAGGTCGGTCTCCAGTGAGTCGGCGCCTGCGTCGGCGGCGGCCTCGTAGGCGGCCTGCGTTTCCTCCGGAAAGAGCCCGGGCAAGCCGCGGTGGCCGATGATCAACGGGGCCTTCCCATCGAGCGTCAGCAGCGCGCTCGGCACGGGTGCCGGAGCAGGCGCAGGCGCGGGAGTGGGCGCCGGTGCGGGCGCGGGTGCAGCGGCGATCGGAAGAAACCCGTTCGATCCGCTGCCACCACCGCCGCACGCGGCGATCATCAGCGAACCAGCGAGCGCGATGCCGGTGCAGCGGGCAATGTTTTTCATGGCGGGGCGCTTCATGATTTACCGCCGAAGTCGAGTGCACCGGTCAGGTCGCCCATCGGCTTGGCGCCGTTCTTCATCAGCGCGTTGTCGCGCACCACCAGGCCGGCGAGCGGCGGCAGCGACCAGCGGTGCGTCATGAAGCGCAGCGTCGATGCGGTGTCGTACTGCGTCTTGTCGACGAAGCCCTTCTTGGAGAACGGCGAAATGATGATCGCCGGGATGCGCGTGCCGGGACCGAAGCGGTCGGCCTTGGGCACGGCGGCGTGGTCGTAGAAGCCACCGTTCTCGTCGTACGTGATGACGATCAGCATGTTCTTCCACTGCGGGCTGGCCTTCAGCTTGGCGACCAGGTCGGCGATGTGTGCGTCACCGTCGGTGATGTTGGCGTAGCCGTTGTGCTGATTCAGGTTGCCTTGCGGTTTATAGAAGGCGACCGCGGGCAACGTACCGGCTGCCGCTTGCGTAAGGAAGTCGGCATCGAAGTCCTTCAGATGCGCGGCGCGTGCGTCGGCATGCGTGGCCGGGTCGAAGGCAGCGTAGTAGTTGAAAGGCTGGTGGTGGAACTGGAAGTTGGGCGCTTGCGCAGCTGGCGGCACGGCGGCCGGGAACACGCGGTCGCTCTTCGCGGTGGCGCTGGTGCTGTTCCAGGCGCCGCCGTACCAGGCCCAGCTCAAGCCCTTGGCCGTGAGCACATCGCCGATGGTGGTCTGCGTTTGCGGCGGCAGCGTGTTGGCCTTGGTGGTGTCTGCATACAGCTTGGCGCTGTCGCTCGCGGCCGGCGCGTTGTTGCTCGGCTGGTAGGGCGGCTGCATCGTGTTGACGGCGTAGAAGGTGCCGCTCGCGTCCTTGGGCGTGAGCGTGCTGTCGTTCTTGTAGATCGGCGCGCCGTTCAGCACCGAAGCCGGCGACGTGACTGCAGCGGTGAGCTTGACGAAGTTGCCGTCGGCATCGGTGTCGATGGCAGAGATCGAAGCCTTTGCCGGCGATGTGTCGGCATCGGCGTTCGGGTAGATCGGTGCGCAGGCGCACACGAGGTACTGGTGGTTCAGGAACGAACCGCCGAAAGCGCCCATGAAGAAGTTGTCCGCCAGCGTGTATTGCTGCGCGAGATTCCACAGCTGCATCTTGCTGCCGTCGAAGTAACCCATGCTCAGGCCGCCCGCGTCGGAGTAGGCCGCGAACTTGTCGTTCTTGCCGCCGTCGATCTGCATCTGGTTGTTATAGAAGCGGTGCACCAGGTCGCGCGTGATGGTCGATTGGCCAATGACGGTGCCGGTGTTGAAGAAGCCGGCCGCGTCGTCGATGCGGAACATCTTGTTGGGCATGCCGGCCGTTTGCGCCTGCGTGATGGTGGTGGTCTGGCCAGCGGCAGTCACGCCACCCCACACTGGGGGCAGCACGGGCAGGGTCGAACCGTCGAAGTCTTTTTGCGGCGCGACCGCGCTCGAAGCCGGGGTCGATGTCGGGTTCACGCCGGGCACGCCGTTAGCGCCGGGGTACAGGCCGTAGAGATTGTCGAAGCCGCGGTTTTCCGCGTAGATCACGACCACGTTGTTGATCTGGTCGAGCGCGAAACGGTTGCGCAGGGCGCCGGTCAGGTCGCCTGCGGTGCCAGCCTCGGCCACGGCTTCGGCAATGCGCTCGATGCTCTGGTCGATCTCGGTCTGCAGCACGCCGCGGATGGCGACGTCGGTGATCTTGTTGTGGTCGGCCAGCAATTGCGTTTCCGAAACGCCGAGGCGCTTGGCGAAGGCGGTGCGCGCCGCAGCAAGGTCGCCGCCATTGGCGTCCATGAGTGCGACCATTTCGGTGCTGATGGAGCTGACGACGCCGTTGGCTTCGGCAGGTGCGCGGAACACCAGCGGCTGGGTCACCGCCGATTCAATGCTCGTGACCGGGTCGTAGCGCTTGCTCGACGTGCCGATCTCGGCCACCACAGCGCCCTTGCCGGTGAGCGTGAAGGCGCCGTTGGCGTCCGTCGTGGTGCTGGTTTCCGACGCATCGCAGCGACCGTTGTTGTTGCTGTCGATGCATACCTTCGCGTTGCGAAAGTAGCTGCCGGTGACCACGCCGCTCGTCGTCGCGGGTGCTGCGGGGGAAGTGCTGCCGGTCGTGGTCGGCACGAGGCCGCTGAAGCCGTTACTGCTTCCGCCGCCGCCGCAGGCCATCACCACGGCCGACGCGACGATGGCGGTCGGCCACAAGGCGAGTGCCAGCGGCTGGCCGTTTCGGCGGGATGTTCTGGGCGCGGAATCGCGCGAAGAGGGAGACAAGGGTTGGGCGGTCATCTGGGTACTCTTGGTGTTGGAATGGTCCCGACTGACGCCGGGCGCATCGATGGTCGTGCGGCTCCGTGACAACCGCGTGGCAGTGGCGTGTCATCGCGCTGACACGCTGCGGCAGCACAGTCGCCGCCAACCGAGGCTTTTCGCCCGATCTCCACCGTGACGTTTCGCTTCGCCTTCTTCAGCGTCTTCAACTTTCTTCGCCGCTCCGGCTGGCTGCTGCTCGGGGTCGTGGCCCTGTCGGCATGCGACGGCCGGCCAGGCGCACGCACGGCAGCGGCTGGGCCGGATGCAGCGGCCTCGCCTGCCGCACCGGCCTACGTCGGCGCCACCTACGCACCCACACCCGGCAAGCCGCAGCCCAGCGCCGCGCAGTTGAGCGCGATCGGACGGCGAATCTTCTTCGACACCTCGATGTCGGCATCTGGCATGCAATCCTGCGCGAGCTGCCACGATCCCGCACATGCCTACGGGCCATCGAACGCCTTGTCGGTGCAGCTCGGCGGTGTCGATGGCCGCACGCCTGGCCCGCGCGCCGCGCCGTCGTTGCGCTACCTGCAAACGCTGACCGCGTTTTCAGAGCACCACCACGACAACGACGGCGACGACAGCATCGACGCCGGCCCGACCGGCGGCCACATGTGGGATGGCCGCGCCGGCTCTGCACATGAACAGGCAGGGCTGCCGCTGCTCTCGTCCGCGGAGATGGGCAACGCGTCGGTGGCGCTCGTCGCCGGCAAGCTGGAGACGGCCGGCTACGCGAACGACATGCGGCAGGCATTCGGCGAGGACGTATTCAAGGATCCTGCTGCGGCCTTCAAGGCGGCCGGCCTGGCGCTCGAGGTCTTCCAGGAATCGCCGACCGATTTCTATCCGTTCACCAGCAAGTACGACGCCGTGCTGCGCGGCCAGCAAAAGCTCGATGCCGCGGAGTCGCGTGGGCTGAAGCTGTTCAACGCAGCCGACAAAGGCAACTGCGCGGCCTGCCACCTGAGCGAGCGCATGCCCGACGGTGCCTTTCCGCTGTTCACCGACTTTGGAATGATCGCCATCGGCGTGCCGCGCAATCGCGCACTGGCCGCCAATGCCGACCCCGCGTTTCACGACCTCGGCCTGTGCGGCCCGGTGCGCACCGACCTGGCCGACCGGCCGGAATACTGCGGCCTGTTCCGCACGCCCACGCTGCGCAACGTGGCGGTCAAACAGGCGTTCTTCCACAACGGCGTCTTCCACTCGCTCGAAGAAGCGGTGCGCTTCTATGCACAGCGCGATACGGCACCCGCGCGCTGGTACGGCCACGGTGCCGACGGCAAGGTTCAGCCCTACGACGACCTGCCCTCGAAGTACCACCACAACGTCAACGTCGAGGCGCCCTTCGGCCAGCGGCCGGGTGCGAAGCCGGCATTGACCGAGGCCGAGATTCGCGACGTCGTGGCCTTCCTCGGGACACTGACGGACGCCGATGCCGCCGCTGCCGGTCGGGCCGCTTCCACTCTGCGACCGCCGCAGTCGTCGAGGAACTGACGCCTTAATATCGGCGCTGGCTTTTTACCTGCAGCACCGATGACCGTCCCCGACCCCGCTCCTGACTCCGCCTCCGCCCTCGCTCCCCCGACCGACCCCGCCCGCCTGGTCGCCGACCTCGTCACGCTGCTGCGGCTCGAGCAGATCGATGCCGACCGCTTCATCGGCCAGAGCGAAGACATCGGCACGCCGCGTGTCTTCGGTGGCCAGGTGCTCGGCCAGTCGCTGATGGCGGCCTGCCGCACCGTCGGCGCCGATCGACCGGTGCACTCGCTGCACGCGTACTTTCTGCTGCCGGGCGACAAAAACGAATCGATCGACTATCTGGTCGACCGCGTGCGCGACGGGCGCAGCTTCACCACCCGGCGGGTCGTCGCGCAGCAGAAGGGCCGCACCATCTTCACCATGATGGCGTCGTTCCAGACCGTCGAGCCCGGCGCCTTTTCGCACCAACTGACGATGCCTGAAGCACCGGCCCCTGAAACGCTGGTGAGCGATGCCGAGCTGCGGCGCGCCCTCGGCAACCGCGCACCGGCCGGCATGAACGACAAGTTCTTGCTGGAGCGGCCGATCGAGTTCCGTACCGTCGATCCACCGGACCTGCTGACGCCCGAGCTGCGACCGGCCGAAGCGCTGGTCTGGATGCGTGCCCTCACAGAGCTGCCCGACGACCCGGCCCTGCACTGCGCGTTGCTGGCCTATGCGTCCGACCATGGCCTGCTGCGCGCCGCGCTTCTGCCGCACGGCCTGAGCTTCATGCAGGGTCGCCTTCGCCCGGCCAGCCTCGACCATGCGATGTGGTTCCATCGCGATTTCCGGCTCGACGACTGGTTGCTCTACGCCATCGATTCGCCGAGCGGCGGCGGGGCCCGCGGCCTGTGCCGCGGCGAGATCTTTTCGCGCGACGGCCGGCTGGTGGCGTCAGTCGCGCAAGAAGGCATGTTGCGCGTGGTCGATGCCGGCACACCGGTCGGCTGACCTGTCTTGAAGCCGGAAGGGTGCCAGTCGCGGGTTGAAACAGCGGCTTGAAACAGCGGCTTGAAACGGCCGCCTCAAAAGGTGGCCACAAGGCTCAGGGCCCGCGGGAATCGGAATCGGTGTGCGGCTTGCGTGTCGTGCGCACCGGCGGACGCCGGCCCACACGCCCCAGCAAGCGTGACAGCACCGGCGACCGCGGCACATCGCGAATGAGCGGCGGCATCGACAACGCCAGCAGCATCACCGCCAGCGGAACCACGCAGACGAAGCCGACGTACTTGAAGCCCAATGCGCCGACCGTTCCACCCAGCACGAACATACCGATCAGTCCACCCGCCGTGACCATGCGGGGCCGGTCGTAGTGCACGGCAGAAGCGGCATGGTGGCTGCGCCGGTTCCAGTACAGCATCTTGCCCAGCTCCATGCCCAGGTCGGTGATGTTGCCGGTCATGTGCGTGGTGCGGATGCTGCCGCCCGATGTCTTGGAAGCCACCGCGTTCTGCAAGCCCATCATGAAAGCCAGCAGCAGCACGGTGAGCGGCACCGCGAAAGGGGTCGACCAGGTCAGTGTGATGGCGCCCATCAGTCCGAAGGGGAACAGCAGCGCGGCTTCGAGCAGCAACGGCAGCGCATAGACGCTGTGCAGCCGGTGCTGCCGGCCCCAGTTCACCAGGATGGCGCAGACGGCGGCGCCGCTCATGAATGCCAGCACGGCGCCGAGCGCGTTGAGAAACAACTCGGTGTTGCCGAGCACCAGCCCGTCGGCCAACTGCGACGCGAAGCCGGTCATGTGCGAGGTGTACATGTGCAGCACCAGGAAGCCGCCTGCGTTGATGGCGCCGGCGTTGAAGGCGAGCAGCAACCCGAGCGCCCTGTTGCTGGCGGGCGAGCGGTGGCGGTCGGTGAGAAAACGCAGTCGGCGCATGGGGTCTGTACCCACGCTTATACGCCCCGCTGTACGTCAGAACCGGGCGGCGCTTGGCTTCTCAGTGGGCGTTGGAGAGTCGCGCACGCAGCGCGGCGACGGCGCTGTCGACCGTCGTGAGCACCGGGAGGCCCGACGCGTCTTCGCAGGCCGCGCGGGCACGTGCCATGCTGAACTGCGCCAGCGCGATGCGGGTGCAGCCCTTGTCGCGCAGCCATGCCGCCTGCTCGGCGATGAGCGCGTCGTGGCGGGCTCCGTCACCGGCGTCGAGCGCATCGAGTGCGCCTTCGGCCAGCGCCGTATCGAGCGCGATATCGGGGCCGAACTCGGGCGGCATCGACACCAGCGTCGCGGCGAAGGTGGCGATCAGCCCAAGCTTGCCGATGCCGGCCCGGGCTTTGGCGACCATCGCCTCGTTCGGTTTCAAAACGGGGATGCCCGGATGCCGTGCCGCGACCGCTTCGATGCAGGGCCCGAACGCCGAGCAGGTGAACAGGATGCCGTCGGCGCCGCTCGACACGGCGTAGTCACCGAGCGCCATGAAGCGCCGGTGCATCGCATCGTCCAGCCTGCTTGCACTGCGCGCGAGGTCGGCCGAGAGACTGTCGTCCATCAGATTCATGCGGATCGCTTCGGGCCAGTCGCGCACGAAAGCGTCGTTGATCGGGGCGACCGAATGGGTGAGTGCGTGGATGAGTGCGATGCGGGGCATGAGGCGGACGTTACACGCCCAGGTAGCGCGCCCACAGCGAACGATCGGCATCGAGCGCTGCCGAATCGCCCCGCCACACTGCGCGCCCGCGCTCCAGGATGATGTGCCGGTCGGCCAGCGGCAGCAGGCGCTGCACGTATTTGTCGACGACGAGGATCGCCTCGCCTTCTGCCTTGAGCGTCGCCAGGCAGCGCCAGATCTCCTCGCGGATGACGGGCGCCAGCCCTTCGGTCGCTTCGTCGAGGATCAACAACCGCGGATGGGTCGACAGCGCCCGCGCGATGGCCAGCATCTGCTGCTCGCCGCCCGACAACTGGTTGCCGGCGTTGCCCTTGCGTTCGGCCAGGCGAGGGAATAGTCCGTAGAGCGCCTCGATGGTCCAGCGGGGCGCGCCCGCCTGCTGGCCCGATGCGGTCGCACGCGGCCGCGCGAAGGCGCGCAGGTGCTCGTCGACGCTCAGGTTGGGGAACACGTGCCGCCCTTCCGGCACGATCGCGATGCCACGCCGCGCGATGGCGTCGGGCCGTGTGCCGCCGATCTCGGCGCCGTCGAAACGCACGCTGCCGCGCATCGGTGCGAGCGTGCCGGTGAGCACCTTGAGCAGCGTGCTCTTGCCCATGCCGTTGCGGCCCAACAGCGCCAGCACCTCGCCGGCGCGCACGGTCACATCGATGCCGAACAGCACCTGGCTCGCGCCGTAGCCGGCTTCGATGGCGCTGCCTTCAAGGAGGGTCGCGCCAGAAAGGGAGGCGTTCATGAATGGCCTTCCGCTTCGGTGCCGAGATAGACCGCCTGCACGTCCGGATGACCGCGCACTTCTTCGGCCGTGCCGGTCATCAGCACCTTGCCCTGCACCAGCACCGTGAGCCGGTCGGCCAGGCGGAACACGGCGTCCATGTCGTGCTCGATCAGCAGGATCGCCATGTCGGCGCGCAGCGAGTCGATGAGCTTGACCATGCGCGCGGATTCGTCCGGACCCATGCCGGCCATCGGCTCGTCGAGCAGCAGCAGCTTGGGGTCGGCGGCGAGCGCCAGTGCCACGTCGAGCGCGCGTTGCGCGCCGTGCGGCAAGGTGCCGGCGATGCGGTCGCGCTCGGCACCGAGCCCCACGCGATCGGCCAGCGCGATGGCGCGTTGCGTCAGCGCGGTTTCGTTGGCACGTGGCGCCATGAAGCGCAGGCTGCTGCCGGCGTGCGCCTGCGCTGCGAGCATCAAGTTGTCGTGCACCGTCTCTTTGGCGAACACCCGTGTCACCTGGAAGCAGCGCGACATGCCGGCCGACACGCGCTGATGGTCGGTGAGCCGGGTGATGTCTTTTTCGTCGAGCAGGATGCGCCCGCCATCGGACTTCAACAGGCCGGTGATGAGGTTGACCAGCGTGGTCTTGCCGGCGCCGTTCGGCCCGATCAGCGCATGCACTTCACCGCGCTCGACCGTCAGGTTGACATGGTCGGTCGCGACCAGCCCGCCGAAGCGCTTGACCAGTCCTTCGATCCTGAAAAGACTCATATCCGACTACCCCCTCTCCCCTCGGGGGAGAGGGTTGGGGTAAGGGAGTTTCTGCGCCTGTACAACGCCGCCAACCCCTTGGGCGCCCACAGTGCCACCGCGATCAACAGCAACCCCAGCGGCAGATGCCAATGGTCCGTGGACTGCTTCAACACTTCCTCGAGCAGCAGCCACACGACCGCACCCACCGGCCCGCCCCAGCTGCGCCCGAGCCCGCCGATGACGACCATCACCAACAGCGTGGCCGACTGCGTCCAGTGCATGGTCGCCGGGCTGACGAAGCCGTTGCCGCCAGCCAGCAGCGCACCGGCAAGGCCAGCGATGGCACCCGCGATGGCGAAGGCGACGAGCTGCAGCCGGAACACCGGATAACCCAGCGCACGCATGCGCGTCTCGTTGTCTCTGATGCCCATCAGCGCATAGCCGAAGCGTGAGCGCGTGGCGCGGTGCAGCCACAGCAGCGTGAGCGAGACCAGCACCAGCACGACCCAATAGAAGGTCGAGTCGTCGGCCAGGTCGAGGCCCGGCAACAGGGTCGGCCGCGCCGGCAGCGTGTAGCCGTCGTCACCGCCATAGCGGCGCAGCGAGACGACGACGAAGTACAGCATCTGCGCGAAGGCCAGCGTGGTCATGATGAAGTACACGCCGCGCGTGCGCAGCGCGACGGTGCCGACGAGCGCCGCCACTGCGCCAGCGACCAGCGCAGCGGCCGGCCACAGAAGCCACGCCGACATCACGCCCACATCGCTCAGCGCCACGACCGTGTATGCGCCGATGCCAATGAAGCCGGCATGACCGAGCGCCACCATGCCGCCGAAGCCGAGGATGAAATTCAGGCTCGCGGCGGCCAGCGCGACGACCAGCACGCGCCGCACGAAGCCGATGTAGAACTCCAGCCCGAGCAATGGCGCGACCAGCGGAAACGCCGCCAGCAGCACGAATACGATCGCGAGGACGACGGTGGAAGTGGCGTCGCGCTGCTTCATGCTCTGGCCGAGAACAGGCCCGAGGGCCGGAAGATCAACACGATCACCATCAGCGCGTACATCGCCACTTCGGCGAACAGCGGGCCGAGGTCGGCCGCGGTAGAGGGCGGCAAGGTGGCGCGCAGCAACATCGGCACGAACGCCCGGCCGATGGTGTCGACCAGACCGACCAGCAGCGCCGCGACGAACGCGCCACGCACGGAGCCGATGCCGCCGATCACCAGCACGACCAGCGCTGGAATCAAAATCTGCTCGCCCATGCCGACCTGCACCGCGACGATCGGCCCCATCAGCGCACCGGCCAGTGCGGCCAGTGCGGCACCGAGCAGGAAGATGCCGTTGAAGATACGGCCGACGCGCACGCCCATCAGCTCGGCCATCGGCCGGTCGGATGCGCCCGCGCGCACCCGCATGCCGATGCGCGTGTGGTTGACCAGCAGCCACAGCGCCAGCGCGACGAGCATGCCGCCGGCCAGGATGACGAGGCGGTAAGACGGATAGGGCAGCCCCGCAATGATTTCGATGGGCCCCGACAGCGCAGCGGGTGTCGGCGCCATCACCGGCGACGGGCCCCAGATCATCGTGACGATGTCGTCGGCCACCAGGATCACGCCGAAGGTCGCGAGCACCTGCGCCAGATGGTCGCGCTGGTAGAGGCGACGCATCAACAGCACTTCGAGCAACAGCGCGACGATGACGGTGACCAGCACCGCGATGACGATCGCCGCTGCGAACGAGCCGGTGCGCGTGTGCGCCTCGGCGGCCACGTAGGCGCCAGCCATGAAGAGCGAGCCGTGCGCCAGGTTCAGCACGTCCATGATGCCGAACACCAGCGTGAGCCCGGCTGCGAGGAGGAACAGCATCAGGCCGTAGCCGAGGCCGTTCAGCAGCTGTTCGAGGAGGAGGATGCCGGTCACTGCGTAGTCGGAGTCACGGGGTCACGGTGAACAGGGACATGAACGCTCCGACAAGATGGATTGGAAAAAACCGTTTATAGGTAAATACTTTAACCATAAACAATCTACTGTCAATGCGCTTGCAGGATTGGTGCCAGGTCGCTTCAACCCCTGGACGGAATGGCGCTCCCAAACCAGCGCGCCGCCATGCGCCCCCCGAACATCACGACCGCCAGCGCCGCCACCACGCAGCCGCTGCCGGCCCACTGCCATGCCGACACCCGTTCGCCGAGCGTGAGCATGCCGGCTGCGAGTCCGATGATCGGCACGCCGAGGCTGAAGGGCGCGACGCGATTGGCCGGATGCCGCTTGAGCAGCGAGGTCCACAGCGCATAGGCCACCACGGTCGCGAACCAGCCCAGGTACGCGACACCGGCCCATGCGCCCAGGCTTGCGTGCGTCCATTGCCAGCGCAACGCAGGCGGATCGAACAGCCATGCCATCACGGCAAACGGCAGGATCGGTACCAGCGACATCCACACGACGAACTGCAGCGGGTCGTAGCCCGGACTGGCGCGCTGTGCCCGGCGCGCGACGATGTTGGAGGCCGCCCACATCGCAGCAGCAAAGAGGTTGAGCACCAGGCTCGCCAGCGTGATGCCACCCGTCGCGCCGCCGCCGACGAAATTGGCCGCGAAGCACCCGAGCCCGATCGCCGCCAACGCCAGGCCGGCCCGCAGCGGGCCACTCAGGCGCTCGTGCAGCAGCACGACGCCGAGCAGGGTCGTGAAGAACACTTGCGTCTGCATCAGCACCGACGCCAGCGCCGCCGTCATGCCGATCTGCAAGGCCACGAACAGCAGGCCGAACTGGCCGAACTGCGCGAGCCCGGCGGGCACCAGCCAGCGCCACGAGAGCGTCGGCCGTTTGACGAAGAGCATCAGCGGGAGCACCGCGAACACGTAGCGCAAGGTGCCGAGCTGGAATGGGGTGAAGTCGCGCAACGAATATTTCATCGCTACGAAGTTGAGGCCCCAGATGACAACCACGCCGAGCGCAGCGAGCAGGTCGCGGCCCATCAGCGGGGCGGGTGCGGTAGCGGTGGTGTTCAGTCGGTGCTTTCAGGGAGAGGCGACGCTGCAGTGGGCGCGTCTTCGGTCCGCGCCTTCACTGCCTTGTGCAAGGCGAGAGCGAGCGCTGCTGTGGGGAGTCGGTCGCGCAGCCCGATGGCCACGATGGCGCTGGCCGCGCCGTCGATCGGCAACGGGTGTCTTGGTGGCCAGGCCCGGAGCGATCCGTGCCGACCCGAAAATTGCAGCACGGCCCAGCCGTGCAGGTCGGTCCTGATCACCCCTTTGAGCCGGAGCACGCCCTCGGGCATGGCGCGCAGCAGTTCGCGCAGTGCGGCCGCGTGGTAGGTGACGTCGGCCGAATTCGACCAGCTCGCGAAGAGATCGCCGTGCAGCGCCAGGCCGGCATCGTCCTGCGCAGGCGCCTCCATGTCCCGCGGCCAGCCCGGTGCGCCGAGCAGGGCGAGCGGCACTTGCGCGAAGTGGGTCTCGAAGTGCGGGATGTCGGGCGCGTTGGCATCGAGCCAGTCGTGCAGGCGCTGCATGGCGAGTTCGTCGGCACGGTCGCATTTGTTCAGCACGAGGAGGTCTGCGGCGCGCAGCTGGCGCAACACCGTGTCGCCAAGCAACGGGTCGTCGGCCTGCGCGAGCACCGACGTCGCATCCACCATGACGATCACGCCGTCGAGCGCCAGTGCGGGGTCCGACAGCCCGACCTGCGCGATGCGCCAGGGGTCTGACACGCCGCTCGCTTCGATGACGATGGCATCGGGTGGCGGTGTGCTGCCGATGACGCGGATCAGTGCGTCGGTCAGGTCGCCGCCGATCTGGCAGCACACGCAGCCGTTCTGCAGGCTGATGGTGTCGGCGCCACGCGAGACGACCAGCGCGGCGTCGACATTGATGGCGCCGAAGTCGTTGACCAGCACGGCGAGCCGGCGACCGTCGTTGTGCTTGAGCAGATGGTTGAGCAGCGTGGTCTTGCCACTGCCCAGAAAGCCGCCGATGACGGTGAGCGGAATGCGGCCGGCCTGGGTGCGAGTCGTTTCGTTGCTCATGCGGCCTTGGAGGATTCGATCTTCGGCAAGGCCAGCACGCGCCCACCGATCACGGTGCCGAGCACCGGCACATCCTTCAGCGCCTCGGGCGGCACGGCGGTTGGGTCGTCGCCCAGCACGCAGAAGTCGGCGTACTTGCCGATATCGATGGAGCCGATCAAGTGGTCCATCGACAGCGTGAAGGCGGCTCCCATCGTGATCGCGTAGAGCGCATCGGCGACGGAAATGCATTCGGCATCTCCGAGCTTCTTGCCGCTCGATGTCAGCCGATTGACGGCGCACCACGCGGTGAAGAGCGGGCCGAGCGGCGTGATCGGCGCGTCGGAATGAATGGCCAGCGGCACACCGGCTGCGAGCGCGGTACCGCAGGCGTCCATGCGCATCGCGCGGTCCGGGCCCATCGTCAGTTCGTGGTGCGCATCGCCCCAGTAGTAGAGGTGGTTGGCGAACAGGTTCACGCAGATGCCCAGCCGCGCCATCCGCATGAACTGAGCGGCGTCGGCCATCTGGCAATGCTGCAGCGTGTGGCGATGGTCGGCGCGTGGATGCGTCTGCAGCGCGGCCTCGATGGCGTCGATGGCGAGCTCGGTCGCTTCGTCGCCGTTGGTGTGGATGTGCAACTGGAAGCCGGCCGCGTGGAACTGCGCGATGGCCGCTTTCAACTGCGTCGGCGGCAGGATCCAGATGCCGTTCGGCGCGCCGTTGAAATAGCCCGGCCAGCGCACGCGCGCGGTGAAACCCTGGATCGATCCGTCGACCACGATCTTGACCAAGCCGTAGTGCAGCTTGTCGTTGTTCATGGCCTGGCGTTCGCGGATGCGCACGATGCCCGCATCGATGCTCACCGCCTCGACCATGCTCAGGTAGGCCGGCACCAGCCGCACCGGAAAGTCCGGCTCCGACGTCACCTTGGCGAGCGACTCGTGATTGAAGTCGGAGAGGTCGTTGACCAGGTCGGTCGCGGTCGTCACGCCGGCATGCTGCGCCATCTGGCCGAACATGCGCAGGCTGTCTTCGGTCTCACCCGCCACCCGAAAGATGTTGCCGGTCAGCCGCGTGATGGGGAACATCGCCGCGAACTCCTGCAGTTCGCCCGTCGCCTCGCCGATGTGCTCGCCGCTGTCGAAGCGCGCGATGCCTTCGATTTCGGTGTCGCGCGTGATTTCGGCCTGCACCAGCGCCGCCGTGTTGACGTTCATCAGGTGCTGGCTGGCGTGCAGGATGACGACGGCGCGCGTGGTCGAGACGCGGTCGAGGTGATGCACCGTCATGCGCTCGATGCCGAAGAAGATCGGATCGAAGCCCCAGGCCAGCAGCGGTGCGGCCGGGTCGGTCATGGCGGCTTCGATGGTGCACAGGCGCTCGATCACCGCGTCGAAGTCGATGCAGCCGCTCCAGATCTTTCCGTCCGGCGCGGTTCGCGCATGAAAACCGACGAACGGGAATTTCCAGAGACCGCCGGCCATCAAGTGCGAGTGGCCTTCGACCAGGCCGGGCATCAGCACGTCATCGGCAAAACGCGCGTCGAGCGTGAACTCGCCCCAAGCCTGCATGCGTGCCAGGTCGCCGACCGCCAGCACCCGGCCGTCGCGCACCGCGACGTGCGTGGCCTCGGGCTGCATCGGGTTCATGGTGATGATCTTGCGCGCCTGGAAAACGGTGATGTCGGTCATTGAATGCGATTAAAAAATAGACACCGACCGGCGGTCAGGCAGCGAGCGCCAGGGCGACCGGCACCGGCGACGGTATCGATGCAGGCAAGCTCAGTGTCGGCAAAGCCAGTGGGGCCACGGCGCGGCCATCCACCACTTCGACGCGACGGCAGCGCACCCAGTGGTCGGGCTCGACCTGCACCAGTGGTGGCAGCGCCGCGCTGCACTCCGGCTCGGCCACCGGGCAACGCCCGGCGAAGCGGCAACCCGGCGGCGGCGAGATCGGGCTCGGTGGATCGCCTGTCAGCTTGATGCGTTGCGCCGCACGCGCGCGGCCGCCCTTGACGTCGGGCACGGCCGACATCAGCGCCACGCTGTACGGGTGCAGCGGCCGCCCGAAGAAGGCCTTGCGCGGCGCCCGTTCGACGATCTGCCCCAGGTACATCACCGCGATCTCGTCGCAGATGTGCTCGACCACCGCCATGTCGTGCGAGATAAAGAGGTAGGTCAATCCGAGGTCGCGCTGCAGCTTCACCAGCAGGTTGAGGATCTGCGCGCGGATCGCGATGTCGAGCGCCGACACCGGCTCGTCGCACACCACCAGTTCGGGGTTGGTGGCGAGTGCCCGCGCAATATTGATGCGCTGGCGCTGGCCGCCGGAGAACTGGTGCGGGAACAGGTTCTTCTGCTCGGGCCGCAGGCCGACGGCAGTGAAGAGTTCGTCGACGCGTTTCGTACGGTCTTCTTTCGTCCCGATCTTCATCAAGTCGAGCGGCGCGCGCACCGCATCGCCGACGCGCTGGCGCGGGTTGAGCGACGAGTACGGGTCCTGAAAAATGATCTGCAACCGGCGCCTCGCTTCGCGCATCGCGTCGTCTCCGAGCAGGCTGAGGTCGGTGCTGCCCAACCGCACGCTGCCACTGGTGATCGGGGCCAGCCGCATCACCGCCAGCGCGGTCGTCGTCTTGCCAGAGCCCGACTCGCCGACGATGGCGAGTGTGGTGCCGCGCCGCACGTCGAACGACACGCCATCCACTGCCTTCACGACTTCGGGCGCCCTGAACAGGCCGGACGGCCGCGGAAAGTGCACCTTGAGATCGGTCACGGACAGCAGCACCGGCGCCCCGGTTTTGTCGGGCGCGTTCATGCGGCGATCGTCTCCATGGTGACGGGCGCTTCGTCGAGCAGCCAGCAGGCGGCCGCGTGCGGCATGGTCGATGCATTCGCCGTCGCACGGTCCGTGGCGGCCAGCAGCGGCGGCATTTCCAGGCAGCGCGCGTGCGCCTGCGGGCAGCGCTCGCGGAATGCGCAACCGCGGCCCAGCTCCCAGATCGACGGCACTACGCCGTTGATCTCAACCAGCTCCGGGCGGCCTTCGTGCTGGCTGCTGCCGAGTTCGGGCAGGCACGCGATCAGGCCTTGCGTGTAGGGATGCTGCGGGTCGCCGATGACCTCGGCGGTGGTGCCCTGCTCGATCACGCGGCCGGCGTACATCACGATCACACGGTCGGCCATTTCGGACACGGCGCCCATGTCGTGCGTGATGAGGATGATGGCGGTGCCCTTGTCGCGTTGCAGTTCGCGCAGCAGGTCGAAGATCTGCGCCTGCACCGTCACGTCGAGTGCGGTGGTCGGCTCGTCCGCAATCAGGATGTCGGGCTGGCAGGCCAGCGCGATGGCGATCATCACGCGCTGCCGCATGCCGCCGGAGAGTTGATGCGGGTACTCGTCGATGCGGCGCTCGGGGGCCGGAATGCCGACCTGACGCAGCATGTCGATGGCGCGCTCGCGGGCCTGCTTCGCGGCAAGTCCGCGGTGCAGCCGCAGCGATTCGCCGATCTGGTCGCCGACGCTGAACACCGGGTTCAGCGAGGTCATCGGCTCCTGGAAAATCATCGAGATGCGGTTGCCGCGAACTTGCCGCAGGCGGTCTTCACCAGCCTGCAAAAGGTCTTCGCCCTGGAACAGGATGCGGCCTTCTTTCACCTGGCCCGGCGGCATCGGAATGAGGCCGAGCAACGCGAGTGCCGTCATGCTCTTGCCGCAACCGGATTCGCCGACGATGCAGAGCGTTTCGCCGGCATTCAATTCGAAGTCGACGCCGTTCAGCACCAGCGCCTGGCCGCGTCGCGTCTTGAATTCGACCTGCAGGTTCTGCACCTGAAGCAAAGGCGTGGTGGCGGTCATCTCAGCGCTCCCGTAGCTTGGGGTTGAGCGCGTCGTTGAGCCCGTCGCCGATCAGGCTCACCGCCAGCACCGTCACGAAGATGGCCGCACCCGGAAACGCCACCGCCCACCAGCACGACAGCACGTACTGCCGGCTCGATCCGATCATCATTCCCCAGCTCATCTGGTTCGGGTCGCCCAGGCCGAGGAACGAGAGACCGGCCTCGAACAGGATCGCCGCGCCGATGGCCAGCGTGGCCGATACGATCAGCGGCGCGAAGGCGTTGGGCAGGATGACCTTCCAGATGATGCGTGCGTTACCGGCGCCGATGGAGCGCTCGGCCCGCACGAATTCGAGGTCGCGATAGCGCATGAATTCACCGCGTGCCAGGCGTGCCGTGCCGGGCCAGCTCACCAGGCCGATCGACAGCGTGACGGTGAGCAGCGATGGCGCGAACAAGGTCACCACCACCATCGCGAACAGCAGTGCGGGCAGCACCTGGAAGAACTCGGTGATGCGCATAAGCACGCCGTCGATGCGGCCGCCGTAGTAGCCGGCGAAGGCGCCGATGGCGGTGCCGATAACGACCGACAGCAGCGCCGCGATGGCTCCCACCAGCAACGTGGCCCGGCCGCCGTAGAGCAACGATGTCATGACGTCGCGGCCGAGGTAGTCGGTGCCGAACCAGGCGTCAGGGTCGAACGGTGGCGTGAGCGGCGCCGCGCGAATTTCGAACGGGTCGGCCACGTACAGCATCGGGCCGAACACCGAGAGCAGCACGATGGCCAGCAGCAGCACGAGACCGACGATCGCCGATGGATTGCGCAGGAACATGCGCAGCGCCTCGGTGAAGGGCGACGGCGCCTTGACGGGCAATGGCATGGCGGGAGGAAGGATGGCGGACATGTCGGTGGCTTCGTCAGCGTGCCTTGATGCGCGGATCGACCAGGCGATAGGCCAGGTCGGTGAGCTGGTTCATCACGAGCACGACGACCGATGCGAACAGCAGTACGCCGAGCACGGTCGGGTAGTCGCGTCGCAGCACGGCCTCGAAAGCGAGCCGACGGAGGCCCGGCCAGTTGAACACCGTCTCGACCAGAATGGCGCCCGCCATCACGTTGCCGAACTGCAGCCCGAGCACGGTGATGACCGGCAGCACCGCGTTGCGCAGTGCGTGCTTGTAGAGCACCACGCGCTCGGCCAGGCCCTTGGCACGCGCGGTGCGGATGAAGTCGGAGCTCAGCACCTCGAGCATGCTGGCGCGCGCCAGCCGGCTGTATTGCGCGAGGTACACGAGGCCGAGCGTGATGGAGGGCAGCACCAGGTGGTGCGCCACGTCGATCACGTCGCGCCAGCCGCCACCGCCGCTCGAATCGACTGCGCGCATGTCGGAAACCGGGAAGATCGGGAACACCGAAGCGAACAGGATCACCAGCATCATTCCGCTCCAGAACACCGGTGCCGCGAAGCCGACCATCGACAGCACGGTGATGGTCTGAGACAGCCAGCCGTTCGGCTTGCGCGCCGACAGCACGCCCAGCGCGGTGCCGGCCAGGAAGGCCCAGAGCACCGAGCACAGCACCAGCAGCAAGGTGGCTGGAACACGCTCGGCGATCAGGCCGGACACCGGCAGGTTGAAGTAGTACGAGTAGCCCAGGTCGAGCCGTGCCACTCGCCCCAGGTACACGCCGAGCTGTACGGCCAGCGGCTGGTCCAGCCCGTAGCTTTGCCGCAGCTCGGCCTTCAGCTCCTCGGTCATGCCGCCGCTGGCGCCGGCGATGGTTTCGACCGGGTCGCCGGGCGCGGCATGCACCAGCGCGAAGTTGAGCACCACCACGGCGGCGATGAGCAAGAAGGCCTGCAGCAGGCGGCCGGCGATGAAGCGAAGCACGTTCATGTGGAGCGACTGATCCCGCTTGCGGATTTACTTCAGGTAGACCTCGTCGAGCGGAGAGGCCGGGCCCCAGATCGTCACCGGCACGTTGCCCACCTTCTTGGTCGTGGCCGTTTGATAGGGCGCGCCGTTGATGAAGACGATCGGCACGTCGTCGGTCACGATCTTTTCGAAGGTCGCGTAATAGGCGCGGCGCTTGACCGGGTCCAGCAACTGGCCGGCCTGATTCAGCAACTCGTCGACCTTCGGGTTGTTGTACGACTGGGTGTTGGTCCAGATGATCGGCTTGATGTTGGTGGACAAGTAGGTACGGGCGACGCCGATGACCGGGTCGCCCCAGTTGAAGACCGTGTCCATCGTCATGTCGAAGTCGTGCGAAGCGATGCGCTTGGCCCAGGTCGGGAAGTCGGCCGAAGCCCGCACGTCGACGGCGATGCCGACCTTCTTCAACTGCGAGCGCAGGTACTCCGCCACGTTCTTCTGCTGCTCGTCGCCACCGGGGATGTAGTCGATGGTCAGCTTGAAGCGCGAGCCGTCGACGCCTGGCTTGTAGCCGGCCGCGTCGAGCATCTCGTTGGCTTTTTTAAGGTCGAACGGATACTTGACCAGGTCGGTCACGGCGAACGGGCTGCTCGGCACGATGGGGCCGTCGACCGGCATCGCGAAGCCGCCCATCAACGCCTTGGTGATGAAGTTCTTGTCGATGGCGGTGGCGATGGCCTTGCGCACCTGCACGTCCGACAGCGGCTTGCGTTCGAGGTTGAAGGCCAACCAGTTGATCGAGCCGATTCCTTCGTAGCCCTTGTCGGTCAGATTGATGTTGGGGTTGACCTTGAGGCGGCGCAGGTTCACCGAGCCGGCCGCGTAGGGCAGCATCTGGATGTCGCCACGCTCGAGACCCAGCAGCAGGCTCTGCTCGTCGGTGCTGATGGTGAAGATCAGCTTGTCGAGATACGGCTTGCCGGGCAGGAAGAACTTGTCGAACTTCTCCATCACGATGCGCTGGCCGGCCTTGAATTCGACCAGCTTGAACGGGCCCGAACCGACCACGTTCTCCGAATTGCGCGCGTTGGTCTTCAGGTCCTTGCCGTCGCCGTAGATGTGCTTGGGCAGGATCGGGCACAGCGCTGGCGACATGGCGAGGATGATGGCCGGGTGCGGCGTGCTCATGCGGATGATGGCGGTGTAGGGGTCGGGCGTTTCGACCCTTTCGACCGGCGCCATCATGGTGGTGAAGGGATGGTTCGCCTTGATCGCCATGATCGAGAAGGCCACGTCTTCGGAGGTGATCGGCTTGCCGTCGTGGAACACCGCGTCGTGGCGCAAGTGCAGCGTGAGCGATTTGCCGTCGTCGGCGAGCTTCCACGACTCCGCCAGGTACGGCTGCGGATTCCACTTGTCGTCGAAGCGCAGCGGGCTGGCGAAGAGCTGGGTCGATGGCAACGCGGTCGCCAGGCCCGACTGCACGGCGCCGTTGAGGTGGCGTGGCGCCTGCGTGGTGCCAATCACGAGCGTGCCGCCCTTCTTGATGTCCTGGGCCTGCGCCAGCGACAGCGCGCTGAAAGTCATAGCGAGCGAAGCGGCAGACAGGAGCACGCGGCGGGTGAAGTTTCGGGGGGTCATGACAGTTCCTCTGAAGTCTGAAAGCGGCTGCGCAAGTTGCGTTCCATCGTAAGGGGCACGATGGAGCCAGTGGCAGTGAATCGTTGGGGCCAGCGGCCGGGCGGGTCGGTCGGCTAGAGCACTTCGTCGTGCAGGTAGTACCAGCGGTACAACATGCTTTGCCCAAAGCGCCGGAAGCGCGCCGCCCACTCGCCCTGCGCCGGAAACTGCAGCGGGCTGTCGTAGATCGGCAGGTCGAACACCGGGTCGGGCTCGCCCGCCATGCGCTGTGCCATGCGGCGACCGGCATGCGCCGAGAACGACACGCCGTTGCCGCCGTAGCCCAGTGCGTAGAACACGCTTTGCTTGGGGTCGGGCTGCACCACGCGCGGCATCATGTCGTGCGCCACGTCGACCCAGCCCCACCACGAATAGTCGATCTGGATGCCCTTGAGCGGCGGGAACTTGCGGGCCAGCCCGTCGATCAGCAACGCGTAATGTTCGGGCGCGCTGGCATCGGCACCGGTGATGGCGCTGCGGCTGCCGATCTGCACGCGGTTGTCGGGCAGCAGCCGGTAATAGAAGCGCAGCGTGCGCGTGTCGGTGATGGCTTCGCGCGTGAGGAAGTTGGTCTCGGCCAGCTCCGACGGCGTCAGCGGACGCGTCACCAGCGAGTTCGACAGCACTGGGAAGTAGCGGTTGGTGAGCGTCGGGTGCAGGCCGGGCGCGGTGTACGCGCCGGTCGCGATACCGACCGCGCGCGCGCGCACCGTGCCGCCCGGCGTCTTCAGGTGATGCACGCCCTTGATGGTTTGCCAGCCGATGACCGGGCTCGACGGATGCACTTTGCCGCCGACGGCGCGCGCGCGCTTCATGTAGCTGTAGGCCAGCTTGAGCGGGTGCACGCAGATGCCTTCGGCTTCATGCATGGCGCCGTGCGCTTCGTGATCGTTGCAATACTCGGCGCGCACTTCGCTGGCGGTCAGCAAGCGCGTGTCGTAGCCGAACTTGTCGCGCATGACGCGCGCCTCGTTCTTCAAAAACGCCATCTTCTTGTCGCGGTGCGCGATGTAGAGATGTCCGCCGGGTTGCGGCTCGCAATCGGCATCGGCCACGAGGTCCTTGAAGGTCTCGAAGCCGTAGCGGATCTCGGCGTCGAGCCGGCGTGCCGTCTCCAGTCCCCAGCGCTCGATCCACTGCGAGCGGTACAGGCGACCGCTCGCGTTCTGGCCCTGGCCGCCGTTGCGGCTGGTGCAGCCCCAGGCCACGCGATTGGCTTCGAGCACCACTGCCTTGATGCCGTGCTCCTTGGCGAGGAACAGCGCGGTCGCCAGCCCGGTAAAGCCCGAGCCGATGATGACCACATCGGCATCGATGTCGCCGGACACCGGGCCGTCGTCATCGGGTGCCGGGCCTGCGGTGGCGGCCCAATAGGTCGGAGCGTAGTCGCGGTTGTGGCCGGGGCCGTCGGACACCAGCGGGTCGTACGCCGGGTCGTAGGGCGCGAAGATTTCCTTTGGCGTTGCGATGCTCATGACAAGGCGGGCAGCATGGGACGGGCCTTGCGGAACACGTTCTTGACGAGGATCTTGCCGTCCTTGAACGTAAACACATCGACGCCGCCCGACTCGCTGCGCGCGCCGTCCGCGGCGGTGCCGGTAAAGGTCCACTCCGACATGCCGCGGTCGCCCATGACGACGTGTTTGCCGTTGCGCCATTGCGCGTCGGGGAAGTTCTTCCAGGCCGACTCGAAGGCCGCCGCGACTGCTGCGTGACCCTGATGACGCGCGCCCCAGGCTTCGCTGCCGGCGGCGGTTTCGAACACGCAATCGGCGTGCATGAAAGACATCAGGACCGGCAGGTCGTGACGGTTCCACGCGTCGGAAAACTGTTCGAGCATGGCCGCCGTCACGGGTTGTGCGGTGGCGGGCAGGGGGGGTGAAGCGAATGCGGTCAAGGCGGCGTCCTGGCAAGGTGTCGGGGCAGCGAAAGGCCCCTTCAATGCAGGGCTTTCGCTAGGTATCACGAGGTTAAGCTCGGGCTCTACTACCCCATAGAGCCAGGCCCTCGCAATCGTGAAAGCCAGACGCGACGCGCATGCACCATCCAGGAGCATGCGATGACGCCCATCAAGTCCCCGTCGACAGCCCCGCTGTGGGCGCAGCTGTTCGCGCTCGACGGTCATGTGGGCTTGCCGCTGCAGTCGCGGCTTCGCTTGCGCGTGGTGCAGGTGATCCTCGACGGGAGCCTGGCCGAAGGCGCGGCGTTGCCCTCTTCGCGTGACCTCGCACTGGCACTCGGCTTGAGTCGCAACACGGTGACCGCCGTGTACCAGCAGATGGTGGACGAGGGTTATCTCGAATCGCGGCCGCGCTCCGGCGTGTTCGTGAAGGCCGGCGCAAAGCCGGCTTCGATCGGCGCCGCGACCGACCGCATCGTCGATCCCTTCAGTGCGATCGGTGCATCGGCCGGCCCGCCGCCCGCATGGTCGCAGCGCGTGCTGCGCTCGTTGCGCGACATGCCCACGCTGTCCAAGCCGGCGCACTGGCGGGACTTCGCTTACCCCTTCGTCTATGGCACGCACGATGCGCAGCTTTTTCCGACGGAAGATTTTCGGGAGTGCTGCGTGCGCAGCCTGGCGCGCTCGCAGTTGCCCAACTGGACGCCCGACTTCGAGACCGACGACATGCCCGACCTGGTCGAGCAGATCCGCACGCGGCTCCTGCCCAAGCGCGGTGTGTTCGCGCGGCCTGAAGAGATTTTGGTGACAGTCGGCGCGCAGCACGCCTTCTATTTGATCGCCGAAGCGCTGTTCGACCAACGCACCCGCGTCGGCTTCGAAGAGCCCGGCTACCCGCATGCGCGCAACACCTTCTCTTTGCGGACCTCGCAGCTCGTCGGCATTCCGGTCGATGAACAAGGGTTGGTCGTCGATGCGTTGCCTGATCTCGACTACGTGTTCGTCACGCCGTCGCACCAGAGCCCGACCACGGCAACGCTGAGCCTGGAGCGCCGCCAGTGGCTGTTGCGCAAGGCGGCGCTGCAGGACTTCGTCGTCATCGAGGACGACTACGAAGCCGAGAACCTGTATGTCGGCGACCCCACGCCGGCCCTGAAGAGCCTCGACAAGACCGGCCGCGTGATCTACATCGGGTCACTGTCCAAGAGCCTGTCGCCCGCATTGCGGCTCGGCTACATCGTGGCGCAAAAAGAACTGGTGAGCGAGTTGCGCGTGTTGCGGCATGCGATGGTGCGACATCCCAGCGCTTTCTTGCAGCACGCCTACGCGCTCTTCTTGTCGCTAGGCCATCACGACTCGCATGCGCGCCGCGTGAACCAGGTGCTGCAGCAACGCATGCAGGTGGCGGCCCGGGCGCTCGCCGCGCAGCTCCCGGAATTCACCTGCACGCCGGCGCAGGGCGGTGCGTCGATATGGGTCAAGACGCCCGACGGCATGGATGGCGGCGCACTGTCGCTGCGGGCCCGCGACTATGGCGTGCTGATCGAACCCGGCGATGTGTTCTTCGCGCAACCGCCGCGGCCTTGTCCGTACTTCAGGCTCCGGCTGTCATCGATCGATGTGGGGCAGATCGAGCCGGGCATCCTCGCGCTGCAGGCGGCCGTGCGGTCGCTCGGTCGCTCGGTCGCGATCGGCACTGAAAGGCCGGTCCGCGTCAGGCCAGTGCAGGGCGTCGATTTGATGCCACCATGCGCGTGCAAAGGAATGCCGCCATCGCGTCTTCGAGCGTCGACGTGCTGTCGCCCATGACGGGCATGGCCGTGGCGGTGCGTGGATAGAAGTGTGTGCCGTCTGCGACGACATAGCTCTCGTGATCGACCCCGACGGATTGCATGTGCAGGTGCAATTCGTGGCTGATCGGGCCGATGCCCGGCAGATCGTTCTCGCCGCGGAACAGGAGCGCGGGCGGTGCGTCCGCGCTGCGGATATAGCGATGCATTTCGGCCAGGCCCATCGCACCCGAAAGCGCCACCACGGCGGCGGCCGGACTCTGCTGGCCATAGGTGGCGGCCAGCGCCATCATCGCGCCCGCCGAGAAGCCTCCAGCGGCGATCTGCTGCGGGTTCACGCCCAGCGTACCGGCCTGCGCGTGCACCCAGTCGATCGCGGTGCCCATGTCGTCGATCGCCGCTTCCATCGCGTTGGCGATCATGACCGGCGTCGACGGCGGCAGTCCCATGATGCCGCGCACGAAATCGATGCGGTCGCGGTTGACGTTCATCGGGTTGAGCAGCAACGGCGTGCTGCCTGGGTGCGGGTCTTCGGGCGTGAGCCGGTAGTCGATGGAGAAGCAGACATAGCCGCGCCGCGCGAACTCGTGGCAATAGGCCGACACCGGCGTGTTCTCGTGCCCGTCCTCGATCACCGTGTCGCTCTGGCGCGAGCCACGGTGGAAGGCCCCGCCAAATGCGAGCACGAGCGCCGGCCGGGCCATGACCGGCGCCGCCTGCGGGCGGTAGATGTCGAGCAGCAGCGGCCGCATGCGGGGCGTGGTGCCGTGGTCGACCATGGCCTCGCCGTAACGGACGTCGCGTTCGACCAGCACCTCGTAACGTTTGGCGATGAAGTCTTCGGTGTCGATGGAGTTCATGACGTGCCTGTTCCAGTGGTGCGCGCAGCAGGGCCGGTGCTGCCGCGGATGATGAGTTCGGTTTCGAGTTCGCAACTTGCCATCACGGGTTCGCCGGCCAGCTTGTGTGCCAGCCATTCGGCCGCCATGTGGCCCAGCTTTTCGGCCGGGGTGCGGATGGTGGTGATGCCCGGCTCCATGGCGGAGGCGAGTTCGAGGTCGCTGTAGCCGGTGATCGACAGGCGCTCGGGGACGGCGATGCCGCGGGAGCGACATTCCATGATGGCGCCTGCGGCCAGCA
This sequence comes from Variovorax sp. PAMC28562, assembly GCF_014303735.1. Lineage (NCBI taxonomy): Bacteria > Pseudomonadati > Pseudomonadota > Betaproteobacteria > Burkholderiales > Comamonadaceae > Variovorax > Variovorax sp. PAMC28562. Next base: position 854,813 of record NZ_CP060296.1, on the reverse strand, counting down.
GATCGTTGGCGCAGATCACGGCGGTCGTGTCCGGGTGCTGTTGCAGCACAGCGCGCAATGCGTTGCGTCCGTCCTGCAGGCCGCTGCCGCCGGCAAACAGGATGCGGTCACCCGGCAACGGCACGCCCCGGGCGGCCAACGCGCCCGCTATCCCGGCCAGTCGGTCGCGTTCGCGATCGCTCACGCGCAAAAAAGCCATGATCACGGCAAAGCGCTCGTGCCCGAGGTCGAGCAGGTGGCGCGTGACACGCTCCATCGCTTTCTGGTGATCGAAGCCGATGCACGGTACGTCCTGGCTGTACGACCAGGTGACGATGTACGGAATGCCGCCCTGCTCCAGCAAGGCCTCCAACTCCGGGTCGCGTTGCAGGCCCACCAGCACCAGACCGTCGACGCCCTGGCGGATCATCGCGTGCACGGCATCGAGCTCCTGCTTTTCGTCGTAGTCCGAGGTGGCGATCAGCAGCGAGTAGCCGGCCTTGCGGCAACCCGCCTGCAGGCCTTCGACCGTGCTGCCGAAGTAGCCGTGGCGAAACGACGGAATCACCGCGCCGATGGCCATGCTGCGGTTGCGGCGTAGCGAACGCGCCACGCCGTTGGGCTGGTAGCGCAGCGCCTGTGCCACCTCGGTCACCCGCTTGAGCGTGTCCGGATTCAACTGGTGCGGCGAGTTGAATGCGCGCGACACCGTGGCCGGCGATACGCCCGCGCGACGGGCGACCTCCTGCACCGAAGCCACGGCAGCGGGCCGCCGGCTTGCGTTTCGCGGCACCGACGCGGGCGCGATCTCTTTCATTCCGGGTTCATTTCCAGGGTCTGGTTCTGCACGATTTTCCAGTACGAATCTTTCTTCGTGACCCGCGCTTCGGCGTCGAAGGAATAGAAGTCGCAGCCGTTCGCGACGATGCGCTCACCGCCCGACGTGGTGCCGGACACCGTCCAGCGCGAGATGCCGAGCTGGCCGATCACGCGGTGCGACACGTTGCTGTAGTGCACGTCCGGCAAGCCGGCGAAGCGCGATGCGACGCCGCTGCGCACCGCCACTTTGCCTTCGAAGCGCCGACCGCACGGCTCTGGTCCCTGCGGCAGTTCCATCGAACAGTTCTCGGCAAAGAACGACAGCACGGCGTCGACATCGTGGTGGTTGAAGGCCGCAGCGAGGCCCTCCAGCTTTTTCAGAATCAGGTCTTCGGTCGGCAAAGGGAATGGCTCCAGGGCAAAAAGGTTCATGCGTGTTGCGGCCCGACGCCATCGTCGTCGACGCGATGGCAGGCCACCAGCCGGTCGCCCGGCATGGCGCGCAACTGCGGTTCCGACACATGGCATAGCGGCTCGGCGAAGGGGCAGCGGCCGGCGAAGCGGCAGCCCGGTGGCAACCGCGTCGGGCTCGGCGGATCACCGCGCAGCACCGCGGGCGCGCGGCCACCGGTCAGATGCGCGTTGCCCGGGATGGCCGACACCAGCGACCATGTGTAGGGGTGCAGTGGCGCGTCGAAGATGGCCTCTGCGCGCGTCTGCTCGACGATCCGTCCGAGGTACATCACGGCGATGTCGTCGCACAGGTAGCGCACCACATGCAGGTCGTGCGAGATGAAGAGGTAGGTCAGCTGCAACTCGTCCTGCAGCCGGGCCAGCAGGTTCAGGATCTGCGCCTGGATCGCCACGTCGAGGGCCGACACCGGTTCGTCGCACACCACCAGCTTGGGGTTCGAGGCCAGTGCGCGCGCGATGCTGATGCGCTGGCGCTGCCCACCCGAAAACTGGTGCGGAAAGAGCTGGTGCTGGTCGGCGCGCAGGCCTACGGCATTCAGTATTTCGGCTACGCGTTCTGTTCGTTCGGCCGGCACACCGATGCCCATCAGGTCGAGCGGCTCGCGCACCAGCTGGTCCACGCGCAGGCGCGGATTGAGCGAGGAAAACGGGTCCTGGAAGATCATCTGGTAGCCGCGCCGGTGCCGACGCTGCTCGGCCGGCGAGAGGCGCTCGCGCACTGCGCCATCGAACACCACGGTGCCGCGGGTCTTGCGAACCAGCCCCATAACGGCCTGTGCGGTGGTGGTCTTGCCGGAACCGCTTTCGCCCACGATGCCGAAGGTGCGGCCACGTCGAATGCGAAAGCTCACGCCATCGACTGCGCGCACTGTGTCGACCGGGGCGAAGGGCCGTGCACGCGGCAGCGCAAAGTGGACGGCGAGGTCATCGACCTCGAGCAAGGTGTCGTCGCTCTGCGTCGTCATGGCAAAGCGCCTTCGAGTTGCCGCAAGCAGGCGGTGGCGTGGTCGGGCCGCAGCTGCACGAGCGGCGGAATGCTGCGCGTGCAGGCCGGCCCGGCGTAGGCGCAACGCGGTGCGAAGGCGCAGCCCGGCGGCAGCGAAGTGGTCGAAGGTACGACGCCCGGTATCTCGGGCAACGGCACACGGCGTCCTGCGACAGGGGCTTGCTGTTGCCTGGGCATGCACGACACCAGCGCCCGCGTGTACGGGTGGGCGCGCGGTGAGAGCACGTCGCGCAGGGGGCCGTCTTCGACCTTGCGGCCGGCATACATCACGTTGACCCGGTCGGCCACGTCGGCCACCACGCCCATGTCGTGCGTGATCAGGATCATGGCGGTGCCGAGGCGCCGCTGCAGGTCTTTCAGCAAGTCGAGCACCTGGGCTTGCACGGTCACGTCGAGTGCGGTGGTCGGCTCGTCGGCGATCAGCAGTTGCGGCTCTGCGGCGAGTGCAATGGCGATCATCGCGCGCTGGCGCATGCCGCCGGAAAGCTGGTGCGGGTAGGCATCGAGGCGCCGCGCCGGATCCGCGATGCCGACCGAATGCAGCAGTGCCTCGGCACGCTCGCGCTCCTCTTTGCGCGGTACGACGCAGTGCTGGCGCAGCGATTCGGTGATCTGCAGCCCGATGGTGAGCAGCGGGTTCAGTGCGGTCATCGGCTCCTGGAAGATCATCGCCATGCGGCGGCCGCGAAGGGCGCGCATGCGATGACCGTCGAAGCCGGCGATCTCCTCGCCGCCCAAGCGGATGCTTCGTGCGGTGGTGCGTGCGCCCCGCGGCGCGAGCCCGAGCAGCGCCAAAGCAGTCATGCTTTTTCCGCTGCCGGATTCCCCGACCAGGCACAGCGTTTCGCCGGCGGCGACATCGAGATCGAGGTCGTACAGGATTTGCTTAGTGCCGCTGGGTGTGTGCAGCACGAGGTTCAGGCCCCGCACGGACAACAGGGGTTCGCTCGGGTTCATCGTTCGCGCAATCTCGGGTTGAGCACTTCGTTGAGGCCGTCTCCCACTAGGCTGATGGCCAGCACCGAAGTGAAGATGGCTGCACCGGGCATCGTGGTGGCCCACCACGCGTCGAGCATGTAGGGTCGGTTGCCGCCGATCATCAGGCCCCAGCTCATCACGTTCTGGTTCGACAGGCCGAGAAAGCTCAGGCCGCTTTCGAACAGGATGGCGGCGCCGATGGTCAGCGTGGCCGAGATCACCAGCGGCGGCATGGCCGCCGGCAGGATCACGCGCCAGATGAGGTAACTGTCGCTGGCCCCCATGGTGCGTGCCGCGGCTACATAGTCGAGATGGCGGATGCGCATGAACTCGCCTCGCGTGAGTCGTGCCGCGCTGGTCCAGCTGGCCGCGCCGATCGCTGCGGCCTGCACCAGCAGAGTCGGCTGCAGCAGCACGATCAGCACCATCGCCAGCAGCACCGGCGGCATCACCTGGAAGAATTCGGTCAGCCGCATCAGCATTCGGTCGACGCGGCCGCCGTAGTAGCCGGCCAGTGCGCCCACGACAACGCCCAGCAGCATGGCGAGCAGGGTGGCCAGAACGCCGACCAGCAAGGTGGCGCGCGCGCCGTGGATCAGGCCCGCGAGCAGGTCGCGTCCGAGGTAGTCGGTGCCGAACAGCGGTGCACCGTCTTCGCCCGGTGCGAGCAGCGGGGCCGCGACGGTTTCGAACGGCTCGACGTGGTAGATCGACGGGCCGATGATCGCCGCAGCAACGATGAGTACGCACAGCACCAGTCCCACCAGCGCGGGGATATTGCGGCAGAAAATCTGCGCGGCCTCGCGGAATTTCCCACGGCCGGTCGTCGCGGATCGGCCTGCAGGCATCGCGGGCGCAGCCGCCTCGTCGGCCAGGGTCGTGCTGGCGTTCATCCGGCTGCTCCCTGCATGCCCGATCCGATGCGCGGGTCGATCAGGCGGTAGAGCCCGTCGATCACCATGTTCGTCAGCACCACGATCACAGCCGAGAACAGCAGGATGCCCATGAGAACGGGCGTGTCGCGCCGCAGGATGGCCTCGAATGCCAGCGTGCCGAGGCCGGGCCAGTTGAAGACGGCCTCGACCAGCACCGCGCCGGCGAACAACTGGCCGACCTGCAATCCGAGCACGGTGAGCACGGGCAGGATCGCGTTGCGCAGCGCGTGCCTGAACACGACGAGGCGTTCCGGCAAGCCTTTGGACCGGGCGGTGCGGACGTAGTCGGCGTTCAGCACCTCGAGCATCGTCGCGCGCGACAGTCGGCTGTATTGCGCCAGATAGAACAGTGACAGCGACACGGTCGGCAGCACCAGGTGATGCAGAACGTCGAGCGCACCGGCCAGCGCACTGCCGGGCCGCTGCGTCACGTCGCGCATGCCGTTGACCGGGAACACCGGCCAATGCGATGCGAAGAGCTGCACCAGCACGATGCCGGTCCAGAACACCGGCGCGGCGAAGCCGACCACCGACAGCACCGTGATGCCCGCGTTGGTGATGCCGCGCGGCCGGCATGCCGCGACGACGCCCAGCGTGGTGCCCAGCAGCACGGCGATGGTGATGGCCGAGCCGACCAGCAACAGCGTGGCCGGCACGCGCTCCATCACCAACTGCGCGACGGGTGCGTTGAAGAAATACGACTGGCCGAGATCGCCGTGCGCGATGCGCCAGAGGTGCGTCGACAGCTGCTTGAGAAGCGGCTGGTCGAACCCGTACAAGCTCCGAACCTGCGCCAGCGTGGCGGCATCGGCCGACTCTCCGGCGATCACCAGTGCTGGATCGCCCGGCGCCAGCTGCATCAGGAAAAAGCTGAACACCAGCACCGCGAGGATGAGGCCCAGCGCATTGGCCACGCGACTGGCGACGAAGTTGATGGCGTTCATGCCTTGGCCCCGATCAGTTGGCCGCGTCGGGCGCCCAGCGTGTGTCGTTGAACGGCGCGGCCGTGCCCCAGAAACCGGCAGGCAGATCGACCAAACCTTTTCGCATCACGGTCTGGTACCGCAGCACCGTCAGCGGCAGGATGGGCACGTCGTCCATCGCGATCTTCTGAAACTGCGCATAGATGCGCTGGCGCTTCTGCGGATCGATCTCGACCGAGCCGGCGTCGAGCAGGTCGTCCACGATCGGGTTGCGATAGTTCGCGTTGTTGGCGTACGGGAGCGGCTGGATGTTGGCGGACGAGTACTGCGGCGCGACGCCGAACGCCGGGTCGCCAAAATTGAACAGCGACACCATGGTCATGTCGAAATCGCCGCTGCCCGTGGCTTTGAGCCAGCTGACGAAGTCGGAGGCCCGCACGTCGACGTCGATGCCCACCTTGCGCAGCTGCGAGCGGATGTATTCGGCGCCGTTCTTGTGATAGTCCACATTGCCCGGCGGGTAGTGCATGGTGAGCTTGATGCGGATGCCGTCCGCGCCCGCCTTGAGGCCGGCTTCGTCCAGCAGCGCGGCTGCTTTCTTGAGATCGGTGGGGTAGGTCTCGACCTGATCTGTATAGAACGGCGTGGTCGGCGCCAGCGGGCTGTAGGCCACCGTCGTGACGCCGCCGAGCAGTGCCTTCGCGATAAAGGGTCGATCGATTGCATAGGCGATGGCCTTGCGCACCCGCACGTCGTCGAGCGGCTTGTGGCGCAGGTTGAACATCAGGTTGTTGAGCGGACCGATACCGCCGTAACCCTCCGATGTCATCGTGAAGCGCTTGTCGGTCGACAGGCGCTTGATGAGGCGCCAGTCGTACATGTAGGGAATCATGTCGATCTCGCCCCGCTCCAGACCGAGCACCAGCGTCTGCAGGTCGGAACCGGCCTTGAACACGATGCGCTCCAGCTTGGGCTGGCCGAGGAAGAACTTGTCGAAGCGCTCCAGCGTCACGTACTGGCCGGCCTTGAACTCGGCCAGCTTGTAGGGGCCGGAGCCTACGGCCCCCGTGGTGTTGGCTGGATTCATGCGGATGTTGCCCTGGCCATAGACGTGCTCCGGCAGGATCGGCAGGAACGGGCTCGACATCGCCAGCACGATCGAGGGCGCCGGACGGTCGAGTTGCACCACCACTGTGTAGGCGTCGGGCGTGCGCACCTCGGTGATCGCATTGAACTTGGAGACGCGGCCGGCCAGGCCCTTGACCGTCAGGATCGAGAACTTCACATCCTTCGAAGTGATCGGCTTGCCGTCGTGGAAAAGACCGTTCTCGACCAGCTTGAGCGTGAGCGTGCGCTGGTCGGCCGACCAAGCCCACGACTTGGCGAGGTAGGGCTGCGGCTTGCCTTGCGCGTCGAAGCGCAGCAGGCTCGCGAACACCTGCGAGCCGGTCACCGTGCTGGTGTAGTCGGGGTTCAGCGCCTGGTTGAGCGACAGCGTCGGACGGTACATGCCGACCACCAGCGTGGTGGGATCGGCAGCCAGGGCGGCGGACGCAGCCAGCGCGGCGAGCAACAAGACCGCACGTTGCGCGACGAATGAAATCAATTTCATAAATGCTCCAGAAAAAGGCGCTGAGAGCGCCAGTCGATTCAGTCACGCAAGATGCGTTCCAGGCGAAAGTCCAGGATTTCGGGATTGCGCCGAAAAATGAAATCAATCCCAATTTTGCAGGTTTCCCAGGTTTTGTCCATCAGATCCTGCCCTTCCACGGCACGACCTCGCGCTCCACCCACCGCATCAACAGATCGAACAGATATGCCACCACCCCGATCACGATGATCCCCATCACGACGATGTCGGTGCGCAGGAAGTTCGATGCGCGTGCGATCGTCGTGACCGCAATGGAACTTGTGGAGCGGCTCAACATGGTGGAGCGACTGATCCATCAGCGCATCGTTTTGCATGACACCCGGCGCGGGCGGCGTGTGCAGGCGACGGACGCCGTCGCCGCCTGATCGTTACAAGGTCGGGGCTAAAGCAACCGCTTCAAATACCGCCCCGTATGACTCGCCTCGTTGGCAGCGATGTCCTCCGGCGTGCCTTCACCCACCACTTCACCACCGCCGGCGCCGCCTTCCGGCCCCATGTCGATCAACCAGTCGGCGGTCTTGATGACGTCCAGGTTGTGCTCGATCACCACGATGGTGTTGCCGGCGTCGCGCAGTTGATGCAGCACCTTCAGCAGCAGCTCGATGTCGGCGAAGTGCAGGCCGGTGGTCGGCTCGTCCAGGATGTAGAGCGTGCGGCCGGTGTCGCGCTTGCTGAGCTCCAGCGCAAGCTTCACGCGCTGCGCTTCGCCGCCCGACAGCGTGGTCGCCGACTGGCCTAGCTTGATATAGCTCAGGCCCACGTCGAGCAGCGTGTGCAGCTTGCGCGAGATGGTCGGCACGGCTTTCAGAAACTCGTGCGCGACCTCGACCGTCATGTCGAGAATCTGCGCGATGTTCTTGCCCTTGTATTGCACCTCGAGCGTTTCGCGGTTGTAGCGCTGGCCGTGGCAGACCTCGCAAGGCACGTACACGTCCGGCAGAAAGTGCATCTCTACCTTCACCACGCCGTCGCCCTGGCAAGCCTCGCAACGTCCGCCCGCCACGTTGAAGCTGAAGCGCCCTGGGCCGTAGCCGCGCTCGCGCGCCGTGTTGGTCTCGGCCATGAGTTCGCGAATCGGCGTGAAGAGGCCGGTGTAGGTGGCCGGATTGCTGCGCGGCGTGCGGCCGATCGGGCTCTGGTCGACGTTGATCACCTTGTCGAAGTACTCGATGCCTTCGATGGCCTCGTGCGCTGCCGGCTCGTCGTGCGCGCGGTACAGCGTGCGGGCGACCGCGCTGTAGAGCGTGTCGTTGACGAGCGTCGACTTGCCCGAGCCCGACACGCCCGTCACGCAGGTGAGCAGGCCGACCGGGAAAGCGACGCTGACATTCTTCAGGTTGTTGCCGGTCGCGCCGATCACGCGAATTTCCTGCAGCTCGCTTTGCGAAGCCAGGTGCGCCGCCTCGCGCGCTGCACGACGCTCGGCCGCGGGGCTCGGCGCAAAGCGCGATTTCTTGCCGTCGTTGAAGGCCGCCTTGGCGACCACCGGAAGCCATGCCGTGCGGTGTTTCGGCACCGCGATTTCTCTGACGCCCGACAGGTACTGGCCCGTGAGCGACTCAGGGTTGGCCGCCACTTCCGCATACGTGCCTTGCGCCATCACGCGGCCACCGTGCACGCCGGCGCCCGGACCCATGTCGATCACGTGGTCGGCGGCGCGGATCATGTCTTCGTCGTGCTCGACCACGATCACGCTGTTGCCGATATTGCGCAGGTGCTTGAGCGTGCCGATGAGCCGGTCGTTGTCGCGCTGGTGCAGGCCGATGCTCGGCTCGTCCAGCACGTACATCACGCCGGTCAGGCCCGAGCCGATTTGCGATGCGAGCCGGATGCGCTGCGACTCGCCGCCCGACAATGTTTCAGCGCTGCGGTCCAGGCTCAGGTAGTTGAGTCCGACGTCGTTGAGAAACTTCAGGCGCAGGCCGATTTCGCGCACGATCTTGTCGGCGATCTCGGCCTTGGAGCCGCGCAGTTGCAGCGTCTGGAAGTACGCCAGGCATTCGCGCAGCGTGACGTGGCTGATCTCGAAGATGGGCGTGCGCGTCGGCTCGCTGCCGTCGGCCGGCGGCGCGCTCACCAGGAACACGTTGCGCGCCTCGCGACGCAGCCGGGTGCCGCCGCAGTCGGGGCACGGCTGCATGTTGCGAAAGCGCGTGAGTTCATCCCGTACCAGCACCGAGTCGGTCTCCCGAAAACGGCGCGCCATGTTGGGGATGATGCCTTCGAACGGATGCTTGCGCGACAGCTTCTTGCCGGCCTGCTGGCCGCTTTCCATCGCGTAGCTGAACTTGATTTCTTCTTCGCCGGAACCTTGCAGCACGGCGTTCTGGACGGCGGCGTCGAGCGATTCGAAGGGTGCGTCGATATCGAACTTGTAGTGCTTGGCCACGCTCTCCAGCATGCTGAAGTAATAGCCGTTGCGGCGGTCCCAGCCTTTGATGGCGCCACTCGCCAGCGACAGCGACGGGAACGCGACCACGCGCGCCGGGTCGAAGAATTCGCGATGACCCAGGCCATCGCAAGTCGGGCAGGCGCCGACTGGTGAGTTGAACGAGAAGAGGCGCGGTTCGAGTTCGGCCAGCGAGTAGTGGCAGACCGGGCAGGCGAACTTGGCGTTGAAGAGGTGCTCTTTGGGCGCGGCGGCGTTGCTCGCGGGCGTGATGTTCGTCGCGCTGTCTTCGCCCTCGGGCGTTTCCATTTCGAGTGCGATGGCACGGCCGTCGGCCAGTCTCAGCGTGGCCTCGAAGCTCTCCGCCAGCCGCTGCTGCATGTCGGGACGCGCGCGCAGCCTGTCGATCACCACGTCGATGTCGTGCTTCTCGGTCTTCTTGAGCTTGGGCAGGTCGTTGTATTCGTAGGTCGCACCATCGACGCGGAAACGCACGTAGCCGGCCGCCTGCATCTCTGCGAACAGGTCGAGGAACTCGCCCTTTTTCTCGCGCGCCACCGGCGCCAGGATCATCAGCCGCGGCTCGCCGGGCAGGGCGATGGTCGCGTCGACCATTTGCGATACCGTCTGCGCTTGCAGCGGCAAGTGGTGATCGGGGCAATAGGGAGTGCCGGCGCGTGCGTACAGCAGGCGCAGGTAGTCATGGATCTCGGTGACGGTTCCCACGGTGGAGCGCGGGTTGTGGCTGGTCGCCTTCTGCTCGATACTGATCGCGGGACTCAGCCCCTCGATGACATCGACGTCCGGCTTGTCCATCAACTGAAGAAACTGGCGCGCGTACGCCGACAGGCTTTCGACGTAGCGCCGCTGGCCTTCGGCATACAGCGTGTCGAACGCAAGACTCGACTTGCCCGAGCCCGACAACCCGGTGATCACCACGAGCTTGTTTCGCGGGATGTCGAGGTCGACGTTCTTCAGGTTGTGCGTGCGTGCGCCGCGAATGCTGATGCGCTGTTGCGCGAGCACGGCGCCGAGGTAGGCATCGTCAATGGGGGAGTTCACGGGCAGTCCGTTTTGGGCAACCGAGCATGATAAGTCGCGCGGGACTCAAGCGCGGTTCCGGGGCTTCGGAGCGCTTTGGCCCATGGGGCACAATTCTGCTTTTCCTCCTCCTTCAATCCTTCATCAGGGGCAGTGCACATGGCATCGGTCAATAAAGTCATCCTCGTCGGCAATCTCGGGCGCGATCCCGAAAGCCGCACCTTTCCCAGTGGCGATCAGGTCTGTAATGTGACCATCGCGACCACCGACAAGTGGAAAGACAAGTCCAGTGGCGAGATGAAGGAGGCGACCGAGTGGCACCGCCTCGTTTTCAACGGCAGGCTGGCTGAAATTGCCGCGCAGTACCTGCGCAAGGGCTCGCAGATCTACGTCGAAGGACAGATTCGGACCCGCAAGTTCACCGACAAGGAAGGCGTCGAAAAGTTCGCGACCGAGATTCGTGTCGACCAGATGCAGATGCTCGGTAGCCGGCAGGGTATGGGCGGCCCGCAAGGTGGTGGCGACGACGAAGGCGGCTATTCGCAAGGTGGGGGCGGTGGCGGCGGCTACGCACCGCGCGCTCCGGCGGCTGCGCCTCGCGCTCCTGCACCGGCGCCACGCCAGGCACCTGCCAAGTCGTCGTCCGGCTTCGACGACATGGACGACGACATTCCGTTCTGAAGCCGGGCCCCGCTCTTTTGACGTCGCTGCGTCTCAGGACGCCGGTGCGTCGACCGTTCGGCCTTCGGCAATAAGGTCGGCGATGCGCGTCATGACCAGTGCCCCGCCGGGAGAGTAGGGATCGAAGTCCGGCCAGATGATTTTTGTCTGCGGATCCACGTCGGACAGGTTCACATGCGCCATGGACCACTCACCGTAGTGGCGCTTGGTAATGCTTTCGCAATGGATCAGCTCCAGGTCGGTGTGGCGCGGGTCCGCAAAGATGCGTGAATACAGGCGCGTTACCAGCCCACGCTCGCCTTCGAGCACCTGCAAGAACACCCCTTGGCCCTCGCAGAGCACGCCTGTAATACCGTTCTGCGTGTTCCAGGCGTGCGCCGTGCGCAAGATCGCCTCGGTCAGTCTGGTTGATTGCAGATCGACCACCTTGCTTACATAGATCAAACGTATGAGCACGATTTTTGACGTCTTAGTAGTGTGTGAACCGGGGTGAAAGAGACAGCGCGAGGCTTCAAATCTCGGGCTCTTGCGCCCATTTACAGAGTAGCGGTTGGCTCGATGCCGTGTTCGACCGGGGTCATCGGCTCGGCGGGCACCTCATGATGCCTGGAGGAAAAGTTCTCGCACCCGTTGGAAATCGACGGTTCGGACCAAAATACCAGACATGGCCCCGACATCTACCCCCCTTTCGATCCTCGATCTTTCCCCCATTACTGAAGGCAGCGACGCCGGGCAGTCGTTCCGCAACTCGCTGTCGCTTGCGCAGCTCGGTGAAAAGCTGGGCTACCGGCGCTACTGGCTGGCCGAACACCACGGCATGCCGGGGATCGCCAGCGCGGCGACGGCGGTGCTTTTGGCGTACATCGGCGCGGGCACCTCGACCATTCGCATCGGCGCCGGCGGCGTCATGTTGCCGAACCATTCGCCGTTGGTGATCGCGGAGCAGTTCGGCACGCTCGAATCGCTCTATCCGGGCCGCATCGATCTTGGCCTGGGCCGCGCGCCGGGCTCCGACCAGCGCACCGCGCAGGCGCTGCGGCGCAATCTGGAATCGGATTCGGACCAGTTCCCGCAAGACGTGGTCGAGTTGATGGACTTCATGTCGAAGGAACCGCGGCAAGCCGTGCGCGCAGTGCCCGGTCAGGGGCTCGAAGTGCCAGTCTGGATTCTGGGATCGAGCACCTTCGGCGCCCAGTTGGCGGCGCACCTTGGCCTGCCCTATGCCTTTGCTTCGCACTTTGCGCCGCAGCAAATGATGCAGGCGATCCGCATCTATCGCGAGACCTTCAAGCCATCGGCGCAGCTGCAAAAGCCGCACGTGATGCTCGGCTTCAATGTGTTCGTGGCCGACACCGATGCCGAGGCTGAATTCCGTGCCAGCTCATGGCAGCAAGCTTTCGTGAATCTGCGCAGCGGACGGCCGGGACGCCTGCCGCCGCCGGTCGAAGGCTATCGGCAACGCGTCGGCGCGTCGGAAAACGCTCTGCTCGATTCGGTGTTGTCGTGTTCGGCGGTCGGTTCGCCCGAGACGGTGCGCGCCGGCGTCGATGCCTTCATCGCGCGCACTGGCGCGGACGAATTGATGATCACGTCGCAGGTGTTCGACCACTCGGCGCGACTGCGGTCCTACGAGTTGCTGGCCGGGTTGCGCGAGACAGTGGATGCCTGACTAGGTGGCGTGATCTTCTAGACAATCACGCCGCCGCCAAGGCACACGTCGCCGTCGTACACGACGGCTGACTGGCCCGGCGTCACTGCCCACTGCGGCGCATCGAACGCTAGGCGAAACGCCTGGTCGGTGCCCTTGTCAAGCTCGCATGCCGAGTCGACCTGCCGATAGCGCGACTTCGCCGCATAGTCGCCTGTTGCGGGCGCAGCACCCGCCACCCAGCTCGCATCGTCGGCTTCCAGCAGATTCGACAGAAGCCACGGATGCTCGTGCCCCTGCACGACCCACAAGGTGTTGTGCTCGACATCCTTGCGCGCCACGAACCACGGCGCGTGATCACCCGCACCGCGTTGTGCGCCCTTTGCCTTGATGCCGCCGATGCCCAGACCTTGCCGCTGGCCGAGCGTGTAAAAACTCAGGCCCTGATGTTCGCCGATGGTGCGGCCGCGTTCGTCCTTGACCGGACCCGGCGCCTTGGAGATGTAGCGATTGAGGAATTCGCGAAACGGCCGCTCGCCAATAAAGCAGATGCCGGTCGAGTCTTTCTTCTTCGCGTTGGGCAGACCGATCTCGTCGGCGATGCGGCGCACTTCGGTCTTGTGCAACTCACCGATCGGGAACAGCGTCTTCGACAGCTGCTGCTGGTTCAGGCGGTGCAAAAAGTAGCTCTGGTCCTTGGAGCCGTCGAGGCCCTTCAACAGCTCATACTTTTGCGTGGCTTCGTTGAAGCGAACACGCGCGTAGTGACCGGTCGCAATTTTTTCGGCACCGAGCCGCATCGCGTGATCGAGAAAGGCCTTGAACTTGATCTCGGCATTGCACAGCACGTCGGGATTCGGTGTGCGGCCGGCCTGGTACTCGCGCAGGAATTCGGCGAAGACACGGTCTTTGTAGTCGGCCGCGAAGTTGACGTGTTCGATCTCGATGCCAAGCACGTCGGCCACGCTGGCGGCGTCGATGAAGTCGATGTTCGAGGAGCAGAACTCGCTGTCGTCATCGTCTTCCCAATTCTTCATGAAGATGCCGACGACCTCGTGGCCCTGCTGTTTGAGCAGGTGCGCCGTCACTGCGGAATCGACTCCGCCCGACAGGCCCACCACGATGCGCTGTTTTTTAGACATAGGGACAGCATTGTCCCAGCGTTGCATTGCACGGGTACCCCGTGCGGTCTAGCGATCAGGCCATCGCGCGCTTGCGGGCTTCCTCTTCGACCAGGTCCTTCTTCGACAGCTTGCCGACGGCCGTCTTCGGCAGCTCTTTGCGCACTTCGAGGAATCCGACCATTTCGTGCTTGCCAAGGCGGTCTTTCAGGAAGGTCTTGAGCGCATCGAGTTCGAGCGGTTCCGCGTCGGCCTTGAGCACGACGAAGGCTTTGGGCGACTGTCCGCGGTACTCGTCGGGCACGCCGATCACGCACACCTCCGCGACCGACGGATGCTCGTAGATGGCTTCTTCGAGCACGCGCGGGTACACGTTGAAGCCGCCGCACAGCAGCATGTCCTTGGTGCGGTCGACGATGTAGAGAAAGCCGTCGGCATCGAACCTGGCGACGTCGCCACTGCGGAAGTAGCCGTCGGGCGTCATCGAGTCGGCCGTGGCGCCGGGGTTGTTCCAGTAGCCGAGCATCACGTTCGGCCCCTTCACGCACAGCTCGCCCGGCTCCCCGGTGGCGACCTCTTCGCCTGAGCCGTCGAGCGCCAGCAACTTGATGAGGATGCCCGGCAGCGGCATGCCACACGAGCCCGCCTTGCGTGCACCGCGTGCCGGCGTGAAGGTGCCCGAGGGCGAGGTCTCGGTCATGCCCCAGCCTTCGTTCAGGTGGCAGCCGGTCATCTCGAAGAAGCGCTGCTCTACCTCGACCGGCAGCGGTGCGCCGCCGGAGCCGCAGAACTTGAGCGACGTCATGTCGGTCTCTTTGGCCTTGGGGTGCGACAGCATCGCCGTGTACATGGTCGGCACGCCCGGAAATACGCTGATCCTGCCTACCGATATCTCGCGCAGCACCGCGTCGATGTCGAACTTGGTGTGCAGCACCAGCGCGGCGCCGAGCCGCATGCCGAGCAGCATCGCCGCGCTCAGCGCGTAGATGTGAAAGAGCGGGAGCACGATCAAAAAGCGCTCCACGCCTTCGTCCAGGATGGGCGGATTTCCTTTGGTCGATTCGAGGTATTGCGCGCTCGCCGCACCCAGGTTGGCGTGGGTCAGCATTGCGCCCTTGGGAAGGCCGGTGGTACCGCCCGTGTACTGCAGCACGACGACTTCTTTCTTCAGGTCGCCGAGCGGATGCCGCACGACACCCGCGCCGTCGTTGTCGAGCAACTGCGCAAACGACATGTGCTTGGCGTCGACCGGCACCGGCGCCAGCAGCCCGGCACCCTGCAGCATCGCGTTGACCTTGTCGGGTGCGCCGCTGTATTCGGCGAGGCTGCCGACCACCAGCTTCTTCAGGCGCGAACTCGTGAGAATGCGCGCCATCTGCGGGTACAGCACGGCCAGGTCGAGCGTGACGAGGATGTCGGTCTGGCTGTCCTCGACCTTGTGCGCCAAGACGCGCTCGACGTCGAGCGGCGAATAGTTGACCACCACACCGCCGGCTTTCAGCACGCCGAAAAACGCGATCGGATAGTGCGGCGTGTTCGGCAGGAAGAGCCCCACATGCACGCCCGGCTTCACGCCGAGTGCCTGGAAGCCCTTGGCGGCCTTGTCGCTTAGCGCGTCGAGTTCGCGGTAGCTGATGACTCGGCCCATGAACTCGATGCAAGAGTTGTCGGGCCAGCGTGCTGCGGCGTCTTCGAGAAACTGCGCGACCGGCTTGAAGGCCAGCTCGGCGTCCCAGCGCATGCCGGGCGGATACGACGTCGTCCAGGGGGTTTTTCCGGGCGTGGCGGCTTGTGTCATGTCGTCTCCAAAGGTCACTTCTTGAAGACCCCATTGTGGAAGCGCGTCTGCGTCGACAAGCGCCGCTGGGCTCGGGGCTTTCCCGTATGCGCAGCCGACAAATCCCGAACTTCTACAGCTTTTTCAGCGACGCGACGGACGCGTCGACATGCACCAGGTCCAGCGGAAAGCGCCGGCCGGCCAGGTAGTCGTCGATGCACTGCATCAGCAACGGGCTGCGGTGGCGCTCGACGTTCCCGCGGAGTTCTTCCGCCGTCATCCACAGCGTGCGCACGATGCCGTCGTCGAGCGTGCGGTCGGCTTCGAAGGCGCCCAGCGTGCCTGCAAATGCGAAGCGCAGGTAGGTCACGTCGTCACCGTTCGTCTTGCGCGAGGCGCGCGCCATGTAGATGCCGACCAAGGCCGTCGGCGCGAAGTGGTGCGCCGTTTCTTCGAGCGTTTCGCGGACGCATCCTTCGGCGGGCGATTCGCCTGGGTCGAGGTGGCCGGCGGGCGTGTTGAGCTTCAGTCCGTCGCCGGTGTGTTCTTCGACGAGCAGGAACCGGCCGTCGCGTTCGATGACGGCCGCCACGGTGACGTTGGGTTTCCAGCGCTCGGCCATGGTCATCGGGTCACTCCTGCACGTCTTTTCTCAATTCTTCCAGTTCGGCAGCGGTCGGCCTGGGCAGCACCAGCGTCACGGTGCAGCCGGCATTGGCCGCGCTGTCGATCTCGATCGTTCCGCCATGACGATGCACGGCGGTGCGCACCAGCAGCAAGCCCAAACCGACACCGTGCACGTCGGGGTGACTGTCGCGGTGGAGCCTGTTGAACGGCTGGAACAACTGCGACTGTAGCTCCGGCGGGATGCCGGGCCCCTGGTCCTGAACGCCAATGCGCCATGTCGGGCCGGAGTCAGCTTCGGCTTCGACAAGGCTGCAGCGCAGATCGGCGCCCGGTGGCGAGTACTTGAGCGCATTGCTCAGCACGTTGATCAGCGCCCGGGTGAGCAAACTCCGGTCGGCGGTGCAGGGTGCGTCTTCCAGCGCAGTGGTCAGAAGCACCCGCACTTTGCGCTGTCGCGCCGCGATCCATGCGTCATCGATGGCCATCTGCATCAGCGCCACGAGATCGAGTATTTCCGCGCGGAACGGCTGGGCTTCGGCACGGGCGAGGTTGACGAAGCCATCGGCCAGTTCGAGCCCGGTTCGCGCATGGCGCTCGATGCGCTGGAACAGCGCGTCACCTTCGAAAAGTTCGGGGCGCGTGCGCGCCAACTCGATGGTGGTCAGTATCGACGCGCTCGGTTCGCGAATGTCGTGCGAGATAAAGCGCAAGGCTTCGTCGCGCTGGCCCTGCGCGCGGCGCATCTTGCTGATATCGACCAGCGCCACCATCCAGCCGGCATGCGCGTTGGCATCGTCGAAGAACGGCACGCAGCGCAACAGCAACGAATGGCCCTTTGGGTCTTCGCCTTCGCCCATGATCGGCTGCACACCGTTCAACAAGGCGCCGGTCGGCATCATCGGGGCGCCCGTCGTGCGCCAGCGCAGCTCTGCGAGCAGCCGGTGCGCATCTCGGCCGAACAGGCCTGTGGCATCGGTTTGCCAATATCGCTGCGCAGCGATGTTGGAGATCATCACTCGGCCGCGGCCGTTCAGAATCATCGTCGCGTCGGGCAGATGGTCGATGCCATCGCGCACGAAGCGATGCAGGTCGCGCATGCGCTGTGCGGCGGCCGATGTGGCGGCCATTTGCCGATCCAGAAAGTCGCCACGTCCCGGCCTCGGCGGCGGCAACGGCACCGTGCCGCCCTTGAAATCGAGCGCCAGCTGCGCGGTTTCCCAACGCAGGTAGCTCAGCGCGGCATACAGGCGCAAAAAGCTCCACAGCGGATAGACCAGCAGCAAGCCCGCGAAGCCCGCCGCCGGCGCAAACTGAACGCCCACCCAGGGCCGCGTCGCGTTCAGCCCGAGGCGCAGCGCGAGCATGGCGCCGATCAACGCGATCACGCCGACGGGCCGCAGCCAGAGCAGTCCGAAGAGCGCCACGGCGAGCGGCAAGAGGTTGTAGGCAAGGTCTTGCCAGATCGACGCGTCGACCACGCGCCGCCCGCTCAGCACGCCCTCGAGCACGTCGGCAAAGATCTGTACGCCGGGGGTGAGGCCTGTGACGCTCGGCGCCGTCGTGGCATAAGCATCGCCCATGCCGACCGCGGTGGCGCCGACGAGCACGTATTTGTCCCTGAAAACATCGGGCGCGACGCGACCTTGCAGCACATCGACGTACGACACCGTGCCAAAGGGCTGCTCGCCGCGCGCGAACACGACCAGCTCATGCTGCTCGCGCAGCCATGGCGAATTGCTTTCAATGGCCGGCAACGGCGGACGCGGCGGCGGCGCCTGGCCTTTTTCGTACGCCAGCGCGGCGTCGTGCAGCGCGACGACGAAGTGCGGCCAGGGGCGGCCCTCGAAACCTTCGCGCATGTAGACGCTGCGGGTGATGCCGTCCTGATCGAGCGACAGATGCGCATGGCCGATGGCATTGGCCGCACGGGCCAGCAGGGGCGTCGGCAGTAGTTCTTTCTGCGTTTGCTGGCCGACCGATTGCAGCGCCATCGGCAGCACCACACAACCGCTGTCCTGCATGGCCTGCGCCAGCACGGCATCGTCGGCGGCGTAAGTCGAATCTTGTTCCGGCAGCAGCAAGTCAAAGCCGATGCAGCGGGGGTTTTGCGCCGCAATGCGCCGCAGCGCTTCGGCATGCAGGGCGCGTCGCCAGGGCCAGCGGCCGATGGCCGCGAGCGACTTTTCGTCGATCGCGACGATGACCACGTTGCCGGATGGTTTCTGTTCGAGCGGCGCGCCGGTGTTTTCTTGTAGCAGACGATCGAAGCGCGGCAGCGGCTGGGTCAGCGTGAGCTCGGTCACGAGTGCGAGCAGGCCGACAGTGAGCACCAGCCAGGCGCCGCGGCGACGCCAGTAGCGTTGAAGCGCTTTGCGGAACGGCGTTTGCGGAGCGGGGTCCGAGTCGCCGGGCAGCAAGGGCGCAGGCGTTGTCGCCATGGTGGAAACCGGGCCCGCGGCTCAGGGCCGGGCGAGCGGTTCGCCGTCGCCGCTCACCACGCCGCCGCCGGTCGAGGTCCGCACCACGCCGCCGATGCGCAGCAAACGTGGCGGCGAATACGGCCCTTCGGCACCCGATGCGTCGCGTGCCCGGAGTCGCACGTAGTAGGCGCCACGCTCGACGCCGTTGATGGTCCAGCGCGGCGCCTTCAGATCAGCTTCGAGGACGATTTGCCGGAAGGCCTCGTCTTTGGCGATCTGGCCGTGGAAGCTGTGACCGGCCACTGCGCTCCAGTTGAGCGTCGGTGCGTCGCCGGCATCCGCCACGTCCAGCGTGCCGACCTTGGGTGTCGCGATGAGCGAGAAGCGCTGCGGCGTCGCGAACGGGCCGTGTCCCGGCCCGGGCGTCTGCACCGATGCGACGCGCCAGTAATAGTCGCCGAGGGGCAGCGTCGCCAGGCCGAGTCGGCAACGGGACAGCCCCGGTTGATCGACCTCGGGCTGCGAAAAATCAGCGCGGCTCGAAACCTGCAGATGGACTTCGGTGCCGGCCACTTCAGAGCACACGAGTTGCGCGGCTTCGCTGGTCACACGTGCGTCGGGCGCGGGGCTTTGATACAGCGGTGGTACAGGGTGCGCGTGGACGCGGATGCTGCGCCTGGCCTCCGCGCCGGCCAGTCCTTCGGTGTCGACCGAGCGAATCCCCAGCATGTAGTCGCCATCGTCGAGCGCGACGAACTTCACTGCGCGGCCGGCGAACATGCCATCGCGCAGCACTTCGCGAAAGGTGTTGTCGCGGGCGATGCGGACTTCGTGGCGTGTGGACGCCTCGCTTTCGCCCAGGTCAAGGACGAGCTGGTCGGCGTCCTGGTACTCGGCTGGCAAGGCGGTGAGGTCCGGTGCGGCCGGTAGGGCGCGGCGCTCTCCGAATTTGCCGTTGCCGTCGACGAGCACGCCCTGACCTGCGGTGACGGTGGTGTTTCGGGAAGCACCGCGCGCGGGCTTGCGCGCCTGCACCGCCACCGTGCCTTCGCTGACCGAGGTGCCGGTGCGGCCATCGAGCCCGACGGCGACATCGAAGTGCGTGCCGCGTACGCTGGCCACGGCGCCGGGTGCATGAATTTCGAAGACGCGGCCCTTGGGTTGTTTGGAGACTTCGGACTCGACCTTACCGCCGCGCACGTCGATGATCGATTCGAAGCTGTCGGAGGCCGCGCCGCGTCGGCGCAGACGTTTGAGTTCGACGTCGGAACCGGCCAGGATGCGCACGATCGAACCGTCTGCCAGTCGAAGCAGAAGGTAGCCGTCTTCAGGCACCTTTATTTTTGCGCCTTCGACGAGGGTGTTGCCGATCGCCAGCGGCTCTGCAATGGCGCTGGCAGGTGCCGGCACGCCGGTCGCGCCTTTGGCCAGTTCGCGGCGCGGCGCGGCCGGATCTGCAGCTGCTGCCGCGTTGATCGCTGTGGGCGAACCCCTGACGAACTCGACCCGTGCGTTGATGGCAGCGGGCTTCATCAGCCGCGCCGGAATCTGCAGCATCGTGCCGACGGCGATCTTGTTCGGGTCTTGAATGCGGTTGAGCTTTTGCAGCAGCGGCCATTGCTTGGGCGACCGCAGGTAGGTCGCTGCGATCGATGGCAGGGTCTGGCCCTCTTCGACCCGGTGGGTCGTGAACCCGTCGGGCCCACGTGCCCAACTCGGGCTCGCGGCCAGGGCGACCAATGCTGCGGCCATCAGCGACGCGGCGCCGGCGCCGCGCCATTGCACTGGCCTCATGAAGGCGTGCCGAGGGCGGTGCGAACGTCTGAAAAGCTGTCGGCCTCCAGCGCTTCGAGCCGATAGCCAAGACCATAGATGGCCGACAGCAAGAAGCCGTTGGCCGGACGCAGGTCGAGCTTGCTGCGAAGGCGTGACACGTGAGTGTCGAGCGAGCGCGAAGCCGGTTCCGGCCCGAGTCCCCAAACGGCTTCACGCAAATGCTCGCGTGACAGCAGCCGGCCCATGTTCTGGAACAAGAAAAGCGCAAGTTCGTACTCGCGGTGCTTCAGTTCGACAGCCTTGTTGTTGACTTCGAGGCTGCGCGATTGTGGAAAGAAGTGGTATGGCCCAAAGACCAGTTCCGACTCGAAATGCGCCGGATAGGCCCGGCGCAACAGCGCCTGCACGCGCGCCTTGAGCTCGCCGACGCGGATCGGTTTGACCATGAAGTCGTCGGCACCGGCGCCGAGGCCTTCCACCATGTCGGCCTCTTCGCGCCGGTTGGTCACGAACAGGATCGGTAGCCGGCTCGCGAGCTCTTCGCGAATCCAGCGCACGACTGTCGGGCCTTCGACGTCCGGCAGGCTCCAGTCGAGAACCAGCAAGTCGAAGGTCTGCGTCCGGAGGTCGCGTAACAGCGTCCTCGCGTCCGCATAGCCGTGGCATTCGTGGCCGATGCCATCCATCGTGTGTTGAATCAGCTCGAGCTGACCCGCTTCGTCGTCAAGCGCCGCAATTCTCATTTTTTGAGCTCCCTGCTAACCGATTTCTACTGACCTAACGCGGCCTTGAACCGCTGCGCGCATGTTAACGACGGGCCTCCTGGAACAACTGTTAACTACTCCACGGATAGATGACCGTGCGGATAACAAATGTCATCAGCCGAGAACTAGTGCGCTTTGGCTATCTTGGTTTCCCAACATAGCCAGGGCAGCAAGCGCAACGCCATGATGTGCGGCACTGTCAGTCGCGCGTCCCGTGCAATCTGCCCGGGGTAGACGTCCAGTTGCTATCATTTAGATAGCAATAGGAGGAGGCTGGCCGGGCGGTTTGGTGCTCTGGCGTCCGCGTAACCGCTTAGCCGCCGGGCCGGAGTCTTGCGGTAAGCTCTGCCCGCATTCCGCGACCCCTGCCCTGAGGAGACTTCTATGCTGATAGGCGTACCCGCCGAAACGACGGCGGGTGAAACCCGAGTGGCCGTCACCCCCGAGACGGTCAAGAAACTGTCGGCACTGGGCCACACCTTGCGTGTGCAGTCGGGCGCCGGCGTCGCAGCCAGCGTGACCGACGCGGCCTATCAGGCGGCTGGCGCCGAGATCGTCGATGCCGCGGGTGCCTACGCCGCGGAGATGGTTCTGAAGGTGCGCACGCCGTCCGACAGCGAAGCCGCCCTGATGAAGCCCGGCACCGTCCTCATCGGCATGCTCAACCCTTTCGACGCCACCGGCCTGCAGCGCATGGCCACGGCGGGCCTGACCGCCTTCGCGCTCGAAGCCGCCCCCCGCACCACGCGCGCCCAGAGCATGGACGTGCTCAGCTCGCAGGCCAACATCGCCGGCTACAAGGCAGTGATGATCGCTGCCGACAAATACCAGCGCTTCTTCCCGATGCTGATGACCGCCGCCGGCACCGTCAAAGCCGCCCGCGTCGTGATCCTCGGCGTCGGCGTAGCCGGCTTGCAGGCCATCGCGACGGCCAAGCGCCTGGGCGCGGTGATCGAGGCGTCAGATGTGCGCCCGAGCGTCAAGGAACAGATCGAGTCGCTCGGCGGCAAGTTCATCGAAGTGTCGTACGACACCGACGAAGAGAAGGAAGCGGCAGTAGGCGTCGGAGGCTACGCCAAGCCGATGCCTGCGAGCTGGCTGGCGCGCCAGCAGATCGAGGTGGCCAAGCGCGTGGCGCTCGCGGACATCGTGATCAGCACCGCGCTCATCCCCGGCCGCGCCGCACCGACGCTCATCACCGAAGACATGGTCAAGGCGATGAAGCCCGGCTCGGTGATTGTCGACATCGCCGCCGGCAAGGGGCCGGACGGCGTGGGCGGCCTTACCGGAGGAAATTGTCCGATTTCCGAACCCGACAAGACGGTGGTCAAGCATGGTGTGACGATCGTCGGCGAAACCAACCTGGCGGCACTGTTGTCGGCCGATGCCTCGGCGCTCTATGCGCGCAACGTGCTCGACTTCGTGAAGCTGATCGTCACCAAGGAAGGCGCGCTCAAGATCGATCTGGAAGACGACATCGTCGCCGCCTGCCGTGTGTCGCACGACGGCCTGGTCACCAAAAAATAACGAGGAGAAGCCATGGACCCCGTATCTCACACAGTCATCAACCTGATCATCTTCGTGCTGGCCATCTACGTGGGTTACCACGTGGTGTGGACCGTCACGCCGGCGCTGCACACGCCGCTGATGGCCGTGACCAATGCGATCTCGGCGATCGTCATCGTGGGCGCCATGCTGGCGGCTGCCCTCACCGTCACGCCGCTGGGCAAGACCATGGGCGTGCTGGCGGTGGCGCTGGCGGCGGTCAACGTCTTCGGCGGTTTCCTGGTGACCCGGCGGATGCTGGAGATGTTCAAAAAGAAAGAGAAAAAGACCGTGGCACCCGCAGGAGACAAGACATGAGCATGAATGTGGTCACGCTGCTGTACCTCGTCGCCAGCGTCTTCTTCATCCAGGCCCTGAAAGGCCTGAGCCATCCGACCACCTCGATCCGCGGCAACGTCTTCGGCATGAGCGGCATGGCGATCGCCGTGGTGACGACCATCGCGCTGGTGCACGGCCAGGCGCAGTCGCTCAACGTCGACTTCGGCCGCGGCCTGGCGTGGGTGCTGGGCGCGCTGGTGGTCGGCGGTGGTGTCGGCGCCTACATGGCGAACAAGGTCGAGATGACCAAGATGCCCGAGCTGGTCGCCTTCATGCACAGCATGATCGGTCTGGCCGCGGTGTTCATCGGCGTGGCTGCGGTGGCAGAGCCGTGGGCCTTCGGCATCACGCCGCCGCCAGTGGCTGCCGTCGCGGCCGCCACGACGGCCGATGGCGCGGTGCTGGTCGACGGCTTTCTGCGCTACGCGATTCCGTTCGGCAACCGGCTCGAGCTGTTCCTGGGCGCGGCCATCGGCGCGGTCACCTTCAGCGGCTCGGTCATCGCCTTCGGCAAGCTGTCGGGCAAGTACAAGTTCCGCCTGTTCCAAGGTGCCTCGGTCCAGTTCAAGGGCCAGCACATGCTCAACCTGGTGCTCGGGTTGCTGATGCTGGTGCTCGGGCTGGTGTTCGTCGGCACCGAAAGCTGGATTGCATTTTTCGCGATGCTGGCGCTGGCGTTCGTGATGGGCGTACTCATCATCATCCCTATCGGCGGCGCCGACATGCCGGTGGTGGTGTCGATGCTCAACAGCTACTCGGGCTGGGCGGCGGCGGGCATCGGCTTCTCGCTGAACAACGCGATGCTGATCATCGCGGGCTCCCTGGTGGGCTCGTCGGGCGCGATCCTGAGCTACATCATGTGCAAGGCGATGAACCGCTCGTTCTTCAACGTGATCCTGGGCGGCTTCGGCGGCGAGGCCACGACCGCGGCCATCGGCGCCAAGGAGCAGCGCCCGGTCAAGACCGGCAGCGCGGACGATGCGGCCTTCGTGCTGGGCAACGCCGAGACGGTGGTCATCGTGCCGGGCTACGGCCTGGCTGTCGCTCGCGCACAGCACGCGGTGAAGGAGCTTGCGCAGAAGCTCACTGACAAGGGCATCAAGGTCAAGTACGCGATCCACCCGGTGGCGGGCCGCATGCCGGGCCACATGAACGTGCTGCTGGCCGAAGCGGAAGTGCCATACGACCAGGTCTTCGAGATGGAAGACATCAACGGCGAGTTCGGCCAGGTCGACGTGGCGATCATCCTCGGTGCCAACGACGTGGTGAACCCCGCAGCGCACACCAAGGGCAGCCCGATCTACGGCATGCCCATCCTGGAGGCGTACAAAGCCAAGACAGTGATCGTGAACAAGCGAAGCATGGCGGCAGGCTATGCGGGCCTGGACAACGAACTGTTCTACATGGACAAGACCATGATGGTCTTCGGCGATGCGAAGAAAGTAGTCGAGGACATGGGCAAGGCGATCGAGTAGCCTGACGGCGAGCCACGAGCCCGAACGCGAGCACCGAACAAAGAGAGACACAGAGACATGACAGACCGCCCCTGGCTGAGCAGCTACCCGCAAGGCGTACCCGCCGACATCGACGCCTCGCGCTACGCGTCGCTCGTCACGCTCATGGAAGAAAGCTTCACCAAGTACGCCGATCGCACGGCCTACAGCTTCATGGGCAAGGACGTCAGCTACGCCGAGACCGACAAGCAAAGCAAGGCGTTGGCGGCGTACCTGCAAGGTCTCGGCCTGGTCAAGGGCGACCGCGTCGCCGCGATGATGCCCAACTGCCCGCAGTACCCGATGGCCGTCGCCGCCATCCTGCGGGCGGGGCTGATTCTGGTGAATGTGAATCCGCTCTACACGCCGCGCGAGCTCGAGCACCAATTGAAGGACTCCGGTGCCAAGGCGATCGTGATCATGGAGAACTTCGGCGTCACGCTGCAGCACTGCATCGCGTCAACGCCGATCAAGCACATCGTGCTCGCGTCGATGGGCGACCGGCTCGGCTTTTTGAAGGGTGCGCTCGTCAACTATGTGGTGCGCAACGTCAAGAAGCTCGTGCCCGACTTCAATCTGCCGACTGCGGTGCGCTTCAACGATGCGCTCGACCAGGGCGCGGCCCGGACATTCCAGCCCGTGACCATCGGGCCGGACGATGTCGCGGTGCTTCAGTACACCGGCGGCACCACCGGCGTATCGAAGGGCGCGGTGCTGCTGCATCGCAACGTGATCGCTAACGTGCTCCAGTCAGAAGCCTGGAACGACCCTGTCATGCATCGCGTGCCCAATGGCGAGCAGCCGACCAGCGTGTGCGCGTTGCCGCTCTATCACATCTTCGCGTTCACGGTGAACATGATGCTGGGACTGCGCACCGGCGGCAAAGTGATCCTGATCCCCAATCCGCGCGACATGGCCGCCACGCTGAAGGAGTTGTCCAAGCACACCTTCCACAGCTTCCCTGCGGTCAACACGCTCTTCAACGGACTGGCCAATCATGCGGACTTCAATACCGTCAACTGGAAGAATCTGAAGGTGTCGGTCGGTGGCGGCATGGCCGTGCAGGGCGCTGTCGCCAAGCTCTGGCTCGAGAAAACCGGCTGCCCGATTTGCGAAGGTTACGGCCTGTCGGAAACCTCGCCGTCGGCCACTTGCAACCCGACCACCAGCACGTCCTACACCGGCACCATCGGGCTTCCGCTGCCGAGCACCTGGCTCAAGCTGCTCGACGACGACGGCATCGAAGTGCCGGCCGGCGAGCGGGGCGAAATCGCCATCAAGGGCCCGCAGGTGATGGCGGGCTACTGGCAGCGACCCGATGAAACAGCCAAGGTCATGACGCCCGATGGCTATCTCAAGACCGGCGACATCGGCACCGTCGATGCGCAGGGCTTCTTCAAGATCGTCGACCGCAAGAAAGACATGGTGCTGGTGAGCGGCTTCAACGTCTACCCTAACGAGGTCGAAGACGTGGTGGCCACGCTGGCCGGCGTGCTCGAATGCGCGGTGGTCGGCGTGCCGGACGAGAAGACCGGCGAAGCGGTCAAGCTGGTGATCGTTCGCAAAGACCCGACGCTGACGGAAGACCAGGTCAAGGAGTTCTGCCGTGCCAACCTCACCGGCTACAAACAGCCGCGCGTGATCGAATTCCGTACCGACCTGCCAAAAACGCCGGTCGGCAAGATCCTGAGACGCGAACTGCGCGACGCCAAGAAGCCGGCTGCGGCCGTCTGACCGCCCTCCGGTAACAGGAACGGAAACGCGCGTCGGTCGGCCGGCACTGGTCTTGCATCAAGACGATCGATGTTCCGTTTCATTCTCACGCGCCTGAGCCTTTTGGTGCCGACCTTCATCGGCATGACGCTGCTCGCGTTCTTTTTGATTCGTCTGGTGCCCGGTGACCCGATCGAAACGCTGGCCGGTGAGCGCGGTATCGACCCGGCGCGCCATGCAGAACTGCTGAAGGCCTATGGCTTCGACAAGCCTCTGATCGCGCAATACGGCATCTACATCGCGCGGGTGCTGCACGGCGACCTGGGCAAATCGGTCATCACGCAGGAGCCGGTCATGAGCGAGTTCTTGTCGCTCTTTCCTGCCACGGTAGAGCTTGCGCTGTGTGCCATCGTCTTTGCCCTGGTGCTCGGAATTCCAGCCGGGATCCTGGCGGCGGTACGACGAAATTCCATCTTCGACCACGGCGTGATGGCGGTGTCGCTCACTGGCTATTCGATGCCGATCTTCTGGTGGGGCCTGCTGCTCATCCTGTTCTTTTCGGTGCAACTGGGATGGACGCCGGTGTCGGGACGCATCGCCGTCCAGTATTTCATCGAGCCGAGCAGCGGCTTTCTGCTCATCGATTCGCTGCGGGCCGGCGACGTCGACGCTTTCTGGTCGGCACTGCATCACCTCATCCTACCGACCATCGTGCTCGGCACGGTGCCGCTCGCGGTCATCGCGCGCATGACGCGCTCGGCCATGCTCGAAGTGCTGGGCGAGGACTACATCCGCACTGCGCGCGCCAAGGGCTTGTCGCGTTTTCGCGTGGTCGCGCTGCACGCGTTGCGCAACGCGCTGATTCCGGTAGTGACGGTCATCGGGCTTCAGGTCGGCGTGCTCTTCACGGGCGCCATCCTGACCGAGACGATCTTCTCGTGGCCCGGTGTCGGCAAGTGGTTGATCGAGGCGATTGGCCGGCGCGACTATCCGGTGTTGCAGGGTGGCATGCTGCTGCTGGGCGTTATCGTGATGATCGTGAATCTGCTCGTCGACGTGGCCTACGGCGTCATTAATCCGCGTATCAGGCAGTCGCGCTGACATGGCCTTGTCCACCTCTTCTTCGCCCATCCTCGTGATGACCGCACCGCCCGGGCCATGGCGCGAGTTCTGGGCCGCGTTCTCGGCGAACCGGGGCGCTGTGATGGGGCTCGTCGTCATCGTCGTACTGTTGTTCGTTGCGTTGGCGGCTCCGCTGATCGCACCGCACGCGCCCAACCTCACGAACAGCGCCGCATTCTTGCGGCCACCGTTCTGGCAGCAGGGCGGCTCGATCACTTACTTCCTCGGCACCGACGCCATCGGCCGCGACATCCTGTCGCGCCTCATGTTCGGCGCGCGCCTGTCGTTGTCGATCGGCATCGCGGTGGTGGCGATGTCGGTGATCGTGGGCGTCTCACTCGGCCTCATCGCAGGCTTCTTTCGTGGCGTCGTCGAGATCGCGATCATGCGGGCGATGGACATCGTGCTGACCTTGCCGAGCCTGCTGCTGGCCATCGTGGTGGTGGCGATTCTTGGGCCGGGGCTCGTCAACGCGATGCTCGCGGTGGCGATCGTCGTGCTGCCGCATTACGTGCGCATCACGCGGGCGGCGGTCATCACCGAAGTTTCGCGCGACTACGTGACGGCGGCACGCGTCAGCGGTGCCAGTACCTTGCGGCTCATGTTCAGCGAGGTGCTGCCCAACTGCGCGGCGCCGCTGATCGTGCAGGCGTCGCTCGGCGTCTCGACGGCCATCCTCGATGCGGCGGCGCTCGGCTTTCTCGGCCTCGGTGCGCAGCCGCCATCGCCCGAGTGGGGAACGATGCTGGCCGACGCGCGTGAGTTCGTGTTGCGCGCGTGGTGGGTCGTGACGTTTCCGGGGCTGGCGATCCTGATCGCTGTGCTCGCCTTCAACCTGCTGGGCGACGGGCTGCGCGATGCGCTCGACCCGAAGTTGAAACGATGAGCCTGCTCGACATCAAGGAGTTGCACGTCGACTTCCCCACGCAGGGCGGCGTGCTGCACGCCGTCGACGGCGTGAGCCTGACGGTCGACGAAGGCGAGGTACTCGGCATCGTCGGCGAATCGGGCTCGGGCAAGAGCGTCACGATGATGGCGCTGATGGGCCTCATCGCCTACCCCGGCCGCGTGCAGGCGGCGCACATGCGCTTTGCCGGCAACGACCTGCTCGGCATCTCCGACAAGGCGCGCCGCAACCTGGTCGGCAAGGATGTCGCGATGATCTTTCAGGACCCGACGACCAGCCTCAACCCCTGCTTCACGGTCGGCTTCCAGCTGATGGAAACCTTGCGGCTGCATCTGAAGCTCGACAAGCGTGCAGCCAAGACACGCGCCATCGAGCTGCTCGAACAGGTCGGCATTCCGGCGGCGGCGACGCGCATCGGCAGCTATCCGCATCAGCTCTCGGGTGGCATGAACCAGCGCGTGATGATCGCGATGGCGATCGCCTGCAACCCTCGCTTGCTGATCGCCGACGAGCCGACCACCGCGCTCGACGTGACCATCCAGGCGCAGATCCTCGACCTGCTGCGCAACCTGCAAAAAGAGCGCGGCATGGCGCTGGTGCTCATCACTCACAACATGGGCGTGGTGGCCGACATGGCGCAGCGCGTGGCGGTCATGTATGCGGGCCAGGTGATGGAAGAGCAGCGCGTCGACCGACTCTTCAGCACCCCGCAACATCCGTACACCGAGGCATTGCTGGCGGCGTTGCCGGAACGCGCTGCGCCGGAAGGTCGGCTCGCCACGATCGCTGGCATGGTGCCCGGCGTGCACGACCGTCCTGCGGGCTGTCTTTTTTCGCCGCGCTGCGTCGACGCGACGGCCAACGCTTGCGCGGTGCGGCCGGCGTTGCAAGCGTTTCAGGACGCACAGGTGCGTTGCCACTTTCCGTTGGGCGACGCGGATCGGTCGATTGCCATCATGGATGACCGTTCGCGCGCAGTCGAGGCGCTGTCATGAGCGCCGCCGAGCCCGATTTGAAATCGATGACGACAGAACCCTCGTCGAGCGAAACCGTGGTCGAGGCGGTCGACCTGAAGCGCGTCTACGAGGTGCGGCGCGGGTTGTTCCGTGCGCCTGCGAAATTGCAGGCCGTCGGCGGCGTTTCGTTCAGGCTGGCGCGCGGCCGCACGCTCGCGGTGGTCGGTGAATCGGGGTGCGGCAAGTCGACGTTGGCACGCATGGTGTCGTTGATAGAAAAGCCGACATCGGGCCGCCTCACTTTGATCGGCGTCGACGCGGTCGACCCGCCGCTCGACCGCAAGCGTGAGCTGCGCCAGGCCGTGCAGTTGGTGTTCCAGAACCCATTCGGCTCGCTCAACCCACGCAAGAAGATCGCAGCCGTACTAGAAGACCCGCTCGCCATCAACACGGCGTTGAGCAAGGCCGACCGTGCCGCCAAGGCGTGCGACATGTTGGCGCGTGTCGGCCTGCGGCCCGAACATGCCAACCGATATCCGCACATGTTCTCCGGCGGCCAGCGGCAGCGTATCGCCATCGCGCGGGCACTCATGCTGGAGCCGCGGCTGCTGGTGGCAGACGAGCCGGTGTCGGCGCTCGACGTGTCGATCCAGGCGCAGGTGTTGAATCTGCTGGCGGACCTGCAGGCCGAGCTCGGGCTCGCATACCTTTTCATTTCGCACGACCTGGGCGTGGTGCGGCACATCGCGCACGATGTGCTGGTCATGTACCTCGGCCACGCTGTGGAGCAGGGGCCTAACGCGCGCATCTTTGCGCGTCCGCTGCATCCCTACACGCAAGCGCTGCTGGCATCCACGCCGGGGCTCGCGACCGCGCGCATCGTGTTGCAGGGTGAGTTGCCGTCGCCGCTCGATCCTCCGGCCGGTTGCGTGTTCAGCACGCGCTGTGGGCACGCTACCGAACGCTGCCACATCGAGCGCCCGCTGCTGCGCGCACTCGACGAGCGCATGGTGGCGTGCCACTATGCCGAGAAGTTCATCGATGGGCCGGTCGCGGTGCAGATCGCGCGCTCGCCGATGGCGTTCTGAATTCGCTGAGTCACCACGTCACTTCGTGACCCGTTTTGTCGTTCAGTTTTTTGAGAAGGAGATCCCATGAAGAATGTTCGTCTCGCATCGGTGCTGCTGCCGATGGCCTTTGCCCTCACTTGCGGCGCTGCGGCGGCCAAGACATTGGTCTTCTGTTCGGAAGGAAGTCCCGAGAATTTCTATCCGGCCGTCAATACGACGGGCACCTCGTTCGACGTGACCACGCAGGTCTACGACAACGTCGTCCAGTTCGAACGCGGCGGCACCAAGGTGGAGCCCAGTCTGGCCGAGAGCTGGACCATCTCACCCGACGGCACCGAGTACACCTTCAAGCTGCGCAAGGGCGTGAAGTGGCACACCACCAGCAAGAACTTCAAGCCGACGCGCGACTTCAACGCCGACGACTTCATCTTTTCGATCGAGCGACAGTGGAAAGAGAACGACCCGTACTTCAAGGTCACGAGCCAGAACCACTCGTACTTCAACGACATGGGTATGCCCAAGCTTTTGAAGACGGTGGATCGCATCGACGACTACACCGTGAAGATCGTCCTCAACAAGCCCGAGGCACCGTTCCTTGCCAACCTCGCGATGCCGTACGCCGGCGTGCAATCGAAGGAATACGCGATCGCGATGCTGAAGGCCGGCACGCCTGAAAAGATCGACCAGGACCCAATCGGCACCGGCCCGTTCTATCTGGTGCAGTACCAGAAGGACGCCATCGTCCGCTTCAAGGCGTTCCCGCAATACTGGGGCGGCAAGGCGAAGATCGACGACCTGATTTTCTCGATCACGCCCGATGCATCGGTGCGCTGGGCGAAGCTGCAGAAAGGCGAGTGCCATGTGATGCCGTACCCCAACCCGGCGGACCTCGACGCCATCCGCAAAGACCCGAACGTGCAGGTGCTCGAGCAGGCCGGCCTCAATGTCGGCTACCTCGCGTACAACACGACGAAGAAGCCGTTCGACGACGTGCGCGTGCGCAAGGCCATCAACATGGCGATCGACAAGAAGGCGATCATCGATGGCGTCTACCTGACGACCGGCGTCGCCGCCAAGAACCCGATTCCGCCGACCATGTGGTCTTACAACGATGCGGTCAAGGACGATCCCTACGATCCCGTTGCTGCCAAGAAGCTGCTGGCCGAAGCCGGTCTCGCCAACGGCTTCACGACCGACCTGTGGGCCATGCCGGTGCAGCGCCCCTACAACCCGAACGCCAAGCGCATCGCCGAGCTGATGCAGGCCGATCTAGCCAAGATCGGCGTCAAGGCCGAGATCAAGACATTCGAGTGGGGTGAGTACAGGAAGCGCCTGCAGGCCGGCGAGCACCAGATGGGCATGTTCGGCTGGACCGGCGACAACGGCGATCCGGACAACTTCTTGCACACCCTGTTGGGCTGCGATGCTGCCAAGAACAACGGCGGCAACGTCGCCAAGTTTTGCTACCAGCCATATGACGATCTGGTGGTCAAGGCCAAGTCGACGCCCAAGCAGGTCGATCGCGACGCGCTCTATAAGAAGGCACAGGTCATTTTCAAGGAACAAGCACCTTGGTTCACCATCGCCCACGCCGTGCAGTTGAAGCCGGTGCGCAAGGAAGTCGTCGACTTCAAGCTGAGCCCCTTCGGCCGTCACACCTTCTATGGCGTCGACATGAAGTGATTGCGCAAGCCATGGCGGAAGCGACCGCGAACGTCGGGGTGCTCTGATGCCGACGGCCATCCTGAGTGCGCTGCCCGAAGAGCAGCACGGCCTGCGCGAGCAGCTCGAAGAAGCGATGCATGTCCGGCATGCGGGCCGCGATTTCCACACCGGCCGCTGGCACGGCAAGCCGGTGGTGCTGGCGCTGTCGCGCATCGGCAAGGTCGCCGCGGCAACCACGGCGACGGCGCTGATCGAACGCTTCGGTGTTCGACGTATCGTGTTCACCGGTGTGGCCGGCGGTTTGCACCCAGACGTGCGGGTCGGCGACACCGTCATCGGCACAGCGTTTCTGCAGCACGACATGGATGCATCGCCACTGTTCCCGCGTCACGAGGTGCCGCTCTACGGCCGCTCGCGCTTCGCCGCCGACGAAGAGTTGGTCGACCTGCTCGCGATGGCCGCAGGCGCCGTCTCGACCGGCGTGTTCGACGCCGCGACACGCGCCCGCTTCAGCCTCGGCGGCATGCGCATCCACAAAGGATTGCTGGTCAGCGGCGACCGCTTCGTTTCAGCCGCGCATGAAGCGCTGACCCTGCAGCGCGACCTCCCCGAAGCCCTCGCCGTAGACATGGAGGGCGCAGCGGTAGCCCAGGTCTGCCACGACTACGCCATCCCCTTCGCCGCAGTAAGAAACATCTCCGACCGTGCCGACGACACGGCCCACGTCGACTTCCCCGCGTACCTCTCCCAAGTCGCAGGCAAGCAAGCCAGAGCCCTGATCGGCGCCCTTCTCCCCCTGCTCGACTAACGTCCCGGTATCAGTTCAGGAACACCGCAGCACGGGCTCCGCCCGGCCGCTGGTGTTGCCCCCGGTCAGGGGGTGGGAGCGGCGACACGAAGTGCGCAGCGACCTGGGGGCGAGCTCAACTCAACCAGCCCTTGCGCCCGAAGTACCACATCGGCCCCAGGGCACTGGCGATCATGAAAGCCACGACATAGGGGTAGCTGAGCGTTGGCCCGAGCCATTCCAGCTCCGGGAACTTCATGTTCATGCCGTAGATGCTGGCCACCAGCGTCGGCGGCAGCAGCGCCACGCTCGCCACGGAAAAAATCTTGATGATCTTGTTCTGGTTGATGTTGATGAAACCGACGGTCGCATCCATCAGGAAGTTGATCTTGTCGAACAGGAACGCGGTGTGGTTGTCGAGCGACTCGATGTCGCGCAGGATCTGCCGCGCTTCTTCGAATTGCTCGGCGTTCAGCATCTTGCTGCGCATCATGAAGCTGACCGCGCGGCGCGTGTCCATCACGTTGCGCCGAATGCGGCTGTTCAGGTCTTCGTGGCGTGCGATCTCGCCAAGCACTTCGCTGGCCAGGTCGTCGGTCATCTTTCCGGCCAGCACCTGTTCGCTGACTTTCTTCAGTTCGTCGTAGATGTTTTCCAGCGTGTCGGCGGAGTATTCGGCGTCGGCGTCGAACAGTTTCAGCAGCACTTCCTTGGCGTCTTCGATCAGCCCCGGTGCGCGGCGCGCGCGCATGCGCAGCAAGCGGAACACCGGCACGTCTTCGTCGTGGATGGAGAACAGCACGCCGCGGCTGCGCAACTCGCTGTTGTGCTGGTTCAAGATGAAGGCGACGCGCACCGAGCGTGGGTCGTCGTCGTCGTCGATCAAAAAGTCGCTGCGAATATGCAGTTCGCCGTTGTCTTCTTCGTAGAAGCGGGCCGACTCTTCGATGTCCTCGTCCATCGCGTCTTCGGGGATGGAGAGGCCGTAATACTGTTTGATCCAGCGCTTTTCGTCGACCGATGGCGACTCGAGGTCGACCCAGATCGGCTGGAATTTCGACAGCTCTTCGAGCGACTCGATTTCTTCCTGGACGAGGCGCCCGTTGGCGAGCGTAAAGATATTGAGCATGGGCTCACTCCCGTGAATGGACTGTGCGGTTGAACGAGGGCGGGGCGCTTCCGAATCCCTCGATCGACACGCGCGTCAAACGGGAACCGAAAGCTGCCAAGACGGGTAGGTTTCCAAGGCGGAGTCTCCGGTTACAGCAAGGCGCGAATTATGTCACCGGGCCCGTCATGTAACGGTCACGCATCTGGATGGGCATCCAGTAAAGTTGCGCCAATGCAGACCGTGGCGCCGACCCTTCTCCCTCCGCATCTTTCAGCGCATGGCGCGGCACCGACCACGCAGGCAGAGCGGCTCGCTGCGGCGCTGGCCGACCTCAACGATGAACAGCGGGCAGCGGTCGAGCACGGTGTCTATGCGGCATTTGGCGAACCTGCTTGCGACGACCGACCGCTGCTGGTGATCGCCGGTGCCGGCTCCGGCAAGACCAGCACGCTCGCGCACCGCGTGGCGCGGCTCATCGCGCAAGGCACCGATCCGCAGCGCATCCTGCTGCTGACGTTTTCGCGTCGCGCCGCGCAAGAGATGGAGCGCCGCGCCGGCCAGGTCGTGGCACGGGTGTTCGCACTCAAGTCGGAGGTGCCGCCGGCGTTGCCTTGGGCCGGCACCTTTCACGGCATCGGCGCGCGACTGTTGCGCGAATACGCGGCGCACATCGGACTGAACGACAACTTCACCATCCACGATCGCGGCGATGCGGAAGACCTGATGGGTTGGGTCCGGCATGAACGCGGGTTGTCGAGCAGCACCCGACGCTTTCCGCACAAGGGCACCTGCCTGTCGATCTACTCCCGCACCGTCAACACCTGTGCGCCGCTGGGCGACGTGCTGAAGCAGGCGTTTCCGTGGTGTGCCGAATGGGAGGTAGAACTCAAGCGCTTGTTCGGCGCTTATGTCGAGGCCAAGCAGCAGCAGAACGTGCTCGACTACGACGACCTGCTGTTGTACTGGGCGGGCATGGTCGCCGAGCCCACGTTGGCTGCACAGGTCGGCGCGCGTTTCGACCACGTGCTGGTCGACGAATACCAGGACACGAACCGCTTGCAGGCCTCGATCCTGATGGCGCTCAAGCCCGATGGCCGTGGCGTGACAGTGGTCGGCGACGACGCGCAATCGATCTATTCGTTTCGGGGCGCCACGGTGCGCAACATCCTCGACTTTCCGATGCAGTTCACGCGCCAGGCGCGCATCGTCACGCTGGAACGCAACTACCGCTCTACGCAGCCGATCCTCGACGTGTCGAACGCCGTCATCGCACAGGCGGCCGAACGGCATGCCAAGACGCTGTGGACCGACAAGGCTTCGGCCGGCCGGCCTCAACTCGTGCTGGTGCCCGACGAAGCGCAGCAAGCGCGCTGGGTGGCCGACCGCGTGCTCGCGCACCGTGAGGGCGGGCTCGCGCTCAAGTCGCAGGCGGTGCTCTTTCGCACCTCGACGCACAGTGCGGCGCTGGAGCTCGAACTGGCGCGGCGCAACATCCCGTTCGTTAAATACGGCGGCCTCAAGTTTCTCGAAGCCGCGCACGTCAAAGACCTCCTCGCGGTGCTGCGCTTTGCCGAGAACCCGCGCGGCCGGATGGCAGGCTTTCGCGTGACGCAGATGATTCCGGGCATCGGGCCGGCGACAGCAACACGCCTGCTGGATGCCATGGACGTGGCCGCCGACCCCGGCGCCGCGGTAAAGGCATTCATGCCGCCCGCTGCAGCGCAGGTCGAATGGCAACGCTTTGCCGAAACGTACGCTGCCTTGCGTGAGTCGTCGCTCAGCTGGCCAGCCGATATGGAACTCGCGTTGCGCTGGTACATCCCGCACCTCGAACGGCTGCACGACGACACCTCGGGCGTGCGACGTGGCGACGTCGAACAGCTGGCGCGGCTCGCCTCCGGTTATGCCTCGCGCGAGCGATTTTTGACCGAGCTCACGCTCGATCCGCCTGAGGCCACGAGCGATCGCTCTGGGCCACCGCTGCTCGACGAGGACTATCTGATCCTGTCGACCATCCACTCGGCCAAAGGCCAGGAATGGAACTCGGTTCACGTGCTCAATGTGGTCGACGGCTGCATGCCGGCCGACGTTGCTCAGGGCGCCGAGGAGCTCGAGGAAGAGCGGCGGTTGCTTTACGTTGCCATGACGCGGGCGCGCGACCACTTGCACCTGCTGGTGCCGCAGCGCTTTTATGTCACGCAGCAGGCCGTGCGCGGTGACCGGCACCTTTATGCCGGGCGCACTCGCTTCATTACCGCGGCCGACACGGCACGGTTCGAGCAGGTGACATGGCCCGCACCGCCTGCGAGGGCGCCCGCGGTGCCGCCACCCGCCGCGACCATCGATTTGCTGAGCCGGATGCGAGCGAGCTGGCGTTGATCCCCTGCCGGCGGCGTGGCGATGTAACGACGACCGGGCTTTGATTTGCGGCTGAATCGAATTGCCGACCAATGCGGGCGCACACGAACTGCTATGAATTAGGTAGCGGACAAATGTGTCCCCAAAGTCACCCCAAATGTTGGGGAAAGAGAGGGATTGCAATGCCTCGGCAACGTGGGCATAGTGAATCGAACCCACCCTCTTTCTGCTTGGCGCTCCACCCCACTCCCAACAATCCTTCCGTTTCTGTTCCGGTGCCATTCCGTTTCCGCCGGCCACTTTCCATCCCGGAATGCTGGCCATTTCTGCAACGTTTCCCAGGAGGTCATTCATGAATCTGACGATCAGCGGCCATCACCTCGACGTCACGCCCGCATTGCGAAGCTATGTCACGAGCAAGCTGGACCGGATCACCCGGCACTTCGACCAAGTGGTCGATGTGAAGGTGATCCTCACGGTGGAAAAGCAAAAGGAAAAGGAACGCCGGCAAAAGGCGGAGTGCAACATTCACGTCAAGGGCAGTGACTTGTTTGCCGAGTGCAGTAACGCTGATCTGTACGCCGCCGTCGATGAACTGGTCGACAAGCTCGACCGTCAGGTGGTGCGCCACAAAGACCGTCTGCAAGATCATCATCACGAAGCGCCTAAACGTGTGATGTAGTTCTCCTTTGGGTAAATCCTCTTGCATGATCGAGGGCCGCCAAGCTAGCGGCCCTTTGCTTTTTTCGGGGCCAGTGCATAATCGCCCCCGCCCTTCCCCACCATGAATCGCCTCGCGTCCATCCTGCCACCCGCCCAAGTGCTCGTGAGCGTCGACGCCACCAGCAAAAAACGTGCTTTCGAAGAAGCCGGCTTGCTGTTCGAAAACCTTCACGGGTTGGGCCGAGCCCTCATCACCGACAGCCTCTTTGCCCGTGAACGGCTTGGTTCAACCGGCTTGGGTCACGGGGTCGCGATTCCGCATGGCCGCATCAAGGGACTGAAGTCGCCGATGGCGGCGGTGTTCCAGTTGGCCAATGCGATCGGCTTCGACGCACCGGACGAACAGCCGGTCGTGCTTCTCATCTTTTTGCTGGTGCCCGAAGCGGCGACGCAGAAACACCTCGAGATCCTCTCCGAAATTGCCGAGCTGTTGAGCGATGCCGCTTTGCGCGAGAAGATCAAGTCGAGCACCGACGCATCCGTCTTGCACGCACTCATCGCAGGATGGCAGTCGGCGCAGGTGGCTTGAACGCATCGGCAGCAGGACGGTCGCGCGCATGAAGCCGACCGTCATCAGCGCCGATGCGATGTTCGAGGAGTTTCGCGGCTCGCTTCGCTGGGAGTGGCTGGCGGGACTGGGAGCCTCGGAGCGCCAGTTCGACATCGAGGTCATCAGCCGCGCGCAGTCAGCGGCAGACCTGGTCGGCTACCTCAACTACATCCATCCTTACCGTGTGCAGATCCTCGGCGCCCGCGAGGTCGCCTACCTGACGCGCGGAACGCCCGAAGACTGCGCCCGCCGGATCGGCCGCATCGTGACACTGGAGCCGCCGATGCTGGTGCTGGCCGATGCCCAGAGCGCGCCGGACGAACTCCTGTCGATCTGCGAGCGCGCCCAGTTGCCGCTCTTTGCCACGCGCGAATCCTCGGCCTTCGTCATCGATCTGCTGCGCGCCTACCTGTCCAAGCATTTTGCAGAGCGCACGTCGATGCACGGCGTTTTCATGGACATCCTGGGGCTCGGCGTGATGATCACCGGCGAGTCGGGCCTCGGCAAAAGCGAGCTGGGTCTGGAGTTGATTTCCCGTGGCAATGGTCTGGTGGCCGACGACGCCGTCGATCTCTACCGGATCAACCAGAACACGCTCGAAGGCCGCTGCCCCGACTTGCTGCAGAACCTGCTTGAAGTGCGCGGCATCGGCCTGTTGGACATTCGCGCGATCTTCGGTGAGACGGCTGTGCGCCGGAAGATGCGGCTCAAGCTCATCGTGCATCTGGTGCGCCGCGACAGCTTCGAGCGCGACTACGAGCGCATGCCCTCGGCCCCGCTGACGCAAGATGTGCTGGGCATCGCGGTGCGCAAGGTCATCATCCAGGTGGTGGCAGGGCGCAACATTGCGGTGCTGGTCGAGGCGGCGGTGCGCAATTCAATTTTGCAGCTGCGCGGCATCGACACCTATGCCGAATTCGTGGAGCGGCACCACAGGGCGATGGAGTCCGGCCGGCAGGACTAGCGTCGGCTGGCGCAGTCGGCGCAAAGGCCGTACAGCGACATGGCGTGGTCTTGCAGAATCCAGCCTTTGTCGAGAGAGATCATTTGCTGGCGCCGCTCGATCTCGGCGTCGTAGAACTCCTCGACCTTGCCGCACGATGTGCAGATCAGATGGTCGTGGTGCTTGCCTTCGTTTAGCTCGTAAACGGCTTTGCCGCTTTCGAAGTGGCTGCGCTCCAGGATTCCGGCTTGTTCGAACTGGGTCAGCACGCGGTAAACCGTGGCCAGGCCGATGTCGGAGTGCTCGTTGAGCAAAATGCGAAAGACGTCTTCGGCCGTCATGTGCCGCAGGCCGCCGGTCTGGAAGATCTCGAGAATCTTCAGGCGCGGCAAGGTGGCCTTCAGGCCGGTGTTCTTGAGTTCGTCGATGTTGGCCATGGTCGTTCCTGCGTGGGCCGTACGGAACGGGGTCCGCCGGGGGCCAGCCGCTACAATGCGCCGATCATATCGTCACCCTTTTCCCCCATGCTTGCCAATTCAAAAAGCCGCGTCTGGCTTATCGCCGGCGTCGCCGCGAGCCTCTGTCTGGGCGCTTGCACCAACCTCGGCACCCGAACGCGCGATGCGTTGAGCGCTGTCACGCCCTACAAGGTCGAGGTGGTCCAGGGCAACTTCGTCTCCAAAGAGCAGGTCGAGCAACTGAAGCCTGGCATGTCGCGACAGCAAGTGCGCGAAGTACTCGGCACCTCGCTGCTGACCGACGTGTTCCATGTCGATCGTTGGGACTACGTCTTCACCATTCGTCGGCAAGGCGTCGACGCTCAGCAGCGCCACCTGACTGTTTACTTCAAGGGCGAGGTACTCGACCGCTTCGACGGCGACACCATGCCGAGCGAAGAAGAATTCGTGGCGGCTGTCGATGCCCGCAAGCGTAGCGGCAAGGTGCCCGTGCTCGAAGCCAGTGAAGACCAACTCAGCAAGTTCGTGCCGGACAAGAGCATCAAGCCTGACGCATCTGCCGCTTCGCTGGCTCCGCTGCCGCCGAGCTACCCGCCGCTCGAATCCACCACCACCCGCTGACATGCGGCGTATCGCGATAGCTGGCGCCTCTGGTCGCATGGGCCGCATGCTCATCGAGGGCGTGCGCAACGCGCCTGACCTCGAACTGGCCGGCGCGCTGGATGTGCCGGGCTCCGAAGCGCTCGGCACCGACGCCGGCGCGTTCCTTGGTTTTGCGAGCGGCGTGCCGATCGTCTCTGATCTGCGCAATGGGCTCAAAGATGCCCAGGTGCTGATCGACTTCACGCGGCCTGAAGGCACCTTGGCGCACCTCGCGGTCTGCCGCGAACTCGGTGTGCAAGCGGTCATCGGCACGACAGGTTTCACCGACGCGCAAAAAGCGGAGATCGCCAAGATCGCCGAGAACATCGCGATCGTCATGGCGCCCAACATGAGCGTCGGCGTCAACGTCACCTTGAAGCTGCTCGAAATGGCGGCGAAGGCACTTTCGACCGGCTACGACATCGAGATCATCGAGGCGCACCATCGTCACAAGGTCGATGCGCCGTCCGGCACCGCGCTGAAGATGGGCGAAGTGATCGCCGACGCGCTGGGTCGCGACTTGAAGGAATGCGCCGTCTACAGCCGCGAAGGCCTCACCGGTGAGCGCGACCCGTCCACCATCGGATTTGCCAGCATCCGCGGCGGCGACATCGTCGGCGACCACACCGTGCTCTTCGCCGGCACTGGCGAGCGCATCGAGATCACGCACAAGTCGGCCAGCCGCGCCACTTACGTGCAAGGCAGCTTCCGCGCTGTGCAGTTCCTCGCGCAGCAAAAGGCCGGATTGTTCGACATGTTCGACGTGCTCGGCCTGCGCTAGAAGGCATCGGGTGAGCGTTCTCGAGCTGCTGACCCAAGGCGATGGTGTCAGCCGCGCGGTGGCGGCGCTGTTGCTCGCGATGTCGGTGTCGAGCTGGGTCGTGATCCTGCTGAAAGCCTGGTTGTTGCGCAGCGGCACCCGCAGCGTGTTGCGTAGCATCGCCGCGTTCTGGCAGGCCACCACGCTGGCCGAGGCAGAGCAGAACCTCAAGTCTTTCGATCGCACGGCGCTCGTGTTGCCTGCGGTAACGGCTGTCAAAAACCTGGCTGTTGCGACTGCAACGAGCAGCACGACGCTCGGCGCTGCCGGTGACCGATCGCAGCGGCTTACGCGTGTGCTGCGCGACGCACTGCATGGCTCGCTGCGCCGACTGCGGTCAGGCCAGATTCTGCTGGCGACCGTTGGCGCCACGGCTCCCTTTGTCGGCCTGCTCGGCACCGTTTGGGGCATCTACCGGGCGCTGTCGGGCATTGCCGGGCAGACCGGTGGCTTCACGATCGACAAGGTGGCAGGCCCGGTTGGCGAGGCGCTGGTGATGACGGCTTTCGGCCTCGCGGTGGCGATCCCGGCCGTGCTGGCCTACAACGTGTTCGGTCGTGTGATCGGCCGAATCGAGGCCGAGCTCGAAGGCTTTGCGCACGACCTGCTCGGCACCTTTGGCGGCGTGGTAGCCCGGCGCGAAGAAACGTTGCCGCCGGCGCGTCCGATGCCTGTCGCCTGACCCGCGGAATACGCAAATGGCCTTCGGTCGCATTTCGCTCGGAAGCAGCCACGGTGGCACTGGCGGGCAACGTCCGCTCTCCGACATCAACGTGACGCCGCTGGTCGATGTCATGCTCGTGCTGTTGGTGATCTTCATCATCACCGCGCCGCTGATGGCCAGTTCGATCAAGCTCGATCTGCCGCAAACCGATGCCGGCCAACCGAACGACACGCCCAAGTTCGTGAGCCTGTCGGTCGACGCGGCCGGCAAAGTGTTCTTGAACGATCAGGCCGTGAGCGACGAGGAATTGGCGAGCCGGTTGCAGAAAGCAGCCACCGACAGCCGCGACACCGAGGTGCAACTGCGCGCCGACCACACCGTGCCGTACGGCAAGATCGTCGAGCTCATGGGCATCGCGAACAAGGCGGGCTTGAGCCGCATCGGCTTCGTGACCGAAGCGCCAACGCAGCCCGCGCGCTGACGCGAAGCCAGCGGCCTCAAGGGCCGATGGCACGCGGAGGCTCAGACGTTCAAAGCAAAACCGGCTTCGTGTGCCAGATGTCGTGCGCGTATTCGGCGATGGTCCGGTCCGACGAAAACGCACCCATGCCCGCTACGTTGAGGATCGCCATCCGCGTCCACGCATCCGCATCGCGGTACAGCGCATCGACCTTGCCTTGCGCCTCGATGTAGCTGGCGTAGTCGGCCAAGAGCAGATAGTGGTCGCCCCAGTTCACCAGCGAGTCGTAGATGCCCTGGTAGCGCGAAGGCTCGCCGGGAGAGAACGCACCGTCGCGCACCGCGTCCAGCACGCGCTGCAACTCGGGGTTGGCGCCGTAGATGTCGCGGGGCTGGTAGCCATGCAAGCGGATGTCCGCAACCTCCGGCGTGGTGTTGCCGAAGATGAAGATGTTCTCTGCGCCGACGTTGTCGCGCATCTCGACATTGGCGCCGTCGAGCGTGCCGATGGTCAGTGCGCCGTTGAGCGCGAACTTCATGTTGCCGGTGCCCGAAGCCTCGGTGCCGGCGGTTGAAATCTGCTCTGACAAATCGGCCGCCGGCATGATGATCTCGGCCAGGCTCACGCTGTAGTTCGGCAAGAAAACGACCTTCAGCAACTTGCCGACGCGTGGGTCGTTGTTGATGACTGCTGCCACGTCGTTGATGAGCCGAATCACCATCTTGGCGACGACATAGGCCGACGCCGCCTTGCCCGCGAACACCACCACGCGCGGCACGATGTCGATCGGTCCGCCCGCCGCGTGCGCGTCGAGGATGCGCTGGTAGCGCGTGATGACGTGCAGCACGTTGAGCAACTGGCGCTTGTATTCGTGGATGCGCTTGACCTGTACGTCGAACATTGCGTCGGTGTCGATCACCACGCCCATGTGCTGCTCGATCCAGTTGGCCAGGCGCAACTTGTTCTCGCGCTTTGCATGCCGGAACGCACGTGCGAAGGCGGGTTGTGCCGCCATCGGCTTCAATGCTTCGAGCTGCATCAGGTCGCGGCGCCAGCCCTTGCCGATGCGCTGGTCGAGCAGTGCGGCGAGCGACGGATTCGCCTGCGCCAGCCAGCGCCGCGGCGTCACGCCATTTGTCTTGTTGTTGAAGCGTTCCGGAAAGATACGGTTGAAGTCGGCAAAAATCGATTGCTTCATCAGCTCCGAATGCAGGCCCGACACGCCGTTGATCGAGTGGCTCGCCAGCACCGCGACGTACGCCATGCGCACGCGCCGCTCGCCCGACTCGTCGACCAGCGACAAGCGGCGAAGCAGCTCGACATCGTTGCCGACCTTCTGCGTCACGGTCGCGAGAAACTTCGCGTTCATGTCATAGATGATCTGCAGATGTCGCGGCAGGATGCGACCCATCATCTCGACCGGCCACGTTTCCAGCGCCTCGTGCATCAGCGTGTGGTTGGTGTAGCTGAAGACCTTTTGCGTGGCGGCCCAGGCCGTATCCCAGTCGAGGTTGTGCTCGTCGAGCAGCAACCGCATCATCTCGGGCACCGCGAGCACCGGGTGCGTGTCGTTCAGGTGGATGCTGACTTTGTCGCCCAGCTGGTCGAAGGTGGTGTGGTTGCGCAGATAGCGGCGCAACAAGTCCTGCACGCTGGCGCTGCAGAAAAAGTACTCCTGATGCAGCCGCAGCTCGCGCCCCGACGTTGTCGAGTCGTCGGGGTACAGCACGCGAGAAACGTTTTCCGACTGGTTCTTGCTCTCGACCGCGACCATGTAGTTGCCCTTGTTGAAGGCAGACAGGTCGATCTCTTCGGTGGCACGGGCCGACCACAGGCGCAGCGTGTTGGTCGCTTGCGTGCCGTAGCCGGGAATGATGGTGTCGTAGGCCACGGCCAGCACGTCGTGCGTGTCGACCCAGTCGGCAGCGCCGTAGGGCGCGTTGTTGCCCTCACGCTTTTGCACATGGCCGCCGAAGCGCACGCGGTAGTTGACCTCGGGCCGTTGGAACTCCCACGGGTTGCCGCGTGTGAGCCAGTAGTCGGGCGTCTCCACTTGCTGGCCGTCGACGATGCGCTGGCGGAACATGCCGTATTCGTAGCGAATGCCGTAGCCCATGCCGGGAACGCCGAGCGTCGCCATCGAGTCGAGAAAACACGCGGCAAGGCGGCCGAGGCCACCGTTGCCGAGCGCCGCATCGGGCTCGCGTTCGGCCAGCGCCGACATGTCGACGCCGAAGTCGGCCAGCGCCTCGCGCACGGTGTCGTAGAGGTCGACCGCCAGCAGCGCATTTGTGAATGTGCGCCCGATCAGGAACTCCATCGAGAGGTAGTACACGCGCTTCACGTCTTGCTGGTACTGCGCACGGGTGGTGGTCATCCAGCGTTCGACCAGTTGGTCTCGCACGGCCAATGCGGTGGCGTTGAGCCAGTCGTCCTGGCTGGCCGCGACTGGGTCTTTGCCGACCGCGTAGATCAGTTTGTTCGCAACAGCGCGTTTGAAAGCGGCCACGTCACGATCGGGATGGTCGTATTCGAAAGTTTTGATAGGTGTCGCTGCGGTCGTGGGCGTCGTTGTGGTCATAAAGTGTTCGCAGAGGTTGTGAGGGGGCTTGGAAGCCGTCAGGCGATGGCCTGTTGATAGACCGCGATGTATTGCGCGGCGGCGGTTGCCCAGTCGACAGGGCTGCGCATGGCGGTGGCGCGAACGCGTTTCCAATCCGTCGGACGCCGGTACAGGGCGAAGGCACGACGCATGGCGCGCGCGTAGTCGCCGGGCTCGAAGCGGTCGAAGACAAAGCCGGTGGCCTCGCCGTCCGCCATGTCCTCGAGTGTGGTGTCGACCACTGTATCGGCCAATCCGCCAACGCGGCGCACAAGCGGCAGGCAACCATACTTGAGTCCGTACATCTGCGTGAGGCCGCAGGGTTCGAAAAGCGAGGGCACCAGCGTCACGTCGCCGGCGCCGAAGAGCTGGTGTGCCAGCGACTCGTTGTACCCGATGGTCACGCTCACCGACTGCGGCATGGCGACAGCGCGATGGCGAAACGCATCTTCGAGCCAGGCGTCACCGCCGCCGAGGAGCGCCAGCTGGCCGCCCTGGTCGAGCAGCGCATCGAGACCGCTCAGCACGAGGTGCAGTCCTTTCTGTTCTGTCAGTCGGCTGACCACGATGAAGAGCGGGGCATCGGGCAATTCGGAAAGGCCGAGCTGGCGCTGCAGCGCTGCTTTGCTGAGCGCCTTTCCGGCCATGCGCCGGGCTTCAAAGCGGTCGG
This sequence comes from Variovorax sp. PAMC28562, assembly GCF_014303735.1. Lineage (NCBI taxonomy): Bacteria > Pseudomonadati > Pseudomonadota > Betaproteobacteria > Burkholderiales > Comamonadaceae > Variovorax > Variovorax sp. PAMC28562. Next base: position 810,206 of record NZ_CP060296.1, on the reverse strand, counting down.
CCAGCAGTGTGTCGTTGGCCGGGTTCCAGACCTGGTCGTCGACCGCGTTGAGGATGCCGGTGAGCACGCCATTGCGCGCGCGCAGCAAGCCATCGAGGCCGAAGCCCTGCTCGGACGTCTGGATCTCGCGGGCGTAGGTCGGGCTGACGGTGGTGAGGCGGTCGGCGTAGTACAGCCCGCCTTTCATGAAAGACAACTGGCCGTGATACTCGAGCCCGTTCACCTGGAATGCCGGACCTGGCAGGCCGAGGTCGGCGAAATGCCACGGTGCGAAAACGCCCTGGTAGGCCAGGTTGTGCACGGTGAAGACACTGCCGACGCGCGGTCCGGCTGGCCGCTGGGCAAAGGCCAGGTACGCGGGTACCAGGCCGGCGTGCCAGTCATGGGCGTGCACCACCTGCGGCTGCCAGTCCGTATCGAGCCCTTGGGCCAATTGCGCGCCGGCCCAGCCGAGCAGCGCGAAACGGCGGTGGTTGTCGTCGTAGGGCTGGCGATCGGCGTTTTCGTAAGGGTTGCCCGGCCGGTCGTACAGCGCCGGCGCATCGATCACGTAGGCGGGAACATCGGGTGCGCCGGTTGTTTGAATGCGGCCGAGCAGCAAGCGGCTGGTGTCGCCCCACGGCGCCCGCAGTTCGGCAACGGGCGCCAGGTCGACAACGCCTGCAAGGATGGCCGGAAAGCCAGGCAGCAACACGCGCACCTCCTGCCCGGCGGCTGCGAGCGCGATCGGCAGCGCACCCGCCACGTCGGCCAGGCCACCGGTCTTGAGGAGGGGGAAAAGTTCGGCGCTGACCTGGAGAATTCGCATCTGCGCTCAGATTTCGAGACGCCTGAGCATCTCGCGGGTGACCAGCGTCACGCCGGCCTCGGTGCGCTCGAAGCGTGCCGCGTCGGCGGCCGGGTCTTCGCCGATGACCATGTCGTCGGGGATCGTGCAGCCGCGGTCGATCACCACTTTTTTAAGGCGCGCCCCGCGTCCGATCTCTACGTCGGGCAGCAGCACGGCCTCGGTGATGTCGCAGAACGAATGAATACGCACGCCCGAGAACAGCACCGAATTGCTGACGGAGGAGCCCGAAACGATGCAGCCGCCCGACACGATGGTGTTGAAGGTCATGCCGTTCTTGCCGTCGCGGTCAAGAACGAACTTGGCCGGCGGCAGTTGCCTCTGGTAGGTCCAGATGGGCCAGTCGGTGTCATAGATGTCGAGCTCGGGAGTGATGGAGGCCAGATCGAGGTTGGCCGCCCAGAATGCATCAATCGTGCCCACGTCACGCCAGTAAGCCTTGGCGCCGGGTCCGCGTGGCCCGCGCGTTACGCACGACATGCCGAACGGATGCGCGAGTGCGCGCCCTTCGGCCACCGCCCGGGGAATGATGTCCTTGCCGAAGTCGTGATCCGAATCCGGATCGAGGTTGTCTTCTTCGAGCAGTTGGTAGAGGTACTGCGAGTCGAACACGTAGATGCCCATGCTGGCCAGCGCGACATCCGGGTTGCCGGGCATCGCGGGCGGGTCCGCAGGCTTTTCGAGGAATGCGGTGATGGTGCGGTCTTCATTGATCGCCATCACGCCGAAAGCCGTGGCCTCCATGCGCGGTACTTCGATGCAGCCGACGGTGCAGCCCAGGCCGCGCTCGGCATGGTCCTTGACCATGATCGAATAATCCATCTTGTAGATGTGATCACCGGCCAGGACCACCACGTAGTCGTGCTTCGTCGACCGGGTCTGGAGGATGTCGAGGTTCTGGAACACCGCGTCGGCCGTGCCGCGATACCAGTGCTCGTCACCCACGCGCTGCTGCGCAGGCAGCACATCGACCATCTCGTTGAGTTCGGCCCGCAAAAAGCTCCAGCCGCGTTGCAAGTGACGCATCAGCGAATGCGACTTGTATTGCGTGACCACCGCCATGCGCCGGATACCGGAGTTAAGGCAATTCGACAGCGCGAAATCGATGATTCGGAACTTGCCGCCGAAGTACACGGCCGGCTTGGCGCGCCGGTCGGTGAGCTGCTTCAGCCGCGAGCCGCGGCCGCCGGCAAGCACGAGGGCGATGGTGCGGCGCACGAGCTGGTGCGCCTCGAGAGTGACTGGCGTGGGTTGGTCCATGGTGTGTCTCCGTCTGTCTTTGTTGGTTCGTTCGTCTGCAGTTCTTGTCCAGATCCTTGCCTCGATTCCAGCCTAGCACCGGCACGCGCGCATGGCTCCTACGTTCTTGCAATCCACAGACTCGCAGGTGCCACACGGACGCTTGCCGGCAACGGCTGCGATGCGACGGATTCGTCTTGCGCCGGGTCGGTAGCGAGGCAGCCGCGCCAGGTGCCCTCGGGCAACCGGAAGTCGACGGGCGCCGCGCCTGAATTCACCAGCACGAGCCGCATCCCTTCGCCGGCGGCGGCACCCGGGAGTGGATCGAACCGGATTGCAAGGGCCGTGCCTTGCCAGTCTGCAGCTGTCATTGGTTGGGCATCCGGGCGCAACCAATGGACACCCGCAGAAGCGGCGTTGCCGGCGAGCCACCAATGCGCGTTGCGCAGCGCCGGCGATTCGCGCCGCAAGGCCGTGAGCCGCGCGATGAAGGGCGCAAGCGACGCATCGGCTGCGGCCCAGTCGAGCCAGGTCAGCGCGCTGTCCTGGCAGTAGGCGTTGTTGTTGCCGTGCTGCGTATGGCCGAGGTCGTCCCCGGCCAGCAGCATGGGCGTGCCTTGCGAGAGCAGCAGTGTTGCCAGCAATACCCGTTGCAGGCGCATGCGTTCGGCCTGCACTGCCGGGTCGTCGCTCGGCCCTTCGACACCGCAGTTGCGGCTCATGTTGTGGCTCGTGCCGTCGCGGTTGCTCTCGCCATTGGCGAGGTTGTGGCGCTCGTCGTAGCTGACCACGTCGCGCAGCGTGAAGCCGTCGTGCGCCGTCACGAAGTTCACGCTCGCGGTCGGTGCCCGCGCGTCATGGCGAAACTGCTCGCTCGATGCGGTGAAACGGTGCGCGAAATCACCGAGGCCCGCGCTGCCGTCGCGACCCTGTCGTACCCAGAAGCCGCGCTGGGTGTCGCGGTAACGGTCGTTCCATTCGAGCCAGCCGGAAGGAAAGGCGCCGAGCTGGTAGCCACCGGGTCCGATGTCCCAGGGCTCGGCGATCAGCAGCACACGCGACAAGACAGGGTCTTGCGCTACCGCGGCGAAAAAGGGCGCGCGCCGGTCGAAACCGGTCACCGCATCGCGGCCGAGCACCGGCGCCAGATCGAACCGAAAGCCATCGACGCCGAACTCGGTGACCCAGTAGCGCAGGCTGTCCATCACGAGCTGCACGACGCGGGGTTCGTCGAGCTTCAGGCAGTTGCCGCAGCCGGTCCAGTTCTCGTAGAGCGCGCGATCGTCCGGGCGCAGGTGGTAGTACAGCGCGTTGTCGATGCCGCGCATCGACAGTGTCGGGCCGAGTTCATCGGTTTCGGCGCTGTGGTTGTAGACCACGTCGATCACCAGTTCCATGCCGCGCGCATGCACCGCGTCGGCCATCGCGCGGAACTCGCTCGCCGGCGTGGTGCCGACCTGGCCGCTCCAGTAGCGCAGCTCCGGGGCGAACCAGCCGATGGTGTTGTAGCCCCAGTAGTTGCTGAGCCCCATGCCGAGCAGCCGCTGCTCGTCGGCACGGTGCTGCACCGGCATCAGGCTCAGCGTGGTGACGCCGAGTCGCTGCAGGTGATCGAGCACCGCCGGCTGCGCCAGTCCCGCGTAGCTGCCGCGCAGCGCTTCGGGCACGGAGGGGTGCAGCCGCGTATGGCCGCGCACGTGCGCTTCGTAAAGCACGCGTTCGCCGGCCGCGATGCGGGCGCGACCGGCTGGCGCGGTAGGCAGCGGCGCTGCCACGCAGGCTTTGAGTGCCACCGACGCGTTGTCGCGGCGATCAGGCTGCGTCGCGTCTCTGGCATCGTGGCCGGCGAAGATTTCTTCACCACCGTAGCGACCGTTGATGGCGCGCGCGTAGGGGTCGAGCAACACCTTGGCCGGATTGAAGCGGTGCCCGTCTCCGGGCGACCACGGACCGTGCACCCGGTAGCCGTAGATCAAGCCCGCCCGGCCGCTCGGGAGCTGCCCGTGCCATACGCCATCGGTGCAGGCGGGCAGCGCGAGACGCTGTTGCTCGTGCTTGCCGGAGCTGTCGAACAGGCACAACTCGACCTTGGTCGCGTTAGGCGCGACGAGGGCGAAGTTGACGCCTTGCGGGCTTGGCGTGGCGCCCAGGGGGTAGGGGTGGCCTGTGTTCATCGTGCTGTCTTCATCTTGTCGTGTCGGTTCAAACCAGCACCCACATCAACGTCCCCAGCGGCGGCACATCCACGGCGACCGAATGCTCCTTGCCATGCCACCGCACCGTGTCGCTCCAGACCGTGCCGTTGCCGACACCGCTGCCGCCGTACGCCGTGCTGTCGGTGTTCAGGATCTCGCGATAGGCGCCGGCGACGGGCACGCCGAGGCGATAGCCACGTCGCACCACCGGCGTGAAGTTGCACACCACGATGACGAAGGCGCCATCGCGGGCGCGGCGGATGAAGGCGAAGACCGACTGGTCGGCGTCGTCGTGCACGATCCATTCGAAGCCAGGTCCGTCGTTGTCGAGTTCGTGCAGTGCGGGAAAGTGCCGGTACACGTTGTTGAGATCGCGCACCAGGCACTGCACCCCTTGATGCGGCGCGCGGTCGAGCAGGTGCCAGTCGAGGCTCTGGTCGGCGTTCCACTCGGCGATCTGTGCAAATTCGCTGCCCATGAAGAGCAGCTTCTTGCCGGGGTACGCCCAGAGGTAGCCGTAGAGGTTGCGCAGGCCAGCGAACTTTTGCCATTCGTCGCCCGGCATGCGGCCGATCATCGAGCCCTTGCCGTGCACCACTTCGTCGTGCGACAGCGGCAGCACGAAATTCTCGGAGTGCGCGTACATCAGGCCGAACGTGATCTTCTGATGGTGGTGCTTTCGGTGCAGCGAGTCGGTGCCGGCATAGGCCAGCGTGTCGTTCATCCAGCCCATGTTCCATTTGTAGTGGAAGCCGAGCCCGCCGCTGTGGCCGTCTTCGGAGGGCGGACGTGTCACACCGGGAAAGCTCGTCGACTCTTCGGCGATCGTCACTGCGCCCGGCCGCTCGACACCGACCACGCGGTTCATGCGGCGCAGGAACTCGATGGCTTCAAGGTTCTCGCGACCGCCGTGTGCGTTCGGCACCCACTGACCCGGCTCGCGGCTGTAGTCGCGATACAGCATCGACGCCACCGCATCGACGCGCAGACCATCGACACCGTAGCGCTCCAGCCAGTAAAGCGCGTTGCCGACCAGGTAGTTGCGAACCTCAGGTCGCGCGTAGTTGAAGATCAGCGTCTTCCAGTCGTTGTGGAAGCCCTCTCGTGGGTCGGCGTACTCGTACAGCGGCGTGCCGTCGAAATTGCCAAGGCCGTGCGCGTCCGTCGGAAAGTGCGCTGGCACCCAGTCGAGGATGACGCCGAGCCCCGCTTCGTGCGCGGCTGCCACCAGAAAGCGAAAGTCCTCCGGCGTGCCGAAGCGCGACGTCGGCGCATACAGGCCGACCGGCTGATAGCCCCACGAGCCATCGAACGGATGCTCGCTGACGGGCAGCAATTCAAGGTGCGTGAAACCCAGGTCGCGTGCATACGGCACCAGCGTTTCGGCCAGTTCGCGGTAGTTGAGCCACTCACCGTGGTTGCGACGCCATGAGCCCAGATGCACCTCATAGGTGCTGATGGGCGCGTCGCGCTGGTTGGCCTCGGCGCGGCCTTTTGGCATCGGCACTGCAGCAGGCAGCGGCCGCACCACGCAGGCCGTATGCGGGCGCAACTGCGCAGAGAACGCGAACGGATCGGCCTTGCGCTGCACCGTGCCATCGGCGAAGAGCAGCTCGAACTGGTAGCTGTCGCCCGCCATCAGGTGCGGCGCGAACATTTCCCAGACACCGCACTCGCGTCTGAGCCGCATCATGTGACGGCGTGCATCCCATTGGTTGAAGTCGCCCACCACCGATACGCGGCGCGCGTGCGGCGCCCACACCGCAAAGGCAACGCCGCGCACGCCGTCGACCTCCCGCAAGTGCGCACCGAGCTGCTCGTAAGGCCGCAGATGCGTGCCTTCAGCCAGCAGCCAGACATCGGTCTCGCCCAGCACGGAGCCAAAACGGTAGGGGTCGTCGAGCTCCGATGTGTGACCACCCCAGTCGACCTGAAAGAGGTAGCCGAGTCGGGCCGGCGCAGCGGGCACCAGCGCCGAAAAAAGATCGGTATCGCCATGCCGGGCCAGCACCGCGAGCGGGTCGCCCGAGCGCGCGTGCACGGCGGTCACCGAGCGGGCGCCGGGCAGCAGTGCCCGGATCGTGAGGCCGGCGCTGGTTTCGTGCGGGCCGAGCACCGCGAACGGGTCGCCGTGTTCGGCGCGCATCAGCGCGTTGATTTCTGAATCGGGCAGCAGGGCCATCGGTCAGCGGGCTTCCCAAAAGACACCGGACAGCGCGCGGGTCGCGTTTTGCGCGGGGTCGAAATCATTGTGGCACGCGAAAACGGGGCTGGCCGCATGGCGGAGGCGCCAACGTGCTGCCACCCGCGATAATCCGCCTTCCCCCGGCCGCCCGGTGCCGGGCTCCTGCCGAATTGCCATGAACCCCAGCTACAAACCCAGCGACGTCGAGTCGGCTGCCCAGGCCCAGTGGACCGCTGCCGACGCCTACCGCGTCATCGAAGACGCTAAGCGGAAGAAATACTACGCCTGCTCGATGCTGCCCTACCCGAGCGGCAAGCTGCACATGGGCCATGTGCGCAACTACACCATCAACGACATGCTGGTGCGCTACCTGCGCATGTGCGGCTACAACGTGTTGATGCCGATGGGCTGGGACGCTTTCGGCCTGCCCGCGGAAAACGCCGCCATCAAGAACGGTGTGCCGCCAGCCAGGTGGACCCACGAAAACATCGACTACATGCGCAGCCAGCTGCAGGCGATGGGGCTGGCGATCGACTGGAGCCGCGAGATCGCCACCTGCGACCCGAGCTACTACAAGTGGAACCAGTGGCTCTTCCTGAAGATGCTCGAAAAAGGCATCGCTTACCGCAAGACCCAGGTCGTCAACTGGGACCCGGTCGACCAGACCGTGCTGGCCAATGAACAGGTGATCGACGGCAAGGGCTGGCGCACCGGTGCGACCGTCGAAAAGCGTGAGATCCCCGGCTACTACCTGAAGATCAGCGCTTACGCGCCTGAGCTGCTCGAGCACACCCAGCACAAGCTGCCGGGCTGGCCCGAGCGCGTCAAGACGATGCAGGAGAACTGGATCGGCAAGAGCGAAGGCGTGCGCTTCGCCTTCCCTCACGACATCGAGGATGCCGGCGGCCAATTGATCCAGGACGGCCGCATGTACGTCTTCACGACGCGCGCCGACACCATCATGGGCGTGACCTTCTGCGCCGTCGCGCCGGAGCATCCGCTGGCGCTGCACGCCGCGAAGACGAATCCTAAAGTCGCCGCCTTCATCGAGGAAGTCAAGGGCGGTGGCACCACCGAGGCTGAACTCGCGACGCAGGAGAAGAAGGGCGTCGACACCGGCATGGTCGTGATGCACCCGATCACCGACGAGCCGATCCCGGTGTGGGTCGGCAACTACGTGCTGATCGGTTACGGCGATGGCGCGGTGATGGGCGTGCCGGCACACGACGAGCGCGATTTCGCCTTTGCCAACAAATACGGCATCGAGATCATCCAGGTGGTGCTGGTCGACGACGAGCCGCACTTCGACTATCACAAGTGGCAGGACTGGTACGCCGACAAGCAGCGCGGCGTGACCATCAACTCCGACAACTTCAGCGGCATGCCGTTCAAGGAGGCGGTGGCTGCGGTGGCGCATGCGCTGCAGCACAAAGGCCTGGGCGAACTGCAGACGACCTGGCGGCTGCGTGACTGGGGCGTGAGCCGCCAGCGCTATTGGGGCACGCCGATCCCCATCATCCACTGCGACGAGCACGGCGCGGTGCCGGTGCCCGAGAAGGATCTGCCCGTCATTTTGCCGACCGACTGCGTGCCCGACGGCTCCGGCAACCCGCTGATCAAGCACGAAGGTTTCCACGCCGGCGTCGTCTGCCCCGTGTGCGGCAAGCCTGCTCGGCGCGAGACCGACACGATGGACACCTTTGTGGATTCATCCTGGTACTTCATGCGCTATTGCGACCCCAAGAACGACCAGGCGATGGTTGGCGAAGGCGCGCAGTACTGGATGCCGATGGACCAGTACATCGGCGGCATCGAACACGCCATCCTGCATTTGCTCTACGCCCGCTTCTGGACCAAGGTCATGCGCGACCTGGGCCTGGTGACCATCGACGAGCCCTTCGCCAAGCTGCTGACGCAGGGCATGGTGCTCAACCACATCTACTACCACCGCGACGACAAGGGCGGCAAGCACTACCACCCGCCGCTCGAAGTGACGCCGACGCTCGATGCCGCGGGCCGCATCGTCGGCGGCACGGTGGCCGGTGGTCGCAAGGTCGAGTACGGCGGCGTGGGCAAGATGGGCAAAAGCGAGCGCAACGGCGTCGACCCGCAAGACCTGATCGAGAAGTACGGCGCCGACACGGCACGGCTGTACACGATGTTCACCGCGCCGCCCGAGGCGACGCTGGAGTGGAACGACGCGGCGGTCGAAGGCAGTTCGCGCTTCTTGCGGCGCGTGTGGAATTTCGGCGTCGCGCTGGCTGCATCGGCTGCAGGCAAGGGCGCTGCCCCCACCTTCGGCAAGAGCGCGCAGTTGCTGCGTCGCGAGGTGCACAGCGTGTTGCGTCAGGTCGACTACGACTACCAGCGCATGCAGTACAACACGGTGGTTTCGGGCGCGATGAAGCTCCTGAACGCACTGGACGCCTTCAAGCCCGACGGCAGCGCCGGTGACTCCGCGGCGGTGCGTGAAGGCTTCGGCATCCTGCTGCGCTGCCTGTATCCGGCAACGCCGCACATCACGCACCAGCTCTGGCTGGCGCTCGGTTACGACCAGCAATTCGGCGACTTGCTCGATGCGCCCTGGCCGGCCGTCGACGTGGCGGCACTGGCGCAAGACGAGGTCGAATTGATGTTGCAGATCAACGGCAAGCTGCGTGGCGCGGTGAGCGTACCCACGGGTGCGTCGAAGCAGGAGATCGAGAAGATCGTGCTGGCCAGCGAAGCCTTCGCAACCCACGCGCAGGGCGCGGTGCCGAAGCGCGTCATCGTGGTGCCGGGTCGGCTGGTCAACGTCGTGCTCTGACGTGGTGGAATGAAACGCATGAAATCCTCTTCTTCAATGTCGCGCCGTGGCGTGCTTGCCATGTCGGCGATGACGCTCGGCGGCACCATCGCAATCTCCGGGCTGGCCGGTTGCGGCTTCGAGCTGCGCAAGCCGCCGGTGTTCGCTTTCAAGACCATCGCGGTGCGAGGCACTTCCGCAACCGTGAATCTGCTGCGCCGTAACTTGCGCGCGACCGGCACGCTCACTGTGGTCGAGATCGGCAAGGCCGGTGAGCCGGTGGTGGCCGATGCCATCCTCGAAGTGGTCAGCGAAGACCGCACACGTGTCGTGCTGTCGACCAATGCCGCCGGTGAAGTGCGCGAACTCGATCTGGTACTGAACTTCAAGTTCAAGCTCTCCACGCCGGCTGGCAAGGAACTGTTGCCGACCACCACTATCGAGCAACGGCGCGACCTGACCTACAACGAGACGAATGCCATCGCCAAGGAGAGCGAGGCCGACTTGCTGTACCGCGACATGCAGAACGACATCGCCCAGCAGACCGTGCGCCGGCTCGGCGCGGTCAAGCAGCTCTGATAGAGCAGCTCTGAAAGTCACGTCCCCATGCAGCTCTCCGCGGCACAACTCGCCGGGCACCTGAAGCAGGCGCTGCGGCCGCTTTACACAGTGCACGGCGACGAGCCGTTGCTCGCACAGGAGGCCGCCGATGCCATCCGCGCCACCGCCCGTGAGCAGGGCTACACCGAGCGTAGCTCGTACACCGCCTCCGGCGCGCACTTCGACTGGAGTGCCGTGCTCGCGGCGGGCGGTTCTTTAAGCCTGTTCGCCGACAAGCAGATCGTCGAGATCCGCGTGCCGTCGGGCAAGCCGGGCAAAGACGGCAGCGCCGCGCTGCAGCAGATCGCCGAGGCGGCGCGTGGCAACGACAGCACGCTGACGCTGGTGCTGCTGCCCAAGCTCGACAAGGCGACGCGCACCGGTGCCTGGTTCTCGGCGCTGGAAAACCATGGCGTGAGTTTGCAGGTCGATCCGGTCGAGCGCGGTGCACTGCCGCAGTGGATCGCGCAGCGTCTGGCGACACAGAGTCAGCGCGTGAAGGCAGGCGAAGAAGGCCAGCGCACGCTGCAGTTTTTTGCCGATCGGGTCGAGGGCAACCTGCTCGCCGCCCACCAGGAAATCCAGAAATTGGCGTTGCTGTACCCGGCCGGCGAGCTGAGTTGGGAGCAGGTCGAAGGCGCAGTCAACAACGTTGCGCGCTACGACGTGTTCAAGTTGTCCGAGGCGGTGCTGGCGGGCCATCCGCAGCGCGTGGCGCGCATGCTCGACGGCCTCAGGGCCGAAGGCGAGGCCGAGGTGCTGGTGCACTACGCGCTGGCCGAAGACATCCGCGCGCTAAAGCGCGTCAAAGACGCGATGGCTGCGGGGCGGCCGCTACCGATGGCGCTGCGCGAAAACCGCATCTGGGGCGCGCGCGAGCGGGCGTTCGAGCGCGTGCTGCCGCGCATCGACGATCGCGCGCTGGCCCGCATGCTGCGCGCTGCGCACATCGTCGACGGCATCGTCAAAGGGCTGAAGCAGCCGGATTGGCCGGCCAGTGGCTGGCAGGCTTTGCAGCGGCTGGCGTTCATGCTGTGCCGCAGCTGCGCTACATGATTCGCGGTCTGGATCGCGGCCTTCTGATCTGACCGATCAAATCAGATCGGTCCAGCGTCGCAAGGCGTTACAGAGAGTGGGCAAGCGACTGGGTTCCGAGGCGCGGCAAAATAGGGCGATGAACGCGTTCAATGTCCACGAGCACATGCAAGCCCTCGGTTTGCAGGCAAAAACAGCGTCGGCCGTCATGGCTCGCGCCGATGCCGTCACCAAGATAAAAGCTTTGAAGGCGCTGGCCCGGCGCTTGCGCGAGGCCGGTCCGGCGTTGGAGATCGCCAACCGGCAAGACCTGGAGCGCGCCACGGCTGCCGGTCTGTCGGAACCGATGATCGACCGGCTCAAGCTCACGCCCAAGGTGATCGCCACCGTCGCCGAGGGCTGTGAGCAACTTGCCGCGATGCCCGATGTCATCGGCGAAATCATCGGCATGAAGCAGCAGCCCAGCGGCATCCGCGTTGGTCAGATGCGCGTGCCGCTCGGCGTGTTCGGCATGATCTACGAGAGTCGGCCCAACGTGACGATCGAGGCGGCCAGCCTCGCCATCAAGAGCGGCAATGCGGCGATCCTGCGTGGTGGCTCCGAGGCGATCGAATCGAACAAGGCGCTGGCACAACTGGTGAGCGACGCGCTGGCCGAGGCCGGCCTGCCGCGCGAAGCGGTGCAGCTGGTGCAAACCACCGACCGTGAAGCTGTCGGCCAGTTGATCGCGATGCCCCAGTTTGTCGATGTGATCATTCCGCGTGGCGGCAAGGGGCTGATCGAGCGCATCAGCCGCGACGCCAAGGTGCCCGTCATCAAACACCTCGACGGCAATTGCCATGTGTACATCGACAGCACCGCCGAACTGCCGATGGCGCTGGCCATCGTCGACAACGCCAAGACGCAGAAGTACAGCCCGTGTAACGCGGCGGAGGGGCTGCTGGTGGCCGAGAGCGTGGCAGCGACCTTCTTGCCGATGATCGGGGCCGTGTTTGTGGCCAAGGGTGTCGAGATGCGCTGCGATCCCAAGGCTGCGCACATCCTGCGGGGCGAGGGCGCGGTCGAAGCAGGTTCGCTGGTGGTCGATGCCGTCGAGTCCGACTGGTCCGAGGAATATCTGGCAGCCGTCATCAGCATCAAGGTAGTGAAGGATGTCGACGAAGCGATCGCACACATCAATCACTATTCGAGCCACCATACCGATGCCATCGTCACGCGCGACCACGTCAATGCGCAGCGATTTTTGCGCGAGGTCGATTCGGCCAGCGTGATCGTCAATGCCAGCACGCGCTTTGCAGATGGCTTCGAGTTCGGCCTCGGTGCCGAAATCGGCATCAGCACCGACAAGTTTCACGCACGCGGCCCGGTGGGGATCGAGGGTCTGACGTCGTTGAAATACGTTGTGCTGGGCCAAGGCGAAACCAGAAGCTGATCGGCGTGCGTGCGAGAGCGGTCGACGGCAACGCCGGGCGTGCCGATTTGCGCACGGCGGGTTGTCATCTAGCGGTCAGGCCCCAAATCCTACAATCCCGATCCTGCTTTCTTGCACAAAGCGCCAACAACAACAAGGCCGCCGCATGGTCCCGCATCTCGTCACCGCCCTGAACGGCCCGATCAACGAACTTGAGCAACGCGTGCTCGACTCGATGTCTGCCATCGAGCGCTGGTTTCGGCTCGAATGGATGGAGCACACGCCGCCGTTCTATACCTCGGTCGATGTTCGCAACGCCGGCTTCAAGCTGGCGCCGGTCGACACCAACCTGTTTCCGGGGGGCTGGAACAACCTCACCAAAGAGATGTTGCCGCTGGCAGTGCAGGCCGCACAGGCAGCCATCGAAAAGATCTGTCCCGAAGCGCGCAACCTGCTCGTCATTCCGGAAAATCACTCGCGCAACACGTTCTACCTTGCCAACGTGCTCCAGCTTGTGCACATCTTCAAGATGGCCGGGCTCAATGTGCGGGTCGGCTCGATCGATCCGGCGATCAAGTCGCCCAAGAAGATCGAACTACCCAATGGCGAGAGCATTTGCCTGGAGCCGGTGGTGCGCACCAAGCGCCGGCTGGGTCTCAAAAACTTCGATCCCTGCACCATCCTGCTGAACAACGACCTCTCTGCAGGAACGCCGGGCATCCTGGAAGACCTGCACGAGCAATACCTGTTGCCGCCATTGCATGCCGGTTGGTCGGTGCGCCGCAAGAGCAACCATGCGCACAGCTACGAAGAGCTCACCAAGCGCTTCGGCAAACTGCTCGGCATCGACCCCTGGCTGATCAATCCGATGACATCAAAGGCCGATGGCGTCAATTTTGCGGAGGGCATGGGTACCGATGTGCTCACGAGCCACGTCGACGCCATGCTCACCAAGGTGCGCCGCAAGTACAAGGAATACGGCATTAACGAGAAGCCGTTCGTCATCGTCAAGGCCGACAACGGCAACCACGGCATGGGCGTGATGACGGTGCGCGATGTGAAGGAGCTCGAAGCTCTCGACAAGAAGACTCGGGGCAAGATGAGCAGCACCCGCAGCGGGCTGGAGGTCAACGAAGTGATCGTGCAGGAGGGCGTCCTGACCAACGAGCGGGTACACAACGGCGTGGCCGAGCCGGTCGTCTACATGATGGACCGCTACGTGGTCGGCGGCTTCTACCGGGTGCACGCCGAACGCAGTTCCGACGAAAGCCTCAACTCGCCGGGTTCGAGCTTTGTGCCACTGGCGTTCTCCGAGAGCGCCCACATGCCCCAGCCCGGCGCCAAGCCGGGTGCCAGCGCGCCCAACCGCTTCTACATGTACGGCGTGATCGGTCGATTGGCGATGGTGGCGGCCAGCTACGAACTGGAAGCGACCAACCCTGACGCCGAAGTCTACGAATAAGGGCGGGCGGGGGAGCACAATCCGGTTCCTACCAATTGAGCGACGACCGTCCGGGAGGGCGGCCACGTCGCAGTGACGCATGCGCAGCAATGTCAAGTCTTCGGTTGCCGCGCTCACGCTCGGCGCCATCGGTGTCGTCTACGGCGACATCGGCACCTCTGTTCTTTACGCATTCAAGGAAGTATTTGCACACGGCCATGTTCCGCTAACGCGTGACAACGTTCTGGGCGTGCTGTCGATGTTTTTTTGGACATTGATGGTGGTGGTGTCCATCAAGTACGTGGCGCTCATCATGCGTGCCGACAACCACGGCGAGGGCGGGCTGATGGCGTTGCTCGCGCTGGCGTCGCAATCGGTGAAAGACAGGGAACGGCTGCGTGGGACGTTGCTCTTGATCGGGGTGTTCGGTGTCGCGCTTTTTTTCGGCGATGGCGTGATCACTCCGGCGATCTCGGTGCTGTCGGCGGTCGAAGGGCTGGAGATCATCACGCCCGCGGCCAAACCGTATGTCGTGCCCATTTCGCTGGTGGTGCTTACGGTGCTGTTCATGGCGCAGAGACATGGAACCAGCGACCTCGGGCGCTTTTTCGGACCCATTACGATCTTGTGGTTTCTCGCCATTGCGGCCACTGGCGCAGCGCAAATCATTCGTGAGCCGGCTGTGCTCGCAGCGATCTGGCCCGGTCATGGTGTTCGCTTCGCTTTGGCAAATCACTCTATGGCGTTCATCACGCTCGGCGCAGTATTTTTGTGCGTCACCGGGGCCGAGGCGCTCTATGCCGACATGGGGCACTTTGGGAAATTCCCGATCCGGCTGGCCTGGTTCGCGCTCGTGATGCCGGCATTGGTGATCAACTATTTCGGGCAAGGCGCGCTCGTGATGCTGGACCCCAAGGCGGCTGAGAATCCGTTTTTCCTGATGACGCCTGAGTGGGCGCTGGTTCCCATGGTCGTCTTGGCGACTGCGGCCACGGTCATCGCTTCGCAGGCACTGATATCGGGCGCATTTTCGGCCACCAAGCAGACGATCCAGCTCGGCTTCCTGCCCCGACTCACCATCCTGCACACCTCCGTACGGGAAACCGGCCAGATTTATATTCCGGCCGTCAACTGGGCGCTGTATGCCGGCGTGGTGTTGGCTGTGAGCCTGTTCGGCTCGTCGTCTGCGCTCGCTGCGGCCTACGGTATTTCAGTCAGCCTCGTGATGGTGATCACGACTGCACTGACCTTCTTCGTGATCCGATACGGCTGGGGCTACCCCCTGTGGTTGTGCGTCCTGACCACAGGCTTCTTCTTCGCGGTCGACCTCGTCTTCGTTGCCTCGAATTCGCTCAAGATCATGCAGGGCGGTTGGTTTCCACTGGTGATGGCGGCCGTCCTGTGCGTCGTACTGACCACGTGGAAAGAAGGCCGGCGCCTCATGGGCGTAGCGCAGCGCAAAGATGCCCTCGAGCTCAAATCCTTTCTGGCTTCGGTGTTTTTGAACCGGCCGACGCGGGTCGAGGGGACCGCGGTGTTTCTCACTGCAGACCCGGGAGTCGTGCCCAACGCGCTCCTGCACAACCTGAAGCACAACAAGGTGTTGCACGAGCAGAACCTGTTCGTCACGGTGCGCAACCACGAGGTGCCATGGATACCGATGGACAAGCGCATCGAGATGGAGGCACTAGGGCATCACTGCTGGCAAGTCATCGTGCACTACGGCTTCAAGAACGACGTCGACCTGCCGCGTGCGCTCCAGCAGGCGCGCATGCGCGGATGCCAGCTGGAGCCGATGGCGACGAGCTACTTTCTATCGCGCGACGTGGTCATTCCCACCCTCGGCGGCGGCATGTCGCCGTGGCGCGAAAAGCTGTTTGCGCAGATGCACCACAACGCGAGTGGGGCAGCCGATTTTCTGGGTCTGCCGAACAATGCGGTGGTGGAGCTCGGGTCGAAGATCGAGATTTGAAAGCGCGGTTGAAACCCTACGCACCATGTGTGTAGCACTTTGTAAGTATTGTGTATTTATGCACTAGAGTGTCTCTGCCGACCTTTTAGTTTTTAGTTCAGCGTCGGCCTAGGGGTGAGGCGACTTTGGACTCCCGTTCTGCGTGGTTGGTGTTGCGTCGGCTTGGCTGGAGCACTTTGGGACTGGGTTTCGTGACGTTGGCCGCTTGTGGTGGCGGCGGGTCCAGCAGCAGCAATATTGAAGTTGGCGGTCTCGCCGCTCAAGCGCCGGTCGCTGCCAAAATCGTTGTACAACCAGTAAAAGCCGACGGGCCGATCGCATCTCTGACACGCAGCGCCGAGCTGCCTCAAGACGTGTCGCAGCTGCGGATGCGTGCGTCTGCATCTGCATCTGCTGTGCAATCTGCGCAGGTGCAACTGGATCCGCTGACAGCGCAAAAGAAGGCTTTGATCGAGCAAAAAGGTAAGGTCACGTGGCCCCCGGCGGCATCTGCAGCAGTGCCGACGCTGGTCGGCGTGGGTCGCGATATCGATGCAACGGTCAACGATGCCGCCACTGCGCAACTTCTGTTGTGGAACGATTCGATCGCCAACGGCCGCGTGGCCGCCATACATTTCTCGACGCCTGACGCCAAAGGTGTGCGACTCGGTGTTCGCGTAAGTAGCCTCCCATTGGGTACCACGCTCCGCTTTTATGCCGCGGGCAGTCCGACACTTTTCGAAGTCTCCGGGCAGCAAGTGCTGGCATCGATCCAACGCAACCTTGACGCCGGCGAATCGGGCGACGCGGCGCACACCTACTGGTCGCCAGACTTGGGCGGCGAAGAAGTCACCTTGGAAATAGAAGTGCCGGCGGGCACACCCATCGACCAAATTCAAATTGCAGTTCCACGGCTGACGCATGTATTTGACAGGTTGGACACGGCAACCATCGTCAAGTCCCTGGGCAGCGCGTCGGTCTGCACACTCGACGTGAGTTGCACGCACGCTTACGACACCGAAAGCAAATCGGTAGCCCGCATGACTTTCGTGAAGGACGGCGACGGGTATGCCTGCACCGGGACGTTGGTTAACGACAAAGCGTCCTCGGGGACACCGTATTTTCTGAGTGCCTATCACTGCATCTCGACTCAGGCTGCTGCGTCGAGCATCACGACAGACTGGTTCTATCGCTCATCCCAATGCGGCAGTGTAATTTTGAGCGATGCCGTCCGTACGCTCGCTGGCGGCGCCACACTGCTGCTGGCGAATGCCGACACGGACACTGCATTCATGGTGCTCAACGGAATGCCGCCACCCGGCGCCGTCTATGCGGCGTGGAGCGCCACACCGCCCGCGGTCGGAAGCGATGTTTTTGGGCTACATCATCCTTATGCAGACTTGCAAAAGTACAGCACCGGCAAGGTCATCGACTACTTCGAATGCATTGCCCACAACACGGACGGGAACTGCACGTTCGCCAGCGTATCAACGAGCACGGCGCATTTCATGGAAGTACTGTGGGGACAGGGCCCCGTTCAGCCCGGAAGCAGCGGCTCGGGCGTTTTTGCCACATCAAACGGAACTACCGTTTTGGTCGGGCAACTGTTCGGTGGGGCTGCGTCGTGCACGAACGCTATCGCTGTCTACGGTCGATTCGATGTCGCCTATAACGCGGGCATGTCGCAATGGCTCAACGCGCCGGCAAACGGACGAATTCCGATATATCGTTTCTTCAATACCGCGAATTTGACGCATTTTTATACGGGGAGTGCTGCCGAGCGCGATCGAGTGCGCAGCACGATGCTGCAATACAACTACGAAGGCATTGCCTTCTACGCTTATACCGATGCGAGTACCGGCGCCACTGGGCTGGAGCGCTTCTTCAACAGCAAGACGGGCGCCCATTTCTACACAATCAATGCTGACGAAGCGGCTAGCGTGAGGACGAACAATCCGACCTATTCGGACGAGGGCAAGAGCTGGTACGCCAACACCGGGGCGACTGCCGGGGCAACGGCGATGTACCGTTTCTACAACCGTCTGACAGAAACGCATTTCTACACGATCAATTCGGCCGAACGTGATGCGATCTTGCGCACGTCGTCGGCGACTTTCAACTATGACGGCATTGCCTACTACGCTTGGACTGGACCCTGAGCACGCGTCTGGCTTTCCAGCGAATCCACATGCGCGACGATGGCCCCAGGCGTCGTGAACCAGATATCACCCCGGTCCCGAGCGGCAGCCAGTACCTCCAGCGCGCGCCGCAAATGCCGCAGCCGATACGGCTGCCCGACGATGTAAGGGTGCAGCGCCACACCCATCACCAGCGGCTGCGTGCGTGCCTGTTCGCGCATCTCGTCGAAGTTGTCGATCACCATCGTCGCGAAGTCTTTCGCGTCCATCTGGCGCGCGATGATCATCGGGATGTCGTTGAGTTCTTGCGGGTATGGCACGGCCCACAACGACTTGCCGCTGCGCGTGCGCATGCGTGTCGGTTGGTCGTCGTGGCACCAGTTGAGCGTGTAGGTGTAGCCGGTCTCGACGAGCAAGTCCGGCGTCACCGCGCTCTCCGATATCCAGGGCGACAGCCAGCCCGCGGGCGTGATGCCGCTCTCGCCGGTGATGCGGTCGCGACAGCGTTCGAGCAATGTGCGCTCACCGGCTTCGCTGTAATCGCCTTGTCGCTCCGCGTTGCTGTGGCCGTGGCCGATGAGCTCGTCGCCGCGCAGCTGCACCGCGCGCAACAGTTCGGGGCAGTGGTCGTACAGCGCGGTGTTGATCAAGGCGCCGGTGGGCAGGCCGAGCGAGTCGAAGAGTTCGAGGCAGCGCCACGCACCGACGCGGTTGCCGTATTCGCGCCATCCGTGGTTGAGCACATCGGGCTCCGGTGACGGCGGTCCGATGCGGGCGCCCAGGCCATCACCAAAAGCGAAGTGCTCGAGGTTGAAGCCGAGGTAAACGGCGAGCCCGGCGCCGTTCGGCCAGCGGTAGTCGGGCCGCCGGGTGATCGGCGAATAGTCGAAGCGGTCGTGCGAGGGAAGCCTGTCGGGCCAGCGTGCGGTCATGCGGCGAGTTTGCAAGAGGCGGGCCACCTCCGCAAGGCAGGCCATGAACGCCGGGCACAATTCACCAATGCGTTTTTTCAAGGACTTGAGCCTGTCGGCTTTCACGGCAGGCTTCGTTGCGGTGCTGGTCGGCTTCACCAGTTCGGTGGCCATCGTGTTTCAGGCCGCTCAGGCCTTCGGCGCCACGCCCGCGATGATCACCTCGTGGATGTGGGCTTTGGGGCTCGGCATGGGTCTGTGCTCCGCGGTGCCTTCGTTGTATTGGCGCAAGCCGGTCATGATCGCTTGGAGTACGCCCGGCGCGGCGGTGCTGGCGGTGGCCGGCGTGGGCTACGGCATGAACGAGGCGGTCGGTGCCTTCATCGTCTGCGCGGTGCTCATCACGCTGGCCGGCGCGACCGGCTGGTTCGAGCGCGTGATGAACAAGATCCCGATGGCGATCGCCTCCGCGCTGCTTGCGGGTGTGCTGGCGCGCTTCGGCTTGCAGGCCTTCCTTGCGGCGCAGACCGCGCTGCCGCTCATCTTGCTGATGCTGGCCGCCTACCTGCTGGCCAAGCGCTTTATGCCGCGCTATTCCGTGCCGCTGACGTTGCTCGTCGGCGTCGTCTATGCGGCGTCGCGCGGCCAGTTGGCCTGGTCGGCGGTGCACTTCGATATGGCCCTGCCGATCTTCACGATGCCGGTGTTTACCTGGCGCGCCGCGGTGAGCCTTGCGCTGCCCTTGTTTGTCGTCACGATGGCCTCGCAGAACCTGCCCGGCGTCGCGGCGATTCGTGCGGCCGGCTACGACCTGCCGATCAGCAAGCTCATCACGATCACCGGAGTCGCCACGCTGGTGCTCGCGCCGTTCGGCGGCTATGCGCTCAACCTCAGCGCCATCACCGCAGCCATCTGCATGGGGCCTGAGGCCCACGACGACCCGAAGCGGCGCTATACGGCGGCAGTGAGCTGCGGTGCGATCTACGTGGTGATCGGGCTCTTCGGTGCGGCGGTGGTCGGCGTGCTGACCGCGTTTCCGAAAGAGCTGGTCGCCGCCATTGCCGGGCTCGCATTGCTCGGCACCATCGGCGGCGGACTTGCCGCGGCGGTGCGCGACGAGTCGCATCGCGAGGCAGCGCTCATCACCTTTCTTGTCACGTTGTCGGGCGTCACCGTGGCCGGCATCGGCTCGGCTTTCTGGGGTGTAGTGGCCGGCGCCATTGCGCTGGCCGTGCAGCAACTCGGCCGACGCAATCGTTACGACTCCGCTCAAAGCATCCACAGCGCCGACCCGACAAAAACCTCCGTCGACAAGGCCATCGCACCCGGCGGCAAGATCGTGCCCAATGAACAGCAGGCGACCCGCAACGCGGCCGCCGGAAAGACCTTCTGATGCACAACATTCTCTTCGTCGCCGATCCACTCGATGAATTCAAGATCTACAAGGACACCACTTTTTCGATGATGCGCGAGGCGCAACGGCGCGGACATCGCATCGCGGCGTGCCTGCCGCAAGACCTGCAATGGAAATCAGGTGGCGTGGTTACCGCCAACGTTCAGCAGATCACCCTCACCGGTGACGCCAAGGACTGGTATCGCGAAGACATCCTCGAGACCAAGGCGCTCAAGGATTTCGACATCGTGGTGATGCGCAAAGATCCACCATTCGATGCCGAGTACATCTACGCGACGCACCTGCTCGAGCAGGCCGAGCGTGAAGGCGCGCATGTGGTCAACACGCCGCGCGCGTTGCGCGACCATCCCGAAAAGCTCGCGATCATGGAGTTCCCGCAGTTCGTGACGCCGACGTTGGTCACGCGCAGTGCCGAGTCGGTGCGCGACTTTCATGCGGAGCACGGCGACATCATCCTGAAGCCGCTCGACGGCATGGGCGGCATGGGCATCTTCCGCGTGCGGCAAGACGCGATGAACCTCGGCTCCATCGTCGAGACGCTGAACAAGGGCGGCGCGGAAACCATCATGGTCCAGCGCTTCGTGCCGGAGATCACGCAGGGCGACAAGCGCATCCTGATCATCGCGGGCAAGCCGGCGCCCTTCGTGCTGGCGCGGATTCCGCAGGGCACCGAAGTGCGCGGCAATCTGGCGGCCGGTGGCAAGGGCGTGGCGCAACCGCTGACCGCGCGCAATCGAGAGATCGCAGAAGTCGTCGGCCGCACGCTCGCACCACGCGGTCTGCTGTTGATCGGCCTCGACGTGATCGGCGATTCGGTCACCGAGATCAACGTCACCAGCCCGACCTGCTTTCAGGAAATCACCGAACAAACCGGCTTCGACGTGCCGGCGATGTTCATCGATGCGCTGGAAGAATCAGTCGGCATCAAACGCAATTAGGCGCTGCTGGAAGCCACCGAGCCTCGGGGTGCGGTCTGTCGCGCACGCCGCTTGCGCGCCCAGATCACGATGCCGGTGATCGACAGCATGGCGACGCCGAGGCCCATCGCCGACATCATGATGCGACCCGGCAGACCGAGGATGCGGCCTGAGTGCATCGGAAACTGCAATTGCACGAAGACGTCTGCGGCGGTGCCTTTCCATGGCACGTTCTGGCTCAAGATGCGGCCGTCCATACCGTCGATGTAGAGGTTGCTCAGACCCATGCCGCCTTGTCCGTTTTCAGCGCCGGGCTTGAAGAACGACACGTTGTAGAAGCCGTAGCGTGCCTCGTAGTAGATGCCTCCCGGCGGCGTCGTCCAGCCTTGTCGCCGTGCCTCGGCCTCGGCGATGTCCACGACCTGTGCGAAACCCAGTAGCGGCGTGATGGTGGTACCGAGCGGTGCCATGGTTCGCGTCTCGTAGGGGCCGGGTGTCGTCTTCGACACCAGCGACAGCACGGGATAGAAGACTTCGCGGTACAGGTTGAGTGAGAACGAGGTGAAGGCGATCACGATGATGAACACCCAGGCCCAAAGCCCGCCCGCGCGGTGCAGATCGAAGTTGAGCCTGTAGCCACCGGCATGCCACCGGATGGCCCATGCCGGTTGCCAGCGGCCCAGCCAGGTCATCGGCTTGCGATGACGCGCCGCGTGCTTCGGCGCGTCGCGCGGCATCTTCAGGCGACGCGGCGTGGTGATGTAGAGCGCCACGCAGCTGTCGATCAGCCACACCAGCGCCACCGTGCCCATGATCCAGTAGCCGATGCGATCGGTGCCCCAGATCGCGGGGATGTGCAGGCTGTAGTGCACCGTGCGCAGAAAGGGCATCAGGCTTTCGCGCGAAAGCGAGACGGCGGTCGAGTCGCGCTGGCCGACGACGTGTCCCGTGACCGGGTCGACGAAGACCTGGTTGTAGCCGAGCGAATAGGGCTGTCGCGTGGCAGCGTCGGTGCGTGGCTCGACGAAGAAGGCCGCGTTGTGGCCTTCTTCTAGCCCGAGCGAAACGTAGCTGACTTTGGCGCGCGGATCGGCTGCTTCGACCGCCGCGGCCATTGCCATCGGGTCCTTGAAGAGTCCCCGGCTATCGGTGTCGTAGAGCGCGCTGTTGAGCCACTCGTCGAGTTCGTGGTCCCATGATGTCACCGCGCCTGTGAGGCCGGAGACGATCAGAAAGAGCGCGACGGAAAGGCCCGCCCAGCGGTGCACCAGCGTGAAGAATGCGCGCACGGGTCTGGCGCGTCCTCAGAAGTTGACGGTACCGGTCAGCACGAACGTCCGCGGTTGACCCAGCACCAGGTAGTTGGCGCCGGGATAGCCACCGGCCGATGCCCAGTACGACTTGTTGAGAACATTGTCGACCCGTCCGCGGAGCGTCAACAGCCGCCCGTTGCCGATGTCCACGAGATAGCGCGCACCGAGGTCCAGACGAGTCCATGACGGCAGCACTTGCGTGTTGGCAGCATCGGCGTACTGCTTGCCGGTCTGCAGCACGCGTGCATTCACCGAAAAGCCGTTGATGCCCGGCACGTCCCACTCGGCGCCCAAATTGATCTGGTGCTTCGGCACGCCGATCACCTCGTTGCCGTTGTTCGACGCGATTGCGCTGCGGCGCTGCTCTGCGTCGAGCAATGTGATGCCGCCCAGCAGGCGCAGGCCCTTCGTCGGTTCGCCGAACACCGACAGTTCGACGCCGCGGTTGCGCTGCTCGCCATACGAGCCATAGGTCCCGTTCTGCAGGTAAGCGCTCGGCTTGCTCGTGCTGAAAAGTGCGACGCTGGCACCGATGTTGCCGCCGTCGTACTTGGCGCCGATTTCCTTTTGCTTCGACACATACGGCGCAAAAACCTGACCTGCGTTGGTGACGCGCTGCCCGGTCGACGTGGTGGTCGGGGCGACGTCGCCCTTGATCAGGCCTTCGATGTAGTTGGCGTAGAGCGAAAGGCTTTTCATTGGCTTGAAAACAAAGCCGACCACGGGAGTCGTCTTGCTCTGGTCGTAGCCGTCGAGTCGCGAGCCTTTGTTGTAGTCGTATGTCGTGTCCTTGATCTTCTGGCGACGCGCACCGACGGTGAGCAGGACAGTGTCTCGCGCAAAAGACATGGTGTCGGCAACGGCGAAGCTCGACGTGTCGATCGATTCGGTCAGGCCCGGGTTGCTCAGCACGCCGCCGGTGAAGAAGGTCGCCGCCGGCGCGAACACCGCGGTCGGCCGATAGATGTTGCTGTCGATTCCACTGAAGCCTGACAGCGCATAGGCATTGCGCGAGTCGGAACTCAAGGCCGCCGCCGAAGCCACCACCGTGTGGCCGATGCTCCCGGTCTGGAACTTGCCGCGGATACCGATTTCGCCGGTGTTGACCTTGTCCTTGCGGGCGTTGTCGAAACGGTAGCCCGACGTATCGCCGAGCGCGTCGATGATGCTCATTGGCGTGAGCGAATTGTCTTCGGTGCTGTGGCGCGTGCCGACCGCGGCCCAGGCCGTGACGTTCGAAGAAAGATCGACCTCGCCGCGCACCGTGCCGAATACGTCCCGGCTGTTCGAATAGGTCCAGGGCTGCGCGAAGTTGTTCTTCGCATCCGGTGCTTCGGGGATCGGCAGGTTGGAGGCCGGCGTCACGCTCGGGCGAGGCGACTTCAGCTTGTCGTTCTGGTAGCCGACGTCGGCCGACAGGCGCACGTTGCTGCTGTGCCAGTCGAGGCCGAGGCTGAGTGCGCTCAACTGATGCTTTTCACCGTCGACGCCGTCGTCACCGCCATCGCGACGGGCCGCGTTCAGGCGAATGCCAGTTGCCTGGTCAGGGCCGAAGCGCCGGGCGATGTCTGCCGCCACGTAACCCTGCCCGCCGCTTTGCACGCCGACGGAAACCTCGCTCAGCGGCTCGTTCGGCGCCCGCTTGGGGAGTACGTTGATCAGCCCGCCGATGCCACCGCCGCCGACCGAACCCGCGCCTGCGCCGCTCAGAAACGCGTTGGCGCCGCGAAATACCTCGACGCGCTCCACGAATTCGGCTGCCATGTACTGACGCGGCACCAAGCCAAAGAGGCCGTTGTACGACACGTCGTCGGAGAACACCGGAAAGCCGCGAATGAAGTACGCCTGCTGGAAGTTGCCGAAGCCCCGCGCGGAGCGCACGGAAGCGTCGTTCAGCAGCACGTCGCCGATGCTTTGCGCTTGCTGATTCGCGATCAGTTGCTGGGTGTAGGTCGTCGTGTTGAACGGCGTGTCCATCATGTCTTGCGCGCCCAGCACGCCGATGCGGCTGCCGCGTGCGACTTCGCCCCCGGCGAAGGGCTTGCTCAAGCCTTCGGCCGATGCGTCGGCACTGGCCTCGACCTTGATCGTCTCCAGCGTTTGCGGAGCGGCCGGCTGAGCCTGCGCAGCGGCGCTCAGGGCATGGATTGCCAGGGCACTGGCGATTGCGACAGCGCGCAGGGGAAAACGGGCGGGAGCCATGTGAGGTTCTGTTGTTGCAAATGAGAACCGTTATTGTTCACGAAAAACGTAACCCTCGCGGTACTTTCATGCACATTTGGTGTGAACGCCACACCGCCGGTGCAACTCCGGATCGCTGCATGCCAGTGACTCGCCGATGACTCGCAGTCGACTATCCGCTTTGCGCCTGCCCGTCGACGAACACCTTGAGTTCCCCCGGCGCGAAAGCGGTCCACGCTTCGTTGGTCGTCAGTGGCGCCGTGACGACGATCGCCACCCGATCGGTCGGCGTGGTGTGCGCCGCGAAGTCGATCGCCAGATCGTCGTCCGACAACTGCGCCGAAACGAACGGATGCCGGCGTTCGATGTACCAAAGGTTGGTCGACGCGTGCGCCCACAACGCCTGCCCGTTCGACAGCATGAAGTTGAAGGTGCCGTGCTTCGCCAATTGCGGCGCCAGCTCACGCAGCGTGAGCGTGAGCTCGTCGACGCTCGGCACACCGGCGTGCGACTTGGCCAGTTCCTGCATGAGCCAGCAGAACGCGTGCTCGCTGTCGGTGCTGCCCACCGGATGAAAGGCGCCGTGCAGCCGTGGTCTGAAATCCTTCAGGTCGCCGTTGTGCGCGAAGACCCAGTAGCGGCCCCACAACTCGCGCACGAAGGGGTGGCAATTCTGCAGATTGATGGCGCCCTGCGTCGCCTTGCGAATGTGCGAGACGACGTTCTGGCTCTTGATCGGATAGCGGCGAATCAGCTCGGCCACCGGTGAATCGCAGGCCGGCTGATGGTCGACGAAATGACGCAGTCCACGGTCTTCGAAGAAGGCGATGCCCCAGCCGTCGGCGTGATGGTCGGTGCGGCCGCCGCGCTGCGCGAACCCCGCGAAGCTGAACGTCACGTCCGTGGGGGTGTTGCAGTTCATCCCGAGCAATTGGCACATGGCTGCATTAAACCGTTGTCGGCAGCGGCTTCTTCTGGCGCAACTGCAGCGCCGCCAGGATGGCCAGCGCGCACAGCCCTGCCAACATGGCAAAGGCCTCGTCGAACGCGGCCAGTCGGGCCACGCTGGTCGACGGGTTGACCAGCGAGTCGCCATGCACCGCCAGACGCCACTCGAGCACGATGGCGCACAGGCTCACGCCGGTCGCGCCGCCCAGCATCCGCAAAAAGCTGATAGCGCTCGCGCCCTGCGGAATCAGCGGCTTGGCCAGCGGCCGCATCGATCCGATGTTGAGCGACGGCAGGATGAAGCCGAGGCCGATGCGCCCGATGGTCGCGAAGATCACCAGCAGCCAGATGCCGCTGTCGAGCCTCAGCACAATCATCAGCGCGAACGAAAGCGCCAGCAACGCCAGCCCGATGCTCACCAGCATCCACGTCGGCTGGCGGTCGGCCAGGCGCCCGACCAGCGCGATGGTGATGGCCAGCACGATGCCGGCCGGCAGCATGATCGTGCCCACATGCGAGGCCGACAGCTGCAGTCCGAGCTGCATATAGACCGGCAGCAGGTAGGTCGAGCCGAACAGCGCCGTGCCGTAGATGAAGGCCACCACGCTGCCCATCGCGAACTGTCGGTACTTAAAGAGCGCCAGGTTCATCAGCGGCTCGCGACCCGAGGCCGACATCCGCTTTTGCCACCAGAGGAACGCCACAAACGCAAGACCGGCGCCGGCCAGCAGCAGCGTCGCGTGCAACGGCGAATCACCGCGCAGCGCGACCAGCCCGTTTAGCAGGCACAGCGTGCCGATCGTGCCCAGGCCGAGCCCACGCCAGTCGAGGTTGCCGGCGCGCGCAGCGACCACGCCGCCCGGCGCGGTGGTCGGCACAAAGCGGTACGCCAGCGCGATCGACGCGATGCAGAACGGCACCACCATGAAGAAGATGGAGCGCCAGCCGAACAGGTCGACCAGCACGCCCCCGATGCTCGGGCCGATCGCCGGCGCCAGCACCACGCCCATGCCGAAGAGGCCGCTCGCGCGCCCCTGCTCGTGTGGCTCGAAGGCGCGCAGGATGATGATGGCGGGGATCGGCTGCACCACGCCGGCCGCCAATCCTTCGA
This sequence comes from Variovorax sp. PAMC28562, assembly GCF_014303735.1. NCBI lineage: Bacteria > Pseudomonadati > Pseudomonadota > Betaproteobacteria > Burkholderiales > Comamonadaceae > Variovorax > Variovorax sp. PAMC28562. The sequence goes on along the minus strand of NZ_CP060296.1, from coordinate 783,584 downwards.
CCACCCGCGCGACCAGCACCAGCGAAAAGTTATTCGACAAACCGCCGGCCAGCCCGCCCAGCAAAAGCAGCACCATCGTGCCGACGTAGGTCGCGCGATAGCCATAGCGGCCGAGCAGCCACGGCGTGGTCAGCATTGATACCGTCATCGCGACCATGAAGCCGGAACTCACCCACTGCGCGCGCTCCTGCCCGAGCGAAAAGTAATGGCTCATGCCCGGAATGGCCACGTTGACGATGGTCGACGACATGATCGATGCCATCGTGCCGACCATGACCGACAGCAGCAGGTACCAACGGTAGCGATCGCCGTACCGGTCGCGCAAGCTGTGGATCGAAGGCGCCGCAGAAATCGGTGGCGAGTCGGCGGGCGGGCGGTCGGGGATCTGTGGAATCTTGGGGTCGGTCATTGGCGCGCGGATGGCCGCGGGGGTTCGGCCGTCCTACAAGGATATCGGCCTTTGAGCGCGTGTGCTCTCGCGCCCGGTGACTTCACAATGACGCCATGGCACAGACCCTCCAATCGCAATCCGTGGGCACCGCGCCGGAGCAGTCGGACCACTCGCTCGCCGCCGACCTCAAGGCGCCGACACTGAGCCGCGCCTACCAGTGTCAATGCGGCCGCCCGATTTTTCTCGGCAACAGCGAATGCCTGGCCTGCCACACGCCGCTTGGTTATGTCGTCGAGAGCCTCGGAGTCGTGCCGCTCGCACCCGCGACGTTCCAGGGCGCCGAGGCCGACACCTACACCGTGTTCGGCGATACGAACGGCAAGGCCTACCGGCGCTGTACCAACCTGATGACCGCATCCAGTTGCAACTGGATGGTGCCTTCACCGCGTGAGGGCGACGCCGCCAGCTTCAACACGATCGGCCTCGCTCCTGGCTACTGTCTCTCGTGCAGTGTGACGCGGACGATTCCCGATCTCTCCGTCGAAACCAACGGCGTGCTGTGGCGCAAGTTGGAGCAATCGAAGCGCCGCCTCGTCTCGCAATTGCTCGCGCTCGGACTCCCCGTCGTGAGCCGGCATGCCGACCCGGTGCATGGGCTCGCCTTCGACTTCTTGAGCAACATGCCCGGCGGCCCGCACGTGCTGACGGGCCACGAAGACGGCGTGATCACGCTGAATGCCGAAGAAGCAGAAGACGCGGTGCGGGAGCGCATCCGTGCCGAAATGCGCGAGCCATATCGCACTTTGCTCGGGCACTTTCGCCATGAGATCGGTCACTACTACTGGGACTTGCTCGTCTACCCGACGAACTGGCTCGAACAGTTTCGTGCGCTCTTCGGCGATGAACGCGCCGACTACGCCACCTCCCTTAAAACGCACTACGAGCAAGGGCCGGTGCCCGACTGGCGCAATCGCTACGTGACCAGCTACGCCAGCTCGCATGCGTGGGAAGACTGGGCCGAGACCTGGGCGCATTACTTGCACATGGCCGATACGGCCGACACCGCCATGAGCTTCGGAGTCGACGCGACGCGTGCAGAACTTGCCAGCGATTTATTCGAGCCGGCCGACCTGTGGCAGCCCGACCATCCGGACGCGATGAAGTTTCTCGACTTCCTGAACGGCTGGGTGCGCCTGACCAACGTGCTCAACGAGTTGTCGCGCAGCATGGGCCAACCCGACTACTACCCGTTCGTGCTGCCGCGCGCGGCGGTGGGCAAGCTGCAGTTCATCCACCAGGTCATCACCGACCAGCGCCATCGCATCGGCGCACCTTCTCCCGCGCCTGAAGCGATGAGCGATCCCGTCCCCGTGCCGCCGACGGTGGGTTCGACGACGTCGCTGCAAGGTTCGCAAGCTTTGCAGCAGGCGCCGACGCGATCGACACCGCTGCAGATGCCCCAGCCCGTGCAGCAGGCACAGGGCTATGCATACGCCCACGGCTTTTTCTCGCGGCGTTGAGACCGCGAGCATGGGTCTGCTTGTCAGCGGGGCGTAGCGGCTGCGCAGCGGGCACAGACACATGAAGCGCCGCGCGCCGCTTCGGGCACCCTGGAAAGCAATGCGGCGCTGAAGTCGGCCTGCATGCACCAGCACTCGCTTTGCAGTGTTCCGGTCTCGCGCGCCAACTCGACGGCACAGCGATTCGCTTCGCCGCAGATCGGACAGCGCGTGGCGTCGATCACGCCGAAGATCTCGCCATCGTTCATGGCCGACCAGCCGCCGATAGCGCCATGATCAAGCCACCGCGAAGGCGGGTAGCTTTTTCGGCACCGCCACATTGCTCAGCGTCACGTACAACGGCAAGCCATCGCGGTACGCCGGATAGTCTTCGCCCTGAATCAACGGCATCAGATACCGTCGGCAAGCTTCGGTGATGCCGAAGCCATCGGCTGTGATGAAGTCGCGCGGCATGAACTTCTCGGCGTTGGCCACCGCTTCGAGCGGTGCACTGCCGATGCGATATGCGTAGGGCGAATCGCTGGTGCGCTCGATGGTCGGCATCACTGCGTTGCGACCTTCGATGGCGAGTTCGACGGCGCGTTGGCCGAGTTCGTATGCCTGTCTCACATCGGTCGCCGAAGCGATGTGTCGCGCCGCACGTTGCAGGTAGTCGGCCACCGCCCAATGGAACTTGTGGCCGAGCGCTTCCTTGACCATGTTGGCAACGACCGGCGCCGCGCCGCCGAGCTGCGCATGACCGAACGCATCGCGCGTGCCCTGTTCCGCCAGGAAGCTGCCGTCGGCGCGATGACAGCCTTCGGACACGACCACGGTGCAGTAGCCATGCTGCTTTACCAGCGCATCGACGCGCGCCAGGAACGCCGCCTGGTCGAACTCGATCTCGGGGAACAGGATCACGACCGGAATGCCGTGGTTGGCCACCAGCCCGCCCGCCGCGGCGATCCATCCGGCGTGCCGTCCCATCACTTCGAGCACGAAGACCTTGGTCGATGTCGCGGCCATGGAGCGCACGTCGAATGAAGCTTCGAGCGTGGAGATCGCCACGTACTTGGCGACCGAGCCGAAACCCGGGCAGCAGTCGGTCAACGGCAGGTCGTTGTCGATGGTCTTCGGCACATGGATCGCCTGCAGGGGATAGCCGAGCGACTGCGACAACTGGCTGACCTTGAAGCAGGTGTCGGCTGAATCGCCACCGCCGTTGTAGAAAAAATAACCGATGTCATGCGCCTTGAACACCTCGATCAGACGCTCGTATTCTCGGCGGTTTTTCTCGAGCGACTTGAGCTTGTAGCGGCACGATCCGAAGGCGCCCGCCGGCGTGGTGCGCAACGCGGCGATGGCGTCGGCCGGCTCTGCGCTGGTGTCGATCAGGTCTTCGGTCAGTGCGCCGAGGATGCCGTTGCGCCCGGCATAGACGCGGCCGATTCGGTCCGGGTGGCGTCGCGCTGTTTCGATCACGCCGCAGGCCGATGCGTTGATGACCGAAGTGACGCCACCGGACTGCGCGTAGAAAGCATTGAGGACAGTCATGCTGCATTGTCCTGCAGCGACCCCGAGAGGCCAAATCCGCGCTCAACGCCCCGGAAAAACCGGTGCCCGTTTCTGCAGGAACGCCGTCACGCCTTCGCTGAAACTCGGCTTGTCGATCAGCTCGCGTTGCCGCTCGCTCTCGAAATGCAACTGCTCGCTGAGCGTGTGCTGCGCCGAGGCTTCGAACGCCTTGCGGGCTTCGAGTACCGCGTGCGCCGGCAGGCGCGCCAGGCGCTCTGCGATCTTCTGTGCCTCGAGCAACAGCACGTCGTCTTCACAGGCGGCCCAGATCAAACCCCATCGCTCCGCCTGGTCGGCGCTCACGCGCTCGTCGAGCAATGCCATGCCCATGGCACGTGCCGCCCCGATGCGGCGCGGCACGAACCAGGTGCAGCCGAGGTCCGGCACGATGCCGAGCTTGGGCAAGAACGGCAGATAAAAGTACGCGCTGCGTGCTGCGACGGTGATGTCGGCGGCAAGTGCCAGGCCGACGCCGGCGCCCGCCGCCGCACCGTTGACCGCTGCGACGATCGGCACCGGCAGCGCACGCATCGCCTCGATCAACGGATTGCTGAGCGACTGCATCCATTCGGCGGTCTGCGTGCCGAGCGAGCCTTTCGCCGTGCGATCTCCGTCGTCAGCGCCGCCAAGAATTGCGCTCAGATCGGCACCCACGCAAAACGCCTTGCCCGCACCGGTAAGCACCACCGCGCGCACGCTGCGGTCGTCGGCCACGCGCGCCAGCGTGTCGCGCAGTTCGACCTGCAGGTCCATCGCGATCGGGTTCAACCGGGTCGGGATGTTGAGCGTCAGCGTCGCGACGCCGTTTTCCAATTCATACAGGACATGCGACATCAGAGTCTTTCGATGATGGTGACGTTGGCCATGCCACCGCCTTCGCACATCGTCTGCAGGCCATAGCGCTTGCCGCGCTGCGCCAGCGCATGGACCAGCGTGGTCATCAGCTTGGTGCCCGACGCGCCGAGCGGATGACCGAGCGCGATGGCGCCGCCGTTGACGTTGAGCCGCGCCGGGTCGGCGCCGAGCGTTTGCAGCCAGGCCAGCGGAACCGGTGCAAAGGCCTCGTTCACTTCGTACAGGTCGATGTCGTCGATCGACATGCCGGCCTTGGCCAGCGCGCGCTGCGTTGCCGGCAACGGTGCTTCCAGCATGATCACCGGGTCGTGCCCCATCACGCTCATGTGATGAATGCGCGCGAGCGGCTTCACGCCGAGTGCCTTCAGGCCGCGCTCGTTGACGACCAGCACGCCGCTCGCGCCATCGCAGATCTGGCTCGCGGTCGCGGCGGTGCAGCGGCCGCCTTCGGCGATCAGCTTGACGCCGGCGATGCCTTCGAGCGTCGCTTCGAAGCGGATGCCTTCGTCCACCGTGTGCATCTGCCCGCTGCCCGATCCGTCTGCAAGGCGAATCTCGATCGGCACGATCTCGTCGCCGAACAGGCCTTCACGGCTGGCCGAGATGGCGCGCTTATGGCTCTCGAATGCGTAGCGATCGAGCGCGTCTTTGTCGAGCCCGTAGTTCTTGGCGATCATCTCTGCGCCGGTGAACTGGCTGAACTCGACGCCGGGGTAGCGCCGCTGCATGCCGGGGCTCATGTAGGTACCGAGTCCGGCCTTGGCCGGCAACGCGTTGGGCGTGAACATCGGCACGCGCGTCATGCTCTCGACACCGCCGGCGATCACCGCGTCCATGCTGCCCGACATCACCGCCTGCGCCGCGAAGTGCAATGCCTGCTGCGACGAGCCGCATTGGCGGTCGACCGAGGTGCCTGGCACGGATTCAGGCAACTTCGACGCCAGTACCGCGTTGCGCGCGATATTGCTCGCCTGTTCGCCGACCTGGCTGACACACCCGAGGATCACGTCTTCGACCGCCGCCGGATCGATGCCGCTGCGCTCGAGCAATGCGTTGATCATTTCGGCCGCCAGGTCGGCCGGATGCCAGCCCGCGAGCTTGCCGCCGCGCTTGCCGCCTGCGGTGCGCACCGCAGCCACGATGTATGCCTCTGCCATCTTTGTTCCTTCAGTGAGCCTTCGATAGGGAAGGTAGATGGTTCAGCGTCATCGCCGCGAGGTCAAGCCGGGGACATCCCGTGCGCGACACCGGCCCGGCTTGTGGCTTCAGCGTTCCAGCGCGTCCGCCCACATCAGCGCCTGCAGATGCGCCCAGTTGATCTGGTGGTTGGTCAACTGCAACTCGTCTGCGGCCTTGGAAAAGGCGACGTCGTCACCGCTCTCGCAGGCCTTGGTGAGTGCAAGGAACGGTGCCAGTTGCCCTTCGTTGCGCAGCAGCGCGTCGAGCACAGGCTCCGGCAACGTGACTGAACCGAGCGCTTGCGCCATCGGCATGCCGACCAGCGTGTCGAGCAGCGAGAACACGCCGACGATGAAGGCGTTGTCGCAGTCTTCCTGAGGCATCAGTTCGGCAGCGAGCAGCTCCATCAGCCGGCCGCGCACCACCGCTGTGGTGCCTGCTGCCGGCGCGGCGCCGCCGGGGCGCGACACCGTCATCAGCAACGTGGCCCAGCGGATCAGTTTGTTGAGCCCGAGGATCATCACCGCGTGGCGGAACGAGGTGATCTCCACGCTCAGCCCGAAGCCGCACGAATTGATCATGCGCAGCAGCTTGAAAGACAGCGTCGGGTCTTTCTTGATGAGCTCTTCGATGTCGCCGAGGTCCGCTTCGCGCCGCACCAGGTTGATCAACTGGATGATCGTGGCTTGCGAGGTTTGCACCGCCTTGTCGGTGATGGCAGAAGGCTGCGCGAACCAGCGGCCCTGGAACAGCTTGACGCCAAAGCGCTTCATCAGTTCGTACTGCTCGACCGTATCGACCTGCTCGGCCACCACATCGGCGCGGCTCGAAGTCTTTGCAAGCTTGATGAAGCGCTCGGCCTGGTCGTTCGGCATGCCGGCCAGGTTGAGCTTCAAGAATGCAGCCATCGGCAGCCACGATGCGTAGGCGGGTTCGAGCACCGCCGGGCCGAACGCCAAACGGAATCCGCTTTCGCGAATTTTCGTCAGCGCGAGACGGCCGAACTCGATGTCTTCTTCGGTGCTGCCTTCTCGGGTCGACACCTCGAGCACGACCTTGTCGGGGTCGAGCAGGTCGAGTTGGAGGCCGCCGAGATTTTCGAAAGCGCAATGGATGAAGACGAGCTTCTCGCCCGCCACCGCGTTGGTGCCCGAGTCGGACAGCGCATCGACCACCACGGTGGAATCGTTCGCGCGGTCGCGTGGTTGTTCGAACAGCGCGTAACCGAACACGGCGCGCCGCTCGTCGACGATGGCCTGGCGCGACAGCGCAGCGCCCACGCCAGCGGGCGCGGCACTTTCGACATCTGGGGCAAGGGCGTGATCAGTAGACATCGGAACTCCGGGGAAAGAAAAACAGGGGAAACACAAAGATCGTTCATGCGGCGTGCGTCGTCAGCAGTCCAGCCTGCTACAGGCTGCCGCCCGCGAGCATTCGCAGCAGTGCGCGGTTCACGTCGTCGGACGCCAGGCCATAGGTTTCGCGCACGGCACGCAACGGAGCCGGGTCGTCCGATTCCATTGCGAGGGCGGCTTTCAGGCTCGGTGCATACGGGCCGTTGTGGCTCACGATGGCCGAGACGATTCGCTCCGACAACGGGATCCGACTGAGGCTGAGTTTGAGCGGCTCGTCGAGCACGAGGTCGAGCTGCGCGAACAGGCCGCACAGGTACACCTCGCGCCGCAGATCGTCCTCGATGCCGGCGTCCATCAGGTGCTCCATCAGGTGGCCGCGCAGCACCATCGTCGCGTTCACTGGCCGCAGGCCCGCATCGTCGGTCGCGTGCGGCAGTTGCTCGGCCAGCCAGGCACTCAGCGAACGAAAGCCCAGCATCATGAAGCCGTGCCGCAACGACGCGATGCCGCTGCGCAAGCCCAGGCCAGCCGAGTTGAGATACAGCAAGAGGCGGTAGGCCAGCGTCGGTTCTTCGCCGAGCAATTGTTCGATGCGTTCGAGCGACGGCTCGTCGTCGAGCGCGTTCATGGTCTGCACGATGGCGCGACGGCTCGGCGGCAGCGGCTGCCCTGCGTAGCGGTGCACCGCATCTTCGACCGGCCAGCCTGCGATGGCCCAGGCGCCTTGCTGATCGAGTGCGTGTTCGGCAAGCGCGCGACTCGCCACGCCTTCGACCATGGAGTTGGGGAGCACCGGGCTGCCTTCGGCGCGGGCCGCAAGACGACCGACTGCGGCCGATTCGCGCGCGCGCTTGGCGGCATGCAACGCGGTGCCGGCATCGACCGCCGACAGCGCGGTCATGCGCCGCTCGAAGCAGCGCGCCACGTCTTCGGGTGGGTTCTGTGCCGCGTCGCCACGCGCCACCATGCGCACGCCGCGCGAGCGCGCGGAATGCACGCAAGCGCGCAGCCGCGCGTCGTCGAGCCAGCGCACCGGCACTTCGATCATCGGGTCCGACGGCGTGGCGTGTTGCAGCAGGCTGGTCAGCAGTTCGCGCGACTGCAAAGACAGCAGCAGCGCCGGTGACTCGGCGGTGCGCAGCTCTGCAAGCATGCGAAGCAGGTGATGGCCGTCGACGCCTTCGCTGTCTTCGTGCACGAACAGCTGCACGCCGGACAGTGTGCGGCTACGGCCCCACATGGGCCGGTAGCCGAGGGTCAGGCTGCCTAGTACGGTTTGCGCCATGAGGCCTCCCGTGGCGTGGGGGTGTGTTTCATCGCGCTAGCTGATGAAGTTGAAGAGCGACTGTTTCTGGATCTGCGCGTAAGAACCGAGCGCCGCGGAATACGCGGTCTGCTGCGTCTGGAAATCCGAGACCCCTTTCACCATGTCGATGTCTTCGGCACGCGATCGATCCGCCTCCAGCTGGATGCTGCGATCGGCTTGTCGCCCCGAGATGTCGTCGACCCGATTCAGCAGGTCGCCGGCCGTGCCGCGCGACGACTGCAGGCGCGACAGGCCCGAGTCGATCTGCACCAGAGCCTGCGACACGTTCTGCGCCACTGCGCCCGTGCTGGTGGCGTCACGGATCCCGGCAATCGCCGCGTCGAGCACGCCGAACAGACCGGAGCGGGTGCTCGGCTTCACTTGCAGGGTCGCGCCGTTGGCCGGCGTGCCCGATGGCGTCAACGAAATGCCGTCGAACGCTATCGCCTGACCTTGCCGGTAGGGTTGCGCGCTTTGCACCGTCGTTCCCGCGGTGGTGTTGAGCACGTTGTAAGTCGTCGCGCCGCCGCTCACGGTGAACACGATGTTGTAGTTGGCGCCGGTCACCGCGCTTGGGTCGGTGACCTTGCCTGCGTCGGTGTAGACGGTGCTGGTGCCGCTCGCCTGCGTGATGGCGAACACGCCGTTCCCGGTGGGCACGTTCATCCAGGTCGCGGCGCCATCGAGCGTGGCGGGCACCGACACCGCGCCGCCCGCGGTCTGGCCTGCGATGCCGTTGAACGTCACGCCGCCGCTGGTGTCGGAGAACGGTGCGGCCGTGCTGCCGAGCCCACCGAAAAGCGGCTGTCCATTGCTGTCTTTTTCATTGGCGTAGCCGAGGATCTGGTCGCGCAGCGTGGTCATCTGCTGCGCGATGCTGGCGCGGTCGGTGCCGGTGAGCGACGTGTTGCCGGCCTGCACGGCAAGGGCGCGAAAGGTCTGCACGGCGGTTATCGCATCGCCCAGTGTCGACTCGGCCGTTCCGACAGCGTTGCGTTGCACTTCGAGGGCGCGCTGGTCGGTAGTGACGCGCGCCATGCGTGTGATGGCGCGCTCGGCCTGCGCCGCGCCGCTCGGGTCGTCGCTCGGGCGCAGCACCTTCTTGCCAGCCGTGAGTTGCTCTTGCAGACTCGACATTTGCGACTGCCGTGCGGTAAGTTGGCGCACCGCGTTGTCATAGGTGTTCGCGCTGCCGAGGCGGGTGGTGTTGCCAGACATGGGTTACTCCGTTGAATTCAGTGCATGCCTTGCAGCAACGTGTCGAAGATGCTTTGCGCAATCTGGATCATCTTGGCCGACGCCTGGTAGGCCTGCTGGTACTTCAGCAGGTTGGCGGCCTCTTCGTCGAGGTTGACGCCCGACACGCTGGTGCGGCTGGTCTCGAGGTTCGTCGCAATCGAGTTGGAGATGCCCGCGGCGTACTGCGCGCTCTGCGAACGGACGCCGACCGTCGCCATCAGCGAGGCGTAGCCATCGGACAGCGGGGCGCCGTCGAACACCGTGGCGTCGCGCAGGCCGAGCAGTGCGGTCGCGTTGCCGGCATTGAGGTTGCTGTAGCCCGGCGTCGCTGCCTGCACGGTGATGGTGTCGCCGGGTTTCGGTGTGCCTTTCAGCGTGAGGTTCCAGCCGTTGAAGCTGATCGGCTGGCCCGCTGTGTAGGCCACGCCGGTCGGGTTGCCGGTGCCGGTGCCGCTCACATCGAAGGTGCCGGCCGCGTTGAAAGTCAGCGTGACGGTGCCCGTCATGTTGGCATCGGCCTTGGCTGGCGCGAGTGCCGACACGGTCACGTTGCCGGTGTTGCTGGTGCCGGCGCGGGCCTCGATCGGGTTGGCCGCGGCAAGTGCGCGCGGCGAGGTGATCGCGGTCGCGACCTGACCGGCAGCGGCGGCATACGGCTTGAGGGTGAAGCTGTCGCCGGCGTTGGCTGTGCCTGCACCGACGGCGATGGTCAGGCCATCCACTTGCACCGGCAGCGGTCCGGTGAAGTTGCTGATCTTGCCGTCCGACAGCCGCGTCACCTGCAGGCTGCCTGCCGCGCCGAAGTTGAGCTGGTAGGACGATGCAGCGAGCGCCGACGGGTCGGTCACGGTGGCGCCCACCGTCGCGTTGCCGGTGTTGGCTGTCGCCGGCACCGCGTCGGGCACCGCGATCGGCTGGAAGAAATTGCCGCCGGCATTGCCGTCCAGATCGACACCGAGCTTGTGCTGCGCATTGACTGCGCTGGTGATGGTCGTCGCCATGCGCCCCAGCAGGTTACGGGCCTCGGCGAGGTCGGTGTTCTGAAAACGCAGCAACCCGGCCACCGCACCGCCGCCCAGCGTTTCGCCCGGGATCGTCGAGCTGGCGTTGCCGCGCGTGAGCGCCAGGGCTTGCGTGCCGTCGGCGCCGGTCGTGAGCGACAGCGGTGCGGCAGAACTGCCGAGCACCAGTGGCTGGCTGCCGATGAACACGCTCATGGTGCCGTCGTCGGCCGCCACGGTGGTGGTTTGCACCTGCTGGTTGAGATCGCGCATCGCCTGATCGCGCTGGTCGAGCAGGTCGTTGGGGGCTTGGCCGCCGCCCTGCGCGCGTGCGATTTGCTGGTTGAGCGCGGCCACCCGCGTGGCCAGGCTGTTGATGGTCGTGACCGCATTGCCAAGTTGCGATTTCACGCCTTGCTGCAGATCGTCGAGCCGGCTTTGCGCGTCCTGGAAGCGCGCGCCCATCTCGTCGGCGCGGGTCAACACCACGTTGCGCGCGGTGATGTCGGTCGGCGTGCTCGCCACGTCCGACAGCGAGTTGAGCATGTCGGTCACCGACGCGCCGAGGCCGCTGGCGCCACCGGTGAAGATGTCTTCGAGCGAGGAAAGCTGGTTGGCGCGCGTGCTGTCCATCGACGACACGGACGCGGCCTGCGTCGCCTGCGTGGTCAGAAAGTCGCTGTGGGCGCGCTCGATGGTCGAGACCTCGACACCCTTGCCGATATAGCCGCTGCCGGTGTATTGCCCCGGCACCTGCGACATCACCGCGGTCTGGCGCGAATAGCCGACCGTGTTGGCGTTGGCAATGTTGTTGCCGGTGGTCTGCAGCGCAAGCTGATTGGCCAGCAGGGCCCGCGCGCCGACGTTGAGCAGACTCATGCTTGAGACCTTTGCAGCTGCAAGCTGGTGTTGATGGCGCGGCTCAGCTTGGCCGCGTAGGCCGGATCGGTGGCGTAGCCGGCGCGTTGTAATTCAGTGGCGTAGGCGGTGGCCGAGCCGGTCTGCGCGCGGGCCTGCGCATAGCGCGGGCTCTCGCCGATGAGCTTGGCGTAGTCGCGGAACGACTCTTCGTACGAGCCGTAGGCGCGGAACTTGGCCGTGACCTTCTTCGCTTCGCCGTCGACGTATTCGGTGGTCGTGATCTCGGCCACCTTGCCGGTCCAGCTGCCCGTGGCCTTGATGCCGAACAGGTTGAAGGCATTGCTGCCGTCGGCGTTGCGGATCTCGCTCTTGCCCCAGCCAGTTTCGTGGCCGGCCTGGCCGATCATGAAAGCCGACGGAATACCGGTGGCCTGGGCCACGCGCTCGGCGGCTTCGGTGTGCTGCGACACAAAGCCGCTTTGCGTCGCGCTCGGGTTGGTCGCGGTGCCGCCGAGCGACACCGTCGGCGTGGCGCTGCGCGCATTGCCGGTCATCTGCTGCGTGAGCTGCCGCGTGATGGCTTCGGTCAGGCCGCCGGGCATGCCGGAGAGCTGCACTGCGAACTGCTGGTCGAGCAAATCGGTGCCGAGCTTTTCGCCGTCGCTGTCCATCAGTCCTGATTTCATCGTGGCCTCGCGCATGCTCTTGATGAGCTCGCGCATGAAGAGCGATTCGAACTGCTTGGCGGCTTCCTTGACGGCCTTGGGATCGTTGCTGCCCGCGACCAGCTTGAGCGTGTCGAGCGAACGCGCGTCGGCCGCGAGTCCGCCGCTGCTCAGGGTGGGAATGGATGACGGCGCGGCCATGTCAGTGCCGCCCGGCCGCCCGAAGGCACTGACGCTCCCCCTCGGGGGGCCGCGATACGCGAAGCGATGAGCGTGGGGGCTTCATCTTCAGATGACCTCGAGTTCCGCGTTGAGCGCGCCCGAGGCCTTGATGGCTTGCAGGATCGCCAGCAGGTCTTGCGGCGTGGCACCGAGCGCGTTGAGCGCACGCACCACGTCCGACAGCAGTGGCGAGTTCGGAAGCTGAATGAGGATCCCGGGCTCCTGCTTGATCTGGATGCTGGCCTGCTCGGCCACCACCGTCTTGCCGTTGGAGAACGGCTGCGGCTGGCTGATGATCGGTTGCGAGCTGATCGTGATCGACAGGTTGCCGTGCGCCACGGCGCAGGGGCCCAGCGTGACGGCCTGATTCAGCACCACCGAGCCGGTTCGCGCGTTGATGACCACACGCGCCGCCGGAATCGGAATCTCCAGCGTGAGCTCTTCGAGTTGCGCAATGAAGCTGACCCGGGCGTTGGCATCGACCGGTGCCTGCACCTGCACCGTGCGGCCGTCGAGCGCGCGAGCCAGGCCGCTGCCGAGCTTCAGGTTGACGACGGCTGCCACGCGGCGTGCGGTTTCGAAGTCGGCCGAGTTCAGGTCCAGACTCACGCTGTCACCGTCGTTCAGCGAGGTCGGTACCGAGCGCTCGACCTGCGCGCCGTTCGGCACGCGACCGGCGCTCAGGTGGTTGATCTGCACCTTGCTGCCGGCGGCCGAGGCACCTGCGCCACCGATGATCAGGTTGCCCTGCGCCAGCGCATAGATCTGGCCGTCGGCACCGCGCAGCGGCGTGGCGATCAGCGTGCCGCCCTTCAGCGACTTGGAGTTGCCCATCGACGAGACGTTGACGTCGAGCATTTGGCCCGGCTGCGCGAAGGCCGGCAGCGTCGTCGTCACGATGACGGCCGCGACGTTCTTCAGTTGCAGCTGCGATGCGGTCGCGGCCGGCAAGGTCACTCCCAGCTGCTGCAGGTAGTTGGCCACGCTCTGCGTGGTGTAAGGCATCTGCGTGGTCTGGTCGCCCGTGCCGTCGAGACCGACGACCAGGCCGTAGCCCGTCAATTGATTGGAGCGCACGCCTTGCACGGCGGCCACTTCCTTGATGCGGATGGCGTGGGCGGGCGCGAGCAGCGCCATGCTCAACATGAGCAGGCCGGCGAGACGAGCGGAAAGGCGAATGGGGGTGTTCTTCATCGAATGCTCAGAAAGGCAAGACGCTCATGAAAAAGCGGTTGAGCCAGGGCATGACTTGCGCTTCCTGCTGCGCACCACGGCCGCGCGACTCGATGCGCACGTTGGCCACTTGTGCCGAGCTCACCACGCTGCCGGCCTGGATGGAGCGCGGATCGATGGTTCCGGAAAAGCGCAGGACGTCGACGTTCTGGTTCACCCCGATCTGCTTCTCGCCTGTGACGACGAGGTGGCCGTTGGGCAACAGGTCGACCACCGTCGCGGTGATCGAGCCCTGGAAAGTGTTGGCGCTTTCGGTGCCGCCCTTGCCTGCGAAGTTGTAGGCCGAATCGGCCGTCGCGCTGGCGCGGCTGAACGAGTTGCTCTTGAAGAAGGGCATCGCGCTGATGCTGGCGTCGATGCCGTCTTTCTTGTCGATCGACGAAGTGGACTTCTGGCTCGCGGTCACGTTCTCGACGATGGCGATGGTCACCGTGTCGCCGACCAGCCGCGCGCGGCGGTCCTCGAACAGCGGGCGATAGCTGCTGGTGTGGAACAGGCTGCCCGTCGCATTGCGCGGTGCGGCGACGGGTGCCGGCACGGCAGGCGGTGCCGTGCTCGGCATGTCGACCTGTGGCGTATTGGCGAGCGTGGTGCAGCCGGTCACGAGCGCCGACGACAGCGAGAGCATCGACACGATCAGGGCGAGGGAGGCGAGACGTTTCATGACCGGGCTCGAAGTGATCAGAGCTGCGCGAGCTTCTGCAGCATCTGGTCGCTGGTCTGGATCGCCTTCGAGTTCATCTCATAAGCGCGCTGCGTCTGGATCATCGAGACCAGTTCCTGCACCACGTTCACGTTCGAGGTTTCCAGAAAGCCCTGCATCACGGTGCCCAGGCCGTTGGTGCCGGCAGTGCCGCCTTGCGGCTGGCCCGACGCAGCGGTCTCGGCATAGAGGTTCTCTCCGCGCGGTTCAAGTCCGGCCGGGTTCACGAAGTTGGCGATGGCCAGCGTGCCGATGGTCTGCGGCGCGGCCTGGCCCGACAGCGTGGCCGACACGGCGCCGTCGGTCGCGATGCTCACGTTGGTTGCGCCCGCCGGCACCGTGATGCCGTTGGCCACCGGCAGTCCCGCCGCCGTCACGAGGCGGCCCTGCGCGTCGACCTGAAAGGAACCGTCGCGCGTGTAGCCCATGGTGCCGTCGGGCTGCGTCACCTGGAAGAAACCATTCCCCTTGATGGCGAGGTCGAGCTGGTTGTTGGTCTGCTGCATGCTGCCCTGCGTGAACGAGCGGCTGGTGGCGACTGTGCGCACACCCAGGCCGAGCTGCAGGCCGGTCGGCAGCTGCGATTGCTCGGTGCTGTTGGCGCCGACCTGCCGCAGGTTCTGGTACATCAGGTCTTCGAACACGGCGCTGGCGCGCTTGAAGCCGGTGGTCGAGACGTTGGCCAGGTTGTGCGAGATGACGTCGAGCTGCGTCTGCTGCGCTTCCATGCCGGTCTTCGAGATCCAGAGCGAGTTGATCATGGTGTTCTTTCGGGCATCAGCCCACGGCGAGCAATTGGGCGGCCGATTTGTCGGACGCTTCGGCGGTGGTCAGCAGGCGCATCTGGGCGTCGAACTGGCGGGCGGCGGCGATCATGCCGACCATGGTTTCGATCGCGTTCACGTTCGAACCTTCGAGCGCGCCGGTTTCCAGGCGCGCCGTGTTGTCGCTCGGCACCGGCTCTTGCGATGCGGTGCGAAACAGGCCGTCCTCGCTGCGCTTCAACGGGTCTTCCTGCGTCGGCGTGGCGAGCTTCAGGCGGCCCAGTGTCGACACTGGCTGGCTACCGGTTTTCGAGGTCACGGTGCCGTCGTTGCCGATGCTGATATCGCCACCCGGCGGCACGTCGATCGGCGAACCGCCGTCCGACAAGATGACCAGGCCAGAGCTGTTGACCAGCGTGCCGGTCGGCGACACCTGCAGCGCGCCGGAGCGGCTGTAGGCTTCGGTGCCGTCGAGCCCTTGCACTGCGAACCATGCGTTGCCTTGCGCTTGCACGTCGAGGCTGCGCCCGGTGCGCTGCACGGCGCCGGGCGAACTGTCGTGGCCCGAAGTGGCTTCGAGTGCGAACACCCGGGTGGTGGCGCCGTCGCCTCGCACCGGCACCGCACGAAAGGTCGACAGCTCGGCACGGAAGCCTTGCGTCGATGCGTTCGCGAGGTTGTTCGCGAGCACGGCCTGGCGTTGGGCGGCCGCGTTGGCGCCGCTCATCGCGGTATAGATCAGATGGTCCATGGCGTGCCGTGCGTGTGCTGGGAGGTCTTGGCGAACGGATCGATCAGCGCAGGTTCACCAGGGTCGACATGACCTGGTCTTGCGTCTTGATGGTTTGCGCGTTGGCCTGGTAGGCGCGCTGCGTGGTCATCATGTTGACCAGCTCGGCCGTCAGGTCGACGTTCGATTCTTCGAGCGCGCCCGAGCGCAGCTGGCCGAAGGTGCCTTCGCCCGGCGCGCCGTGCACCGGCTGGCCCGATGCGGCGGTCTCGATCCAGTAGCCCGAGCCGGTGGGCGACAGGCCCTGCACGTTGCGGAAGTTCACCAGCGCGACCTGGCCGGCCGACTGCGTCTGGCCGTTGGAGTAGGTGGCGGTCAGGATGCCGCTGTCTTCGATCTTGATGCCGGTGAGCGCGCCCGAGGTGTAGCCGTCCTGGGCAAGATCTGCCACGGCGAAGGCCGAGTTCACTTGCGTCATCTTGCTCAGGTCGAGGGTGATCGGGAAGGTTTGCGCAGGATCGTTCGGCGAGGCCAACGTCAGGCTGGGCACCGGCGAGGTCGCGGTATTCAGACTGCCGTCGGCGTTGAAGTTGACGGTGAAGGGCGTCGATGTGTTCGGGTCGCTGCCGTTGACGCTCGTGTGCACCTGCCAGCTGTTGTTGGCCATCTTGGTGAAGTACAGGCCGACCGGCACTTCGAGGCCCTGCGCGTCGAACGCGGTGAGCGAGGTGCCGTAGGTCTGGATCGGTGTCGGAGGCGTTGCGGTGGCGGCGATGGGCGCGGCCGCGTTCAGCGTGATTTCCGCGGCCATCTTGGTGGTTTGCTTGGCCGGAATGGGCGTGCCGGTGGGCAGCTTGAGCGGCTGCGCGTCGAAGCTCAGGCGCACGCCTTTGGCATCGGTCGGGTAGCCCATCACCGTGGCACCGCTGTTGGTGATGATGTCGCCGTCCTTGTCGAGCTTGAAGTTGCCGGCGCGCGTGTAGGCGGTCGAACCGTCGGACGCTTTCACCTGGAAGAAGCCCTTGCCGTTGATGGCGACGTCCAGGTCGTTGCCGGTGATCGACAGCGTGCCTTGCGAGAATTGTTGCGCCACTGCGCCCACTTCGACGCCGAGGCCGACGTTGGTGCCGCCCAGTGCGCCGGCCGAGCTGGCATAGATTTCCGCGAACTCGGCGCGCGACGACTTCATGCCGGTGGTGCCCGCGTTGGCGATGTTGTGGCCGATCACGTCGAGGCTTCGGCTGGCGGCGTTCAGGCCAGAAAGTGCTTGTTGAAAACTCATGGAGTGCTCCTGGAAGGAAGAGGGCGAATCAGAGAACCGTATGGACCTTGGCGTACGGCGTGACGCCGGCAGACAGCAGCGTGAGCGTGAGCCCGGCGGCATCGCTGCCGACGGCCACGACCTTGTCGCGCATCAGTGCCGTGGACTGCACCGCGTCGCTGCCGTTGGTGGCAGTGACCTTGAACTGCAGCGCCGCACCGGCCGGGTACTTCGACGCGTCGAGGCTGAAGCCGTGCTGGCCGGCGTCGAGCTTGCCGAGCGAGACGGTGTCGACGATCTGGCCGCCGGCGGTCATCACTTGCACCTTGACGTCGGTCGCACCGGTGGCGAGCTCGACCGCGCCGACGGCCGTGGTGCCGTCGATGGCGATCTGGTTGCCTTCGGTCAGCACGCTGCGCCCGACCATGTCGCCGGACTGCAGCATTTGCTGCGACGCCATCTGCGCGGCCATCGCCTTCATCGTGGTGTTGAGCGACTCGATGCCGGTGACGGTGTTGATCTGCGCCATCTGCGTAGTCATCTGCGCGTTGTCCATCGGGTTCATCGGATCCTGGTTGCTGAGCTGGGCGACCAGCAGCTTCAGGAAACGGTCCTGGATGTCCGCGGAGCTGGTGCTCGTGCCGGTGCTCGCGGCCTTGTCGGCACTCGAGCTGATGTTGTAGCTCGACGTCGAACTGGCAATGGCGGAAGTGGCGCTGGTGGCGGTCATTGACGGGGTCCTTTTCTTACTGGCCGAGTTGAAGCGTCTTCAGCATCAGGCTCTTGGCGGTGTTCATGATTTCGATGTTGTTCTGGTAGGAGCGCGAGGCCGAAATCATGTTGACCATCTCTTCCACCGGGTTCACGTTGGAGTGCGTCACGTAGCCTTCGGCATTGGCGGCCGGACTGGCGGGTTCGTGCACCTTGCGGCCGGGCGTCTGGTTCTCCGAGATCGAGTCGACGCGCACGCCGGCATCGGCGGCGCTGCCGTACGGCACGGTCTGGAACACGACCTGGCGCGCCTTGTAGGCCTGGCCATCGGGGCCGGCCACGGCGTCGACGTTGGCCAGGTTGCTGGCCACCACGTTGAGGCGTTGCGACTGCGCGCTGACCGCGCTGCCGGCAATGCCGAGGATCGAGAACATCGACATGGTTTATTGCCCCTGGATGGCAGACATCAAAGTCTTGCTCTGGCCGTTGATGAAGCGCAGCGTGGCTTCGTAGCGCACTGCGTTGTCGGCAAAGGCGGCGCGCTCGCGGTCGAGGTCGACGCTGTTGCCGTCGGCGGTCGGCTGGGTCTGCACCACGTAGCCCGCCGCGTTGTCGCTGTCACCGATGCCGGCGTCGCTGCCGCCGGTGAGCGGGATGTGGCGTGCGTTGCTGCGGCCGCTGTCGATGGTGCCGGCGCTGGTCGCCATGCGCAGGGGCGAGCCGCTGCTTGCACTACCCGTCGCACTCTTCAGTGCATCTGCAAAGTCGAAGTCGCGTGCCGCGTAGCCGGGCGTGTCGGCGTTGGCGATGTTGCTGGCGATCACGCGCTGGCGATCGGCGCGCAGCACCAGGGCCTTCGCATGGAAGTCCAGTGAGTTCGTCAAGTTGTCCAGCATCGGAAGGGCCTCGGATAGGAGTGGGTGGCCATTTCGGGCCGTGTGGAAATTATGAAAACGCGGCCACTCCGGGAAGCACGGAGTAAAGGGGGGATTCGCGGCCTGTTCGGCGCTTTGTGCGGCGCGGCGCTGCCTATATTTCAGTCGCGGCACTGTTGCTGCAGCTTCTTCTTTGGACTTCCGGAAAGGCGCCTCATGCCATCCCCTCAATTTCGCAGCCGCTGTCCTGGCAAGGGCCGCATCGCCGGCATCACCGCGCTGTGTGCCTCTATGTATGTGGCGGCCTTGTGCGGTGCTGCCCAGGCCCAGCAGGCACCGTCGCAAGGTGCCGAGGTCGCGCCGGAGTTCGTCGCCGCCACGCAGCAGTGGCTGGACGACGCCGTCGCAAGATCGCAGGCTGCATCCGCCTCGCCGCTTCGCATGGAAGTGAGCGTTGGCGCACTCGACAGCCGGCTGCGGCTGGCGCCGTGCACTCACGTCGAGCCCTACATCCCGGTCGGCCTGCGCTTGTGGGGTCGCACGCGGCTGGGCCTGCGCTGCACCGATGGGGGCGGTCGCTGGAACGTGTTCCTGCCCGTGACCATCAAGGCCTTCGGCCCGGCCTGGGTGTTGCGCGACAACGTGGTCGCCGGCACATTGCTGACAGCCTCCAGCGCCGTCGAGGCCGAAGCCGACTGGGCCGCCGAGCCGTCGCCTGTCGTGGCCGATCCGGCCTTGTGGGTTGGGCAGACCGCAGCGCATTCGTTGCTGGCCGGGCAGCCGGTGCGGCAGTCGATGGTCAAGCCGGCCCAGGTGTTCGCAGCGGGCGCGCAGGTGCGGGTGGTGGCCACGGGGCCGGGCTTCGAGGTGACGTCCGATGCGCAGGCCATGACGCCGGGCGTTGTCGGCCAGATGGTGCGGCTGCGAATGGAAAACGGCCGCATCACCACCGGAATCGTGCAGGATTTGCGCACGGTGCGGCTGTCGATGTAATTCAGCCCTGAGAAAGTCCTCAAGTTTCTCCAAAGGGTGCCGAAATTACAGGGACGATGCTTCCACAAGGGGGCACTGGAGTTGAATCATGAAGATCCAAGCACTGAACGATCCCGCCCTCGCGGCCGCATCGCTCGCAGCCACCAAGGCCGAGCGCGGCGGAGCCTCGAGCGGCACCGGCGGAGCCGAAGCAGCAGGCGCTGCCAGCAGTACGGGTGCGACTGTCACGGTGTCGGGTGCGGCCCGCACGTTGAACGTCGCCTCGGCCGGCACCGGCATCGATGAAGCCAAGGTGGCGTCCGTCAAGGCGTCCATCGCCGACGGCACCTTCAAGGTCGATTCCGGCGCCATCGCCGACAAGATGCTTTCGAATGCCCAGGAAATGTTGAGCCGAGTGAGGAACTGACCATGCCCGATACCCGCAATTCCGCCGAATCCCTCCTGGTCGAAGTCGAGCAGCAGCTCGACGTGGTCGATGCCGGCCTGATGGCGGGCGAGCCCGATGCACTGCAGCGCGCCTGCGCTGCCCTGCGCGAAGTCGCCCTGTCTTTCGCCCGTGTGCTCGAAGCGGCCCTGTCGGCCGAAGTGTTCGACCATGCCTTCCGCCGCCGCATCGATGCAGTGGCCCAACGCCTGTCCACGCAACGCCAGAGCATCGCCCGCCGCACCGTGGTGGTGGAGCGTGCGCTGGCTTCGATCTTCCGGCCGGCGGCCGACGCGACCTACGCGCGACTGGGCGACCGCCCGACCTTCGCTTCGCATTGATCTCTTGCAGGGTCGACAGACCCTGGCAGCGAACGCTGCCCGTTGACCGGGCGTGCAGCTGTCGGTTGCCCGATTACCGTTAGACGCTCCAATTGAAAACGGCGCCGCAAGGGCGCCGAAGCACACGGCCGCAGAGGCCGCCTCAGTGGCTGCGCATCTTCGCGCGAAGTCGTGCGATCGACTGGCTGTGCAACTGGCTCACGCGCGACTCGGTGATGCCGAGCACCGCAGCGATTTCTTTCAGGTTCATGTCCTGCTCGTAGTACATGCCCATGATGAAGCGCTCGCGTTCCGGCAGACCGTCGATCGCCACCACCAGTGCCTTCTTCAGGCGCTGGTCTTTCAAGAGGCTGAGTGGATCGGCCTCGGTGTCGGCGGTATGCCGATCCAGAAAACCGTCGGAGTCTTCGCTGCCGGCACCGATGTCTTCGAGGTAGACCAACTGCGTGCCGCGCACGCGACCGAGCAGGGCCTGGTATTCGTCGAGCGGCATCTTGAGCTCGGCGGCAATTTCCGATTCGACCGGAGAGCGGCCAAGCCGATGCTCCAGCTTGTGCACCGCCTGCTCGATCTGCTTCTGGCTCTTGCGCGAGCCGCGCGACAGCCAGTCGCCTTCACGCAGCTCGTCGAGCATGGCACCGCGAATGCGTTGCGTCGCAAAGGTTTCGAACTGCACGCCCTGGCTCGCTTCATAGCGCGACAAGGCGTCCGCCAGACCGATCATTCCGACCTGGATCAGGTCGTCGAGCTCGACGTTGGCCGGCAGCTTCGCGATCATGTGGTGCGCGAGACGCTGCACCAACGGCACGTACTGGCGAATCAAACCGTCGCGGTCGAGTCGGCCTTGGGGGTTGTACATCTGGGAAGCTGTAGCGGCGAGCATTGCGTCGAAGTTCAGGCGCCGCAATCGGCCGGTGAAAAGTAGCAGGGCATGTCGACCGGCTTGGGGTCGAAGGCCGAGCGTTGGGCTGCCTGCATCGAGGCGCGAATGAGGCCGCGTGCATCGCCGACCTTCCAGTCCTCGGGCACGCGCTGGCCATTGCCGATGCCACGCACGGTGAACTCGTGGCGCATGAGTACGTCGAGCACCGGGCCGAGCTTGGCGGCTTCGTCGATCTTCGAGACGATGGCCTGGCGCGTGCCGCCGAGCTTGAATGCGATGGCCATGTCTTCCAGCGTGTCGCCATGCGCACCGGCGTTGAGCACCAGCACGCGCTTGACGTTTGGCACGTCGAGCATGTCGAGCAGATCGCGGCGGCGCGGATCGTGCGGCGCCACGCCGGCGGTGTCGATGATCACGACCTTCTTGCCTATCAACAGATGCAGTAACTCCTGCAGCGCGGCGCGGTCGTGCGCCAGATGCGCCACGACGCCGAGGCTGCGCCCATGGGCGCGCAGTTGTTCGTGCGCCCCGGCGCGTTGCGTGTCGAGCGTGATAAGGCCGACGCCGGAGGGACCGTGCAGTTGCGCGCCGAGCGCGGCCAGCTTGGCGGCACTGGTGGTCTTGCCGACACCGGTCGCGCCAATCAACGCGAACACGCCGCCCTCTTCAGGGATCGACGGCTGCACGGTCTTGGAGCTGAGCCGGTTCTCCAGCGAGCCGAGCAGCCAGCGCACGGCGTCGCCGGCTTCGAGTGAAGCGGGCATGGCTTCGAGCACCGAGCGCGCGAGGCCGGGCGAGTAGCCGGCACGCACCAGCTTCAGCATCAGGTTCGACTGGATCGGATCTTGCCGCGCCTGGCCGAGCCACGCGAGCGCGTTGAAGCGCTCGCCCATCATGGTCTGCATCGACTGCAGTTGCGCCATCAGGTCGGGGGATGTGGCGGCGGGGGCGGTGGCGGGTTCGGTCACGACCGAAGCGGTCGGCGCGCCAGGCGTCGCAGTGGAAGCGATGAAGTCGTTCACCACGACGGCGACCGGGGGCGATGAAAGGATCTGGAAACCGGGCTTGGCAGCGTCTTTGGCGGGTGCGGGAGCCACAACGACCGGCACGCTCGCTTCATGTTGACGGCGCAGCATCCGCTCGCGCACATAGTCCTGGAACGACAGCGTGCTCATCGCGAGCTGCTCGGTGTCGGCTTGCACGCCGATGTCGAGCGCGGGTGCGGCGACCGCTTCGACGATGGCCCTGGGTGCTGCGACCGGCACTGGGCGTGCAACTTCGACCGATCCATGCTCTGGCGTGTTGCTGTCGATCAGTGCCAGCGCGGCTTCGGTCGCGGCCATCACTTCGACGCCGTCGGGCAGCTGGCGATTCGACAGGATCAGCGTGTCGTCACCGAAGGCGGCACGCGCCTTGGCCAGTGCCTCGCGGGCGGTCGGTGCGAGAAAGCGTTGAATATTCATGCGGAAGCACCTCGAAGGATCGGGCCGATGCGGATCGTGTGGGTTTCAGGAATTTCGCTGTGCGCCAGCACTTGCAAACGGGGCGCAACGCGGCGCACCAGGCGCGAGATCGAACTGCGGATGGCGTCGGGTACCAGCAAGCAGGCCGGTACGCCCAGCTCCTCCTGCTTTTGTGCGACTTCGGCAGCGGTGCGGGTAAATAGTTCGGCCACGCCGGGATCGAGGGCAGGGGCTTGCGCATTGGCCAGCGCCTGCACCAGCAGGCGCTCGAAGCCGGGCTCGATGGCGATGACGTCGAGCTCGCGCGTCGGGCCGTAGATCTGCTGCACGATGGCCGGCGACAGCGCCACGCGCACACGGCGCGCCAGCTCGGCCGGGTCGGTGGTCTGGCCGGCCTGTTCGGCCAGCGTTTCGACGATGGTGCGGATGTCGCGGATATGAACCGACTCTTCGAGCAGCAGCTGCAAAACTTTCTGGAACGTCGAGATCGGTACCAGCTTGGGTACGACTTCTTCGATCAGCTTGGGGGCCAGCTTGCTCACGTGTTCGACCAGTTGTTGGGTTTCGGTGCGGCTCAGCAATCGCGCTGCCTGAACCTGCATCAAGTGTGAGAGATGGGTCGCCATCACGGTGGGTGAATCAACGACGGTAAAACCGGCCATTTGCGCGGCTTCCTTCTGGCGTTCCTCGATCCAGTGCGCCGGCAGGCCGAAGGCCGGATCGGTCGTCGCGGTGCCGATCAGCGGCGTGTTGATGCCGCCCGGATTGATCGCCAGGTACATGCCGGGGAAGGCTTCGCCCTCGGCCACCATGACGCCGCGCAAGGTCACCCGGTAGCCGCTCGGCTTGAGTTCGAGGTTGTCGCGCACGTGCACCGCGGGCGGCAGGAAGCCGACCTCCTGCGCGAACTTGCGGCGCACGCCCTTGATGCGCATGAGCAGGTCGCCTTGCCGGTTCTTGTCGACCAGCGCGATAAGGCGGTAGCCGAGTTCGAGGCCGAGCAGGTCGACTGGTTGCAGGTCGTCCCAGGTGGCTTCTGCGTCGGCCGCGGGCGCTGGCGCGGGTGCATCGACGGCCGGTGGCGGCCGCCGTGAAATCATCCATGCGCCGTAGCCGAGCAAGCCGCCCATCACCAAGAACACGACGTGCGGCATGCCGGGAATGATGCCGAGCAAGATGAGGATGCCGGCGGTCAAACCGAGCACGCGCGGCGAGGTGAAGAGCTGCTGCACGATCTGCCGGCCGACGTCTTCTTCCTTGCCGACGCGCGAGATCACCATGGCCGCGGCAACCGAGATCAGCAGGCCCGGAATCTGCGCGACCAGTGCGTCACCCACGGCCAGCAGCACGTAGGTGTCGGCGGCCTTGCCCACTGGCAGGCCATGCTGCAGCACGCCGATGGTGAAGCCGCCGATCACGCTGATGATCAGGATCAAAATGCCGGCCATCGCGTCGCCGCGCACGAACTTGGAGGCACCGTCCATCGCGCCGAAAAAGTTGGCTTCTTCCGCCACTTCGAGGCGGCGACGCCGTGCTTCCTTCTCGTCGATGTTGCCGGAGTTCAAGTCGGCATCGACTGCCATCTGCTTGCCGGGCATCGCGTCCAGGGTGAAGCGCGCTGACACTTCGGCGATGCGCTCCGCACCCTTGGTCACCACCACGAAGTTGATGACCACCAGGATCGCGAACACGATCAAACCGACCGCGAAATTGCCGCCGATCAGGAAGTGGCCAAAGGCTTCGATCACCGCGCCGGCAGCGCCGGGACCGGTGTGGCCTTCGAGCAGCACGACCCGTGTCGAGGCCACGTTGAGCGACAGCCGCATCAACGTGGTGAGCAGCAGCACCGAAGGGAATGCCGCGAAATCGAGCGGCCGCACCATGTACGCGGCGACCATCATCACCATCAGCGCGACGGCGATATTGATGGTGAAGAAAGTGTCGAGCAGCCAGGGCGGAATCGGCAACACCATCAGGCCGAGGATGGCGACGACGAGCAATGGCGCCGCGGCGCGCTGGAACATCGCGCCCTGCGCACCGAACCATTGGCGGATCATGTCCGGATTCATTCAGTGCCTTCGACGGGTTGCTTCGGGTTCTTCGGTTGCTTGGGCGTTTTGTTCAGCGGATCGAGCTCCGGCGGCACGAAAGGCTCCGGCACGACCAGCGGCATCGGCGCTTCACCGCGCAGTGCGGCTTTCAGGCGATACACATAGGCCAGCACCTGCGCGACGGCGGTGAAAAGACTGGCCGGAATGGGCTGGTCGAGCTCGGCGTGCGCGTACAAAGCGCGCGCCAGCATCGGCGACTGCACGATCGGAATCGAGTGCTCCTTGGCGATGTCGCGGATCTTCATGGCGAGCAGATCGGCGCCCTTGGAGATCACTTGCGGCGCGCTCATGGTCTGCTCGTCGTAGCGCATCGCCACGGCAAAGTGCGTCGGGTTCATCAGGATGAAGTCGGCGCGCGGCACGGCGGTGATGCTGCTGCGCTGCGCCCGCTCGCGCGCGTTGCGGCGCATCTGGCCTTTCATGTGCGGGTTGCCGTCGGCTTCCTTGTGCTCCTGCTGCACTTCCTGGTGCGACATCTTGAGCTTGGCGCGATGAAAGTGGTTTTGCAGCGGCACGTCGATCACCGCTGCGGCCAGCACCACCAGCATTACCAGGCTCATGCCCGACACCAGCCAGTCGCCGAGCGCAGCCAGCCCGGCGGGCGACTGCTGCATCGCGAGCTGCGCGATGGTGTGCAGCGAGCCCGCCGCGAACATGTAGCCGACGGTGCCTAGCAGCGCCGACATGAAGACCAGCTTGGCGACGTTGACCAGCTGCTGCTTGGACACCAGATTGCCGATGCCCGACAGTGGATTGAGTCGGCTCAGGTCGGGCGTGATCGACTTGATACTGGCGACCCACCCGCCCGTCGCGATGGTGCCGGCGATGGCCGCGAACAGCACGATGGCCGCGAAGATCGCGCAGGCCGCAAGCCCGAGGTTGGTGTACGAGGTGAGCCGGGCCAGCATGTCGCCGGGTTGGGCGATGCTGTGGGCGTCGAAGTGAAACGCATGTGCCAGCGTGCTGCGCATGCGCTCGAAGGCGGTGGGTGCCAGCAGCAGCAGCGCGACAGCGCCGGTGCCGAGAACGATCAGGTGCGGCAGGTCTTTCGAGCGCGCAGCCTGACCGTCGCGGCGAGCCTGATCGAGCTTGCGTTGCGTTGCGGGGAGGCGGCGGTCCTGACTGCTGGATTCCATGACGGGCTTTGGGTGTGCCAGCCATTGTCCGAAGCGGGGGCGAAAACGAAGCGCCGATAAGCGGCGCGAGTGCCTGTCAATTCGCAGCGACGCGAGGCGCGCCGTCGCTTACGGCTTGTCTGAAGACGCGCCCTTGTCGTGGTCGCGGGCCAGCTGTTCGTTGATGGCCTTCACTGCATCGGGCGCATCCAGGCGAGGCGTGCCGAGCAGTCGCGACTCAGCCTCGTGCGTCAGCACGGTGATGCTGATGCGGCGGTTCACCGGCGCCATCGCGTTGCCCTTGTCGAGCAGGTCGCTTGCGGCCAGGCCGACCACGCGCACCAGCTTGTCGTCGGGCATGCCCGAGGCGACGAGTTCGCGGCGCGACGCGTTGGCGCGATCGGCCGAAAGCTCCCAGTTGCCGTAGCCGCGATCGCCGTTGCCGTACGGCGTGGCGTCGGTGTGGCCGGCCAGGCTGACCTTGTTCTCGATGCCGTTGAGCGCGCTGCCGATCTCATGCAGGATGTCGCGCATCTGCGGCTTCACCAGCGAACTGCCGGTGTCGAACATGGGCCTGTTCTGGTCGTCGACGATCTGGATCTCGAGGCCATCGATGGTGACCTGCATCTTGATCTGCGAGCGGTACTCGCGCAGCTTTGGGTTGGCGGCAATCAGCGCGTCCATCTTGGCGCGCAGTTCGTTCATGCGGCGCGCATCCTGTTTGGCTTGTTCTCGCTTCGGGTCTTCGATGTTGAGCGGTGCACTCTCTTTGCCCTTGCTACCGTCGTTGCGCTTGACCGCGCCGACCGTACGCGTCAAGTCTTTGCCACCGCCCGTCACGATGCTCGAACTGGCGCCAGCGCCAGAACCGCCCGCCATCTCGACCTTGAGCGGCGATTGAAAGTAAGAGGCGATGCCCTGCAAGTCGCCCTTGGCCGTAGAGCCCAGCAGCCACATCAAAAGAAAGAACGCCATCATCGCGGTGACGAAGTCGGCATAGGCGATTTTCCAGGCGCCGCCGTGATGCGCATGCGCGGTCTTCTTCACCCGCTTGATGATGATTGGCTGGAGCTTCTTGGTGCCGGGACTGGTGGCCATGGGGAGTTTCTGCCTACTTCTTCTTCACGTGGGCTTCGAGCTCGCTGAAGCTCGGGCGGTCGGTCGAGAACAGCACCTTGCGGCCGAACTCGATCGCGGTCGTCGGGTTGTAGCCCTGCATGCTGGCCAGCAAGGTGGTCTTGATGCACTGCAGTTCCTTGGAGGCGTCTTCGGCCTTCTGCTCGAGCAGGCCGCCGAACGGCTCGACGATGCAGTACGCCATCAGGATGCCGAGGAAGGTGCCGACCAGCGCCGAGCCGATCATCGCGCCGAGCACTGCCGGTGGCTGGCCGACCGAGCCCATGGTGTTGACCACGCCCAGCACCGCAGCCACGATGCCAAAAGCCGGCAGTCCGCCAGCCAGCCGCGCGATGGCCGCGACGGGCGCGTGCTCTTCCTGGTGGTGCGTTTCGATCTCGCTGTCCATCAGCGCTTCGATCTCGTGGGCGTTCAGGTTGCCCGACACCATCATGCGCAGGTAGTCGGTAGTGAACTCCACGACGTGATGGTCTTTGCCCACGGTCGCGTACTTCTGGAAGATGGCCGAGTCCTGCGGTGCTTCGACATCTTTTTCGATCGACATCAGGCCATCCTTGCGCGCCTTCTGAAGAATGTCGTAGAGCAACGCCATCAGCTCCATGTAGCGCGCCTTGGTGTACTTGCTGCCCTTGAAGGCCTTGGGCACCGCCTGCAGCGTAGCCTTCAGTACCTTCGGCTGGTTGTTCACGATGAAGGCGCCGATGGCACCACCGCCAATCACCATCATCTCGATCGGCAATGCATGCAGCACCACGCCGATGTTTCCGCCGTGGATGATGTAGCCGCCAAAAATGCAGCCCAGCGCGACGACGTAACCGATGATGACGAACATGGGGGAGTGATCAGTTCAAGGCACGAGGGACATGTAAAAAGCGGCAGCAGACAGTGCACCGCGCATGCAGCGATTTGGCACGCACCGCCCGCTCGACACTCCATTGAAAAGGGCCCGTTCAGGGGCCCTTATTGCGTCTTTGCAGGCCGTGCGACCTCGCAGAATTACTGCAAATGAATGCCGCCCGCCGCCGCCCCTTTGCCTGCTCGCGCTGGCGGCACGCACATGCCGCAGACGTAGTGCCTGGCGTTTTCGTAGGGCTCGGTCACGAAGTGGCCGCCGCATTTGGAGCACTGGGTCATGGCGAGCATGTTGTTCTCCATGAAGCGCACCAGGCGCCAGGCGCGCGTGATGGAGAGCTGCGGCTCGATGTCGCACGAAGAGATTTGCTCGGTGTAGAGCTGATAAGCCTTGATCAGCACGTCGACCGGTTCGAGGTCGCTCGTCTTGGCCAGGTAGGTGTGGATGTTCTGGAACAGCGACGCATGAATGTTCGGCTGCCAGGTCAGGAACCAGTCGGTCGAAAAAGGCAGTTGGCCCTTGGAAGGCGACTTGCCCGCCACTTCCTTGTAGAGGCGCAGCAGCCGCTCGTAGGAAAGCTCGGTTTCGCTTTCGAGCACCTGCAGGCGGGCGCCAAGGTTGATCAGGCTGACGGCGCGCCCGATCTGCCGGGAATCCCCGAGAACGCTTTTGGAAGTGGCCATGTCGGTGTCTCTCGCTCTGTTTCAGGGAGCGATGGTTTCGGCAGCGTAGCGGCCGGCCATCACGATGCCTGCATGCAAACGCGTCGTCGCGTCGTTGGCCGTGCGGGCGTTGACGTTGTGATTGGTCAACAGGCTCCAGACCATGTCGTCGTCGGCGCGGAAGCGGCACAGCAACATGCTGCCCGATGCGATCTTCATGATCTGCGAAGGGGAGAGCGCTTCGATGAGGTCGGCCGATTCTTCCGGCAGGCCGAGGCGGAACAGGGCTTGCGCCTTGTCAGCGCGGATCAGGCTCTGCGCCAGCATCAGGTAAGTGAGGTTGGCTTCACGAATCTCGGCAAGGATTTGCTCGCTGGTCATATCGGTGCTTTCGTAGGACGACGTCCGGGTTGCGTTAAAGCCGATTCTGACCAGCGTTACAAAAACTTTAATAGGTTAACAACTGTTAACGACGTCTCCGAAATGTGTAGATATGTCATTCATTTGCCTACACCCAAAGTATTCATGTGAACTTTATGAATACACATTTACGTAAGACTTTGGTCGATTTGAATCACAAGGTATTCATTTCCACTCACCCCGTAAATGTGACGGCCGGAAAAGCACTGACAACACGCCGTTGTTCAAACCGTGACTTAGTTGGCTCACCTATATGGTCTGTGGCGGCGCAGACACGTTTTCTCCTTGATTCGCGGGCCATGTGTAACTGGTTTGGTCGTCCTCACATCTGCCGTTGCGGAGATTTCTAAAGGGTCAGTTACGAAAAATATAACTCTCAAGCTAGTCGCAGTTCGATCCGAAAACAAAACCAACGGGTCACGAATGCGATCCGCCAGGTGGCCAGTCTCTTTGCTGGCGTGACAGTGGCAGCGATGCCGGATTTATTCAGCTCTAAAGGACTTCTCCATGACCTCAGTTATCAACACCAACATCAGCTCGCTTACGGCGCAGCGCAATCTCAACTCCAGCCAGTCGTCGCTCGCTACTTCGATGCAGCGCCTGTCCTCAGGCCTCCGCATCAACAGCGCCAAGGACGACGCTGCCGGCCTGGCGATCTCGGAACGCATGACCTCGCAAATCCGCGGCATGAACCAGGCCGTGCGCAACGCCAACGACGGCATCTCGCTGGCGCAAACCGCTGAAGGCGCGTTGGGCGAAATCGGCAACAACCTGCAGCGCATTCGCGAACTGTCGGTGCAATCATCCAATGCAACGAACTCGACCTCTGACCGCACGGCGATCCAGGCTGAAGTGACCCAGCTCACATCGGAAATCGATCGTGTGTCCAAGCAGTCGGACTTCAACGGCACCAAGCTGCTCGACGGTTCGTTCTCCAGCCAACTGTTCCAGGTCGGTGCCAATTCGGGTCAGACCATCGGCGTAAGCAAGATCGCCAACAGCACGGCCGGCGCGTTGGGCAACGTCAAGTTCGCCGCTGATCGGGTCGGTGCTGCAGCGGCAGGTGCCACAGCCGCAGCGACGGTGCCTGGCTCGATGAGCGGCTTGGTGCTGAACGGCGTCACGATCAACACCGTGAACTACAAGCTCACCGATACCGCAGCGCAAGTCGGCGCTACCACTGCGGCTGGTATCAACGCGCAGATGGGTGAGACCGGCTTGCGTGCTACCGCAGATGCAACGACCGGTGCTGTCACGCTCGAATCGCTGAAGGCCAACAAGGACTTCACGGTGACTGCCGGCACTTTGGCAGGCGGCGTGACCGCAGTGGGCCTGGGTGGAACTGCGGACACCGCAGTCACCGCTGCTGCGACCGCAAACTTCAGCTTCCTGTCCAACGTCGACGTCACCAGCGTCAAGGGCGCACAGCAAGCGATGGAAATCGTCGATGCCGCACTGACGCAAGTCAGCAGCAGCCGCGCAGAATTGGGCGCCGTTCAAAACCGCTTCACCTCGGTCGTGACGAACCTGCAGACCAATTCGGAAAACACCTCGGCTTCGCGTTCGCGGATCCAGGACGCCGACTTCGCGGCTGAAACGGCCAACCTGTCGCGCGCGCAAATCCTGCAACAGGCTGGCACGGCGATGGTGGCCCAGGCCAACCAGCTGCCGCAATCGGTGCTGAGCCTGCTCAAGTAACAGAGAGCACGGCAAAGACAAGCGTGCGATGGCGGTGGCGCCACGCATGCACCCAGCGGCTAACGGATTTCCCGTTCGCCGCTTTTTGGCCATTCGGCCGCAGGAGCAAAAGATATGGCGACCGTTTCATCGGCGGGTCTGGGCAGCGGTCTGGATGTGGAGAGCATCGTCACCAAGTTGATGGCGATCGAAAAGAAGCCGCTCACCGCATTGCAGACGCAGGCGACGGCGCTCGACAGCAAGATATCGGCTTTCGGCACCATCTCTTCGCAGATGTCGACATTGAACGATGCGATTGCCACGCTCGCGTTGCCTGCCACCTGGAACACGAAATCGGCGTCGTCGTCGAGCGCTACGGCCGTATCGGCCTCAGTGTCGGGTACCGGCGCGTTGGCCACGTCGTTCAGTCTCGAGGTCTCTCAACTCGCACGCGCGCAATCGGTCGCCTCCAGCGGAGTGACAGCCGGCAGCGGCTTTGGTGCGGGCACGCTGTCCATCCAAATCGGTACCTGGGCAGGCACGACGCCAGCGTTTAGCGCAAGCGGCGCGGCTGCCATGTCGGTGACGGTGGCCGAAGGCGACAGCATGTCGACCATCGCCGGCAAGATCAATTCGGCCGGTGCGGGCGTGACCGCCACCGTGCTCAAGGATTTGTCGGGCGAGCGCTTGCTGCTGCGTTCGTCTTCCACCGGGGAAGCAACGGGCTTTCGCGTGCAGAGCACCGATGCCGCTGGCGCGACGGGCCCCAGCCTGGCCGCGCTGTCTTTCGACAATCCGTCGGGCGGTACCGGCATGGCGGCCAATCCGGTTCAGTACGGCCTCAATGCCAAGGCGACCCTCAACGGCGTAGCGCTGAGCTCGGCCAGCAACACGCTGGCGGACACGGTGCCGGGCCTCACGCTCACGCTGTCGCAAGTGACGACGGCGCCGGTCGACATCACGGTCGCCAACGACACTTTTTCGCAAACCACGGCCATCAACGCGTTCGTGAAGGCCTACAACGCGATGAACGATATGTTCAACCAGGCGACGGCATACGACGCGACCACCAAGACCGGCGCGCTGCTGCAAGGCGACTCGACCACCACCAGTTTGCAGACCGCCATGCGACGGCTGGTGGGCGCCATGTCCGGCGGCAGCACCGGCACTCTGCAACGCCTGTCGGACCTGGGCATTTCCATAGCCAAGGACGGTGGAGGCGATCTCGCGGTCGACTCGACCAAACTCGCCACTGCACTCAAAGACCCGGTAGCGGCAGCCAAATTCTTCAGTTCCGCTACCAACGTCGCGTCGGATGGCGAAACCGGCTTTGCCACCCGCATGAAAGCTTTTCTTTCAGGCGCCATCGGCAGCGCCGGCACGATCGCAGCCAAGACCACCTCACTACAAAGCCAGAAGACGACCAACGGAAAAAGCCAGGACCGCCTGGGCGACCGACTGACGACGGTAGAGGCGAACATGCGAAAGCAATACACCGCGCTCGATACCAAGATGGCTTCGCTCACCGCGCTCAACACATACATCACCCAGCAGATCGCCCAGTGGAACAAGTCGACAGCCTGAACGCCGACTGACTGATCGGCCGACAAATGGTTGTTGAGTTCAGCGGGCGGATGCCGATAACTAGAGTGTGAAGTGAATGCTGCGCCCCAGCAGAGCAGATTAAGGAACACACCATGTACACCCCGCCCAGCCTCCGCGCCGCAATGGCTTACAAGAACGTCGGCGCCCAGTCGAGCGTCGAGTTCGCCAGCCCGCACCAGTTGATCGACTTATTGTTTGACGGCTTGCTGGTAGCGCTTGCTTCGGCGCGCGGCGCGTTGCAGCGCGGCGACGTCGCGGCCAAGGGTGTGCAGATCGTGCGCGCGGTGCGCTTGCTGAACGAAGGCCTGAAGGCGGGCCTGGACAAGGAGCGCGGTGGCGCGCTGGCCGAACGGCTCGCTTCCCTTTACGATTACTGCATCGAGCGTTTGACGCTCGCCAATGTGCGCAACGATGGCGAGATGCTCGCTGAAGTCGCTGCCCTCATCGCCCCGGTGGCGCAGGGCTGGAAAGAAATCGGTCGACCGAGCGTCGGCCAACCCGCTTGAGGGCGTGACCGGAGGTCCCATGCAAGACGATTTGATGGACTACTACAAGGCAATCGAAAGCTCGAGCCGGCAGATGCTCGACGCGGCGCGCCGTGAAGACTGGGACGACGTCGTGCGCTGCGAAGGCGCCTGCGCGGTGCTGATCGAGCAACTGCGGTTTCTGGCGAAGTCGCAAGACCTCCCCAAAGACCTTCGTTCCGAGAAGTCGCGAATCATGCAGCGCATCCTGCGCAACGACGCCGAGATCCGCATCCTGGCCGAGCCGTGGCTCAGCACCTTCGCAGAGATGTTCGACGCCAAGCTGCAGTTGATGCACTGACGGGTTTTTATCCACTCTCCCTCCGGGAGAGGGTCGCCCTCAGACCTGCATATTCATGATGTCGGTATAGGCCTGCACCATCCGGTTGCGCACATTCAGCGTTGCAGCAAACCCGATCTGCGACTTTTGCAGCGCGACCATCGTCTGCTCCAGACTGACATTCGGATTTTCGAGCTGCACTTCGCGCTGCAGCGCGGTGGCGTCGCCCTGCGAGGCACTCACTGCTTTCAAGGCACCCGACAGGGCCCCGGCAAAGCCGGTTTCCTGCGTGGCACCGGTCGATCCGGTGACGGCGCGGGCGGCCCCGGCCGGGCGCGTGGTGAGCGGTGCGGTAACGGGGGTGAGGCGGAGGTCCATGGCGATGATGCTAATTGGGCAACGGACGGGCATGGGCTGGAAATGAGCGGGAAAGCGGCGCCTTATCGGGCTTATGCGGAACGGGCCGGACCGAATAATCGTCTCGTGCAAAGAGCCGACCGGCTTGCTGCCGCACCCACCCACCGCCCATGTCCGCCGTCGCTGAAATACCTGTCCCCCTCGCCACTGCTGCGCCGTGGTCGCGCAAGTTCGAAGGCCTGGCACCCCGCCAGCGCATCCGCTTCGCCATCGGCGTCGTCCTGCTCGTCGCGGTCGCCATCGCGGCCATCGTGATCGGTCGGCAGCCGGATTGGCGGGTGCTCTACGCCAACCTGGGCGACAAGGATGGCGGCGCCGTCATCGCGCAACTGGCGACGATGAACGTGCCCTATAAATATTCCGAGGGTGGCGGCGCCGTCATGGTGCCGGCCGATCGCGTGTACGACCTGCGTCTTCGCCTCGCGGCGCAAGGCCTGCCCAAGGGCGCCGTGGCCGGCTTCGAGCAGATGGAAAACAACCGCTTCGGCATGACGCAGTTCCAGGAGAAGCTGAGCTTTCAGCGGGGCCTCGAAGGCGAACTCACCCGATCGATCCAGGCGATGAGCTCGGTGCAGAGTGCCCGCGTTCATCTGGCGCTGCCGCAACAAAACGGCTTCTTCCGCGAACAGCAGAAGCCCACCGCATCGGTGCTGCTGAGCCTGCACCCCGGCCGCACGCTGGAGCGCAACCAGATCGCCGGCATCGTGCATCTGGTCGCTTCGAGCGTGCCCGAGCTGACGCCCGCCGCCGTGAGCGTGGTCGACGACACCGGCAAGCTGCTCTCGGCCACCAGCGAGCCCGGCAGCGGCGCCGATGCGCAGCAGCTTCAGTACGTGCAGCAGATAGAGCAGCAGTACACCCGCCGCATTCTCGAAATGCTGGAGCCCGTGGTCGGCCGTCAAAACGTCAAGGCGCAAGTGACAGCCGACGTCGACTTCTCGCAGACCGAAGCGACCTTCGAAGAACACAAGCCCAACCTGGCGGCCGACGCCAGCGCGGTGCGCAGCCAGCAAACGGTCGAGAGCACCGGCCCCGGCGCGACCGGCGCACCGGCTTCGGGCGTGCCCGGCGCCACGTCGAACCAGCCACCCGGCCCGTCGTCGACCCCGATCAACGGCGCAGCCGCACCGCTGTCGCCGACCGGCACCGCGCCGGGTGCAGCGGCGGCCAAGCCCCCGAGCAAGCGCGAGTCGACCACCAACTACGAAGTCGACAAGACAGTGAAGACGGTGCGCAATGCCACCGGCCAAATCAAGCGCCTGAGTGCAGCGGTCGTGCTCAATTACCAGAACGTGGCCGATGCCCAGGGCAAGGCCGGCCCCTCGACCCCGCTGTCGGCGCAGCAGCTCGAACAGATGACCGCGCTGGTGCGCGAGTCGATCGGCTTCAGCAAGGACCGCGGCGATTCGGTGAATCTGATGAACGCGCAGTTCCTGAGCGAGCGCAACGAAGTGGCCGAGGTGCCGATCTGGAAGAACCCCGAAATGCTCGATACGGCGCGCAGCTTCGCCTGGCCGGTCGGCCTGGTGCTGATCGGCGCGATCGTGCTGTTCGGCCTGGTGCGACCGGGCCTGAAGACGCTGGCGACGATGCAGCCGCCGCGCCAACTGACCAACGAACCCGGCCGTCAACTCAACGCCATGGTGGCGGACACGCCGCAGCGTCCCTCGCTCTCGTCGCCCTCGGTGGCCGAAGCGCTGCCGCGGCCGGAAGCAGCCGAACAGGCGCGGCTCGAAGGCGCGCGCCAGATGGCGCGACAGAATCCGGTCGCCGTTGCCAACATCGTGAAGACATGGGTCAACGGCGACGACGCCGCGGCCGCGTCGGCCTGAGAGTCGCATCGCCATGGACGAACAAGGACTCAACGACGCCGCCATCCTGCTCATGTCGCTGGGCGAGATCGAGGCGGGCGATGTGCTGCGCCACCTCTCTCCACGCGAAGTGCAGAAGCTCGGCGAAACCATTTCGAAGACGCGCGCGGTATCGCGTGAACGTCTGGGTGCGGTGGCCGACCGCTTCGTCACCGCGACCGCTGGTCAAAGCCTGTTCGCGGCCGACACCGGCGACTACGTTCGCGCCGTGATGAAGCACGCGCTGGGCGAAGAAAAAGCGTCGATCCTGATGGACCGCATCCTGCAGAAGGCCGACCTGAGCGGCATCGAAAATCTGAAGTGGATGGATGCGCCGTCGGTCGCCGAACTGCTGCGCGTCGAGCACCCGCAGATCGTCGCGGCCATCCTCGTGCACCTCGAGCCCGAGCACGCCGCCGCGGTGCTGGTGAAGCTCCCCGAGCAGCAGCGTGCCGAAGTGCTGCTGCGCGTCGCCACGCTCGAAGGCATCCAGCCTGCCGCACTGGAAGATCTGAATGAAGTGATGTTCCGCGTGCTGGCCAACGGCGCCAAGGTGCTGACGGCTTCGCGCGGCGGTGCCCGTACGGCGGCCGGCATGATCAACCTGCTTGGCAATGGCGTCGATGCGCAGGTCATCGAGGCCATTCGCAACCACGACCCGGATCTGGCATCCGAGATCAGCGAGCTGATGTTCGTGTTCGACGACGTGATGAAGCTGGACGACAAGTCGATCCAGATGCTGCTGAAAGAAACGGCGTCGGAGACGCTCATCATCGCGCTCAAGGGTGCGGCGCCGCCACTGCGCAACAAGTTCCTGTCGAACATGTCGTCGCGTGCAGCCGAGTCGCTGCGCGAAGACCTGGAGTCGCGCGGGCCGATGCGGCTGGTCGAAGTCGAGGCGCAGCAAAAGGAAATCCTGCGGTCGTTGCGGCGCCTGGCCGACGAAGGGCAGATCGTGTTGGGCGGCGGCGCAGCGGGCGGCATGGTCTAAGCGATGCAGAGCCTGAACAATCTTCGAAATTGCGGGCTGATCGCCAGCGAAGACATCGCGCATGTCGCGCGCTGGCAGTTCGGCGCGGTAGCCCCCGACAGCGGCGAGCCCGAGAGCGGCATCTCCGATCCCCAGGCCTTGCGCGCCGCCCATGCCGAAGGGCACGCCGAAGGTTTTGCGGCGGGTCGCGCCCAGGTGCTGGCGGAGGCCGAAGCCCAGCATGCGATGTACCGCGCCAATGAAGGACAAGAGGCGGCACGCCGGCTCGCCGCGTTGCTGCAATCTGCCGAAGCCGGCCTCGCGGAAGCGCAGCAATCGATTGCGCGCGGCACGCTCGAAATCGCCTGCGCCCTGGCGCGCCAGGTGCTGCGCCATGAACTCGCGACCGACCCGAATTCGCTCGAACCCGTTGTGCACGAGGCGTTGTCGTTGCTGCTCGCCGATGGCCGCAGCGCCACCGTGCGGCTGTCGCCCGTCGACTTCGATTTGCTCGACGGACCCTTGCGTGCGCAGTTTGCCGGTCAGCCCGTCACCGTGCTCTCCGACAACGCGGTGCAGCCCGGCGATTGCCTGGTCGAATCGGCCGGTGCGGTGGTCGACGGCAGCGTGGCGTCGCGCTGGTCGCGTGCGGTGGCGAGCCTCGGGCTGTCGATGCCGTGGCACGAGGAGAGCAATGGAGCAAACAGCGATGCCGCCTGAGCAGGAAGTCTGGCAACGCTTCATGGCCGACGCGCACGCGCGCGCATCGCAAGACGCGGGGCTGGCGTTGCGCGGCACGCTCACCCGACTGACCGGCCTGGTGCTCGAAGCCGCCGGGTTGCGCGTGCCGGTCGGCTCGCAATGTCTGGTGCGCATGGGCAATCAGCCGCCGGTGCTGGCCGAGGTCGTCGGCTTTTCCGATCAACGTGCCTTCCTGATGCCGGCGGGCGATGTGCACGGACTCTCCAGCGGTGCCAGCGTGATGCCGGCGCCTCCCTATGTGCCGATCCCGCGGCTCGGCGAACCCGAGCGTGACGTGACGGCACGTGTCGGCGTGCTGCGCCTGCCGCTGGGCACCGGCCTGCTCGGCCGCGTGGTCGACCCGCAAGGCACGCCGCTCGATCATCAAGGTCCGCTCGCGGATGTCAGCGCCGAGCCGCTGGACCGCAAACCCATCAACGCGATGGACCGCGCCCCCGTGCGCGAACCGCTCGACACCGGCGTGCG
This sequence comes from Variovorax sp. PAMC28562, assembly GCF_014303735.1. Taxonomy (NCBI): domain Bacteria; kingdom Pseudomonadati; phylum Pseudomonadota; class Betaproteobacteria; order Burkholderiales; family Comamonadaceae; genus Variovorax; species Variovorax sp. PAMC28562. The sequence continues at coordinate 746,207 of NZ_CP060296.1, read as the reverse complement.
CGCGATCAACGCGTTGCTCACCGTGGGGCGCGGCCAGCGCATCGGCTTGTTCGCTGGCTCCGGTGTCGGCAAGAGCGTGCTGCTCGGCATGATGGCGCGCTACACCGAGGCCGATGTGATCGTGGTCGGCCTCATCGGCGAGCGTGGCCGCGAGGTGAAGGAATTCGTCGAAGACATCCTGGGCGATGAAGGCCGCGCACGCTCGGTCGTGGTGGCCGCGCCGGCCGATGCGCCGCCGCTGTTGCGCATGCAAGGCGCCGCCTATGCGACCGCCGTGGCCGAGTACTTTCGCGACCGCGGCCAGCATGTGCTGCTGCTGATGGATTCGCTCACCCGCTATGCGATGGCGCAGCGCGAGATCGCCCTGGCCATCGGCGAGCCGCCAGCCACCAAGGGCTATCCGCCATCGTGCTTCGCCAAGCTGCCGCAACTTGTCGAGCGCAGCGGCAACGGGCTGAACGGCGTCGGCTCGATCACCGCTTTTTATACCGTGCTGTCGGAGGGCGACGACCAGCAAGATCCGATTGCCGATGCGGCGCGGGCTATCCTGGACGGGCACATCGTGCTGTCGCGATCGTTGGCCGAAGAGGCGCACTTTCCGGCGATCGACGTCGAGCAATCGGCCTCGCGGGTGATGCACAACGTGGTGTCGCGCGAGCACACCGATTGCGCGCGGCGTTTTCGAGCGGTGTATGCGCGCTATCGGCAAAGTCGTGATCTGGTGCGGCTCGGCGCCTATGCAGCAGGAAGCGACCTCGCACTCGACGAAGCGATCCGCCTGCAGCCCGCGATGACCGCCTTCTTGCAGCAGGACATGTACGAAGCCGCGACGCTCGGCGCGAGCGTGGGCGGTATGGCGCGCACGCTGGGTTGATGCCCAGGATTCGTCCGATATCACCTTCAAGATTCAGAAAGCCCAACCATGTCGAACCTGAGTGCCTTGCAGACCGCCGTGTCTCTGGCCACGAGCGAACGTGATGCCGCGGCGCAGCGCCTGGCGCAAGCGCGCCAGGGATGGCTCGCGACGCAGGTGCAGCTCGATCAGCTCGAAACCTACGCGCAGGAAACGATGACGCGATGGCAGGTGCAGTCCGCGCGGGTGACGCCGGAAATCATGGCGCATCACTACCAGTTCATGGAGCGCCTGACGCACGCCATCGGCTTGCAGAAGAGCGCGGTGACGCAACAGGTGAACCAGGTCGCGCTGATGGCCGACCGCATGCGCGTGGCAGAAACGCGCCGCGAAAGTCTGGTGCAGCTGCATGCCAAGCGCGAAGCTGAACAACGTCGCTTGACCGATCGTCGCGAGCAGAAGGTGTCGGACGAGCAGGCGGCATTGCAATACCGTCGCCTTGCCGGCGGCGTCATGGGAGGTCTTTGATGGCGATCGAAATTGCACGCAGCAACGAGGTGCCGGCGGCGTCCGGCGCAGCGCGAGGACGATCGGGTTCGAACGACAAGGCGGACGGCGTGAGCAGCTTTGCGGCGGCGCTGGCTTCGGCCGATCGGGAGCCGAGCGCGGACGCGATGGCAGCGTCGAGGCCAGCGCAATCGAACGGTGGCGCGGACCGCAGCGGAGAGCAGGGCGCCACTGCCGACACTGCATCTCCGTCCGACGCCGCATCTGCAGCCGCCGATCGCGATAAAGCCGATCGGCGTGATGCTGCTTCAGCTGCCTCAACTGCGTCGGCTGATGCGGTCGGCAACGCGGCAACCAATGCAGTTGACAACGCGGCACCGACCGCGCCGACGCCGGCCGCCGATGCGTCGGCACTGCTGCTGGCGCAAAGCAATCTGAACGCCGTGAGCGCATCGTCGGCGCTCGATGCCGGCTCGGCTGCAATGGCCCTGGCCCAGCAAGCGGGCAACGGCTTGTCGAGCGCGCCGGGCCGGGGCGGCGCAACGACGCTGCCCGACAGTACGGTCGCCGGCCTGACGGGTGATGGCAGGAGCGCAGTTGCAAAGGCCGTCGCACTGCCCGAAACCGTGAATTCCACCGGAACCGTCAAGAACGTCGGAACCGTCAAGGACACGGGCACGGTCGACTCGCATTCGGCCGCGCTCGGTGTCGCCTTGCTCGATCGCACCGGCGGCAAGAAAGACGGTGTCAAAGACCTCTCGCGCACTGCAACGACACAGGACGCGTCGACGCCGCGCATCCCCAACTCGACGGCAGCGACTGCCGCAGCAGCGGCGTCGACCGACGCTGCTGCTGCCAGTCGTGTCGCGGTGTCCGCCACCGCGACGCCAGCGGCCGAAACCGTCGCGCTTGCGCAGGCGGCAGCCGCCAGCATTCCGGGCGAGGGTGCGTCGCCCTGGCGTCGCATCGAGCGTCCTGGCGACGCATCGACCCCCGCGGCCAGCGCCGTGTCAGTGGGCTTCGACGCCACCGGCAGTGCATCGTCATCGACTGCGACGACCGATGCCGCAGCGGCAGCGGCCAACGCAGGCGCTGGCAGCGCCGAGTTCATTGAGCGCATGGTCGATCAGGTGAGTTGGTGGATGGCGCACCGCAGCCAGGGCGCCGAACTCAAGCTCGATCTGCCGGGCGGCCAGCCGGTCTCGGTCAGCGTGCAGGTTCAGGGCAACGAGGCGCAGGTCGCGTTTCGCAGCGACCACCCCGAGGCACGGCAGTGGCTGAACGCCGCGATGCCGCAGTTGAAGGAGATGCTGGGCAACGAGGGGCTGATGCTTTCGGGCTCGTCGGTCGGCCAGTCGGGCAGCGGCGCCGAGCAGGAAGCTGCGCGCGATGCGCAGCGGGCCTGGCGCGCTGAAAGCAGCGGCAGCGGCACCGCGACTTCGACCATCGACACCTCGATGACGACAGCCCCACGGCCGCGCACAGTGAGCGAACGCGCGCTCGACCTCTACGTCTAGCCTGCTCTGCCCTCTACGGGCAGCGGGCCGGGGCAAGCGCCCTTAAAGCGCGGCTTTCCCCCCTTTTTTCCGGGCTTGGCGCGAGGGGGTCGCGCCGAATAATCGGTTCCAGGCAGACCCTGCTGCGCGTGGCGCGATGGGTCGTTCTGCCGACGAATCGAAGGAAACTCCCGTGTCCGCCCCTGCCGCTACCGCTGCCGCCATTCCGGCCCCCGATGCGCCCAAGCGCAAGGGAAAGTCGATGCTGCTCATCATCGTGGCGGCGCTCGTGCTGGCCGGTGGCGGTGCCGGCGGCTGGTTCTACATGAACAAGAAGAACCACGCGGCCGCCGACGAAGAGCCGGCTGCGCACGCGTCCGAGCACGCCGCGGCGCCGACCTATCTCGCGCTGGAAAACATGGTGGTCAACCTGGCCGACCCGGGCGGCGAACGCTTTGCGCAGATCGGCGTGACGCTCGACCTCGAAAACGAAAAGGTCGGCGACAAGATCAAGACCTACCTCCCCGCGATTCGCAGCAGCGTGCTGATGCTGGTGTCGCAGCGCACCTCGGAAGAACTGTTGAAGCGCGATGGCAAGGAAAAGCTCGCCACCGACATCGTGGCCGAGTTGTCGCGCACGCTGGGCTATGAAGTCGAAGCGCCGGTCAAAAAATCCAAGGTGGTGGCCGAGTCAGATGACGACGAAGCGCCGCTCAAGGCGAAGAAAAAGCGCAAGGCCGAGCCGAGCCCGATCAAGGGCGTGCTGTTTTCCAGCTTCATCGTCCAGTAACGGCCCATCTCGCTGCCGACAACTCGATTCGACTGCACACGCCTTCCGATGGACAACATTTTCGACACTGCGACCGATGCTGCGAAAGACGCGGCAGATGCAGCGCCCGACGACACCGTCGAGCGCATGGCCGATGCCATCGTCCGCGAATACGACATGGCAGCGCAGGAGCGCATGGTGCGCCGGCCGATGCCGACGTTGGACATCGTCAACGAGCGCATGCAACGCTATTTGCGCGCCGGCATCTTTCAGTTCGCGCGGCGCAGCCCGGAGATCACGGTCGAGCCGACGGTGGTGCAGCGCTTCTCCGAGTTCCTCGAAGTGCTGCCGGCCCCGGTGCACTTCAGCGTGGTGGCATTGCGCCCGTTGCGCGGAAGCGGATTGGTCGTCTGCGAATCCACCTTGATCTCCGCCCTGGTCGATGCGTTGTACGGTGGCGCCGGCACGTTGCAGGCGCCGTTCGACGGCCGCGATTTTTCGCCGACGGAACAGCGCGTGATCCAGCGACTGCTCACCCTGGTTTGCACCGAATACGCCAAGGCCTGGAAGGGCGTCTATCCGCTCGAGCTCGAATTTCAGCGCTCGGAAACGCACCCCCGCTTCGTCAATGTCGCGGCACCGGCCGACCTGGTGCTGGTGACCACCTTGCAGATCACCTTTGGTGAACTGAAGGGCGCGATTCGCATCTGCAAACCGTGGGCGGTGCTCGACCCGGTGCGCGACATGCTCTACGGCGCACAGCAGGCCGACGCCATCGCAGAAGACCGACGCTGGGTCACGCAGCTGACGCGCGAGATCCAGGCGGCGGAGGTCACGCTCACGGCCGAACTGGCCCAACCCGAACTCACCGTGGGCCAGTTGCTCGCGATGAAGCCCGGTGATTTCATTCCGCTCGAACGCGCCTCGCGCATCGTCGCAGCGGTCGACGGAACCCCTGTTTTCGCCTGCCATTACGGCACCCACAACGCGCGCTACGCCTTGCGCATCGACGAATGTGTGCGAAGCGACAGCGCGCACTGGCTCGGAGGCTCTCATGTCCATTGAAGAACAGACCATCTCTCCCTCCGCTTCCGGTGCCGACTGGGCCGAAGCACTCGAGGCCCGCCCCGAAGGCATGAGCAGCGCCGCGAGCAGTGCGCCGCTCAACGACATCCAGCGCGTGCTCGACATCCCGGTGCAGTTGTCGGTCGAGCTCGGCCGGAAGAAAGTGCCGATCAAGCAGGTGCTGCAACTGGCGCAAGGCTCCATCGTCGAGCTCGATGCCATGGCCGGTGATCCGATGGACGTGCTGGTCAACGGCTACCTGGTCGCGCAAGGCGAAGTCGTGGTGGTCAACAACAAGTTCGGCATCCGCCTGACCGATGTGGTGACGCCGGCCGAACGGCTCCGTCGCGTGCATCGCGCCTGAAAAAAAGCAACGGATCGAGTCGATGGCACAAAGCCTTTTCACCGTCGTGCTGTTCCTGGCACTGCTCGCCTGCGCGCCCTACCTGCTGCGTCGTCTGCAGGCGCGGCGGCACGGCGCTTCCGGCATGGTCGATGGCGAGGCGTCGAAGCTGCTGTCGACCGTCGTGGTCGGGCCGCAGCAACGCGTGGTCACGCTCGAAGTCGGACCTCAAGGTGCGCGCACCTGGCTCGTACTGGGCGTGACGGGGCAGTCGATCAATTGCCTGCATGTGCTGCCGGCCAATCCGGTTCACGCAACGCAGGACGCCATCGATGTCTGACGCCCGGAGCAAGCGTCGCCCTGCATGGATCGGCGCACTGGTCGCACTCGGCCTGAGTGCCGTTGCGCCCTCGGTCTTTGCGCAAGCGACGGGGCAGGGTGGTCAGTTGCCGCTGGTCATCGGCACGGGTGCCGGTGGCACGAGTTACTCGGTGCCGGTGCAGACGCTGCTGTTCTTCACCGCTCTCTCTTTCCTGCCCGCCATCTTGTTGATGATGACCGGCTTCACCCGCATCGTGATCGTGCTGTCGCTCTTGCGGCAGGCGCTCGGCACGCAGTCGGCACCGCCCAACCAGGTGGTGGTCGGGCTCTCGCTCTTTTTGACTTTCTTCGTGATGGGTCCGACCATCGACCGGGTCTACAGCGAAGCCTATGTGCCGTACACCAACAACACGCTGCAGTTCGAGGCGGCTCTCGGCAAGGCAGAAGCGCCGATGCGTGAGTTCATGCTCAAGCAGACGCGGCAGTCGGACTTCGCGCTGTTCGCGCGGCTTGCCAAGTTGCCCGCCGACGTGACTGCCGAGACCGCGCCGATCCGCGTGCTGATCCCGGCCTTCGCCACGAGCGAGTTGAAGTCGGCCTTCCAGATCGGCTTCATGATCTTCATTCCTTTTCTGGTCATCGACATCGTGGTTTCGAGCATCCTGATGTCGCTCGGCATGATGATGTTGTCGCCGGTGCTCGTCGCCTTGCCGTTCAAGCTCATGCTGTTCGTGCTGGCCGATGGATGGAACCTGCTGATCGGTTCGCTGGCCGCCAGCTTCGTGCAGTAGCGAAGATAGAGGCAGAGCCCCCATGAACGCACAAACCGCATTGACCATCGGCCAGGAAGCACTGGTCCTGCTGCTCACCGTATCGCTGCCCGTGCTGCTCGCGGTGCTGGCCGTCGGTTTGCTGGTCAGCATCTTCCAGGCGATCACGCAGATTCATGAAGCCACGCTGGCTTTCGTGCCCAAGCTGATCGCCGCCGTGGCCGTGTTCGCCATCGCCGGCCCGTGGATGCTCAACACGCTGGTCGACTACATCCGCCGCACGATCGAATCGATTCCGCAGATGGTCTTGTAGGGTGTTGACCTTCACCGAAGCCCAGCTCATGGGCTGGATCACGCCGGTGCTCTGGCCGTTCCTGCGCGTGCTCGGGCTCTTCACTACCGCGCCGCTCTTCTCTACGCGCGCCATTCCCATTCGCGCGCGCATCGGCCTCGCCTTCCTGATCGCGCTGTGCGCGCAGCCCACCTTGCAAGGCCAGCCGATGGTCGCGCTCGACAGCGTCGCGATGCTCGGCACGCTGATCCAGCAGGTCGGCATCGGCATGGCGATCGGCTTTACCGTGCGGCTGGTATTCACCGCGGTCGAATTGGCGGGCGAGTTGGTCGGCCTGCAGATGGGCCTGAACTTCGCGTCGTTCTTCAATCCGATGAGCAACGCGCAGACCAGTGCGGTGTCGAGCTTCCTCGGCAACATCGCCACACTGCTGTTCATCGCAATCAACGGCCATCTCACCATCGTCATGGCGGTGATGAAGAGCTTCGACGCCTTCCCGATTGGCGGCAGCTTCATGCAGGCGATGGGCCGCATGCGCATTCACGAGCTGGGCACCGAGCTGTTCGCGAGCGCGCTCTGGATCGCGCTGCCGATGATCGGCTTGCTGCTCTTCACCAACCTCGTGCTCGGCGTCATTTCACGCGTCGCGCCGCAGATGAACATCTACGCGATCGGCTTTCCGGTGACGCTGGTGGCCGGGCTGGTCGGCATCACGTTGACGCTGCCGATGATGGAGCAGCCGTTGTTGATGCTGATGGAGCAGATGATGGCGCGGATGTAGGGTGCTCCCCGAGGCCATTCTTTTGTATCTCATGTGATACAGTTTGCGCTTGATCGAAGTTCGCCAAACACCTGAATACGAAAAGTGGTTCGCGTCGCTGAAAGATCGAACGTCACGTGCTCGTGTGGACATTCGAATTCGACGCCTGTCGCTCGGAAACCTGGGATCTGTCGAACCTGTTGGAGAAGGTGTTTCAGAGCTGAAGATCGACTATGGCCCGGGCTACAGGGTCTACCTCGTGCAGCATCGGGGTCACTATGTCTTACTGCTGGTTGGCGGTGACAAGTCCACGCAAGCACGTGACATCAAGAAAGCCAAGCAACTGGCGCGTCATTACGCGGAGCAAATATGACCAAGACGACTCGTATATGGGATCCCGCCGAACATCTTCAGACCGATGAAGAGATGGCGGCCTATCTTGAAGCGGCGCTTGAAGAAGGCGATGCATCGCTCGTTGCCGCAGCGTTGGGCGACATCGCGCGTTCCAAAGGCATGTCACAGCTCGCTCGCGAAACTGGCCTCGGGAGAGAGAGTCTGTATAAGGCGCTCTCGCCTTCTGGAAATCCCGAGTTCGCGACCATTCTTCGCGTCGTCGGAGCCCTTGGTATCCGGCTGCATGCAGTGCCGGTTGGGGCCAAGCCGGTCGCCTAAATCAAATTGTTCCGAATCGCATAGACCGTCAACGCCGCATTCGTCGGCAACCCGAGCTTTTCCATCACCCGCGTGCGGTACACGCTCACCGTCTTGGGACTCAGCATCAGCTCTTCCGCGATGTCCGAAAGTCGCTGGCCCGATGCGATCTTGATGAGGGTCTGCAGCTCGCGTTCCGACAGTGCAGCATGTGCCGCTTCGAGTGCCGGCCGAGCCACCGAGTCGGCCAGCATCTGTGCGACTTCAGCGGTGACGTACTTGCGGCCTTGCGCGACAGTGCGCGTCGCCGAGATCAACTCGTCGGGGTCGCCGGCCTTGCTCACATAGCCCTTGGCGCCAGCGCGCAGACAACGGATCGCGTACTGGTCGGCCGGGAACATCGACACCACCAGCACCTTGATCGGTGAGTCGGTTTCGGTCAGGCCGGTCAGCACTTCGAGCCCACCGCGGCCGGGCATGCTGAGATCGAGCAATAGCACGTCGCACACCGTGGATCGAAGAAGCTCGCGCAGTTCGGCATAGCCGCCCGCCTCGCCCGTCACCTTGATATCGACCGCTTCCGATAGCGTGTCCCTGATACCTCTGCGCACGACGGCATGGTCGTCGCACAACACCACATGGATCATGTTTCTGCCCGTTCCAGCGGCACCGACAAAATGATTGATGTGCCGACGCCGCCCTGGTTGCTGATGTCGAGCCAGCCGTCGACGGTGCGGGCGCGTTCGCCGAGGCCTTTGAGTCCGAAGGTCTTGGGCTTGTCGAGTTCGGCGCGCGTCAGGCCACGGCCGTTGTCGGTGACTTCAAGGGTGAGCACGTTCTCGCCGTCCGACAAATCGATGTGCACTTCGCTGCACTCGGCGTGCTTGGCGATGTTGGTCAGCGCCTCTTGCGCGGTGCGGTAGGCCACCAGCTTGACGGCATCGGACGCATCGATGGTTTCGTGCGTCGCGGTGAAGGATGTCTTCACGCCGGTGCGCCGCTCGAAGGCAGTGGCGAGCCAGTCGACCGCCGCCACGATGCCCTGGTCGAGGATGGGCGGCCGCAGGTCTTGGACGATGCGCTGGCTGGCGTCGATGGCGTGCTGCAGCGTTTCGATCGCGCCGTTCACATGCTCGACGATCGCCGGATCTTTGGCGCGGCGACCGATCCACGCCAGGTCGAACTTGACTGCCGCCAGCGACCCGCCAATGTCGTCGTGCACCTCGCGCGCGATCGACTGGCGCTCTTCTTCCAGGCAGGCCTGCAGGTATTCGTTGAGCTCGGACGAGCGCCGCATGGAACCGGCGAGTTCTGCATGGGAGTCTTCCTTGACGGTGCGCATCTGGTTGGCGCCGATCGCCCGCACGATGGCGCGGGGCAGGTCGGGCAGCGCGCTCTTGCGAACGAAGTCGCTGACGCCGCGGCGGATCGCGTCGATGGCATCGGACTCGCTGGCCGAATTTGACAGCACGATGAAGGGTGGCTGCACACGCGATGATCCGAGCACGATGTCCCAGGCGTCCATGGCGGTGAAGCCATTCGCGTAATAAGCCGCGACGACGACATCGCAAACCTGCCGCTCCAGCCGGTCGCTCAACTCGGCCAGCGTTTCGATGCGCTCGATGGCGTAGTCGGAACCGTTCAGCTCGAGAGCCGCTCGGGCCTTTGCATGGTCGGCCGCAGAGGGCTCGATGTGGAGGATTCGCAGCCGGCGCAGAGGTTGGGCGGTTAACATTTGTGACGAATGATAGTCAGCCTGCGTTGCGTATTGCCGACGCAGGCTGACTATCGTTCGCAGATGGCCCCGCGCGAGGGGCCATCTGTTGTTTTACAGAGCGCGTGCGATCAGCCTGGGATCAGAACCTTGTTGACCACGTGGATCACGCCGTTCGACTGGTACACGTTGGCGATCGTCACCATCGCGGTGCCGCCCTTGGCGTCGGTGATCAGGACGTTTCCGCCGCTCGTCGTCGCGGTCAGCGTGCCGCCGCTGGCGGTCTTGAGCGTTGCCTTGCCACCACCGGCGGTGATTGCGCTCATCAAGGCGGCTGCATCCATCTTGCCGGGCACCACGTGGTACGTCAGCACCTTGGTCAATGTCGGCTTGTTCTCAGGCTTGAGCAGCGTGTCGACCGTGCCGGGCGGCAGCGCGGCGAAGGCTTCGTTGGTCGGTGCGAACACGGTGAACGGGCCCGGGCTCTTCAGCGTATCGACCAAGCCTGCGGCCTTGACTGCAGCGACCAGCGTGGTGTGGTCCTTCGAGTTGACGGCGTTGTCGACGATGTCCTTGTTGGCATACATCGGTGCACCGCCGACCATCGGATTGGCTGCCATGCCGCTGCTGCCCGACATGCCACTACCGCTCATACCCATACCGCCCGCGCATGCGCTGAGAAAGACCGAAACGCCGACTGCAATCATGAGTTTTTTCATTGGAGGCTCCAGAAGAATTAGATGGTTTGAAAAAGCTCTGTGGAAACCGCCAACAGCTCGGGGGCGCCAAGCGCTTGTGACTGATACGGAATTTGGTTCTGTTTGGATGCGTAGGACAAAACCGGATAGTCGCCAACATGAAAAAAAAGCGCCCGAAGGCGCTTTTGTCGAGGAAGGCCAGAAGCCGTATCAGGCTTCGCCCTTCACCTTCAAGCGCCACGCATGCAGCAGCGGTTCGGTGTACCCGCTCGGCTGCTCGATCCCCTTGAACACCAGGTCTTGCGCTGCCATGTACGCAGCCGAAGTCTTGAAGTGCCCGGCCATCGGCTGGTACATGCCGTCACCCGCATTCTGTTTGTCGACCACGGCGGCCATGCGCTCGAAGGTCTCGTTCACTTGCGCCTTGGTCACTACGCCGTGCAGCAGCCAGTTGGCGATGTGCTGGCTGCTGATGCGCAGCGTGGCGCGGTCTTCCATCAGGCCGACGTTGTGGATGTCGGGCACTTTGGAGCAACCCACGCCCTGGTCGATCCAGCGCACCACGTAGCCGAGGATGCCCTGCACGTTGTTGTCGAGTTCCTGCTGCTTTTCTGCAGCGCTCCAGTCGGTCCTGGTGGCCGGCGTCGCGATGGGCACTTGCAGCAGTGCGTTGAGGATGTTGTCACGCTCGCCGTCGGTGTCGATCTTTTCGAGCTCCATCTGCACCGCCGTCACACTGACCTGGTGGTAGTGCAGTGCGTGCAGCGTGGCCGCAGTGGGTGAGGGCACCCACGCCGTGTTGGCGCCGGCCTTGGGGTGCGCGATCTTCTGCTTGAGCATGTCGGCCATCAGGTCGGGCATGGCCCACATGCCCTTGCCGATCTGCGCCTTGCCACGCAGTCCGCACGAGAGACCGACCAGCACGTTGTTCTTTTCATAAGCGCCTATCCATGCGCTCGATTTCATGTCGCCCTTGCGGATCATGGCGCCGCCCTGCATGGCGGTGTGCATCTCGTCGCCGGTGCGGTCGAGGAAACCGGTGTTGATGAAGGCGACGCGTGCGGCGGCTTCGGCGATGCAGGCCTTCAGATTGACGCTGGTGCGGCGCTCCTCGTCCATGATGCCGAGCTTGACGGTGTTGGCTGGCAAGCCCAGCAGCTGTTCGACACGGCCGAACAGCTCGCTGGCGAAGGCCACTTCCGCCGGACCGTGCATCTTCGGCTTCACGATGTAGATGCTGCCAGTGCGCGAGTTGCCCTTTCGTTTCAGGTCGATGGTCGCGATGGTCGTCGTCACCACGGCATCGAGGATGCCTTCCGGGATTTCCTTCTTGCCGTCGTACAGCACGGCCGGGTTGGTCATCAGGTGCCCGACATTGCGCAGGAACATCAGCGAGCGGCCGTGCAGCTTCAACGGCTTGCCGTCGGCGCCGGTGTATTCGCGGTCCGGGTTCAGGCCGCGGGTGAAGGTCTTGCCGCCCTTGGCGACTTCTTCGGTCAGCGTGCCCTGCATGATGCCCAGCCAGTTCGAATAGGCGACCACCTTGTCGGCCGCATCGACCACCGCCACCGAGTCTTCGAGGTCGAGGATGGTGGAAAGCGCAGCCTCCATCACCACGTCGCTCACGCCGGCCGCATCGGTCTTGCCGATCGCCGTGGTCGGATCGATGACGATGTCGATGTGAATGCCGTTGTGCTTCAGCAGGATCGAGGTCGGTGCTTCTGGCGTGCCACGGTAGCCGACGAAAATGGTCGGGTCCGCCAGCAAGGTGCTGCTGCTTTGCAGTGCGATGTGCAACTGGCCGCCCTGCACCGTGTAGCGCGTCGCCATCTTGTGCGAGCCGTTGTCGAGTGGCGCCGCCTGGTCCAGCACCTCGCGTGCAAAGCCGATCACCTTGGCGCCGCGAACCGGGTTGTAGCGCGTTCCTTTGTCGGCCCCATCCGTCTCCGGGATCGCGTCGGTGCCATAGAGCGCGTCGTACAGCGAACCCCAGCGCGCGTTGGCGGCGTTGAGCGCATAGCGTGCATTCAGGATGGGCACCACCAGCTGCGGGCCGGCCTGCAGTGCGAGCTCTGCATCGACGTGGGTCGTGGTCGCTTGCGTGCCCTTCGGTTGCGGCAGCAGATAGCCGATCTTTTCGAGAAATGCGCGATAGGCCGGCATGTCGGCGATCGGCCCGGGGTGCGCCTTGTGCCAGATGTCCAGTTCGGTCTGCAGGCGGTCGCGTTCGGCCAGCAGCGCGATGTTCTTCGGCGCCAGGTCGGCCACGATGGCGTCGAAGCCTTTCCAGAACGTGGCGCTTTCGACACCGGCGGCTGGCAGCACTTTTTCATCGACGAAGCGGTAGAGCTCGGTGGCGACCTGGAGGCCGTGGGCGGTGGTGCGTTCAGTCATGGGGCTTGTCCGGAAAGTAGGGGTGAGATGAGAGATGAAAGTCGAAGACGAAATCGGAATCAGAAGAAAGCCAGCACGTCGCGCAGGCCGCTGCCGGTGCGCTCGGGCGCCGGTCCGATGGCTTCATGCGGCAGGCTGAGCCGATTGATCCAGAGCGTGCGAAATCCATACCAGGTGGCGGCCAGTGCGTCCCAGCCGTTGCTGCTGACGAAGACGATGTCGGCCGCTTTGCATCCTGCCGCTTGCGGCCCCAAGGCGTAGGCATCGGGATGCGTCTTGAACTTGCGCACGGCATCGGTGCTGAGGACGTGATCGAACAGGCCGCTGAAGCCGCCGTTGTGCACCAGCGGCGCGAGCATCGAGGGGTCGCCGTTCGAGAGGATGCCGGTCACAACGCCGCGGGCGCGCAGTGCATTCAGCACTTCCCGCGCTTCGGGATACGGGGTGAGGCTCAGGTATTGCGCCATCAGTGCCGCCTCGCGTTCGGCCGTCAGGTCGAGCGCCAGACGCTGGCAGGCGTAGCGCAATCCGGCGCGCGTCAGTTCGCTGAACGGTTGGTAGTGCGCGCCATCGTTGCTCGTCGTCACGAGGCGCGAGTACTCGATCTGCTTGTCGCGCCACAGCACGCTGAGCACCTGTCCCTGACCGGGAAAGAAGCTTTCGGCCAGTGCGGCGACGCTGTGCACGTCGAACAAAGTGCCATAGGCATCGAACAAAACGGCGGAAGGCGTGCGCATGCCGCTACTTTATTAGATACCGAGCTCTGCATTGAGACGCGGCGGAGCGATTGATTGATGACCAAAACATGCGCAATCAATCCCGCCTATGAAGTTTTGCCGCCGGTTCGCGCACAGGCGCAACAAAGGCGACGTTTTGGGGATGCGTCGGCGGGGTGAGCGCGGCGGCAGCTGCCCGGGGTGTCCGTCTGATAGAACAATGGCCGCTGCGAATCGATTCGCCCAGGAGACAAATTTGGAATCTGCATCCAACCGAAAGTCGGACGTCCGCACGGCGTACGACGTGCTCATCAGCGAGGTCGGCCCACGCGACGGTCTGCAGTCGGTCAACGCCACCATGCCGACGGCAGACAAGCTGCGCTGGATCGACGCGCTCTACGCCGCCGGGCCGGTATCGGCCAGTCCGGCGCACTCGCTTGCCAATGTGCGCAAGACGCCGGGCGAGATGGTCGAAGAGGTGCGCGCCGTCGGCGATTTGCGGCGAGAGATCGCGCCGCATGTGCTGCTCGAGGCCGGCATCTCCACGGCTTTCGGTTGCACGCTCCAGGGCCATGTGGCCGAAGACGACGTCATCCGGCTGGCGGTGCAATGCGTCGCCGCCGGTGCCGACGAGTCGGGCTTGTCGGACACCGTCGGCTACGCCAACCCGGCGCAGGTCCATCGGCTCTTCAAGCGGCTGCGTGCCGAGCTCGGCGCCAAGGCCGGCGCCGCGCACATGCACAACACGCGCGGCCTCGGCCTCGCCAATTGCCTGGCCGCTTACGAAGAGGGCGTGCGTACCGGCATCGACCTCGAAAAAATCATCGCCGCGCGCGTGCCGCTGACGGCCGGTCTGCCCGGCGAGCCGCTGTACGGCATGACGCCGGAAGCGGGGTTGCCGAAAGGCTTTGTGCAAGGGTTTACGCAGGGCCTCGTGAACGAAGTCGAGCATGTCTGAAGCCACGATGTCCGACCCGAAACAACCGCTGCCCTATGAAGGCATCCGCGTCGTCGAATTCACCCACATGGTGATGGGGCCGACCTGCGGCGTGGTGCTCGGCGACCTGGGCGCCGAAGTCATCAAGGTCGAGCCGATCGAGGGCGACAACACGCGCCGCCTGCTGGGCTCCGGAGCCGGATTCTTCCCCAACTTCAACCGCAACAAGAAGAGCATCGCGCTCGACCTGAAGCAGCCTGCCGGCGTCGAGGCGGCGCTCCGCCTGATCGCAACGGTCGACATCGTCAGCGAGAACTTCAAGCCCGGCACCATGAAGAAATTGGGGCTCGACTACGACACGTTGAAGAAGCTCAATCCGCGCCTGATCTACGTCAGCCACAAAGGCTTTTTGCCCGGCCCGTACGACCACCGCACCGCGCTCGACGAAGTGGTGCAGATGATGGGCGGGCTGGCCTACATGACGGGCCGCTCCGGCGACCCGCTGCGCGCGGGCACCAGCGTGAACGACATCATGGGCGGCATGTTCGGCGCCATCGGGGCGATGGCTGCATTGCGCCAGCGCGAGCTCACCGGCGTCGGCTGCGAAGTGCAATCGGCGCTGTTCGAGAACAACGTGTTTCTGGTCGGGCAGCACATGATGCAGTTCGCCGCGACGGGCAAGGCGGCCGACCCGATGCCGAGCCGCATTTCGGCCTGGGGGGTGTACGACGTCTTTACCGTCAAAGACGGCGAGCAGATCTTTCTCGCGGCGGTCAGCGACAAGCAGTGGGCGATTTTCTGCAAGGCTTTCGGCCTCGAAGAAATGATGGCCGACCCGCGCCTCAAAACCAACAACGACCGGGTGATGGCGCGCGAATGGATGATGCCGATCCTCCGTTTGCACCTGGCCGACCGCAGCGCCGCCGAGCTGAGCGCAGTGTTCGAAGCCAACGAGTTGCCCTTCGCGCCGATCACGCGTCCCGAGGCGTTGTTCGACGACCCACACCTGAACGCCACCGGCGGCCTCGCGCCCATTCGAATGAACGACGGCAGCATGTCGAAGACGCCGCTGCTGCCTTTCACCATGGGCGGCAAACGTGCCGGCATCCGACTCCAACCACCGCTGCTGGGCGAACACACGGATGCGTTGCTGACAGAGGTCGGGTACAGCGATGAAGAGATCGCCGCGCTCAGGCACAACAAGGTCGCTTACGGAGCCTGAATCGCAGGACAACCCCAAAGTGGCTGGCGAAGTGCTCGCCAGGCCGGCCGCGCTCGTGTGGCAGGTATGAATAATCGGGCGCCATGGACCGCCTGAAGCAACTCGAATCCTTCGTCTCGATCGCCACGCGCGGCAGCCTCACGGCGGCCGCCAAAGCGGAAGGCGTGGCGCCGGCGATCATGGGCCGACGGCTCGACGCACTCGAGGAGCGGCTCGGCGTCAAGCTGCTGGTGCGCACCACGCGGCGCCTCGCGCTGACGCACGAAGGCAGCGCTTTTCTGGAAGACTGCCAGCGCCTGTTGATCGACATGGCCAACGCCGAAGCCAGCGTGAGCGCCGGCGGCGTCAAGGCCAGCGGCCACTTGCGCATGACCGCGCCGGCTGGCTTCGGGCGTCGACATGTCGCGCCTCTGGTGCCGCGCTTTCACGAGCTGCATCCCGAGGTGACGATCTCGCTGAATCTGAGCGACCGCGTGGTCGACCTGGCAGGCGAGGGCTTCGATTGCGCAGTGCGCGTGGGCGACATGCCGGACTCGTCCTTGGTCAGCTTGCGGCTGGCCGACAACCGCCGTCGTTGCGTGGCCACGCCGGCTTTCATCCAACGGCATGGTGCGCCACGGCACCCGAGCGAGCTGTCGCGCTTCGCCTGCCTCACGCTGTCGAGCGACGCGTCGCAAACCCGCGGCTGGGCCTTTCGCACACCCGATGCCGCCGGCAAGCTGGAGGTGATCCATTTCAAGCCGCACGGCCCGCTCGATTGTTCCGACGGGCAGGTGCTGCACGACTGGTGCCTGGCCGGACACGGCATCGCCTGGCGCAGCACGTGGGAGGTCGAGGCGGAGATCGATGCCGGACTGCTGGTGCCGCTGCTCGACGAGTACGCCGCGCCGGCCAACGGCATCTACGCGCTGTTTCCGCATGCGCGCCACCTGCCACTGCGGGTACGGCTCTGGCTGGATTTTCTGAAGCAGCAGTACGGAAGGCCGGAATTTTGGGGAGAAGTTCGCTGAATGGGCGGCGAATCGAGGTCTTGTCTGGGGTTCGACAGCGTTCGCTGCATTGCACAATCCGGCCATGAAAATTTCAGTCGTCACCATCTCCTTCAACCAGGGCGAGTACCTGCGTGCTTGCATCGACTCGGTGCTGAACCAGAACTACCCCGACCTCGAATACATCGTGGTCGACCCCGGCAGCAAGGACGACAGCCGCGCCATCATCGATTCGTACGGCGACAGGATCATTCGCGTCTATGAAAAAGACGATGGCCCGTCGGATGGCCTGAACAAGGGCTTCGCCCATGCCACTGGCGAAGTGCTCGCCTTCATCAATGCCGACGACGAACTGCTGCCCAATTCACTTCAGCGCATGGCCGATGAATTCAAGCGCCAGCCCGACGCCGATCTGGTGATGGGTTGCGGCTATTTCTCCGACGAAAAAGGCAAGCGCGGCAAGCGCATCCTGCCGTCGCGCCTGACGCCCTGGCTTTACGTCAACGGCGGTGTCACGCTGTTCCAGCAAGGCACCTTTTTCCGCCAGAACATCTTCCGCAAGATTGGCGGCTTCAAGAAGGCCAACCGCACTTCGTGGGATGCCGAGCTCTTTCTGGACATGGCGCTGGCCGGCGCCAAGTTCGTTCGCATCGAAGACGACATCGCGCTGTTTCGGATGTACCCAGGCTCCATCACTGGCAGCGGGCGCCTGCAAAAGCTGTACGAAGCCGACAACCTGCGCATGTTCAAGGCGGTCATGGGGCGTGAACCGCGGCCGGTCGATCGACTGCTCAACAAGGTGGCGCGGGTGATGAAGTTCGCCGCCGACCCGGGCTACGCGTTGCGCCGCATGCGCTGAAGCGGTTGCAAAATAGACGCGCTGCCGTCTATTTTTAGAAAGCAATCGATGACCCTTGAAGCCATCCTCGCGTACCTGCATTTGCTGGCCATCCTGACGATGGTCGTCTTCATCGCCAGCGAAGCCGCGCTGTGCCGGGTGCAGTGGCTCAATGCAGCGGTGGTGGAGCGGCTGGCCAGGGTCGACATGATCTACGGCATCGCGGCCATCGCGGTGCTGGCCACCGGCATCGCGCGAACCTGGTGGGGCGTGAAAGGCACGGCCTGGTACTGGACCAACCCGCTGCTGCACGTGAAGCTGGGGCTCTTCATCATCGTCGGCGTGCTGTCGATCTTTCCGACGCTGACCTTCTTTCGCTGGCGCAAAACGCTGCGTTCCACCGGCAAGCTGCCATTCGAGGGCGACATCAAGAAGACGCGGCGCCTGGTGATGATGCAAGCGCACCTGATCGCACTCATCCCGTTGGTCGCCGTGTTCCTCGCACGCGGCTTCGGCAAATAAGCGCTGCATGGGACCGGTCGGCATCCAGCTTCTTTTCGCGGGCACGATTTTCAGCAGTGCCTTCCTGCTCTTCCTGGTTCAACCGCTCATCGCCAAGCAGATCCTGCCGTGGTTCGGTGGCTCAGCGGCCGTGTGGTCGATCTGCATGGTGTTCTTCCAGGTCGTGCTGCTGGCCGGCTACGCGTACTCCGACTGGGTTACGCGGCGCTTGAGCGTGAAGGCGCAGGCGCGATTGCACGTCGGGCTGCTGCTCGCAAGCCTCGCATTTTTACCAATCGTCACCAGCGCGCGCTGGAAGCCGACCGGCTCCGAAGACCCGACGCTGTGGATCCTCGGCTTGCTGCTCGGCACCATCGGTCTGCCTTACTTTCTGCTCTCGACGACCGGGCCGCTGGTGCAGTCGTGGGTGGCGCGCACGCCTTGGGGTGCGCAGGTCTATCGCTACTTTTCGCTGTCGAACCTGGCGTCGCTGGCGTCGCTGCTGGCGTACCCGGTGTTGATCGAGCCGTACAGTTCGCTGGTGCAGCAGGCGCATGGTTGGTCGTGGGGATTCGGTGCCTTTGCCGCGCTGTGTGCGGGCACGACGATCTATGTGTCGCGGCGCTGGGCGAGCGGTGCGCCGCATCTGGCGCCGGTCGCCACGGTTTCTGCGGCACCCGATGTGAAGCCGCGCACCGCCGACTACCTGCTGTGGCTCGCGCTGCCGGCCCTCGGCTCGTGGCTGTTGCTCGCGATCACCAATCACATCACGCAGAACGTGGCGGCGATCCCGTTCCTGTGGGTGCTGCCGCTGTCGGTCTACTTGTTGACCTTCGTGCTGTGCTTCGAAAGCGATCGCTGGTATCGGCGCGGAATCTTTTTACCCGGCGCGGCGGCGATGCTGCTGCTCTGCGCATTCGGCCTGCAAGACAGCCTCGGCTCCGACGTCAAGACCGCTTTGCCGATCTACGTCGCCGGGCTCTTCGTGCTGTGCATGTTCCTGCACGGCGAGATGGCGCGGATGCGGCCGGGGCCGAGCTATCTCACGCGCTTTTATCTGATGCTATCGCTGGGCGGCGCCATCGGTGGCGTGACGGTCGGTCTGCTCGCACCGCACGTGCTGCCAGCCTATTACGAACTCGGCATCGGGCTGGTGCTGACCGCGCTGCTCGGCGCGGTGCTGGCGGGCCGCGGGTCGGGCCAGCGCTGGTGGCTGGGCGGCGCTGGCGTCGCACTCGCCGCCTGCTGTGCATGGTTTCTGTCGGTGCAGATTCGCGACGACACGACCGATGCGCGCGGCCTGCTGCGCAACTTCTATGGCACGCTGATCACGCTCGATACGCGCCGGGACGATCCGAACGACAACGTGCGGCAGATGTACCACGGCTCGGTCAAACACGGCGAGCAGTTCCTGGCCGCAGCGCGCCGACGTGAGCCGACCACGTACTACGGCGAATCGGCGGGCATCGGCCGCGCCATCGCGTCGGCGCCCGATGCGCCGCGCCGGGTCGGCCTCATCGGCCTGGGTGCCGGCACGCTCGCGACCTACGGGCGCACTGGCGACGCCTATCGCGTGTATGAAATCAACCCGCAGGTGTTCGAGCTGGCCGATGGCGAATTCAGCTTTCTGAAAGACAGCGCGGCGCGCATCGAGCGTGTGCTTGGCGATGCGCGGCTGGCGCTGGAGGGCGAGGCGCCGCAGAACTTCGATGTGCTCGCAGTGGACGCGTTCTCCGGCGATTCGGTACCGATCCACCTGATTACCGCCGAGGCGATGGCGGTGTACGAGCGGCATCTGAAGCCCGACGGCGTCGTCGCCTTCCACGTGACCAATCGCTTCCTGGACCTGGCGCCGGTGGTGGCACGCATCGCCGAGTCGCGTGGGTTGCACGCGGTGCTGGTGCACGACGAGCCGGAGAACGGTGCGCTGCGCAACACCGACTGGGTGCTTGTCGCTCGCGACGCGAAGACGCTGGCGCGTCCGGCGATCGGCCGTGCCGGCGCGGCGATCATGCTGAAGCCCGGCGTGAAACCCTGGAGCGACGACTTCAACAACCTGCTCGGTGTGTTGAAGTAAGCAGTCGCAAAAAAGCCCGCACGCAGCGGGCTCTTGAGTGCGACGCGAAGGTCGCGTCAGCGCTGTCTCAGCCTTTGGCGTCGGCTTCGCACTTCTTCATGAAGCTGGTCTTGGCGGCACCGGCCAGCGCCTTGCCGTTCTTGTCCATGGCCTTCGTCGCGCACGCGGGGGCTGCCGAGGACATGGTGTTCTTCTCGCACTTCTTCACGAAGCTGGTCTTTGCGGCGCCGGCGAGGGGCTTGCCGTTCTTGTCCATGGCCTTCGTTTCGCAGGCGCTCTGGGCGTGGGCTGCACCGAAAGAGAGACACGCGCCGAGGGCGATCAGGGAAAGGAGCTTTTTCATGGTGTGGATGTCCTGGAGGTTGAGTGACGACAGCAGCCCCGACCGGGGCCAGTGATGCTAACGGGGCAAGGTGCCCGCAGGATGACGCAAGAAAGGAGCCCGCTGTTACGCCCGGTAAAATTGGGCGATGCTATTGGTCAAACAAGAGTTGCTCGCGGCGCTCGCGAACACACTCGATACTTTCTCGCCCGGCGCTGGCGCCAAAGCCGCGTTCGAGTCGCCCAAGGTGGCTGCGCACGGCGACTTCGCCAGCACGGCCGCGATGCAACTCGCAAAGCCGCTCGGGCGCAAGCCTCGCGATCTGGCCGAGGAGGTGAGCGCGGCGCTGCTCGCCACGCAATCCTTCCAGCAATGGGTGCAGTCGATCGAAATCGCCGGGCCGGGCTTTCTCAACATCCGCCTGAAGACCGCTGCCAAGCAGCAGATCGTGCGCGAGGTGCTCGATGCGGGCGCCACCTTCGGCCAGCAAGCCGCCACCGGCGAGAAAGTGCTGGTCGAGTTCGTCTCCGCCAACCCGACCGGTCCGCTGCACGTCGGTCATGGCCGCCAAGCCGCGCTGGGCGATGCCATCTGCAACCTGCGCGCCTCCCAGGGCGATGCCGTGTTCCGCGAGTTCTATTACAACGACGCCGGCGTGCAGATCCAGACGCTCGCCAACAGCGTGCAGATGCGCGCCAAGGGCCTGAAGCCTGGCGACGCCGACTGGCCGAGCGGTGAAAAGGCCGCCGCCTACAACGGCGAATACATTGCGGACATCGCTGACGACTTCAGGGCGAAAAAGACCGTCAAGTCGGACGACCGCGAGTTCACCGCCAGCGGCGACATCGCCGATATCGACTCGATCCGCGAGTTCGCCGTGGCCTATCTGCGGCACGAGCAAGACCTCGACCTGCAGGCGTTCCGGGTGCGCTTCGACAACTACTACCTGGAGTCGAGCCTGTACACCAGCGGCCGCGTCGAGTCGACCGTGCAAAAGCTGGTCGCCGCCGGCAAGACCTACGAAGAAGACGGCGCGCTCTGGCTGAAGTCGACCGACTACGGCGACGACAAGGACCGCGTCATGAAAAAGCGCGACGGTACATACACGTACTTCGTGCCCGACGTGGCCTACCACTTGGCCAAATGGGAGCGCGGCTTCCACACCGTCGTGAATATCCAGGGCACCGATCACCACGGCACGATCGCACGGGTTCGCGCCGGCCTGCAGGGGGTTGGTGAAGGCATCCCGCCGAGCTACCCCGACTACGTGCTGCACACCATGGTGCGTGTCATCAAGGACGGCGAAGAGGTCAAGATCAGCAAGCGCGCCGGCAGCTATGTCACGCTGCGCGATTTGATCGAGTGGACCAGCACCGACGCCGTTCGCTTCTTCCTGCTGAGCCGCAAGCCGGATACGGAGTACACCTTCGATGTCGACCTGGCCGTGGCCAAGAACAACGACAACCCGGTGTACTACGTGCAGTACGCGCACGCGCGCATCTGCTCGGTGTTGACTTCGTGGAAAGAGAAAGACGGTGGTGACGAGGCCTCGCTGAAGACGGTCGACGTGTCGCCGCTCGAGAGCCCTGCGGCCCAGGCCCTGATGTTGCTGCTCGCCAAGTACCCCGACATGCTGAGTGCCGCCGCCAAGGATTTCGCGCCGCACGACGTCACTTTCTACCTGCGCGAACTGGCCGCCAGCTACCACAGCTACTACGACGCCGAGCGCATTCTGGTCGACGACGAGGTCGTCAAGAAAGCCCGTTTGGCGCTGGTCGCCGCCACTGCGCAGGTGCTGCACAATGGCCTCGCAATTCTTGGCGTCAGTGCGCCACGCAAGATGTGATTCCGAACCTCAAAATGAAATCAAGTACACGCTCAGTTCAGCGCGGCAACATCGTCATCGGTCTGATCATCGGCCTGGTGCTCGGGCTCGGCGTGGCGCTGGGCATCGCGGTTTATGTGACCAAGGTGCCGATCCCGTTCATGAGCAAGAACCAGCGCGGCGGTGCCGAGCAGGACGAAGCCGAAGCCCGCAAGAACCGCGACTGGGACCCGAACGGCCCGCTCGCCGGCAAGGCCGGTGCCGTCAGGCCGCAGCCGCCTTCGGTGACCGCACCTGCGACGGTCGGCCCGCTCAATGCGCCTTCGACCGGCCCGGTTCCGGTAGTGGTCGCGCCCGGTGCGTCCACGACCCCGGCTGCGTCGCGCCCGCGCACAGCACCGGTGCCAGCCGAAGCCAATGCACTGCCGCCGTCGAGCGATCCGTTGGGCGACTTGGCCCGTTCAAGATCCGGCAACAACCCGACCGCTGGCGGCACCATTGCCAGCGCGGCGCCTTCGACTGCTGCTGCCAACGCCAGTGGCGCAGACCCATTCCTCTACTTCGTGCAGGCCGGCGCCTTCCGCACCACCGACGACGCCGAAGCGCAGCGCGCCAAGTTGTCGCTGATGGGTGTCGAGGCCAAAGTCACCGAGCGTGAGCAAGCTGGTCGCACGGTGTACCGCGTGCGCGCCGGCCCCTTCAACAAGAAGGACGATGCCGACCACTTGAAGGATCGCCTCGATGGCGGCGGCTTCGAGTCCGCACTGGTGCGGGTGCAGCGCTGAGTGCAGTCCGCCGTAGAGCGCTGAGTTTTGGAACGTTGACTTTTCTTTACTCGCCGCGGCGTGACGCACTGCGTCTCTGCCGCGTTGAATCAACCGGGCGCGGAACTCCGCGCGGCACTTCTGGCTCTTTCAGCCGAACAGGAGCACCTCTTTGATGAAACACATGAACCGTCGTGACTTTTCTCTGGCCGCCACATCCCTCGGGTTGATGTCCGCCGCTTCTCTCTCGCATGCCCAGGTTCAGCCCAAGGCCGGCAAGGACTACATCGACTTGAGTCCCCGCGTCCCGGTCGATGCGCCGGCCGGCAAGGTGGAGGTCATCGAGTTCTTTTCTTACAACTGCCCGCATTGCAATGCGTTCGAGCCCGAGCTCGAAGCCTGGGTCAAAACGTTGCCGAAAGACGTCGCGTTCCGTCGCGTTCCCGTGCCGTTCGTCGGCAACGACGTCGAGCCCAAGCAGCGCCTGTATTACGCGCTCGATGCCATGGGCAAGCTCGACGAATACACGATGAAGGTCTTCAATGCGATCCACACCCAACGCCAGAACGTGAACGGCGACGCGGCCATCATTGCGTGGGCCGAAAAGAACGGCCTCGACAAAGCCAAGTTCACGGAGGCGTTCACCTCGTTCGGCGTGGTGAGCAAGGCCAAGCGGGCGACGCAAATCACCGAGCAGTACAAGGTGGCCGGTGTGCCTGCTCTTGGCGTGGCAGGGCGGTTTTACGTCGACGGCGAACTCGCCGGCAACATGACCAAATCGCTGCAGGTCACCAACTACCTGATTACCGAAGCGCGCAAAGGTTGAAGCTGTCGTACGCGTTTTTCGAGAAGCCCGCTTCGGCGGGCTTTTTCGTCAAGGCCGTGTCAGTTGGCCGCTTACAATGAGCAGCAAGTTTCGTGCCTCTATGACCCCGCGCTCAAAATCCCCCCTTCGTTCCTTTCGTTCTGCGTTCGCAATCTCCTTTGGTGCATTGCTCGCCTTGGCACTCGGCATTGGCCTGCCGGCGCATGCCGAAAAGGCCGACCGCCTGAAGCCGATGAACATCGAGTCGGACGCGCTGCGCTACGACGACCTGAAGCAAACCAGCGTTTTCACCGGCAAGGTGTTCGTCACCAAGGGCACGATCGTGATTCGCGGCGCCCGCATCGACGTTCGCCAGGACCCCGAGGGCTACCAGTACGGCGTGGTCACGCCCGAGCCGGGCAAGCTGGCTTACTACAAGCAAAAACGCGACGCGCCGGGCGACGAGTGGACCGAGGGTGAAGCTGATCGCATCGAATACGACAGCCGCGCCGACAACGTCAAGTTCATCGGCCATGCCGTGATGCGGCGGCTGATCGGCACCAAAGTCAACGACGAAACCACCGGCCCGCTGATCGTCTACGACCAGAGCAACGACACCTTCACGGTCAACGGTTCGACCTTGCCGCCGGACGCCAGTGTCGCGGCCGGTGCTTCGGGTGGCCGCGTCAGGGCGGTGCTCACGCCGCGCGCTCCGGCGTCGGCAGCCGGTGGCGCCAAAGCCACGCCACCAGCATCCGGTGCTTCGGGCTCGGGTTCTGGCTCAGGGTCAAGTGCCGCACCGGCCGCTACCCAGCCCGCCACCCCCGCTCCAGGCTCCGGCTTGCGACAGAGCACCACGCTCGGCGGAGAACCGCGCAAGTGATCGAAAACGCAGACACGATCGACGTCGGCAGCCGCCTCGAAGCGCGCGGCCTCAAAAAGACCTACGGCAGCCGAACGGTCGTCAAGGATGTGTCGCTCGGCGTGCAAAAGGGCGAGGTGGTCGGGCTGCTGGGCCCGAACGGCGCCGGAAAAACGACGTCGTTCTACATGATCGTCGGACTGGTTCGCGCTGATGCGGGCGAGATCACCATCGACGGCGAGCCTATCGCGCACATGCCGATCCACAAGCGCGCGCGCATGGGTCTGAGCTACCTGCCGCAGGAGGCGTCGATTTTCCGGAAGCTCACGGTCGAAGAGAACGTGCGGGCCGTGCTCGAGCTGCAGCTAGACACCGACGAGTCCGGCAAGTCGGTCCCGATATCGAAGGCACGGATGGAAGAGCGGCTGAGCGAGCTGCTGAACGATCTGCGCGTCGAACATTTGCGCAACTCGCCGGCGTTGTCGCTGTCGGGCGGCGAACGGCGGCGGGTCGAAATCGCCCGTGCGCTCGCCACGCAGCCGCGCTTCATCCTGCTGGATGAACCCTTCGCGGGCATCGACCCGATTGCCGTTATCGAAATCCAGCGAATCATCAGCTTTCTCAAAGAGCGCGGCATCGGCGTGCTGATCACCGACCACAACGTGCGTGAAACGCTGGGCATCTGCGATCACGCTTTCATCATCAGCGACGGGCAAGTTCTGGCACAGGGCACGCCTTCGGAGATCGTCGACAACGCCGAGGTACGACGCGTCTACCTCGGCGAACACTTCCGGATGTAGAGCGCGCAGGATGAAGCAAGGCCTGTCGCTGCGCGTATCGCAGCACCTCGCGCTCACGCCGCAACTGCAGCAGTCGATCCGGCTTTTGCAGTTGTCCACGCTCGAGTTGAGCCAGGAAGTCGAGCAGATGCTCGACGACAACCCGTTCCTGGAGCGCACGGCCGAAGAAGCAGCACGCGAAGAGTTCGGCATCGACGTGTCCGACGCGCCGGCGCCGCGTGAAGAGCACGACAGCGACCGCCAGAGCGAGAGCGACGGCGAGTTCGCGCCGAGCGCGCTGGCGACCAACGCCGACGGCGCGAGCACCACCACGACCGCCAGCGAGACCGAAGCGCCGGCCAGCGAGATGTCCGACCAGGAGCCCGACTGGGGCGGCGATGGCACGGTCGAGATGACGCCGGACGATGGCGAATGGGGCGGCGAGGCGCCCGCCAGCAGCAACAACCTGGGTCCGAACGACGGCAGCGAGCGCACCGACGCCACCGAGCTCGCGCGCAGCCAGGAGTCGCTGCAATCCTTCCTGCACCGACAGGCGCTGAGCCTGCGGCTGAACGAAAACGACCAGGCCGCGTTGCGTTTTTTGATCGAATCGTTGAATGACGACGGCTACCTCGAAGACTCGTTGCCAGCGCTGGCATCAGGCCTCGCAGGCGATGACAACGACCAGTTCGACGGCCTCGTCCACCACTTCCAGGTGGCGCTTGGCCTGTTGCAGAGCCTGGAGCCGGTCGGCGTCGGCGCACGCGATCTCGGCGAATGCCTGGCGATCCAGCTGAAGGCGCTCGCCCATGAGAACGAGACCGTCGAAGAAAAGCAGATCCGCAAGACTGCGATCCTGATCTGCAAGCAGCCGATGGAACTGCTCGCGCGGCGCGACTTCAAACGCTTGGCCACGCTCGCACGCAGCAACGAAGAAGAAGTGCGCAGCGCGCTGCAGATGATTGCCAAGCTGGAGCCCAAGCCGGGTCGCCGCTTCGTCGATGTCGAACGCAACATCGTGGTGCCCGACGTGATCGTCACCCGCACCGGTCGCGGCGCGACGCTCAAGTTCCGCGTGATGCTCAACCCCGACGTGATGCCGCGTCTGCGCGTGCACGACATCTACGCCGGCGCGCTCAAGGCGCACAAGGGCGAGGGCAGCCAGGCGCTGTCGCAGCGGCTGCAGGAGGCGCGCTGGTTCATCAAGAACATCCAGCAACGCTTCGACACCATCCTGCGGGTGAGCAACGCCATCGTCGAGCGGCAGAAAAGCTTTTTCGTGCACGGAGAACTCGCCATGCGCCCGTTGGTGCTGCGTGAGATCGCCGACGAGTTGGGCTTGCACGAGTCGACCATCAGCCGCGTGACCACGGCCAAGTACATGTCGACGCCTTACGGCACGGTCGAGCTCAAGTACTTCTTCGGCTCGGCACTCGGCACCGAAACCGGCGGCAATGCATCCAGCACGGCAGTGCGAGCGCTCATCAAGCAACTCGTGAGCGCGGAGAGCATCAAGAAGCCGCTGTCGGACAGCCAGATTTCCGACATGCTGAAAGAGCAGGGGATCGAATGTGCGCGGCGCACCGTCGCCAAATACCGCGAAGCGCTGCGCATCGCACCGGCGAATCTGCGCAAGGCCCTTTAAGGCGTCGGTTTACCGCCGCGCCTGCAACAAAATCCCGCGCAGCTCTGCCGGCTGCACCGGCTTGCGCAACGCATGCCAGCCACGCTCGCGGGCCAGGTGCAGCGTCGCTTCATCGATATCGGCCGAGATCAGCGCGATCGTGAGCGACGGCTTTTGCAGTTGCAGGCGTCGCGCCAGGTCGATGCCGTCGAGCTTGCCCGGCAAGCGGATGTCGCACAGCGCGACGTCGATGGCCTGCAGGTCGGCGAGCGCCAGCGCCTCGGCCGCGCTCTCGTAGATGCGTGGCAGCGCCTGCCATTGGCGCAGCAGGGCCGCGAGGCTGTCGGCCACCACGGCGTTGTCTTCGACCACCAGCACCGCCAAGCCGGGCGCGAGCGGCATGGCGTCGAGCGCAGCGGTGCTGGTCGCCGCCGCGGTCGCGGCGCGTGCCGTGAGGTCGGGGTGCCCATCGCGAGGGGCCGATGGCAGCGTGAAGCCGAACACCGAGCCGCGTCCCGGCAGCGACCGCAGCGTGATCTGGACCCCCAGCCGCATCGCCAGGCGCCGCACGATGGCCAGCCCCAGGCCGTGCCCACGCTGTAGATTGCGCTCCACGTTCCCGACCTGCTCGAAGTCGCCGAACACCCGCTCCTGCGCTTCGTGCGCAATGCCGATGCCGCTGTCGCGCACCTCGATGCGCCAGCCGCCCGGCCGGCGCCGACAGGCCAGCAACACGCGGCCATTGGGTGCGAACTTGACAGCGTTGTCGACCAGATTGGCGACGATGCGGCGCAGCGCCACCGTGTCGGTCCACACGATGGCTTCGGCCGGGCAACGCACCCGCACCCGGCCGCTGCCGGCCTGCCGTGCGAACTCGTTCAGCAGCGGTGCGAGGGCGACCGCGGTCAACGTGAACGGGTCGGCAGCGGCCTCGATGCGACCGATTTCGAGCAGCTGGTTGGTCAAGCCTTCGAGCGCCTGCTGTGCCCGTGACAGCGCATCGACGGAGCCTTGCACCACGGCGGCGCTTTCGCCGACGCGCAGTTGCTGCCGCAGCACTTCGGCCTGCAGGCCCATAGCCATCACCGGCTGCCGCAGGTCGTGGTTGGCGGCTGAAAAGAACCGGAGACGCTCGGCCTGCGCCTGTTCCGACGCGCGCAGGCCAGCCAGCGCCTGCACGCGCAGCGCGCTCTCGTTGTGGCGCAGGCTGATGTTTTCTTCGAGCTGGCGCGAGCGCTCCGACACCAGCTTCCAGACCATCGCAAGCAGGCCGATGCCGAGGACGGCCGCCGTCACCATCACCGGCTGGCCGTAGGTGAGGCTCATCACGATCATGGGCACCAGCAACAGCGAAATGGCGAGTTGCATCGCGGGCGTGTGATACGACACCGAGAACGCCGACGACAACGTCATCGCCATGATGACGACGGCCAGCAGCAGTTGCACCACCGGGTCGGTCGGACTGAACAACAGTACGCCGGCGGCACCGTGCGCGGCCTCGTGCACTGCGATACGAAAAGTGTGCAGGCGGAGCGCAGGCTGCAGGTTCTCGGGCGTCAGCGGACTGGGCAGCACCTGCGGAAAGAAGCCGCGCCACGCAGTGCTGGCCGCGATCATGGCGATCCAGGCCAGCGCGTGCGGCAACGAGTATTGCCAGGCGAAAAGGGCGGCCACGCCGCAGTCCAGCAGGAACTGCACGGCCAGCATCGGTCCGGTGGGCTGGGCACTCAGGCGCAGCACTTCGCACTGCACTGCAAAGCGCACGGCCGGCGACGGAGCGGCCTGTGATGAGGGCGACGCGGGGGCGGACGGGGAACTCATGAGCACGGCAACTATAGTGGGCGGGTGAACGATCTCTCTCTCTTTTTGCCTTGCGCCGCCGGCGTCGAGGAACTCCTGGCGCAGGAAGTCCATGCGCTGACCGGCCGTGTCGGCCAAGACCTGCTGACACTGCGGGGCGGCGTGCGGGTGCGGGCCGAGTGGCGCGACGCCCTCAAGCTCAACCTGCACAGCCGCCTGGCGCAACGCGTGCTCATCGAGCTGGCGCACGCGCCGTACCGCAGCGAGAACGATCTCTACGCCATTGCCAGCGGCGTGGCGTGGGAGATCTGGTTCACGCCGAAGCAGACCTTCAAGATCGAGACCACGGCGCAGCACAGTCCGCTGCAAAGCCTGAACTTCGCGACGCTGCGCATCAAGGACGCGATCGCCGACCGCTTTCGCGCCAAGGCCGGCGGCGTGCGGCCGAGCATCGAAACGCATTGGCCCGACTGCCGCGTCTTCGCGCATCTGACCACCGACGACTGCACGCTCTACATCGACACCAGCGGCGAGCCGCTGTTCAAGCGCGGCTGGCGACAAGACACCGGAGATGCGCCGCTGAAGGAAACTCTGGCCGCCGCCATGCTGGCCGCCAGCGGCTGGTGGAACCCCGAAACGGGCGAGGTCGCAGCCCAACCGCTGTACGACCCCTGCTGCGGCAGCGGCACGATCGCCATCGAGGCGGCGCAGATCCAGTCAGGCATTCCGGCAGGATGGCTGCGGTCGTTCGGCTTCGAGAAATTGCTGGCGTTTCAGCCGCACGTGTGGGCGGCGATCAAGGCTGCGGCCGAAGAGGCCGGCGCTTCGCACGAGCCGGGGCCGGCCAACATCTTCGGCTCCGACGTGGCGCACCGCATGGTCGATTTCGCCGAGCGCAATGCCGAACGCGCTGGCGTGGCCGACCGCATCGAGTTCCGTGGCGGTGACGCGTTGCAGCGCATGCCGCCAGTTGACGTTGGCACCACTGGAGGCGTCATGGTCGTGAATCCTCCATATGGCGAGCGCATCGAAGTCGGTGGCATCGCAGGCGCGGACAGCGCAGCCAACACCGCACGATTCGGCGCACGCGAGTCGGCGCAGACCGAAGGCGGCGATGCCAGCGGCGACTTCTTCCCGCAGCTCGCCAGCCACTGGAAAAAGAACTACGCCGGCTGGACCGGCTGGGTGCTTACGCCCGACCTGCAGTTGCCCAAGCGCATGCGCCTCAAAGAGTCGCGCCGCGTGCCGATGTGGAATGGGCCGATCGAGTGCCGTCTGTTCAAGTTCGACATGGTCAAGGGCTCGGCACGTACGCCGAAAGTGCCGGTGACCTGAGCCACCTCGAGGCACCGGAACGCGTCAGGTGCCGATGCGTAAATCGTCCGTCGACACTGCTGTCACGAGCGGCCCGAAGCTGCTGATGTTGGTGAGGGTGTCGTTGTGGTGCCGGATGACTTGTTGCGGCGACAGGCCGGCATTGCCTTCGGTCGTGTGTGCGTCGGACACCAGCACCACCGGGTAGCCCAAAGCCAGCGCGCGCCGGATGGTCGTGTCGACGCAAAACTCGGTGTGCATGCCGCAAACGATGAGGTCTTCGACGTCGTGCGCCTTCAAGACAGCTTGCAGATCGGTCTTGTGGAACGAGTCCGCGGACGTCTTTCGAACGCGCAGGTCGGTCGGCGCTACCGTGAGTCCATCGGCCAGTTGCCAGGCGGGAGTGCCGTGTTCGAGGTAGCCCGAGCCGGACTCGTGCTGCACGAAGATCACGAAGGCGCCGGCGGCGCGCGCCTTGTCCGAAACCCGGTTGATCCGGTCGATAACTTGCGGCGATTCGAAGGGAGCATGCTCGCCCTCGCACAGGCCTTGTTGGACGTCGATCACGAGCAGTGCGGTGTTCATGAAAGGGATTGTCGGTCAGGTCTTTTGCAGCCGTGTGGCGGCGCCTAGACTTCCCCGATGATTTCGGCGCCTATCGTTCTCGACACCAACATCGTTCTCGACATCTTCGTGTTCAACGACGTGGTTGTGCAACCCTTGCGCGCCGAGCTAGAAGCCGGGGCGCGAACCTGGATCGCGACGGAGGCCATGCGCGTCGAACTCGTGCGCGTGCTGGGCTATCCGAAGATCGCGCCGCGGCTCGCTTTTTATGAAAGGAGTGCTGGCGACGTCATCGCCGCCTTCGACCGCCTCACGCGAACCGTGCCCCCGGCAGAAAAAGCAGGCCTGACCTGCAAGGACCCCGACGACCAGATATTCATCGATTTGGCCGTGGCGCATGGGGCGAAGCTGCTGAGCAAGGATGGCGCGGTGCAGGCATTGCGCAAGAGATTGGCCGCGCTGGGTGTCGAGATGGCGCTTTAGTCAGCGCGTCAGTCCCCCAGCACATCACCCTTGCCATGCCAGCGCGACAGCAACCGTGCGACAGCCCGCACCCGCTGCGTATCCCGCCCCCAGCGTCGACCCGCCGGCAAATGACGCAACCAGCGCATGCGCCGCGCTGCCAGCCGCAACCGCGCACGCACCTCGATGTCGGCCGCCTTCAGCACCGCGTGCCAGTGATCGGCCGCGGCCTGCGGCGACGCGGCGCGCACCAGCATCGCGGTCGAGTGCAGATAGCTCAACCAGTCGCGCGCCTGGCATTCAGCCAGCGGCAGCGTTTCGCCTGGGTCGTCCTCGAAGTCGATGTAGCCGATGACACCGTCGGGGCACTGCACCAGGTTGCGGTCGAAGGCCTGGCTCAGGTACTTGCCGCGCGCGTGCACGATGGCGATGGCGTCGAGCCCTTCGCGCCACACAGCAAGCAGCGCGGCGGGGCCGGCGGCGGCAGCGTGATCGAGCTTTTCCTGTAGCACGACGGTATTGCGACCACTCTCGCCGAGGTCCGACATCAGCAGGCCGTCGGGCTGCTGCGCCAGCACGGCCGGCACGCGCAAGCCCGCTGCGCCGAGCTCGCGCAGGCGCCGACCTTCGATGGCGATGGCTGCCTCGCCGCCGGGGTTGGGCACAGGCTTGAGCACGTCGAGCCGCAGCAAACCGGCAACGGCTGCGAGCAGGTGATAGCGCAACTTGCCGTGCCGCGCACCGGCCTTCTTGAGCCACACGCGCTCGGCGCCGAGCCGGTGACTGACGACGTTCTTCGCTTGCTGCGGCAGCGTCGTGCGAAGGAACTCCGCGTAGTCGCCCGGTGCGGGTGCGCGCGGAAGCGCGTCGAGTGGCGTGGGCGCCGAGGCCACGCCTTTGCGCATCTGGATGCGCGTGGAGCCGCTGCGTTTGGGAGGGTTCATGCGCTGAGCGCGACCTCTTGCGTCGCCTGCCCTTCGGCCTGCGTTTGTGTTCTTGCTTGCACGTCCGCAGCCTCACGCTGCTTCTGCGCATCGGCCTGCAGTGCCGGCAGCAGCGGCTGAAAGCTGGCCGCGTTCGCCAACGGCCAGTAGGTGCGAAACACGTTGTGCTGCGCATCGAGCGGTCCGAGCAGTGCGCCCGGTTGCACCTGCATCACGAGGTTGCTCAACAGTCGCACCTCAGTGTCGGAAATGCGCCGCACGATGTGGTGCGCGGTGATCTGTTGCGGATGGTCGAGCCCCGCGGCCTGCACCAGCTCCTGCAGCGCATGCAGCGTGCTGCGATGAAAGTTTTGTACGCGGTCGGCCTTGGTCGGCACCACCAATGCCTGCTGGCGCAACGGGTCTTGCGTGGTGACGCCGGTCGGGCAGTTGCCGGTGTGGCAGGTCTGCGCCTGGATGCAGCCGAGCGCCATCATGAAACCGCGCCCCGCGTTGCACCAGTCGGCGCCCAGCGCCATCATTCGCGCCAGGTCGAAGGCCGTGATCACCTTGCCCGCACAACCGATCTTGATGCGGCTGCGCAAGCCGACGCCAATCAACGTGTTGTGCACCAGCAGCAGGCCTTCCTGCAGCGGCGCGCCGACGTGGTCGCTGAACTCGACCGGTGCCGCCCCGGTGCCGCCCTCGGCGCCATCGACGACGATGAAGTCCGGCGTGATGCCGGTCTGCTGCATCGCCTTGACGATGGCAAACCATTCCCATGGATGGCCCAGGCAGAACTTGAAGCCGGTCGGCTTGCCGCCCGACAGCTCACGCAGCCGGGCGACGAAATTCATCATCTCGACCGGCGTGCTGAAGGCGCGGTGCGACGACGGCGAGATGCAGTCCACACCGATCGGCACACCGCGCGCCGCCGAGATCTCGGCCGTGACCTTGGGGCCGGGCAACACGCCGCCGTGGCCGGGCTTGGCGCCTTGGCTCAGCTTGACTTCGATCATCTTTACCTGCGGGTCGCGCGCATTGGCGATGAAGCGTTCTTCGCTGAAGCTGCCGTCGTCGTTGCGGCAGCCGAAGTAGCCCGAGCCGATCTCCCAGATCAGGTCGCCGCCATGCACGCGATGGTGTTGCGAGATCGAGCCTTCACCCGTGTCGTGCGCGAAGTTGCCGGCCTTGGCGCCCTTGTTGAGCGCGAGGATCGCGTTGGCCGACAGCGCACCGAAGCTCATCGCCGAAATGTTGAACACGCTGGCGTCGTAAGGCTGCGCGCAGTCGGCGCCGATGACGATGCGAAAGTCGTGGTTCGCGAGCTTGGTCGGCACCATCGAATGGTTGATCCACTCGTAGCCGGCGATGGTCACGTCGAGCTGCGTACCGAAAGGCCGGTTGTCGGGCTCGCCC
The DNA here is from genome assembly GCF_014303735.1 of Variovorax sp. PAMC28562. Lineage (NCBI taxonomy): Bacteria > Pseudomonadati > Pseudomonadota > Betaproteobacteria > Burkholderiales > Comamonadaceae > Variovorax > Variovorax sp. PAMC28562. Next base: position 712,831 of record NZ_CP060296.1, on the reverse strand, counting down.
TTGGCGCGCTGGTAAACCAGCGAGCGTTGCGCGCGCGAGAACGGCGCGGCTTCGGCATCGCTCTCGATGAAGTACTGGCGCATCTCGGGTCGGATGTACTCCAGTAAAAAGCGCAGGTGCCCGATGACCGGGTAGTTGCGCAGGATGGCGTGCCGCGTCTGCCGCAGGTCGTGCACGCCGGTGCCGCTCAGCACCGCAAAGGCCCCGACGCCGACCCATCCGCCCCAGAGCCAGGGCCACAACAGCACCGTCGCCAGGCTTGCGACCAAGCCGACCACGCACAGCGCGAACGCGATGTAGCGGGTGGGGAAAGGTGTGTTGATCGGTGTCGCGATGGTGTGTTCTCCAGTGCCCGGCGGCCTGCCTGCTGCATCATAGAGGGCTCAAACAGACGCAATATGACGACTCCTCCCGCTCCTGACAACGACCCTGCAACCCAAGCCGCTGCACTACCCACCGCCGACCCCGCACCGCTCGGCCCCGACGACTTCGATGCGCTCGACGGCGACCTCGACGCCATGCGCGAGACCGACGAAGAAATCCCTCAGTGGGAATTCTGCGAAGGCTTCATGGCCGCGCTCGTGTGTTCGCGCCGTCCGGTGCCGACCGAAGAATATTGGCCGGTGCTGCTGGGCGACGGCTTCGTCGCGGCGCAGCACATGGAATTCGTCTGGCGCTGGAAGCGGCGCTGGCGCGAGATCGAGCAGGGCCTCGATGCCGATGTGCAGTCGCTCGATGACGACCGCACCTGGCAACCCGAAGTGCTCGACACCCGCGGCGCCATCGCGTCGTTGCCCGAAGACGAGCGCACCGATATCGAAGGCGAGGAGATCCCCTCGTTCGCGCAAGTGTGGGCGCTGGGCTTCATGTACGCGGTCGAAAACTGGCCCGAAGACTGGGCCGCGCCCCGCGACAAGGAGGCCGCGCAAATGCTGGACGAAGCGCTCCACAGCATCGTTGCTCTGACCGAAGACGACACCGCCAAACCGACCTTGTCGATGTTCAGCGAAGACGGCCCGCCGAGCGTGAGCCAGCAACGGCTCGACGACTTCGGCGAAGCCATCTGGGCCGTGTACGACCTGCGTCAGCTATGGAAGAGCATGGGGCCGAAGGTCGAGACGATTCGGAAGGAAGCGACACCGGGGCGCAATGATTTGTGTCCTTGTGGGAGTGGGAAGAAGTTCAAGAAGTGCCACGGGGCTTGAGGGCGCTTTCATGTGCCGGGTCAAATAATCGACCAGTGCTTGTGTATTCGTGCATTCGTTCACGTGGCACGTGGCTGCCAATGTGAAGTCACATTTCATCCAGACTTTCCTTCTGAAGCCCCTCCGATAATCCGGCGGAGCAGTCATCTGCCGGGTCATTTTCAGGGGGAATCTTCATGTCCGTTATCAGCGGTCTCTCAGCGCGCACGCTCGAAATCCGCAGCAGCGCCATTCCGGTCGTGCTCCGCCGTCCTGCTTTGGAGCCGGTTCGCCTGGTCGGTCGAGAAGGTGTCAACAGTCTTTTCGAGTACGAGCTACTGCTGAAGACGCCTGACGCGCTGAACATCGGCGCCGCAAAGGCTGCGGACTACGATCTGGACAGCTTCATAGGACGCGAAATCACTTGCTCCATCGAACTCGACGGCGCTGGCGAGTTCGTTCCCGGCGCGGTCGGCGCCAGCGCCGACCGCATCGGTGCCGGCAGCCGCGAGATCAGCGCTCTAATTACCGACGCGCAACTGTGGGGTCAAGAAGGTCGCCACATTCAGTACCGCCTGACCCTGCGGCCCTGGCTTCACTTGGCCACGCTCACGACAGACTGCAAGATCTTTCAGGACAAGACGGTTGTCGACATCCTTGACGAACTCCTGGCTGACTACGCTTTCTCCGTCGACAAGCGCCTGTACGAGCAGTACCCGACGCGTGATTACCAGGCTCAGTTCAATGAGTCTGACTTCGCCTTCTTTGAGCGCCTGTGCCAGGAATGGGGCATCAGCTACCACTTCGAACACTCCGACGATAAACACCGGTTGGTGCTATCTGACGCCATGGGCTCCTACAAGCCCAACGAAAGTGCCGCTTATCAAAACGTTGACTATCACGCGCCTGGATGGAAGGTCAACGCGGAGTACATCCACGCCTTCGCGCCGCACAACCATTTGACCAGCGGCCGCTATGCCACCCGCGATTACGACTACACCCGTCCAAAGACCGAGTTGGCTACTGGACGCACGGACCCTCGTCCCACCGGGCAGGCCGCCCAGGAGGTTTATCAGTGGCACGCGAGCCATTCAGGCAGTCACTACGCCCAGCCCCGAGCTGGGGCGGCCGCAGCCAGCGATGCGGTAAACGACGGTGGCAAGCTCGCCCTCTTGCGCATGCAGAACTTGCGGACCCACGGATCGCGGGCTCGCGCGAGCGGCAACCTCCGCGGCATGGTGCCCGGCTGCACCTTCAAACTCCAGAAGCATCCACGTCAAGGCGCCAACGCCGAATACCTGATCCTGGATACCCAACTGCTGATCGAAGACGCCGCGCTCGACAGCCAGAACGTCGATGCTGGAGCTGAGCGACGCCAGCAATGGCGAGTCCAGGTCGACCTGACGGCTCACCCAGTCACCGAACCATTGCGTGCCGAACTAACCAGGCGCAAGCCGCAGACAGGCGGCCCGCAGCCGGCCATGGTGGTCGGTCCTGAGGGGCAGAACATCTGGACCGACGAACTGGGTCGCATCAAGGTCCAATTTCCTTGGGACCGCATCGGCCAAAAAAACCAGAACAGCACCTGCTGGCTTCGCGTCTCGAGCCCCTGGGCCGGCAATCAACTTGGCGGCGTGCATGTGCCGCGCATCGGCCAGGAGGTCGTCGTCGATTTTTACGGCGGCGATCCTGATCTGCCGATTTGCACGGGACGCGTTCACAACCAAGCGAATCAACCGCCCTGGAGCCTGCCTGACCAGTCGGCAGTCAGTGGTTTTCGCAGTCGTGAACTGACCAAAGAAGGCGGCAACAGCGCAGCAGGTCGCAGCAACCACATGCTGCTGGACGACACCGACGGCAAGATTCAGGCGCAGGTCAAGAGCGACCACATGGACTCCAGTCTCAGCCTTGGCCATGTGACGCGGGTAGAAGACAACGCCGGCCGCAAGGATGAGCGGGGCGAAGGCTTCGAACTGCGCACCGATGGCTGGGGCGCAGTGCGCACGCAGAAAGGCCTGCTTATCTCGACCGATGGCCGCTCGAAGGCCATTGGGGGCCTGCTCAGCCGCGATGAACTCGTGGCCTGCCTCCAGCAGGCGCTGGCGATCGCGAAAGACCTGACCAAGGCGGCCATCAAATGCGAAGCCGGTGCACGCGAGACTGCGCCCCAGCAGGCCTTGAGCGAAGCTGCCGAAGCCCTTGGCCACAAAGCAAGCAATGAAGCCGGCGCCCACGGCAAGGCGCAAGGCGGTCAGCCGGTATTGGCCCTCAGCGGTGCCGCCGGCATTGCCACCGTCACGCCCAACGACTACACCCAATATGCCGGCCTGAACATCGACACCGTGGCGGGCCACAACCAGCAGCACTACGCCGACCAGTCCATCCTGCACACCGCCGGCAAGGACATCGGGCAGTTCGCTCGCACTGGCGATATCCGTGTCATTGCCAATGAAGGCAAGCTGATCCATCAAGCCCAGCACAACAGTGTCGAGATCACGGGCGAGAAGTCCATCACGATCCAGTCCACCGAGGACGGCATCACCCTCAAGGCCAAGAAGAGGATCACGTTGGCCCTGGACGATGGCACGTACCTGCGCATGGAGGGCGGCAAGGTGACATGGGGCATGACCGGCGAGCATCTGGTGCAGACCGCCAACTTTCGCCTCAGTGGCCCCAGCACCATCGGTGTGGACTTTCCCGGTTTTTTGCGCACCGACCAAGCCCAACAACTCAAATTGCACAGCATGGGAGACAAGGACGACAGCCTGGCAAACCGGGCCTACACCGTCCTCAAGGCGAGTGGCTCAAAGGCTTCCGCCGAGACAGGTGGCGACGCCATTTCCAAGCTCGACAAAGACAAGCCGTTCGATGTCACTTGAACGGGCTTGTGAAGCCGAAAACTTGAAACTATCCAGGGAGTTGAGAAATGAAAAAAAAGAACTTGTTGCCTGCCAACGGTCGAATTGGCCAACTCGCGTTGACATCCGCAATGGCTTTGCTGGCCGGCGCAGCCAACGCAGACATCACCGCCGGTCAAGCGCAGGCCATGGCTGCAGACGGTGTCAACAAGACTGCCCAGTTTTTGGTCGGAGTCCTGGGCGGTTGCGCCAGCACCTACCCAGAGATGCGCGATGATGTCGTCAAAGTCTTGCAAACCATGAGGGACGACTTGCAAGCCGAAGAGGCAAACAAGATCATCAGTTCGGTAGGGCGGTGCATGAGCAAGGAAAGCGTCCCGACAAAAAGCCAATGCAACGACTTGGCAGCGCAGGTGCCAAGTCGCAGCTTCGATCCCAATGACAAGAAATTCGAGCCCTTGTTCATGACTAGCCTGGATATGTTGGCGCCTTGCCGAGGCGGCAAGTGAAGGTGGCCGACGGGTTGAAGCCTGGCTCGAGATCTGCTTGTCTTGCCGCGGCAATGCTGGCCGTAATGATGAGCCTGTGCCTGAGCGCATGTGCCGGGGGTGGAGTCTCCCAGTCATCTGTGCCACCGCCCAAGTCTTCCGTGCCGGCACAGGTTGCCTACCGCATCGACGATCACCGTTACTTCGAGATCACGCCGGACGAAACCTGCTTTGGGAACATGCTGTACTTCGTGGACACAGCCAAGGGCATTCATTCAGAGGTGGTGAGATTTGACGCGGTGATGAATCGGACCACTCTCATCATCGATGCGGCCAATGATCAATACCTGGTGGCGCCGGTGACGCGCGGAGGCACGAACTGCTCGTCCGGCGGGGGTGCTTGCGGGGGCAACAAGATGCCTTACTCCACGGACGGGGGCAGGACGTGGAAACGCGTTTGGTCTTCAGGCAGCGAAGACGACCTGATGGTCGGTGGATCGACGGCTTATCACTCATATCGTTTTGGGGAAGTTCTGTATACGGATGCGATTGACCTGGTCGCGCTCAGTACTCAACAGGATGTCGACTGGAAATCTTTGCGCGGTTTCATCTTCCAACCGCGAATTGCTCCGGTGGATACGAAGGTGCGCTGCAAAGCCAGTGGCACAGAGGACAAACCATGAGCGATGAACTCAGCACCATCAAAATACCCGTCACGCCCGATCCTGGAAAATATCAATGGGTCAAAGGAAAAATTACTGGCACTGATGACAAGCAAGCTGCCCGCACCCACACCGTTGGCGTGCCGCACTTAATGCCTGGCGTCATTATTTTTGTGCACGGAGTCAATTCCGAAGGAGAGTGGTACGCGGATGCTTCAACGCGGTTCTCTGAAGGCTTGAACAAACGGTTGGGCAGAGGAAGTGATCTGCAAGCTCTTCGTGAGGACAAGCCCAATAAGCGCTTCGTGTACGCCAAGGACGAAAACCGTCTTAAATCCCCTGTCATTCCGTTCTGGTGGGGCTACAAGGTCGACGAGGCCGGTCGCCAGATCGTCAAGGGCACCGACCAAGCAGGCGACACACCAGCGAGAACGGACATTTATGGAAACCCACTGCGTACCGACGGTGCCTGGGGCGGCGGCCCTTTCCAAAACGGCGGTGCCGCACTCAGCTCCTTCTGGCTGCCCACAGGGTTTCGAAAGGACATCCTGAACGGCGTCATCGACGTGAATGCGGTCAATCCCTTTCTTGGGCGCATCCTGTGCGATTGCCCGCCACGCCTGTATTACGCGCATGCTGCACGGCGCCTTGCCAATCTGGTCAAGGATATCCGCAAGAACCTGCCCAACGAGCCCATCAACATCGTCTCGCACAGCCAGGGCACGATCGTCGCGCTGTGCTCGCTGTTCTTTCTCGATGAGGTACGCGCGCCTGATACGGTGATCCTAAACAGCTCGCCCTATCGGTTCGACACCCAGATCACCGACTACGGCAGCGCGTCCGACGGCCGTCACAGTGTGCAGCCGGAGGCTGGGCGTATTCAGACCTTCGCCAACGCCGCCGGCATCCTGGCCAAAGCCATCAAGGACTATCCGGCTCCACCCGCCGCCAAGGCCGAGTGCACGGTGGAGCACCGCCCGTGCAATGCGTACGACGATGTGGTCTACGTGAACAAACCGGCCAATGCGCCACTATGGCAGGCCGAGATCGGCGGCAAAGTGGAAGACCCGAAAGGCCCTCGCGGCCAGGACGGCAAGCCTTGGTGGAGCGATCCTAAGTTCGAGCGCCGCGAGACTCGCGGCAAGCTGATGGTGAACTTCAATCCGGGCGACCGCGTGATCGGGGTTTCGGCCGTGTCCGGCATGGGCTGGCGTGGGATTCCACCGCAGTACATGGCGCAGATCGGCAGCAACGTGCAGCAGCGACTGTTCGCGCGTGGAACCAATCCTGAACACAACCCAGCTGTTGGGTCAAAACCGACGGGCAAACCGCTGCCCTATTTCTATAAGCAGATCGTGCACGTGCCGGCGGGCGTCAACGGTGAGTCCGCGCAGGATCGGGAGGAGTGGCATTACCTGGACGGTGGCGCGGCCAACCGGGCGTGGAAGATTCCTTCGGAGAAGATATTTGGTCTTGCCGCCGCGCTGGGTGATCTCAGCCCCAGTTGGAGCGGTCATGTGGAGAGCGTGCTCGTGAATGCGCCGGAGGTCCCCAGCCCGGTGGAGTTGCCTCAGAAGTTCGACGGCGGCTACGTGATGTACGACGGCCAGGCGGGCAAGGCGCCGGATGGCACGTCGGTGCAAGCGTCCGAAGAGCAGCAGGAGGATTTTGCGGACGACGTGAGATACCAGGAGCGGCAAACTGTCATGCAGCACGACGAGAAAGGTATGCCCACCCACTTGAGCTACGAAAAATGGGCGGATGTTGAAAAGCGCCGCACCCACAAGGTCGGCCACATACCTATATCGCCTACCAACCATGCGGCCATCCTGCGCTTCAAGAACGACGACAACACATCGCCCGTAGCTGACGTCCTGAGCTACGACGTGACAGTCGGCCTCGGCTATGCATGGCACGACGAGAAATATTGGAACTACCTGCTCGACTTGGCGGACTGGAAGAAAAGCGATCCGTACTACGACACGGGCAAGCTGCCCGATTCCGACAAAAGCATGCCGGCGGGCATCGTGAAGGATCGTGCGCCTGAATCCGCGCCGCAGTCGGCGTCTAACCCGGTGGAAGTCCGCTGATGGCAACGCGCAATCGTTACCATCCTGCCGCAGCCTCTCCGGCCAAGTTCCTGCACGTTTCCGGGGTGGGGCTGCGCGTAGACCACGTGCCCGCTGGACCGTTGTGGGAGCGCGTAGGACGCCTGGCATCGCCCGACGAAGAAGCGCCCGACCCGCCACGGACCCTGGACGAATGTCTCACCAAGGCGCGACTGTTTCGCAGCGCCGCATTGCGCGCCGCGCTGACTCATCGACCGAAGAACGGTGAGCGTGGCCGCTTCGTGGAGGGCTACCCCATTCCGACGACCGTCGCGCTGCCACCCTCAAAACAAATGGATGCGGCGGCACTATCGCAGTGGAAACGCACTTATCAGAGCGATGAGAGTCAGAGTGGGCTTCCGTGGCAGTTGCATGACGGCCCGGCAGGCATGGCGTTCCACGACCTGCGGTTCAAGGGGTCGCCGCGTTTTGAAGCCGCTGGCATCGACCTCTGGCGGTCGGCTTTCAACGCCTTCGACACGCAGGGAGATCTGAACAGTCTGCTGGTGTGGGCCGAGGACGGCTACGCCGCGCGCTCGGACCTGGGCGGATGGGAGAACCCGAAAGGCCAGGGCGGTGAATCTTTGGAGGACATCCTTGCGCGGCCCAAGCGTGCCGGGCAATTGCGAGACACCTTCTCGGGCTTGCTATTGACGCGCCCGGACGCGGCCGAATGGTTGCGTGAGTGGTCGCTTCACGTTGTCGATGCCAGCGAAGAGAGCCATTTTCCCAACGGCGTGGTCGGTCGCGGCCGGCATGGCTTTGGTGGCTTGCGCACCCAGGCCCACGAGGGACGGGTCACCTTTGGCACGTCGCTGGGTGCCTTCACGCCGACCCCTAACGTGCCGGCCCTCTGGAGCCGGCCACAATATGAGCAGTACGCGATGATGCCGACACTGGCACTGCTGCTGAAGCCTGAATTCGCTCGATTCGGTGATGGCATGTCGGCGGACCAAAAGGCCGACGCCCTGGAGGGTGCGCTGAAGGCGTTACTGGACGGTCCTTTGCGAAAGCAACCGCCGAAACGCCTGTTCTACAGTGCGGCATCGGACGGTGATGACATCGCGCTGCTCGCACGCTGCGTCGCCAAGGTGGCGCCGCAAAGCGGGTTGATGAATTTGGGCGCAGGTTTCCGGCTGGAGCAATGTCTGGGCGGTGAATTGGGAGCGGCAAGCATGAATGCGGCCATCGGGCTGGCGAGCATCGCCGTCTGGGAAAGCGGCGAACCAGCGCTGGCTATCAACCTGCGCGATCCGCGCGGTGCGTTGGTCTTTGTGCTGTTTCCACCCAGCGCCGAATACCGCAAGAGCATGAACGCGCGACCGTACGTCATTTGATCGACTGCAGAGCGCCCATTTGGATTGCCCTGCCAAACCCACAACGACTCATTCCTCGATGTCAGCCCAGCGTTTAATTTTCAAGCACGACCAATGGCGCAAAGGCACCGGGGGCGCCGCAGCCGGCGTGGTGGGTGAAAGCGACGCCAACGCCTACACCGGCTTGGACCTCAACCTCGTCACCTTCTCGGCCAGCACTTTCAGCGGCAGCAGCTTCTCGTCCACCACTTTCGTGGACGCATCCTGGACTGGGTGCCAGTTTTCTAATTGCACCTTCAGTCATTGCGACTTGCGGCGCATCTCTGTCAGCGGCTGCACCTTCATCGGCTGCACTTTCTCGGATAGTCAACTCGCCCAATGCAGATTCAATAACTGCAGCCTGACAGACTGCACGTGGGATCAATTGAACTTCGACCATGGTCGCTGGAGTGGTCTCGAAATTCTCTCTTGCGCAGGCAGCGACATCACGGCGGATGGCCTGATCGGCAAACGGGTGGACTTCACAGGCAGTTGGTTCCGGAACATGCAGTTGACGAATGCCTGCATCAACTGAAGCGGCCACAATTAAATCTTGAAAGCCCGCTGAATATCCTCCCGCACCAGGTCCACATAGTCCCGGTGCTTGCGGATATACCCCGCGATGAACTGGCACACCGGGATCACATGCAGCTTGCGTGCACGCGCGTCGTCGAGCACGTGCTTGGCCAGGGTCGAACCGACGCCTTTGCCTTCGAACGCCGACAGCACTTCGGTGTGCGTGAACATGATGGCGTCGGTGAGCAGGTTGTATTCCGCGTAGCCGGCCAGCTCGTTGCCGATGTGGGCTTCGTAGCGGTGCTTGGCGGTGTCATCGGTGAGGGCGATGTCGGTGGTCGGTGCGGTCATGAGTGCGGGGCTTTCCAAGCGTCTCGAATTGGTCTCAAGACTGGCGTGCCATGAAGGCAGCGAGGTTGGTGGCAGCGGTCTTCCTGACCTTGTTGCGCAACGACGGCGACCAGCCGAGCAGCAACCCCGGCGTGCCGAGCGCCTGACGTGCCCAGGTCCAGAAAGGGAAGCTGTCGTGGTGCGCGGCGATCAGGCCTTCGGGCGTGAAGGTCATGCGCGCATCGATGGCGTTGTCGACGATGCGGCCGGTCGCGCTGAATCGGTAGTGCGCGTCCCAGTGGGCTTTACCGCTGGTGTCGTCCGCCGTGACGTCGCGATACGTCAGCTTCCATACGTCGGCGCCTTTGGCTTGGGTGCCGGCGCACAGCATGGTCCACATGCCGCCGACCTCTGTCTGACCACGCAGCGTGAACACCTCGTCTTCGAAGGTCACGTCGGGTGCGTAGCACGCGCTCATGGTGGCGGCGTCGAGCTTGGCGAAGGCGTCGTAGAAGCGGCGGATCGTTTGTTCATTGGTCGTCTTCATGGGCTCCCCCTGCGATGTCGTCGTGGTGAATGGGTCGATTGCGGCGTTTGACAGACGAGGCGCTAGTTCGGCAGCTGCAACATAAGCACCAGCGTCTGCAGCGCATGCTGAACTGTCGCCGCGCGCACCTCGGCACGGTCGCCATCGAATTGCCGGCGCTCGCTGCGAATCTGCCCACGGACCGACCAGCCGAACCACACGGTGCCGACCGGCTTGTCGGGCGTGCCGCCACCCGGTCCGGCGACACCGGTGACAGCGACGGAGACCTGCGCTTTCGATCGCGCCACGGCGCCTGACGCCATCGCCTCGACCACTGCCTGGCTGACCGCGCCCTGCGTCGCGATGAGCGATGCGTCGACACCTAGCAAGTCGGTTTTGGCCTCGTTCGAATAGGTGACGAAGCCGCGCTCGAACCACGCGCTCGAACCGGCGAGGTCGGTGCAGGCAGCGGCGATCATGCCGCCGGTGCAACTCTCTGCGGTGGCCAGCATCCAGTGCTTTTGCTGGAGCAGGTCGGCGGTCTGATGGACCAGTGGATCGATCGTCATGCGCTTACCACGCCTTCCATGCGGCGATGACCAGCAGCGTGCAGAACGCGGCCACCAAATCGTCCAGGATGATGCCGAAACCCGCCGCCCACCACGACGGCTCGACAGCATCGCGCTGCTTGAACAAACCGTCGGCCCACGCGACCGGTCCGGGCTTGGCCGCATCGAAGAAGCGGAACAGGCCGAAGGCGATGGCCTGGCCGAGCAAGCCCGCCGGCGCGATCATCCACAGGATGATCCAGAAGGCGATCACCTCGTCCCACACGATGGCGCCGGGGTCGGCGATGCGCATGTTGCGTGCGGTCACGGTGCAGGCCCACCAGCCGACCGGCAGCGACACCAGAATGATCCAGCCGATGGTCGACGGCACGAACCAGCGCTGCATGACGAGGAAAGCGACCCATGCCCACAGCGTGCCGACCGTGCCGGGCGCGATGCGCGGCAGGCCGGAGCCAAAGCCGAGTGCGATGCAGTGCGCGGGGTTCGACAGCATGAAGCGCACTGTCGGGCGGCCGGGCAGCGGCGCACGGGCTGCATCGGCGCGGGTAGCACCGTGCGGCGGAAGGTCTGAAGGTTCTACAGGGGGCAGCGACTCGGTCATGAAGGGGGCGCTGCGGAGCGTGATGCTCTCGCTTGGGCGCGCCCCTCATGGTATCGGCTGCAGCGTGTGGTGGGCCACGGCAGGGCCGGAGAGACGATCAGGCGGCCCGCGCGAAGAGCGCATAGACGCGTGCGGTCGGCCCGGCTGCCAAGTTGAGCGCCAGTGCCCACAGCGCGTTGCCGGGGGTGATGAAGCTCAACACGATCGTCAGGACACACGAGGCGAAAAGCACGACCAGCGACACGCGCCGGTCCAGCCAATGCGCGTCGCGCACCGGGTCCGGCAATACCGACATCAACAGGAACCCTGTCGCCGCCACCAGGCCGATGTTGGCTGCATACAGGGCGGTCGCCGCGGCATAGGCTGTGAAGCGCCCCATCACCACCGTGGAGAACGGCAGCAGCGTCACGAACAGCAGGTACAGCAGGCACCACCGGGCGTAGCCCGCGCCGACAACCTCGCTGCGTGAACGCACCTTGATCAGCGAGAGCCAGCTGACGCCCAGCAAATAAAAACTCAACAGGTAGGGGATGAGCTTCGGCGTCAGCGCCCACAGCGCATGGACGAGCGATGCCTCGTCGGTCGGGCGACCGATCTCGTCCGGAATGCGCAGGTCGAGCACGAGCAAGGTCATGGCCACGGCGAAGATGCCGTCGGTCAGTGCTTCGAGGCGGTTCTTCGGGTACATCGGCCTGCCGCTTTCGTCAGTTGTCGGTCGTCAGGCGAAGTGATCGAACGAAGTGAAATGCTGCGCGACTGGTGCGCCGCGGGCGTCGACGACGCGCAGGCCCGGCTCGGCCTCGATGCGGCCGATGCGCGTGACCGGTGTGGCCGCGACGACACCGGCTTGCAAGACCGCATCGCGTGCGAAAGAGGGCGCGGTGAACACAAGCTCGTAGTCGTCGCCACCGGAAAGTGCGCAGGTCCGGAGGACCTCGATGGCGAACAGATCGGCCGAGCCTGGCGCGTGCTTGTTGGCTGCGACGAGGGCGGCAGCGGCATCCGCATCCAGCGTCGCTCCGACCCGACTCGAAGCCAGGATGTGCCCGAGATCGCCGATCAATCCATCACTCACATCGACCGCAGAACTCGCGATGCCGCGCAGTGCGATGCCCAGTGCCACGCGCGGCGTCGGCTGCTCCATACGGCGACGTGCCTGCTCGAACACTTCCGCACTCAGCGCCAGCGTGCCGCGAAACGCCTCCAGCGCCAGACGGGCATCGCCCAGCGTCCCGCTCACCCAAATGTCGTCGCCCGGCTTCGCGCCCGAGCGCAACAGCGCCTTGCCGGTCGGCACTTCACCGAACACGGTGATGCAGATGTTGAGCGGCCCGCGCGTCGTGTCGCCGCCGACCAGTTCGCAATCATGTTCATCGGCCAGCGCGAACAGTCCTCGCGAGAAGCTGGCTAGCCATGCCTCGTCGACGGCCGGCAAAGACAGCGCGAGCGTGAAGGCGAGTGGCGCCGCGCCGCAGGCGGCCAGGTCGCTCAGGTTGACTGCCAGCGCCTTGTGGCCGAGCCGCTCCGGCGCCACGGTCGACAGAAAGTGCCGTCCTTCGACCAGCATGTCGGACGACACGGCCAGCTGCATGCCTGGCGCCGGCGCCAGCAGCGCACAGTCGTCACCATTGCCCAACGGCGATCGCTTGGCAGGCCGCGCGAAGTAGCGCTCGATCAGATCGAATTCGCCCATCTCCGGCCTGTTCAGGTGCCCGCGCGAAAGCGCAGCGACGCTTGGCGCACGACTTCCGCCAGCAGGCGCTCCTTGCCCTGCTTTTCGCGCAGCCAGCGCGCGTCGTTGCGGTTGGCCTCGACGCTGGTGCGCAGCTGGCCAAGGGCCTGCGTCGCGTTGAGCGCCTCGCTGTGCCATTCGAGTTGCGTCATCGTCATCAGGATGTGATCGCGCAGCGGCATGTGCTCGCCGCTTGCCGGGTCGACATACACCGCGTCGAGGCCGAAGCGGCAGGCCTGGAACCGGTTGTAGGTGTAGACCAGATAGTCGTCTTCCGTCGGCTCGAAAGGCTGCTCCTGCAGGAACCAGGCGGCGAGCGATTGCACGTAGCCGGCCAGCGCCGCGGCACGCTCGATGGTGAGGGGCGTGTCGAACACGCGAATCTCGATCGTGCCGAACTCCGGTTTGGGCCGGATGTCCCAGTAGAAGTCTTTCATGCTGCGCACGACACCGGTGCGGGTCATGCGCTCGAAGTAGTTCTCGAACTCTTTCCAGCTCAACGTGAAAGGCGCGCGGCCCGACAAGGGGAAGGCGAACACCGAGTTGAGCCGCGCCGAATCGAACTGCGTGTCTTGCCCCTGCACGAACGGCGACGAGGCCGACAACGCGATGAAGTGCGGGATGTAGCGCGACATGCGATGCAACATGAGCAACGCGGCGTCGGCATCGGGGCAGCCGATGTGCACGTGCTGGCCGAAGATGGTGAACTGCTTGCTCAGGTAACCGTACAGCTCCGACAGCTCGCGAAAGCGCGGCTTGTCGTAGATGCGGCGTTCGTGCCATTGCTGAAACGCATGCGTGCCGCCGCCGACCACCGCGATGTTGAGCTTGTCGGCGTTGCGCACCAGCGCATCGCGAATGGGCGACAGCTGCGTGATCACGTCCTGTGCCGAGTGGCAGATGTCGGTCGAGATTTCGATCATGCTCGACGTCATCTCCGGCACCACGCTGCCCGGCAACGGCGTTTGCGCCATCAGGCGCAGCATGTCTTCGGCGTACGGTGCGAGGTCGTAGTCGTGCGTGTTGACGAGCTGCAGTTCCAGTTCGACGCCGAGCGACAGCGCCTCCGACTTGTTGAAGGGCTCGAGCTTCACCACGCGGCCAGCGGGCGACTTGGATGCGTCCGGCAGCGCGGGCAACGGACCGCGGTTCAAATTGATGCTCATCGTTGCGTCTCCTCTGCGGTCATGAACACCTCGGGCGTCCAGGGCAACGAGCTTTCGCCGGCGCTGTGGATCGCGATGGTCGCGAGCACGGCACCCAGCACTTCCATCAGCAGGATGGCGGGCAGCGCGACCTGCGTGATCATCGCGCCGAGCAACGGCGACGCAGTGACGAAGCCCGACGCGATCAACAGCGCGATCGACGACAGCGGCGACATTGCGCAGCCGACCCACAGCGCCTGTTTCCAGCTCGCGCCGCTGCCCGGGTTGGCGATGGCGACGCCGGCGATCTTGGCTGCAAAGCGCACGCTGATGACGGTGAGCACCACGCTCGCGACCGGCAGGCTCCAGTCCGCCTGGGCGGCGACGATCGACACCAGCACGAACATCAACATGGTGAGTAGCGAAGCTGCGGTGCCCAACTGGCGCGGCCAGGCCCACGGCTTGGGATTGAGTTGCTTCAACAGCACGCCGCCGATGAGCGCAGCCAGCGGTGCCGAGCCGCCGACGTGCGCCGTGAGGGCCGCACCGGCCGCGATGATGGCCAGCAGCAGGATCGACGTGTTCTCGCTGGTCGGGCTCATGAAGCGCAAGGCCGAGCGCAACGCCAGCGCCATGACCGCGCCGACCACGAACGACAGGCCCAGCACCACGCCCACCGGGTAGAGCTTTTGCACCAGCCCCTGCGGCGCTCGCTCGATCAGGCCGGCCTGCGCATAGCCCAGCGCCAGCGCATAGAAGGTGTTGAGCGTGGCCAGTGTCATCGCCCGATCGGTCACCGGGCCGGAAGCGCGGGTGTCCATCAGCACGCGGCTCAGCACTGCTGGCGAGGCGACGATGGCCATCAGCGCGATCGGGTTGGCGACCGGGTCTGGAATGCCAAGCCAGTGCAGCGCCCAGAACACGCCGAAGTACGTCAGCGAGGCTTCGAGGATGCTTTGCAGCAGCACCATCGGGTTGTAGCGAAACCAGCGCAGCGGCAGGCGACCGCCCGCCTCGAACAGAACGATCGCCACGCCGAGCTCCAGCAGGTACAGGCTGATGCCCTGCAGCGGCCAGAGCGCACCTTCGAAACCGGCAAAGCCGACGATGGTGCCGACGATCGAATAGCCGACCACCTTGGGCATGCCCATGTAACGCTGCACCAGGTGCCCGGCGGCTGCTGCCACCGCCAGCAGCAAGGACCACAGCACGATCGGCAGGCCGGCGGTCGGCCGCGCCCATTCCGCCCAAAACGCCATGAGCTCGTTGGTCATGACCGTGAAAGACGGGAGCGAAGAGAAGAAAGACATCATCGGAGAAACTTCATCCGGCCGGGTTGCGGCGGTACCGCCACGCGGGTCAATGCAGCACGCGGGTGCTGGGCCGACCGTCCGAATTGGCTTCGAGCACGAACATCGGGATGGGTACGTCGACGCGGTCGCCGGCCTCGTTCACCACGAAGAAGCTGCCGTGCATGGTGCCGCTGGGCGCCTGCAACCGGCAACCACTGGTGTAGCGAAACGACTCGCCCGCTGCCAGCAGCGGCTGCTGGCCGATGACACCGAGTCCCTTGACCTCCTGCGCGTGACCCGAAGCGTCGTTGATGAGCCAGTGGCGGGCGATGAGCTGGGCCGGCACCTCCCCGGTGTTGGTCACCGTTACCGTATAGGCGAAGGTATAGACGTGGTCTTCCGCCGACGATTGCTCGGGCAGAAAACGGGGCTCGACCTTGACGGTCATCGGGCTGTCGGACATGGCGCGATGGTAACTGTTGCCTGCTTTGCGACAATTGGGGAATGAGCACCACCGCCCGCCAATTCCGCATCTCGCCATCCATCCTTTCCGCCGATTTTTCGCGCCTTGGCGCCGAAGTGGCGCAGGTCATCGCCGGCGGTGCCGACTGGATTCACTTCGACGTCATGGACAACCATTACGTGCCGAACCTGACCTTCGGCCCGATGATTTGCCACGCGCTCAAGCCGCACGCCAAAACCGCCGCCGGCGTTGCGGTGCCGATCGACGTCCATCTGATGGTCGAGCCGGTCGACGCGCTGGCTGCATCGTTCGCCGAGGCTGGCGCGGACTTCATCAGCTTTCATCCCGACGCGTCACCGCACACGCACCGCAGCATTCAGGCGATCAAGGCGGCCGGCTGCAAAGCGGGGTTGGTGTTCAATCCGGCGCGCGGGCTGGAGGTGCTGGACTGGGTCATCGATGACATCGACCTGATCCTGATCATGAGCGTCAACCCGGGCTTTGGTGGCCAGACCTTCATCGATACGACACTCCGCAAAATCGAGGATGCCCGCAAGCGCATCGAGCAGAGCGGGCGCGACATCCGGCTCGAAGTCGACGGTGGCATCAAGGTCGACAACATTGCGCGTGTTGCGAGCGCCGGGGCCGATACGTTCGTGGCGGGCAGTGCCATCTTCACGCAGCCCGACTATGCGGCCGTTATCTCTGCGATGCGTACCGAACTTGCCGGCGCCGCCCCGGCCCGCGACTGACCCGCCTGCGCGGGATCAGCGCTTGCTGACCTTGTCGTTGTAGACCTTGTCGGTGACTGGGCTGGTACCGGTGTCGACCAGGCCTCGTTCCAGGTCGGCGTGACCTTGCTTGCCGACGCTTGTCGGCTCGCCATCCGCAGTTTCCTGGCTGTCTGAGGACTGGTCGCGTTCGTGTGGCAATTTGGGCGCCGAATTTCCATCCTGCTGAACCTTGGTCTTGCCGCTTTCGGCGTCTTCCACTGGCCCGGGCTGTACCGAATCAATTGCGGGCTGGGACGGTTTTTTGCTTGCCATGACGCTGCTCCTGTAAGCGTTTCTTTATCGCATGATGTTCGCCTGTCCCCGGTAGGACCGTCCTGCCGGTCGCTGTAGGATCGTTCGATGACATCGCTCCATGCCGTTGTGCCGCTGCGAATCCACAGCTTCGAATCGACCGCCCCCGGCCCCCGGCTGATCGTGCTCGGCGGCGTGCACGGCGACGAAACCTGCGGCACCGTCGGCATCGAACGGGTGCTGGCCGAACTCGATGGCGGCACGTTCACCTTGCTGCGTGGCACGCTTACCTTGGTGCCGGTGGCCAATCCCCTGGCGCGACAACGGCAGCGGCGCGAAGGCGAGCGCAATCTCAACCGGTTGTTCCAGCCGAGCACCCCACCGGCCGACTACGAAGCGCTCATCACCAACCTGCTTTGCCCTTTGCTCGACCGGCACGACGTGCTGCTCGACCTGCATTCGTTTCAGAGCGCGGGCGATGCGTTCGCGATGATCGGTCCGCGCGACAACCACGGCGGGCTGGAGCCGTTTTCGCGGGCGTTCGAAGAGGGGCAGCTGGCATTGCACATCGGGACCTCTCGCGTGGTCGAAGGCTGGCTCGATATCTACGCCGCCGGCCTGGCGCACCGCGCGAGCTTGCCGGGTGGCGCGCCGGTCGACGATGCCGCGCTGGCGTTCGGCTGGGGCACCAACGAGTACATGCGCAGCCAGGGCGGCTATGGCGTCACGCTGGAATGCGGGCAGCACCGCGACCGGGCTGCACCCGAGGTGGCGTACGGCGCGATCCTGTCGGCGTTGCGAACGCTGGGAATGATCGAAGCCGCGCCTTCGTTGCCTTCGAGGCCTGCGCTGCTTCGGCTGGTTAGCGTGACCGATCGCACTCACGAAGAAGACCAGTTCGTTCGCGAATGGGCGACCTTCGACGCGGTGGCGCAGGGCGAGCCGATCGGCGTGCGCGAAGACGGCACCATGCTGCACGCCGAGCGCGATGGCTTCATCGTGTTCCCGAATGCCGAGGCGCTGCCGGGCACCGAGTGGTTCTACTTCGCGGTCGAGAGCGATCGGGTGCTTTAGCTTCGTTCCTACAGGTGTGATGCTGCGGTGCGCCTACTGTCAAGGGATGGAGGATTCTCAAATGCCCGATTCGAAACCTGCCCCGCGCGTTCTCTGGAAAGGCGCCATCAGCTTCGGCCTCGTTCACATCCCGGTCGCGCTGTACTCCGCCACCACCGACAGCGGCATCGACTTCGACTGGCTCGACAAGCGCACGATGGACCCGGTTGGCTACAAGCGGATCAACAAGAAAACCGGCAAGGAAATCGACCGTGAGCAGATCGTCAAGGGCATTGAATACGAAGACGGCCAGTACGTCGTGTTGAGCGATGCCGAGATTTCGGCCGCCTACCCCAAGACCACGCAGACCATCGAGATCGAGACCTTCGTCCCGGCCGCCGGCATTCCGTTCGTCTACCTGGAGCGGCCGTATTACGTGGCTCCCATCAACCGCGGCGCCAAGGTCTATGCGCTGTTGCGCGAAACCCTGCAACGCAGCGGCCGCATCGGGGTGGCGCGCGTCGTCATCCAGACCAAGGAACATCTGGCAGCGCTGGTGCCGTCGGGCGCCGGGCTGGTGCTGAACCTGCTGCGCTGGGGCACCGACATCCGCTCCTGGAAAGACCTGCCGCTGCCGGCCGAAGGCGCGAAGCAGGCGGGCCTTTCAGACAGTGAACTCAAGATGGCGAAGGCACTGGTCGAAGACATGAGTTCCGACTGGGACCCGGACGCTTTCAAGAATTCGTTCAAGGACGCGATCATGAAGCTGGTCGATCGCAAGGTCGAAGCCGGACAGACCGAAGCGGTCGAAAAGCTGGAGCCGATGGAGGCAGCGGATGCGGAAAGCAGCGCCAAAATCATCGACCTGACCGAATTGCTGCAGCGCAGCCTGCGCAAGGGCGGCGCCCGGGCGGCCCCGGATGCGCCCGTGTCCGGCGGGGCCAAGGCAGCGACCAAAAAGTCGGCTGCCGTGCCGGCTGCAAAAAAGTCCGCGCCGGCAGCGGCAAAGACATCTCGGCGCCGCGCCGCCTGAGCCTTTCCAGAGGCGCCCGAGCGGCGCCTGAAATCGCTCGAGGCTACTGGACGATCTCGTCCGTCGTCACTTCGAACCGCTGCAGCGTGTTCGCCCCAAACACCATGCTGATCGGCACGTCGGCCGCATCACGACCGCGCGCGATCACGATGCGCCCGATGCGCGGCGTGTTGTGCCGCGCATCGAAGGTGTGCCAGCGGTTGCCCAGGTACACCTCGAACCAGGCGCTGAAGTCCATCGGATACGGCACTGCCGGAATGCCGATGTCGCCGAGGTAGCCGGTCACGTAACGTGCCGGGATGTTCATGCAGCGGCACAGCGTGATCGCCAGGTGCGTGAAGTCTCGGCAGACGCCGACGCCCTCGCGAAAGCCTTCGAGTGCGGTGCGCGTGGCGCGGGCGCGCTGGTAATCGAAGCGCAGATGGCGGTGCACGAAATCGCAAATCGCCTGCACACGGTGCCAGCCCGGCGCGACGTTGCCGAAGTTGGCCCAGGCGAACTGAAGCAGCTCGCTGTCGACCTCGCAATAGCGGCTCGGCAGCACGAAGGGCAGCGTCGATACCGGCAGATCGGCCGGCGCATGCGCGACGGCGCCATAGTCGACCGGGTCGGCCCAGCCGCTGTCGAACACCACCGCTTCGTTGCGCAAACGCACGCTGCTGACGCCGAACGGAACATGGACGCGGGCGCAATGGTTTTCGAAAACGTCCTGGCAATGGTCGGTCACCAACGGCGGGCTGATGGTGATGTTCTCGCCGGCCGGGATGTCGGCGGCACGTGACGGATGCACCTGCAGCATGTAGATCAACGCCGTGGGAGCGGCAACGCCGAGTTCGATGTCGAAGCCGATTTTGATGAGCATGTTGGCGTTTCTCTGAGGACAGGAGCTGGAAGCAAAGCAGTTTTGATGCCTGCAGTCCATCTGCAGGTTGTGCGCATCGTATCGGGCACCAAAGTCACCCCGCGTGGGCCGTGGCCGGTTCGCGCGTAGGTGCCAGCGCGGAACGGTCGGCACGGTCCTACCTTGCTTCCCTCGCAACTCCCACACCTGCGCACGCGTGCCCACTACGGGTAACGGAGCGTGTGAAACGTAAATTTCATG
The DNA here is from genome assembly GCF_014303735.1 of Variovorax sp. PAMC28562. Taxonomy (NCBI): domain Bacteria; kingdom Pseudomonadati; phylum Pseudomonadota; class Betaproteobacteria; order Burkholderiales; family Comamonadaceae; genus Variovorax; species Variovorax sp. PAMC28562. The sequence goes on along the minus strand of NZ_CP060296.1, from coordinate 692,789 downwards.
CCATCAACAGGAGCTGATCATGGGGCTGTCGTCGTTGTGGGGTGTGTTGAGTAGCGCATCGGTCGATGACGCGCTGGTTTGGGGCGTTGCAATCACTTCTGCGTTGGTCGCATTGGTGGCGTTGGTCAATGCGCTCGACATGTTCCTGGATGCCGAAGCCGGCTAGCTTTTTCTAATTTGTTTCCCGGTGCCACATGCGCCTGGATTTCGGTCCCCGAAGGATTTCAATGACGCCCCAGAACAAGGGAGCCGCAGGCCGTCGGCCCAAGCCTTCAGCCAAAGCTGCCGCCCATGCCGGCGCCAGCGCCAAGCAAGAACAACTGGCCGGCTACACGACCGACAGCGCGCCGGAGCTCACGACAAATCAAGGCCTGCAAATCCCTGACAACCACAACTCGTTGAAAGCGGGTTTGCGCGGGCCGACGCTGCTCGAGGATTTCATTCTTCGAGAAAAGATCACCCACTTCGACCACGAGCGCATTCCGGAACGCGCCGTCCACGCCAGGGGTTCCGCGGCACATGGCTACTTTCAGGTCTACAAGTCGATGTCGCAGTTCACCAGTGCCGACTTCCTGCAAGACCCGTCGGTCAAGACGCCCGTTTTCGTGCGTTTTTCGACCGTGGCGGGCGAGCGCGGCTCGGCCGATACGGTGCGCGACGTGCGCGGATTCGCGGTCAAGTTCTACACGCAGCAGGGCAACTACGACCTGGTCGGGAACAACATCCCGGTGTTCTTCATTCAGGACGCGATGAAGTTTCCCGACCTGATCCACGCAGTGAAGCCCGAACCGCATCACGCGATGCCGCAGGCGGCCAGCGCGCACGATACTTTTTGGGACTTTGCTTCGTTGATGCCCGAGTCCACCCACATGCTGATGTGGGCCATGAGCGATCGCGCCATTCCGCGCAGCCTGCGCATGATGGAAGGCTTCGGCGTTCATACGTTTCGCTTTATCAACAGCCGCGGCGAGAGCCACTTCGTCAAGTTCCACTGGAAGCCGAAGCTCGGCATTCACGGCCTCGCCTGGGATGAAGCGCAAAAGATCGCCGGCAAGGACGCCGACTTTCATCGCCGCGACCTGTGGGAAGCGATCGACAAGGGCGACTTTCCGGAATGGGAGCTGGGCGTGCAGCTCATTCCGCAAAACAAGGAGCATTCGCTCGGCTTCGACTTGCTCGACCCGACCAAGCTCATCCCGGAAGAGATGATTCCGGTCCAGCGCATCGGCAAGATGGTGCTCAACCGCAACCCTGACAACTTCTTCGCCGAGACCGAGCAGGTCGCGTTTCACCCCGGCCATGTGGTGCCTGGCATCGATTTCTCGAACGACCCGTTGTTGCAAGGCCGGTTGTTCTCGTACACCGACACGCAGATCTCGCGGCTAGGAGGCGCTAACTTTCACGAGCTGCCGATCAACCGGGGCGTATGTCCGTTCCACAACTTTCAGCGCGACGGCATGCACCGCCAGACCATTGCGCGCGGTCAGGTTGCTTACGAGCCGAACACGCTCGGCAACGGATCGGAATTCAGGGTCGACGGCAGCGACAAGGGATTTCACTCGTTCCCCGACGAGTTGGAGCCGCCCAAGATTCGGCGTCGAAGCCCGTCATTCGACGATCACTTCACGCAAGCTCGCCTGTTCTTCAACAGCCAGAGCACGGCCGAGAAAGACCACATCGTCGCAGCCTTCCGGTTCGAGTTGTCGAAGCTCGAACTGCCCGCTATTCGTCAGCGAATGGTCGACAACCTGGCGCATGTCGATGAAAAACTGGCGCGTCGCGTGGCGGAGCCGCTGGGCATCGGCATTCCGGACGCCAAGGCTGCGGCTGGGCGTGCGGGCTTTCGCGACCACCAGATCAGGCTGCCCATTTCGGAATCGCCGGCACTCAGCATGGCTGGCAGCGGCGACGGCTCGATCAAGACGCGCAAGGTGGCGATCCTGGTGGCCGATGGCGTCGACTCCGCCTCGTTGAAGCCGATCCGCGAAGCCATCGAAGCAGCGGGCGCGCAGTGCAAGGTCATCGGTTTGAGGCTCGGCACCGTGACCAGCAGCAGCAAACGTCAGATCGACATCGACGCAACCTTCACCAATATGCCGTCGATCATGTTCGACGCGGTGCTCGTGCCAGCGGGCAAGGAGAGCGCCCAGGCTTTGTCGCGCAGCGGCGATGCAGTGCACTTCGTTCTTGAAGCGTTCAAGCACTGCAAGGCGATCTGCACGGTGGGCGAGGGCGTGGCGCTGCTGTCGACGCTGGGCCTCGATGCGGGCAAGGGGGATGCCAAGAGCGGCAAGGACGATGGCGCCGCGGTTCCGTCCGGTGTAGTGATTGCCGCGACCCCGGCGACCAACATGGGCGACCTCACCGCAGCGCAGCAGGTGGCGCGCGACTTCATTGCGGCAATGGCCAAGCACCGGCATTGGGATCGCGCCGACATCGACGCTGTGCCGGCCTGAGGACGGCAGCACGCGCTGCGCCAGGCTGGCCAGTCAACGCGCCAGGCTGGCTCGAACGCGAGACCACAACTCGGCGCGCGCGATCGGCTTCGTCAGAAAGTCGTCCGCGCCTGCGTCGAGGCCCGCCTGACGCTCGGCGGCGTCGACCTCTGCACTGATCAGGATGATCGGGATGTGGCGGGTCTCGTCCGATGCCTTCAGCGCCCGCGCGACTGCGTGACCGTTCATGCCGGGCATTCGCACATCGAGCAGCACCACGTCGGGCGTATGTTGCGCGGCCAGCGCCAGTGCCTCGGGTCCATCGGCTGCGCTGAGAGTGGCGTAACCCTCGGGCGCGAGCAGCGCTTCGAGCAACCGGCGGTTGGCTACGCGGTCGTCGACGATCAGTACGGTGGCGTCGGATGTACTCATATGCATCTCATGCCAATAACCTGTCGATGGCCGCATGCAATTCCTGGTAGCGCAAGGGCTTGGCGATGTAGGCATCGCAGCCGGCGGCTTCCGCCTTCGCCTGGTCGTCCTTCATGGCCATGGCGGTCAATGCGATGACCGGAATCGCCGCCGTCGCCGGCGCGCGCTTGAGCAGCGCCGTGGCGGCCAGGCCGTCCATGCCGGGCAACTGGATGTCCATGAGGATCAGGTCGGGCTGCGCATCGCGCGCCATCATCAAACCCACTTCGGCATCGACCGCGCACAGCAACCTGTGGCCAGCGTTGCCTAGCAGCAGGCAGGTCAGCTTCATGTTCGCCGGGTTGTCTTCGATGATCAGGATGCAGGCCATGCTGTTCAATCCTGTGGATGCGGGAGCACGCGGCGCACTTCGTCGACGAAGCGGTCGTGACCGAATTCGTGCTTCTCGATGACACGCAAGGCTTTGCCGGGATAGCTGTCGAGCGCGGCACGATGCTCGGTGGAAATGGGGCTGCCGGTCACCACCACGATCGGGATGTCGGCGGTATCGGGGTTGCGAGACAGCACGTCCACGACGTCCATGCCGTTGGTTTCCGGGATGGTGAGGTCGAGCAGGATGATGTCGGGCTTCACGCGTTGCGCCAGTGCGATGGCGTCATCGCCGCCATAGGCGCGAAGCACCGCATACGCCGGCGTCGGCAAGAAGGCGGCGATGACATCGATCGCGTTCGGGTCGTCGTCCACCACGAGCACGGTGCGCGTTCGGCTCGCGCCGGGCTGCAGACCGAGGCTGGCCAGCGTCGCCTTCAGGTCGGCCCGGCTGATCGGCTTTTGCATGGCGGCGACCGCGCCGCGGCTCAGCGCCACGTTGCTGTCGGCCACGCCGGCGATGATCACCACCGGCAGGTGCGCGAGGTCGGCGCTTTCGCGCATCTTCAACAGGAACTCCCAGCCATCCATGCCGGGCAGCTCAAGGTCGAGCGTGACCAGGCTGAGTGTCTGCATCGGCGCCATGACGAGCGCGGCTTCGGCGCTTGCGGCATGCAGCACGGTGAAGCCTTCGGCCTCCAGCAGCAGGCGCACCAGGTCGGCCGCCTTGTCGTTGTCTTCGACCACCAGCGCCATGCGTTCGCTGCGAATGGCCGCCGCCGGGTGTGCGTTGCCATTGGTGGTCGCCATCACATGGGCCAGCGGCGGCGTGGCGAGCAGCGGTAGCCACACCGCGAAGCAGGCGCCTTGGCCCTCGGCGCTCGACACAGCGACAGTGCCCGCGTGCAATTCGGCCAGTTGCTTGACCATCGCCAAGCCCAGACCCGTGCCGGCGAACTTGCGCGCCAGACTGCTGTCGATCTGGCTGAAAGCCTGAAACAGCCGCGCCATGTTCTCCCGCGAGATCCCGATGCCCGCGTCGCTCACCCGGATCTCGAGAAAATCGTCGTGCTCGCTGTCGGCCAGAGGGAAGCTTTGCACCGGCCATGTACCGGGCAGGGTGCCGACGCTGGCACGCGGCACGCGCTGCACGCTCAGCACCACGCGGCCCCCGTCTCCACTGAACTTGACCGCGTTCGACAACAGGTTGTAGACGATCTGCTTGGTCTTTCGCATATCGAGCCGCGACAGTCCGATGCCTTCACCGGTTTCCAGGTCCAGCCGGATGTGCTGGGCTGCCGCCTTGTCCTTGACGATCGACAGGCTGTCCTTGAGGAGGCGCGCGAGGTCCACCGTTTCCATCTCCAGGCTCATCATCCCGGCCTCGACCTTGGACAGGTCGAGGATGTCGTTGATGAGCGCGAGCAGGTGCAGCCCGCTGGTGAAGATGTCGCCGATGTAGCCCGTTTGCGTATCGCTCATGGAGCCCATCAGGCCGTCCTTGAGCGCTTCGGAAAAGCCGATGATGGCGTTGAGCGGCGTGCGCAGCTCGTGCGACATGGTCGCCAGAAACTCCGACTTCATGCGGCTCGCATGTTCCAGCTGGAGATTGGTTTCTTCGAGCGCGCGTTCTACTCGCCGCCGTGCGTCGACGTCGCGTGCCGAGGAAATAATCCCCTTCACCTCACCCTCGCGATTCCGGAACGTCGCTGCGTTGAAGGACACCACCGTTTCGACCCCGGTGCTCGAGCGCACCGTCAACTCGAAGTCGCTGATCGTGTTGTCTCGCAGCACCCATGCGACACCCCTTTCGGCGCTGTCGGGGTCGGTAAAGCAGTTGCGGCATGGTGTGCCGATCAGTTCTTCGCGGCTGCGCCCAGTCAACTCCACCATCTGCTGATTCAGGTCGGTGATGATCCCCGCCGGATCGGTCATGACCAGCGCGTCGGTGTTCGATTCGATCAGGGATCGCGTGTAGAACTGCTGATCGCGCAAGCGTTGATCGAGCTGCGCCTTGGCGGCTTCCACTTGCATCCGCGCCGTGTTGTCAGTGCCGATGAGCAGGTACCCGATGATGGCGTCGTGCGCATCGCGCAGTGCGGTGACAGAGACGATTGCCGGGAAGCGGCTGCCGTCCTTTCGGATGTAGGTCAGCTCGTAGATGTCTTCGATGCCGCGCGACGCCTTGAAAACCAGCGCCTCGAAGCCCGGCTTGATGGTGGTACCCAGTTCGAGGCTTAGCGCTGCTGCCCGTGCGATCACTTCCTGTGGGTCGGAAATGTCGGCCGGCGTGATGGTGTCGACCGTTTCGGCGGCGGTGTAGCCAAGCATGCGTTCGGCGCCGACGTTAAAAATCTGTATGACGCCGCGGGCGTCGGTTGCAATGCTTGAAAAGTTGGCGCTGTTGAAGATGGCGTCTTGTAGCGCGCCGGCCTTGATGAGCGTCTCTCGCCGCCGAAACTCGACGATACCTTCCGGCCCGGATGTTTCTGCGTTGTCCATGGTTCAGGTTATCCGCATTTCGAGTCTTGTCTCGAGGATTATCCAAATTCAATTTGGTCGCACGACGTTGCAAGCCGCAAAACTCTTTTGTATTTTCGCCTTTGACCAATAAATTAACTAAGACTAAAGTTCCCCTGCCGCTTAAGAAGATGGTGCTGCGAGGATCACTTAATTTCTCAGGATATGCGGCAAAGAATTTAAGAGAAATTGCTTCGACGTAATCCTTGATGTAGAACAACCAGTTGCAAAATATCGCGTTCTAAACAAGCTGGCGGTGTACAACGAAGGTTGCGGCAAATAGCCAGATCCAAAAAAAATTCCATGCAATACCGCGCTTCGCCTTTTCATCGTCAGGCCGACCGCGATGGCTATGTGTCGCGAGGCGCACGGATTTCCGATTTCATACGCAAGGCGCAGGCTGGTCGCGACATCCTTCAATTGCAGTTGAAGCAGTTGCCTTTGAGGCTGCTCCCGGCGCCATTTCAGCTTCCGAATGTGCAGGTGACCCCCATGCAGGCTCACTTCGACGTCGACCTCCCAGACAGCGCCGAAGCCGTGCCATCGGGTCCTTCAGGGCTTCATACCTACGATCCGGCTCCGTTGGCGAATACGTTGATCACGCAGGCGCAGGCGGCTATCGAACAACTCGGCCGGTTGATGATCGCCAATGAATAACGCGAAAAGCAATTGCGTTTGTATGACGATCCAGACGCCTCGCGCGCACGGCCGTCACTCGACGGCGCCGCTCGTTCCGCGGTCGACGAGTGTCTGGCATCTGCGTCGGCGTTGTTGAACGTGACACGGGCGCTTCATAACCGGTTGCCCGCACCCACCCCGCAGGAGTGCGTGGAAGAGTCGAGGGAACTGACCGAGCTGAGCAAGGCAGCCGGCCGCGCCGCCTACCGGGCCGCGCTGTTGATCGTCGATCCTGAATTTCAGCGGGTGCCACGAGCTGCTTCGCACTGGCCTGGGAAAGTCCGTTTGTAATTCTCGAGGTGAGTAATAAATCAGCCAATCGCCGGTTTGGGAGGGGCTGCGGCGATTGGGTTTAAATCGGCATTTGGACGTTACCGCACAGTTGGTGTTTCGGTGACAGTTCAAAATGATCGATTTACCTGCAATTCGAGACCGCGATGCCGATGTTTTCAAGTTCGAAGTCGAAGGGGCGACAAACATGACGGTGACGTCCGTCGAGCCCTATGTCGCGCGCCTGTTGGTGGTCGACGACAACCCGGAGCAGCTCAAATTGCTGCTCGAAGTGCTGCGCGGTGCCCGCTTCGAAATCATTGTCGCTTTCGACGGAATGCAAGGCTACGGCCGCGCCGTCGCACAAGCGCCCGACCTCATCCTGATGGACGTCCGCATGGGCCGCACCGACGGCTTCACAGCCTGTCGGCTGCTCAAGGCCGATCCGCTCACAGCGCACATTCCAGTGATTTTTCTGACGAGTTCCGGCAGCCTCGAGGAGCGGCTGACCGGACTGCGCGAAGGCGCTGTCGACTACGTGCTGAAGCCTTTCGAGCCGGCCGAAGTGCTGGCACGCATTCGCACGCATCTGCGCCCAGCGCTTCCCTCACCCTCTATGGCGGAAAGGGCTGGAACTGCAGGAGTTGTCGGAATTGCCGGAGTTACCGGAGTTACCGAGGCGAGCACCGCTGCCGCAGCAGACACCGACCAGCAGCCCGACCATGTGCTGGTGCAAGCCGCCCTGCGCCAGGTCGAATCCAACCTGGCCAGCATGCCCACGCTCGCCGAAATTGCACGCCGTGTGGGCACGCACGAGAAGCGGCTGACCAAGGCGTTCCGCCAACAGACCGGCATGTCGGTTTTCGAGTTCGTGCGCGAACAGCGGCTCGGCCTGGCACGGCGACTGCTTACGCAAACACCGCTTGGTATTGCCGACATCGCTGCGGAGGCGGGCTTCTCGAGTGCCGCCAACTTCGCCACCGCATTCAAGGCCGGACTGGGCACTTCACCGAGCGAATACCGTGCCCAGCTAGCATCGCGGCAAAGGCCGTCTTGAGGCTGGCGTCGTCGCGGATCGAAGCCTGCAGCCTCGCTGCGCTGGCTTTGTTATCTGCGTTGTCGGCGCTGTCGATGCTTTCTACGTTCGCGGCGGCCAACACCGCAATCGCTGCAAGCGTGGCAACGCCATCCCCCGACACAGTGCAGACCGCGGAGGCCCACTGGCCAATGTCGCTCACCAGCCGCATCCAGGTACTCGAAGACGCCACGAGCAAGCTCTCTTTGGAAGACGTACTGGCCAAGGCAGACGCCGTGCAGCCGGACGCGGTCGCGGGCTCTTCGTCGCGCTTCGTTCCGGCCACGACGAGCCTCCTCCAGCCAGGCTTCTCGCAGTCGGCCTGGTGGCTGCGCCTGCGCATCGCCAACGACGCCCGCAGCGTGCAACGCTTGCGCCTGTTGTTGCGTTCACCTCGACTGCAGTACGTCGATTTCTACTGGAACATCCCCGGCGCGGAGCCCGCCGGCTGGCAGCACAGTCGCGCCGGCACGGCGGTCAAGGTCAGCGAGCAGGAGCCGGCGCGGCGCGAGCCTCTGCTGCCGATCAACCTCGACCCGGGCCAGCGCGCCGAAGTGCTGGTGCGAGTTGCCGGTGCATCGAGCATGCAGATCCAGCCCTGGCTCTATCCGGCCGATGCATGGCTCGACCGTGAAACGCGCGATGCGTTGAAAGACGGTGCGCTCATCGGCGGCCTGCTGATGATGGCCGCGTATTCGCTCGTGCTCTGGCTGCTGTCGCGCAGCGGGGCGATGGGCTGGCAGTGCGCCGGTTTCGCGATCCTCGCCCTGTACGAGGGGTCGTTCCGCGGCCTGACGCGCTTCTATCTTTGGCCGGAAAGCCCTGTCTGGGCTTCGCGTGCGCCCGGCGTGCTGGGCGGCGGATGCGTGCTGGTGCTGATGTTCTATCTGCACAGCCTGACGCTTCGATTGCGAACCCGGCCCACGGGGGGGCGTGGCTACTTCATTGCGCTGGCCGGAGTGCAAGGCGCGGTGTGCATGGGCATGCTCGTCGGCAACTACTACGTCTTCACGCAGATCAACCTCGGCGTGTCGTTGCTCATCGTCGGCAGCCTCATCGTTGCGGGCTACCTGTACGTGCGTCGCGAAGGCGCTCACCACAAGCTGCTGCTCTGCGCCATTTTGTTCGCGCTGCTGAGCGTGGGCATTCGCACCGTGGGACTGCAGGGCGCGCTGCCGCCCATGCTGGCAGGCGTTCGCAACTACGCGACGGGGTTCACGACCGCTGTCGCCGCGCTGGTCGCGCTGGCGGTGTGGGCCCACCAGACCTCACAACAGCGTCAGCAGATCCAGGAAAGGGTGATCGACCTCTTGAGCCGCCAGCACCATCGTCTGCGCCGTGCAGTGGCGCGTCAGACGCGTGCACTCAACACCGCGCTGGCCGAAGCCGAAAGCAACTACAAAAAGCAGGTCCGCATCATGTCTTTCATCGGCCACGACCTGCGTGCGCCGCTTGCCACCATCGTCGGCTATGCACGTCTCATGCGGTACGACGACGCGTCGTCCCGCGGCGGCCGTGAGAGCCATCTGGACACCATCGAGCGCGAGGCGACCTACCAGCTCACGCTGATCGACGAACTGCTCGAACATGCGCGCGGCGAGCGCGACCAGCTCACGTTGAATCCGACTGCGGTCGACCTGGCCGGCCTGCTGGATGCTGTCACGCCGCACGCGGAGAGCTTCGCGGCGCAGCAGCGCAACGCCTTCGTTTTCGTGCCCGACCCGGCCGGGCCGCGCTGGGTGCAGCTCGACGCAGCGCGGTTGCAACAAGTACTGCTTCACTTGCTGGCCAACGCCGGAACGTTCGCGCGCGATGGCTGCATCAGCCTGCGCGTCGGCTCGCGGCGCGAAACCGAGGGAGGCGACAGTGACGACGGCGTCTGGCGATTGAGTTTCGAAGTGACCGACACCGGAACGGGGGTCGAAGCCGAAGACCTCGCTCGGGCCGCCGACAGCTTCGAGCAGGCCCAGCCGGTCGATGGCGCACCGGGGGTTCCTGGCAGCGGTGGCGCTGCCGGGCAAAGCAGTCTCGGACTCGGACTCTTCATCGCGCAACGCATCGTGCAACGCATGGGCGGCGAGTTGTCGCTGCGGTGCGACGCCGGACGTGGGTGTCGTTTCAGATTCGAGTTGCTGGTGCCGGAGGCCGAGCCTTTGCCGGCTGCTACACCGGCGAGTTCGAGCGCGCCCGCAGCGCCGGTTGCGCCCACCGCAGCGCCCACGTCGATCGTCGAGTCTGGTGATGTTCCGACCGCCGATGCGCTGGCACGGCTGCATCGCCTGGCAGGGGACGGCCAGTGGAGTGCGATCGACGATTGGCTTGCGCAAACGCTGAGGGCACAACCGGAATGCAGCGGGTTTGTCGCCGCCGTGCGCGCTGCCTTGTCGGCACTCGATTTCGATGCCATTCAGCGCATGGCGACACCGTCGCTGCCCGAGCGCGCTGCCTGGCCCGCTACCTGAATCGATCGAGGACGACGATCGAGGCGTTGGGTCTACAACTCGACGAAGTTGCTTTCCACGGAGATGCCGCCTTCGGTGTTGAGTACGAAGGTCAGGTTCTTGGTGGTCGATTGGCCCGACTCGCCATCCGGTTGCACCAACGCCGAGGCGCGATCGTCCCCGGCCTGGTCCGGACGCGCGTAGAAGTGCGAAACCGTGATGCCGTCCAGATCGGCGAGCGGTTTGAGGAACGCGATGAACGCCGTTGCCGTGATGCCGTCGTCTTGAATGGCGCGCCAGTGTTGCAGCAGCGTGAGATTGGAAGCGTGGCGCGCCTGCGCCGCATCGAGCGCTTCGACGCTGCCGATGTTCGCTTCGCCGCCAATGACATCCAAGCCATCGAGAAGCGATGGATGAATCGAGTGCTGGTTGTTCATTGTGTTTGCTACAGAGTTCGCCATGCGGTCAATGCGCGAACCTCGCGTCCGACCGACGTTGCGTATCGGGCGCATTGGCCAATGGATCGGTCAGGATGAGCACCGCGCGGTAGGCGGCGCGGCCGGCACCCTTGGCGTCTTCGGCCAGCTGCTTCCAGCTCAGCGCCCGCTCCAGCGGCGTCGGCGCGACAGTCGTGGGCCGCACCAATGCGTTGGTGATTTCCAGCAGGCCACCGACCGAGGTCATGCACAGCTGAATGGCGTCCATCTCGGAACGCGTGATCTCGGTGCCGGCCGCAGCGAATTCGCCCGGTCCGGACTGCTCGCGTACGGCTGCCATTGCATCCTGCAGTGCAAGGGCTGCAGCCTGGATCAACACGCTGGCTTCTTCCCTGGACGCGTTGTCGGCACAGCGGTACTGCATCGGCTTTGTGGTGGCTTCCGAAAGTGGGGCAAAAAGGCAGTCCATGAGCTTCTCCATCAGGTGTCGGCACGCGGTAACCAAAAGGGCTACCGGTGTTGATTAGATTGTTGGACGACTGAAAGGGCGTGACCTTTGAATGCGGGCGGAAACCATTGATTGACGTTTGCTTTCGGCGGTGGATCGCCCGATGCGTGATGAATTGCGTTGAATGCCTCCGCCATCGCGAAGCGATCCACGTCGTCCGACAGGTCACCTCCATAGCCCTTAAGCGCTAGGCCTTCTTGCGAATAGGCGGGTCTTGCACCCCTCCCTAGACTTTCCGGACGAGGTCTGAGAGGCGCGCATTTTCGCGGCGTCGGAGTACCGCCAGCGCGGAACTGAGGGCCGCGCGTGGGGGTCGAATGGAACGGTTTTCAAAGGGTGCAATGGCACTGAATGCGATCGTGGTGATGCTGTGCTTGACGGCATTGCGGCCGGCATCGGCACAGCAAGCTCCCGACGCAGAGGCCGCCGCCAGCAAGCAGGAGCAAGCCCGCCTTGCCGACACCGACACGCTGTTCGCGCTCACCAACGACGGCGCCGTGCTGTACGCCAACGATGCCGTCAAGCTGTCGGGCTATCAATATTGCAGCCAGGCCGTCGCGCTCGCCGAGGCCGGTGAATTCCGGCAAAGCGTGCGGGCCGCCAGCAAGGCGCTGCACCTGGCCAACACCACCAAAGACCCCAACCTGCTGGCCATGGCCAACCGCGATCTGGCCATCGTCTACAGCTACTCCGGTCAGCTCGACAAGGCCGAAGACTTTGCCCGTGAGGCGCTCAAGTACCCGGCGCGCGAACCCAAGCTGGTGGTCGGTCCGGCCAACAAGGTGCTGGGCGATGTGCAGACGCGCCGCGGCGATTATTCGGGGGCGGTGCGCAGCTACGACGTCGCGCTGGCCAACAGCTCCGAGCGCTACATGCCGCTGGTCAAGTCGTCGCTGGTCAACGCGTTGATCGAGTCGGGCGACGCGTTGCGTGCGCGAGAAGTCATCGGCACGCTGGCGCCCGCCAAAGAGCCGTCACTTGCGGCCCAGTTCGACCGTACCCGCGCCCGCTTGCTGCTGGCCGAAAACAAGCCGGCCGAAGCACGAGACTTGTACCGGCAACTGACCACACGCACTGTCGGAACGGACACCGGCTACTACCAGCTCTGGGCATGGGACGGCGTGGCCCGCAGCGAGCTGGCGCTCGGCCAGAAGCAGGCGGCGGCCGATGCCGTCGGCCATGCGCTCGGCGGTGTGGACGCGGTGCGCTCGCGCTTTCGCAGCGAAGAATTCAAGATGGGTTTGTTCTCCGATCTGCAGTCGGTGTTCGAGCGTGCCATCGGCTTGTACAGCGATGTCGGCGATGCACGGCAGGCCTTCGAGGTGAGTGAGCACAGCCGCTCGCGTGCGCTGCTCGACGCGGTGCGCGGCCGTGCCACAGTGTCGGGCGAAGCTGTGGCAACGGTCGACCTCGCGACGCTGCAAAAGACGTTGCGACCGGACGAGCGCGTCGTGCAGTTCCACTCGCTGCCCGACCGTTTGCAGGTGTGGGTGGTGAGCCCGACCGCCATCGTCGAGAAGAGCGTCGCCATTTCGCGCGACGACCTCACCGAAGCGGTCGAGTCGTTTCGTAACTCGGTGGTGCGCGGCCGGCGCGCGGCCATCACGACCGCCGACAAGCTGGGCGCACAACTGCTCGGCCCGCTTGCCTTGCAAGACGGTCAGCGGCTCATCGTGGTGCCGCACGGGCCGCTGCACTATCTGCCGTTCCAGGCGCTGAGGCTCAACGGCCGCTACGTGATCGAGACGCATCCGGTGTCGGTCTCTCCATCGATGAGCATCGCGGTGCAACTCGCGCAACGCAGCCCGCACGTGTCGGCTTCGCTCACCGCTTTCGGCAATCCGCGCATCGATGAAAAGTACGAGTTGCCCGGCGCCGAGATCGAGGTCAAGCAACTGGCGCAACTGTTCCCGCGCAACAACCTCTACATCGGCACCGCCGCCACCAAGACGCAGTTTCGCGATATCGCATCGCGCTCGCCGCTGATGCACGTCGCGGCACATGCCGAGGCCGACCAGATCGATCCGCTCTATTCGCGCATCTTGCTGGCCAACGAAAACGGCAAGCAGAACTTTCTGGAAGCCCACGAAATCCTGGGGCTGCCGATGCAGGGCACTGCGCTCGTCACGCTTTCTGCTTGCGAGTCGGGCCTCGGCCGCATCGCGCAGGGCGACGAGGTGCTCGGCTTCACGCGGTCGTTTCTGTCGGCCGGCACATCGAGTCTCATCGCCTCGCTCTGGCCGGTGTCCGACGACGCCACCGAAGTGCTGATGACAACGCTCTACACCGAGCTCTCTAAAGGCCGTGACGTGCAGCTCGCCATGCAGGCCGGGCAGCTGGCCGTCTTGAAGAACCCGCGCATGTCGCATCCGTTTTTCTGGGCCCCGTTCAACCTGATCGGCAACTGGCGCCTGACGGTCGGAGGAGCCGGAGCATGAAGCGCTCGCCTCTGCTGATTGCGATGTTGCTGGCCTTCGGCGCGCAGCACGCCCCACAAGCACAAGCGGCCGACCCCGGCGTGCCGCTTCTGCCGACCAAGGACCCCTGCGGCAGTTGCGATCGGCCGGTGGCACAGGCCGGTTCCTCTGGTTCGATCGCCAACCCGAACAGCCAGAGCCTGCCCGCTGCGCCCACGCCCACAGTGAACGCCTTCCGCTTGAACGACCTTCGCCTGACCGGCGCGCAGACGCTGTCGGGCGAAGAACTCAAGAGCGTGACGCAGCCCTACATCGGCCGCGACGTGACGCTCGTCGACCTCGAATCATTGGCCCAGGCGATCACCGCGCAATACCGGGCGCGGGGGTACTTTCTGGCGACCGCCATCGTGCCGGTGCAGACGGTGCGTGACGGCGTCGTGGAGATCAGCGTCATCGAAGGGCGACTGGGCAAAGTGGAGGTCAACGTCGCCGCCGACGCGCCGATGAGCGAAGCGCGCGTGCGGGGATTCCTGAGCGGGCTCGCGGTCGGCGAAGCGGTCAATGCACCGGTCTATGAACGAACGATGCTGCTGCTGTCGGACCAGCCCGGCATCCGCGTGTCGTCGGGCTTGCAGGAAGGCACGCAGACCGGCACCACCGATCTGTCCGTCGATGTCGTGCCCGTGCCGCGTTGGGCCTTTACCGCCGAGGCGGATAACCACGGCACGCTCGAATCGGGTCGCTACCGGGTCGGCGGAACGGCACGCTGGCTGAGCCCTTTCGGCATCGGCGACAACCTCGACATGCGGGTGATGGTGTCCAACAGCAATGCGTTGCAGTTTGGCCGTCTCGCGTACGAAGCACCCATCGGCACCAGCGGCCTGCGCGCCGGTATCGGGCTGTCGCGCGTTGCCTACGAGCTGGGCGGAAACTTCGTCGACCTCGATGCCAGGGGCACCGCCAACGTGCTCGATTTCGCGCTCAACTATCCATTGATCCGGCAGCGACAGCAGAACCTCTTCTTGCGGCTCACGGCCGATACCAAAAACCTGACGGACGAGATGCGCGCCGTCGACTTCACATCGAAAAAGAAGGTGCATGGCCTTGGCCTCGGCTGGACATGGGAGCGTCGCGACGATGTGCTCGGCGGCGGCTACTGGGCCAGCTCGGGCACGCTGTACCGTGGCTCGCTGCGCATCGAAGACGAGATCAGCCTGCAAAACGGCGCGAGCAGTGCGGGTCGCCATACCGAGGGCAGTTTCAGCAAGGGGACGTTGCAGTTGTCGCGCCTGCAATCGATCGTCGATCGGCATTCGCTGTACCTGTCGGTGGGCGGTCAAGCCGCTAGCAAGAACCTGGATGCGTCGGAAAAACTGTCGCTCGGCGGCGCCCGTGCCGTGCGGGCTTATTCGTCGTCCGAAGCATTGGTCGACCAGGGTTGGATCGGCACGGTGGAGTGGCGCTGGTCTTTCAACGCCGAGCTGAGTCCGTTCGCTTTCTACGACGCTGCGCGCGGCAAATACGCGCGCAGTCCGACCGCCTTCGACGGGCCGAACAACATCAGCTTGCGCGGCTATGGCCTCGGCGTGTCGTGGGCGCGTTCAGGCAACTTCGCGATCAACGCAACGCTCGCCTGGCGCGACGGCACACGCCCTGCACAGTCCGACGGCGGTGGCCGCAATCCGCGCTTGTTCGTGCAGGCGCAGAAGGTTTTCTGACATGTCCCAAGTTGCATCCCCACTACGTCGCCGCACCCCCCCGGGTGAGCGGGCCGCACGCCATACCGCCTTCGTTTTGCGGCCGCTCGCCTATGCGCTGGTCTGTGCCGGTGCGGTGTCGGCGCAGGCTCAGGTGCCGACCGGATTCGGTCTTGTTCGCGGTGCCGTCAACACGCCGGCTACGGCGGTCAATGGCAATGGAGGGCAGACGATGAACATCACGCAGACCTCTGCGCGGGCCGTCGTCAACTGGACCGGCTTTTCCATTGGCGCGCAGGATCGCGTGCAGATCGAACAGACGCTGGGCAACACCAGCGTGATGCTCAATCGCGTGACAGGGGGCGCCGAGTCGCAAATCATGGGCTCGCTGTCCGCCAACGGGCACGTCTATCTCATCAATCCGAACGGCATCACCTTCGGCAAGGGGTCGTCGGTGAGCGTCGGCGGCCTGGTGGCTTCGACGCTGAACCTCGTGGACGACGCGCAGTTCAGCGGTTTCATGTCGGGCACGTCCAAACAACTGGCGTTCGAGCTTCCGGTGGGCAAGGCCAGCACTGTACTCAATCAGGGGAGCATCACGGCGGCCGATGGCGGCGTCGTGGCGCTGATCGGCGCCCAGGCGCGCAACGAAGGTTCGATCAATGTGGCGCGCGGGTCCATCGGGCTGGCGGCCGGGCAGCGGGTCACGCTCGACTTCGACGGCGACGGCCTCACCAGCTTTCATGTCGACCCGACCGTGTTGGCCGCCAGCGCCAGGGCCGAGAACGCGGCCAGTGGCGTGCTGTCGGCCAACGGTGGTCGCGTGGTCATGGTCGGTGCGTCGAGCGCCGCGGAGACGGTCGTCAATCAGGCGGGCATCGTGCGCGCGCAATCCATCAGCAACCGGGCTGGCGAGATCATTCTTGGAAGCAGTGGCGGCGCGGTCGGCAATGCCATCGTGATATCGGGTGGTCAACTCGACGTGAGCGGTGTCGAGGCCGGAGTGCCGGGCGGCCGCATCGACGTGCGCGCGCCTTTGCTGCGCATTGCCGCCGGCACGTTGAGTGCGGGCGGCGCCACCGCCGGCGGCAGCATCACGACCCAAGCCGCTATCGTCGAAGTCGGCCGCGGCGTCGTGATCGATGCGCACGGTGGCAGCGGCGCCAACGGCAGCTGGACGCTCGACTCGGGTCGCACGCTGGTCGTCACCAAGGCCGACCCGATCCCCGACGCCTCGGTTGCCATCCAGCCTTTCGGCACGTCGAAGCTCGCCGATTCGACGCTGGGGGCCACGATGGGTCGCGCCACCGATGTGGTGCTGACCTCGCACGCGCAGCCGCAGCAGGTCGGCAACTTTGGCGGCGGCGTGCAGTTCGACAACGGCTCGCAAGTCATCAAGACCGAAGGCCGTGCATCGCAGCTGACCGTCAATTCGGATCGAAGCGTTTTCATGGACGCGAATTCGGCGCTGCGCTCGACCGCCGGCGCGCTCAACATCGATTTCAATGCCGACGCCAGCGGCGTGCTGTTGCCCGCCACGCCAGCCGTGACCGACCGCAACGACAACAACCAGCGGGTCGGCAATATCTCCATCTCCGGCACCCGCATCGAAACCGCGGGCGGCAACCTGCGGCTCTACGGGCAGAGCGATGCGGTCAACGGACGCGCACTGGGCGCCACTTCGAGCAGCGGCGGCGGCGTGGTCAACGGCGTCACCATTTCCGACAGCGCCATCTCGACGTGCGCGCAGGCGGGCGGCGCGTGCGGTGGCAGCGGCAGCATCCTGGTGCGCGGGCAAGGCGCGACCGCGGGTGGTACGGGCCAGACCGTGGTGGCGGGGCCGGGCGTGCGCGTCGATGGCGGCAGCTTCGAGACCGGCAGCGGCACCATTTCAATGGACGGCCGCGGCGGGCTGGCGCAAACCGGCGTGACGATCACCGGCCTCTTCGGCGAAGCCTTCACGACACCCTCGTCGTTGCGATCTGCCAGTGGCGACATCACGCTGGTCGGCAGCACCCGAAGCTGGACGGCCGGCGAAACCAGCGGCACGCTGCAAAACGTCAACGGCGGCTCGGGTATCGAACTGGCGCAGGCCGGCATCGCGACCGGCGGCAACGTTCGGCTCGACGGCAGCGGTGCCGACCTCACCGGCCTGATGAACCAGGCGGCCTTTCAGGCGGCTGCGGCCGCAGCCAACAACGGCGCGGGGAGCACGTTCGGTGCATCGAACGGCGTCACGATGGCCGATTCGAGCATCGTCGCAGGGGCAGGCAAGTCGCTCGACCTGCTCGGGACTGCGGGCAGCCGCGGCTTCACGGTCACCGGCAACAAGGCGCCGGTGCTCACGCTCGATGCCAACGACGCCTTCGGTGTGGTGGTTCGCGCCAACGCGTCCAACGGCCTTCAGGCCGAAGGCGGGCGCATCACGATCAACGGTCGCGGCAGCGATGTGGCGTTGGCGCAATTCGGTGCCGATGCAGGACCGACCTTCGGCATCCAGCCGCCCGGCGAATCGATTCTGGGCGCGCAGCCACGCACCCTCCTGTCGACGCGCAGCCAGACCATGGCGGGCGGCAACATCGCGATCAGCGGACGCAACGTGGTGATCGCCGGCAGCGGCACCGCGGCGGTCATCGACAGTGGCGGCGCCGGGCAATCGGGAAACATCGCTGTCACCGGCACTGCCGTCGCCGGCGTCAACGCCAGCGGCATCGTGGTGATCGGCGACACGGTCGAGCTGAACGCAAGCGCGACGTCGGCCGTCGGCAATGCCGGTCGCATCGACGTGGTCGGCGACAAGTCGCTCTATGCGAACGGCCGCCTTTCGGCGCGGGGCGGTTCGGCAGGCGGCAATGGTGGCCGCATCGAAACCTCGGCGCCCGCGTTGCAACTGCAAGGGATTCGTGTGGACGGATCGGCGCCGGCTGGCCAGGCCGGAAGTTGGGTGATCGACCCGGTGGATGTCACCATCGCCCACGGCGCTGCCGCAGGCACGCTGCCGACCAATCCATTTGTGCCGCTCGTTGCATCGACCGTGCAGGACGGCGACATCAACTTCGCGCTCGACAACAACACCGGCGTGACCATCACCACCGGCACGCCGGCGCCGACCACGATCGGCAACGTCACCTTCGGCCTCAATACCGTCATCCAGCGCACCAGCGCAGGTGCGCCGGTGAAGTTCGAGATCGATGCCAACGCGGGCATCTCGGCCTTCAACCCGACGGTGATCCAGTCGACCGGCGGTTCGCTGGACGTGGTGCTCAGTGCCGGCCTGGGCGGCGTCGGCGGCAACGTCAACTACAGCGGACAGATCACCACCAACGGCGGCAGCGTGTCGATGACCGGTACCAGCCTGTTCGCTACTTGCGGCGTGTGCCTGACCAACGCGAAGGTCGACACCCGTGTCGGGCAAAGCGATGCCAATGCAGGCGGCGCGGTGCAACTGATCGGCACACGCAACCCGGGGACTTACTTCTTCCTGGCGCCGGCGGTCGTCGGTCTCACGGGCTCGACGATCCAGAGCGCAACCGGTGACGTCACGCTGTCGGGCATCAGCAATGCCACTGGCACCGGCGTGCAACTGATCTCCAACTTCAACGGGACGAACAGCAGCATTTCCACCACCAGCGGCGCCATCCGGATCACGGGCGTCGGGAACTCCTTGTCGGGCAGCGGTGCGCCCACGGCAGGGCACGGCGTCGAGATCAACGGCGCCACCGTCCAAAGCGTCAGCGGCAACATCAGCGTGCACGGCCTGCGTGCGGTGCAGACGCCCGACTCGCCTGTCGGCAACGGTGTTCGCATCGTCAATGGCGGTAGCGTCACCACGCTGGGCGCGGGCAACATCGAAATCACCGGCGAGTCGCAGATCGCGGATGCCGGCATCTTTATTCAAGGGCCCACCGGCACAGGCATTCCCATTCCTGCATCTCGCGTGGCGGGCGGCGGCAACGTGGTGCTTCGCGCCGCGAGCGGCGGTACGGCCGATGCACTGGCCGTCGGCGGCGCCGTCAACGCCGGCGGCGTGCTCGACCTCCGACCCGGTGGCGTCGATGCCGGAGGCAATGCCGGTGACCGCATCGCCAACCCGATCACGCTGGGCGGGACGGCGGCCAACGGCTTCGCGGTCAGCGCCGACGAACTGACGCGCATCACAGCCGGTTCGATCGTGGTCGGCAGCAATACGCAGGCCGGCAACATCGACGTGGTCGGGTCGCTGGCCATGGTGTCGCCGCTCACGCTGCAGAACGGTGGCGGCGGCAACATCACGCTCGGCGCATCGGTCAGCGCGCCGCAGCTCGGCCTCTTGAGTGCCGGCAACATCACGCAGTCGGCTGGCGCCGGGATCGCCGCGGGCACGCTGCTGGCGCGTTCGTCCGGTGG
The DNA here is from genome assembly GCF_014303735.1 of Variovorax sp. PAMC28562. Lineage (NCBI taxonomy): Bacteria > Pseudomonadati > Pseudomonadota > Betaproteobacteria > Burkholderiales > Comamonadaceae > Variovorax > Variovorax sp. PAMC28562. Next base: position 673,124 of record NZ_CP060296.1, on the reverse strand, counting down.
CAATGTGCTGCTCTCGTCCGCGGCCAACGATGTCGGCGTGGTGGCGGGCGGCGCTGCCGGACGCTTCGACTACACCGACGTCAACGCGGTCACGCTCGGCAACGCGTCGGTCATCGGCTTCGATGCAGCGTCGAATACGCCGCAGGTGGTCACCGCAGGTTCGATGGCGGCCGATACGGTGTTCGTGCGCACGCTGGGCGGCGACCTCTCGCTCAACACCAATGTGACGAGCGGCAGCGGTGCCGATCTCGTGGCTGCTTCGCGGTTCCAGAACCTGGCGGCCGACACCATCGCCGGTGCACCGTGGCGGGTGTGGGCCCAGACGTGGATCGGCGAGACACGCAACGGACTGAGTGGCTCCGGGCCTCTGCCCAATCTCTACCACTGCGCGTACCTCGGGTTGTGCAGCGTGAGTGTGACGCCGGGCGACAACCATTTCATCTATGCGCAGCAGCCGACGGCCACGGTCGTTGTCGGCAATGCCACCCGACCGGGCGGCTTGCCGAATCCGCCGTTCATCTACAGCCTGACCGGGTTGATATTGGGCGATACCGGATCGAGTTTTGGCGGAGCGTTGTCGTCGCCCGCCAACGCGTCGAGCCCGCCAGGCGCGTACCCGATCAACGGCGCCTTTGCGTCGACCGCAGGTTATGCGGTCAACGTGGTGCCGGGCCAGCTCAACGTCGGTGCAGTGCCTGCATCGCCGTTATTCGTTCTCCCTCAACTGTCTCAGTTGCCCAAGCCCGATGTGCTGCGCGAGATGCCCGACAGCTGGATCTACGACCGCAATATCGGCGCGCCGCCGATCTGCTTTGCCACCGGGCCGCTGGATGGCGAGCGCGCACAGCAAGGCGGCGACGTGCTCGCCAGCGAATGGTCTCGCGTGCGCTCCCGGCCCAACCTCACGAGTTGCGTCGACGCCGAGCGGCGCAACGGCTGTTCGGACTTCTAGGGGCCGAGGTCTGCGGGGTCGGGTGCGGCCAGCAGCGCGGCATAGGCCTGCTGCGCGCCAGCCTGCAGCGTGCCGCGCTGTTCCAGCAACGCGACGCAGCGCAGCGCCAGGTCGAAAGAGCCATAGCAGCTGTGCGCGATGGCGGCGAGCTGGCGCAACTGCGCATCGCTCATGGCGTCCGGGCGCGTGAGATCGCGCACGTAGACGATGTCGGCCTCCAGCAGTTGACGCAACCCGCGGCCGCCGTCGCCGGGCACCACCGCCGGTGCGATCGGTGCCTGCTTGATCTGGTCGTAGCAATGCGGCATGAAGCCCTGGTGGCGCAGTTCTCCATCGATCTCGCCGAAGGGCGGCTGGCCCTTGTACAGCGTGACGAACGAGACTTCGGTGTGCACCGCGACCGCTTCCCGCAGCTTCGTGCGGCCACCCTGCAGCACCGCGAGTTCGCTGCCCTGCACGTCGAGCTTGATGAGGTCGATGTGCGTGATGGTGTCGAGTGCATCGAGGCGGTGGGTCTGTATGGACACCCGCTGCAGCACCTCGGCCAGCGGCTGCAGCCCGGTGAAAAGCGCGAGTGCCGCAGGGTCGGGTTCGAACAGGCTGGTCATGCCGCTGCCCCGACAAATCTGCAGCGAGTGGACGGCGCCGTCGCCCAGTGCGTAGGGCAGATAGCGCGCCAGCGGACCCTTGGTCGCCTGCAGCGTGTCGAACGCATCGGCTTGCGGTTCGAAGCCGGTCACGCGGCACCGGCCAGCCGCCAGCATCGACGCATAGGGCGGCTCGCCGTCGATCGGGTTGGCGCCGACGTCGACGACCTCGGTCAGTCGCGTCGGCGCGATCAGCGCGTAGATGCCGGTGTTGTTCATGGGTGCGACAGGTAGCGCGCGAAGTTGCCGGTGTAGGTGCGCTGTCCGTGGTGCGCGAGGTTCGATTGCGTGTCGATGAATACCTGTCCGCCCGCGGCACGCCAGCGCCGACAGAATGCGAAGTCTTCGCTGAGGTAGCGGCCGCCGTCCGGCTCTTGCATCGTGTCGAAGAAGCGGTAGTGTGGCCAGCCGGCTTCGGCTGGGTCGTCTCCCGCATCGGGGGTGTAGCGCAGCTCGAAAAAATGCGACGCCATGCGATCGAACACGCGGCGCTCGATCAGCATGAACCCGGTCGGTGCCTCCGCCACTTCGACAAAACCATCGGCATCGGCCGCGTGCGTTCCGGCCAATGCATTGACCGGAAAGCGTGCGTAGCGGGCCTCGAAATCTGCGCGTGTGCTGCCCGCAGGCAAGGCCGATTCGAGCCCTGCGTCGGGCCAGCCATCGCGCTTCTGCGGATAGATGCCCGCCACCACATCGCGTCCCGACAGCAGCAGCCGCAATGCCGCCTGCGGATCGAAGCCGATGTCGGCGTCGATCCAGAAAAGATGCGTCCAGCGCGTGTCGGCCATGAACTCGGCGACGAGCCGATTGCGGGCGCGGGTGACGAGGCTGTCGCCATCCAGAAATCGCGTCTGCATCGACATGCCGTGCGTCCATGCGGTGTTGACCAGCCCGAGCAGGCTGCGCACGTAGACCGAGGTCAGCACGCCGCCGTAGTTGGGCGTTGCGACGAACGGGCGAATGTCTTTCAGCGCGGTGAGATCGAGCATCGGCGAATTGTCATGCTGTCTTCTGCCGACGTGTCGACAGCAACGCCCGCAGTTTGGCCGGCGCCACCGGCTTGGTCAGCAGCATGACGCCACCTTGCCGTAGCCGCTGCAGCGCCTCCGGCCCGGTGGCGCCCGACACCAGCACCGCCAGCGCATCAGGCTGCAGCTTGCGCGCCGCTTCGATGACGGTCATGCCGTCTTCCTCGCCTGCCAGTTGCAGGTCGCACAGCAGCACGTCGAAGCGCACGCCGGGCTCGCCGAGCAGCACCACTGCTTCGCCGAACGTCGCGGCCAAGTTCACCTGGCAACCCCATTGCTCCAGCAGCATGCGGCTGCTTTCGAGGATGGCCGGATCGTCGTCGACCACCAGGCAACGCAGGTGCGCCAATGCCGACGGCGCGACCGGCTGCGGTATTGGCGGCGCGACATCGGCGAGCCGGGCTTCGGGCAGGTCGAGGCTGAAGGTGCTGCCGTTCTGCAAGGCAGAGCGCACCGCGATGCGGGTGCCGAGCAGGCGGGCGATGCGTGCGCAAATCGCCAGCCCGAGTCCGAAGCCCTGGCGACGGTCGCGCTCGGTGTTCGCGACTTGGTAGAACTCTTCGAAGATGCGGCTTTGGTGGATCGGCGCGATACCGACGCCGTTGTCGCGCACCTCGATGCGCACTGCGCCTCCGCGGCGTCGCGCCATCACCAGCACCGTGCCGTCGAGCGGCGCATGCCGCACCGCGTTGCTCACGAGGTTGCCGACGATGCGCAGCAGCAATGCAGGGTCGCTGCGCACCGCCAGATCGTGATCGCGCCAGACCAGCCGCACGCGCGCTTCGCTGGCTTGCGATGCGTGCTGCGCTTCGAGCTGATCGAACAGCATCGCGAGCGACACGGCGGTGATGGCGGGCGTCAACACCTGTGCATCGAGCCGCGAAATTTCGAGCAGGTCGTCGAGCAGCACGCCCATGAATTCGGTGCTCTCCTGCAAACGCTGCACGGCCGGCCGCTGCGCCGGCGTGGCGGTCGGCATCAGACCATCGATGAAGAGGCCCATCGCGTGCAGTGGTTGCCGCAGATCGTGGCTCGCCGCAGCCAGAAAACGTGCGCGCGACAACGCTGCTTGCTCGGCCTCGGCCATGCGCTGCAGTGCCACGGCGGTGGCTTCGCGCACGCGCTCCTCGCTGACCTGGTGGTTGCGCTGCAGCCGCTCGGCGAGCCGGTTGATGTCGTGCGCCAGGTTGGCGACTTCGTGCGTGCCGCGAGGCACCGACTGGGCGCCTTGCTCGTCCTCCGTCGCGCCGCGTCCGACGACGTCGCAACGCGCATCGAAGTTACCGGCTTCGAGTGCCGCCACCGTGCGCGACACGCGGCGCAATGGCGATGCCACCGCCCGTGCCATGTGCCGCACCGACGCCCATGCCGCCAGCAACGCCACCAGCGCGATGCCAACGCCGGCCATCAGCGAGCGCGTGCGTTCGCGGCCGTATTCGGTGGTGTCGCGAAAGGTCTGCACCACGCCGATGGGCGCGTCGCCTGCGGCCGTCGAGCCCTCGGGCGCGAAGGCGCTGGCACGCGAGGCTTCGCGCACCGTAACGGGTGCGGTGAACATGCGCAGCCGCTCCATCGGCGCGGTGCTTGAACCAGCGGTGACGAAGACGCCAGCGCTGTTGCTGATCTCGATGCGCACCACCTGGCCGCCGCGCAATGCCGCGTTGGCCACGTTCTGCAGGGCCGGCACATCGCCCGCGTACAGGCTCAGGTCGGACATGGCCGCGACCTGTCGTGCCACCGCCTGGCCTTCGGCATCGAAAGCGCTTTCGAGCGTGCGCAAGCGACTGTGGGTGAACCACGTGGTGAGTGCGATGGCGACCGCGGCGCACGGCACCACGCCGAGTCGGATCAGGTCTCGCTGCAGATTGCCTTGCACGACGAGTGGACGGCTATGCAAACGCGACGCTTGCGCCGCAGCGGCCACCGGCGCGGAGTGCGCTGCACCCGGGCTCGGCGCGGTCATCGAACGGCAGTCAACCGGTCGGTCAGCTCCCGCTCGTCCGGCACGCGCAAGTTGAGCCCGCGCGCCACCGTCGAGTTGACGCGTACCGTGGCCGGCGTCGCGGCTTCGACCAGCACGCCGGCTGCGTTGGTGCCCGCACCGTTACCGCCAGCGCCGCTCGCCAGCTTCAGGCCCATGGTGCGCGCCTGCATCGCCAATTGCGATGGCGTCGACACCGCGGCGGCCAGGCCACCGGAGCGCACCAGACCTTCGTTGGCGCCGAACACCGGGAGCCCCGCACCGGCGCCCGCGTGCAGCACCGCGAGCGTCGCGGCCTGGCTGTCGCCGATGAGGTCGGGCAGCACCATCAGCGCATCGTTGCGCGTCAGAACCGCACGCAGCGCGGCGCCGAGCGACCTGGCATCGGGCGCGTATTCGATCTGCAGGTCCCAGCCCTGCGCGGCGCGCTGCAGTTCGCGCAGCAGCGGCTCCGACTCGGCCGTGGCAACGACACCGAGCCGCCGCTTGCCAGGCAATACCGCATCGACCAGCACCAGCTGATCGGCCATGGCCGGGTCGCGCAGCAGCACGCCGACGCGGCGGTCGGGCCGCTTGAATGAGGGGCTGGTTTTCAGGCCTTCGTAGTCGAGCCGCGTCAGCATCACGAGCAGCAAGGGCTCATGGCCGGGCCGCTCGATGGCCGCGCGTGCGGCGCTCGGGCCGACGGCCATGGTGATGCTGGTGTCGGCGGGAACGATTGGGCTCGCGGCAGCGCTGGCGCGCATGCTGCGGGTTCGCACGCCGGTCACGACGCTGCGCTCTTCATCAGCGATGGCGGTCGAGGCGGCGGAGGCAGTCGACAGGTCGGCGCCGCCGTTCGACATTCGCACCACGTCGAAGCGGCTGTTGGGGTCGCGCGCATCTCGCGTCTCGCGCAACTGCCGCAAGAACTCGGTGTGCGGCGCGGTCTCGTCGGCTATCAGCACCGTCAGCCCGCCGGCGTGCGCACCCCCGCCGAACAATGCGGCGCCCACAGAGGCAACGCCGACGCCGGCGCGCAACGCACGCAGAAGCGTCCTGAGGTGATTCGCAAACATGGGCAGCACGATGCAGCTCAATGTACGGACCCGGCTCATTTCACGCGATAAGGCAGAAGGCCGGTGTCGCGTGTCCAACGGTGGCGCCGCGATGTCGGGCGGCAACGGGTCGCGGCCTGTCGGTCTATGCCCGATGGACTAGCGACCTGCACAACATGCTTCAGATCGTTTCGCGCACTGCCGCCAACTGCGCCGCGATGGCCTGTCGCAAGGCTCGCGGCGCCACCGGTTTGTAGAGCACCGCGACTCCGGCGGCAGCCACTTCGCGCAGCCGGTCGGGCTTGGTTTCTCCGGTAACCAGCAGCCGTGCAGTCGCCGCCCGGATGCCGCGCGGATGCCGCTCGAGCGCGGTGATGACGTCGAGCCCGTTGTCGCCACCCTGCAGCAACAAGTCGCTCACCACCACGTCGGGCGGGCTCTCCCAGCGGTCGGCCAGCGCCAGCGCCTCGGCCCGGCTTGCCGCCGCCAGCACGGTGGCACCCCAGTTGCCCAGCACCACCTGCAGACCCTCGAGGATGGTGCGCTCGTCGTCGATGACCAGCACCCGTACGCCGTGCAGATCGGCCTCTTCGTCATGCCCGCCGAGCGTGGTGCCGCCCACCGGTTGGCCCAGCGAAGCGGTGGGCGCCGCGCCGCGCACCAGCACGCGGACCGACGTGCCTTTCTTCGGCCGCGAGATCAGGTCGACCCGCGTGTTCAGCAAAGACGCCAGCCGCTGCACCGTCGCCAACCCGAGGCCCATGCCGCGCGCGCCGCGGGTCGCCTGCTTGCCTGGGTCGACTTGATAGAACTCCTCGAACACCTTCTGCTGGTGCTGCGGCGCGATGCCGATGCCGGTGTCCCACACGTCGATGCGGACGCCCTTGCCGCGTCGCCGCGCGCCGATCAGCACGCCGCCTTCGACCGTATGGCGCAGCGAGTTCGACACCAGGTTGTTGAGGATGCGCGACAGCATCACGTAGTCGCAGCGCACCCACAGGTCGGTCTTGCGCGCCACCAGTCGCAGGTTCTGCTGCTCGGCCACCGCGCGAAAGTTGCGGCTGATTTCGTCGAACAGGCGGTCCAGCGGAAAGTCGATCCACTGCGGCTGCAGCACACCGGCATCGAGTTGCGACAGGTTGAGCAGCTCCGAAAAAAGCCGGTCGAGCGAGTCGACGCATTCCTTGATGTGCTCGATGCGTTGCAGCCGCGACGGATCGGTTTCGCCGTTGGCAAGCCCGTCGGAGAACAGCGTGAGTGCGTGCAGCGGTTGCCGCAGGTCATGGCTGGCCGCGGCCAGCAAACGGGTCTTGGCCTGGCTCGCGATTTCCAGCTGCTCGTTCTTGCGCGCGAGCTCGGCGGTGGCATCGCCGATGCGGCTTTGCAGCATGCGCTGGCTTTGCACCAACGCGCTCGCCGCCTGATTGAAGCCGCGCTGAAGTCGACGCACTTCGGTCGTGCCTTCGACCGACACGCTGGCGTCTTCACCGGCGCCGAGCCGGTCGACGGCTTCACCCAGCGCCTTGATCGGTGCGCTGATGCGACGTGCCGCCCACCAGCCCGCGAGGCCCACGCCCAGCAGGCTGGCGGCCAGCACCACCAGCACGTTGAGCCATACCGCCTTGCGCACGGCGTGCACCGCGTCGAGGCTGATCTCGACCATCACCTTGCCGATGTGCGTGCCATCGTCGCCCACGATCGGCACCACGGCGCGCAGGCCTTCCCCGCGGTTGCGGTCGACGGTCTCGGAGTTGGCGACGATCTCCCCGTCCTCCGACCAGATCTGCACCTGTTGCACGTGCGGTTGCGCGATGCCGGCCTGCGCCGTGCGCAGCAAGGCCCGCCGGTCGAGGTGCGCCAGCGGCTGTTGCGCCAGCGTCGCGACCTGCAGCGCCACGGTCTGCGCATTGGCGCGCATCAGGTCGGTCACGCTCGTCAGGTGCTGACCGGTCAGCACGCCGATCGCGCCCAGCGTGGCAACCGTCGCGGGCAGCAGTGCCAGCAACACGAGCTGCTGCGCAAGGGACAGGCGGGGCAAACGCGAGAAAAACGTCACGAATCTGTGGCCGAGTTGGTATCTAATTGTGTTCCGCACAGTCCCCCTTTGAACAGCCCTAGTCGATGCAGGCCCCTGCCACAGCCGCCCCCACTGCCGCCACCACCGCCACCACCGCCCCACGCACGTCCGCATTCCCCGCCAACCGCGGCGGTGACGGTCACGTCCGCCATGCCGGTCTCGCTGGTTTCCCGGGCGCCTTGTTACGTTTTTTCGAGTTTTCGTCGGCGCTCTTGGTCAGCGGATTGCTGTCTGTGTCTTCACTGGCCGGCGCCCAGACCGCGCCGCAGCTCGATGTAGCACCCGTCCGCTTCGGGATTCTGCCTTTGGGCGGGGCCTTCGAATCCCGCAACGACTGGGAGCCGGTGCTCGCCGACCTGAGCCGCGCCATCGGTCGGCCCGTGACGGTGCTGTCCGTGACGTCGTACGAAGCGCTGGAACAGGCCATCCAGCGCAACCAGGTCGACATGGCGTTTCTCTCTGGAAAGATGGCGCTCGACGCGGTGACGCAGCGTCGCATGAAAGTGATTGCACAGGTCACACGGCACGACGGCATGCCCGGTTATCGATCGCTGTTGCTGGCGCGCAAGACCGGGCCCAAGACCTCGCTCAAGGACCTGCTCGCCACGCCCGAACAGTGGCGTCTGGCGCGCGGGGAGAGCCGTTCGGTGTCGGGCTTTATCGTGCCGCAGCTGCAGTTTTTCTTGCCGCACAACATCGCCATGGAAACGCGTTTTGCGAGTGAGCTGGTCGGCACGCACCAGGTGACGGCGCTGGCCGTCGCCAACGGCGAGGCCGATGTGGCGACCAACAACACGGCCGATTTCGAACGCTTCAAGCTGCAGTTTCCGACCGAGGCGGAGCGGCTGCAGGTGATCTGGGAATCGGATTTGATTCCGCATGCGCAGATCGTCGTGCGCCGCGACTATCCGCCTGCATTCCAGGCGAAGGTGCAAGCCTTTCTGGTCGCCTTTGGCCGCGGCAAAGGGTCGCGCAGCGACGCGGAGCGCGCCATGCTCAAGTCGCTGCACGACCTCGCTGGTTTCGTTGCAGCAGACAACGCCTCGCTTATGCCGGCCGCCAAGCTGGCCTATCAGCTCGCCCGGCAAAGCGCAATGAGCGCGCAATGGGTCAACGAAGATGCGCGTCAGGCACGCCTGCAGCGCATCGAAGCCACGTACGCCGAGCAGGTCGCCGCGCTGCGCGAAGGCGCACCTTGAGCGTGAAGGCGCTGCGGTCGTCGTTTGGCCCCAACTGCTACTGGTGCAGCCTGCCGATGGACTTCGACGAGCCCTACGGACGGCCCGAGTCGGCCACCATCGAACACCTCAACGATGCCACTCTGGGCGGCGTGCGCAAGCAGAGCCATCGGCGTCTGGCGCATGCTGTCTGCAACCAGATGCGCAATGAGTTCAAGCTGCAGGCAGAACGTCAATTCAAGCAGTGGATCGAGGCGCGGCGGAACTGAACTGCCAACGGGCACACGGGCGAACAGGCGGCGAGCTCACGCGGCGGCGGCTGACAAAGCGCTGGCCGGGGCGGTGTAACCATCTGCTTCATCCAATCAATATCCGGAGAACCCAATGAAGAAGATCCTGTTCGCGCTTGTTGCATCCGTCGCCGTCCTCAGTGCCAACGCCCAGGTCGGCAAGGCTGCCTCTGAAGCCACCGACTCGGTCCAGCACAAGATCGACGAGAAACGTGCCGACAGCGCGGCCAAGAAGAGCGGCCCGGTCGGCAAGGCGGTCAACAACGTCAAATCCGGCTATCACAAGAACCGCGCGAAGCGTTCGGCCAACAAGGCCAAGCAGTCGCTGAAGAACGCGGGCTGATGGAAGAAACGGCGGTCGGATCACCCGGCCGCCGTAGCCGCTACCGAGTCTGCAGATCGAGTGCAACTCGATCGATGCGGCGGGCGATGCTCACATCGATTCGTCGACTTCCTTAGTTCGTCGAACATCCTGCGGCGCAGGCACCGGTCGAGGTGAACTCCATCGCGATGCCAGACAACGGCACATACACCGGCACCTTGACCGCCTTGATAAATGCTTCGGTCTTGCTGCCGGGGCGCACCTTGCCGCCCACGGTGCCGACCTCGTTCGCGTGCGACGCAATGACCGATGCCGGCTTTACCAGTTCATTCATCACGAAGGCGGCCTCGGCCGGGCCGGTGGTGAAACCGTCGCCCATGTTCATGACGGCCAGCTTCGCCTTGTAGAGATCGCGCACCACGCGCTCCTGGTCTGCGGTGACACCGGTGTCGCCGGACAAGTACGCGACGAGCCCGTTGCTGAACCACAGCACGTAGCCGGTCGCCAGTCCCACGTCGCCGGCAATGCCCGCGTCTTTCATCGACTTGCCGAGCTCGCCGCCGATGTACTCCGGGTCGACGCCGTTGCTGTGCATCGCAGTCACCGTCGCGATGCGCACGCCGCCCACTGTCACGCTGCCGCCGAAGCGCGCGAGCATCGAGTTGGCAGGGTCGCCGCCGAGCGCCTTGAGCTTGGCCGCGAAGAACGGCGGCATCTCGCTGCCGGTGACGATCTTCGACTTCTTGGCGAGCGCGATGTTGACCGCGTTGGAGTTGGGCACGTCCGACACCGACATGTCGGGGCTGGCACACGTGCCTGCGTTGGGCGCCTTGTTGTGCGCGTTGCCCAGGTGGTCGCCGTGCATGTGGCTCACCAGCAGGATGTCGATCTTGCCGAGCCGCGGATCGGTGGCGCCCGCCACCGTGCGACCCGGGTCGTAGAGGATGCGCGTGCCGTTCGGGTCTTCGAAAATCAGCGCGCGGTCTTGCGCACAGAACTCGCCGTCGATGCCGCCGAGCGGCGTCACCTTGACGTTCTGCGCCAACGCGGGCGTGGCCAGCAGGGCCGACAACGCGGCAGCGGCCGCCATGAACTTGATCGATCGATTCATTGAATTTCCGGCGATTTTGAAGAAAAAGGGGAAGGGAAAAGGAACAACGAAAAACGAGTATCGCGGCATCGGGCCGTGCAATGCATGAGTCGGCGCAGTGACCTTGAACTTGACTTCGACTTCTGAAGCCCAGCGCTGCCCAATGGATGCCGGGCATCCATTGGGACGCCGCTATTTGCGTCGGCGTGGACCTGGATGAGCAGGACGCGATCGGTGCCGTTGCGCCGCATGCAGGATCGGGCACGCCGCTCGCAAAGAGTCACGGGAAATAATCGGCCACAAGCCGCCGTTTGGGTCGCATCATTCGTGGCGAAAACTTCCGCCATGCAAAGGAGAACTATGCTGAAAGTCTACGGATTCGGACGCGTCAACTCGGCCGCCCGCGGCCACACCCGCGACCTGCGGGTTCTGTGGGCACTCGAAGAAATGCAGATGCCCTTCGAGCTCATCGGCATGGATCATCCTGCGCATGAACTCAACACCGATGCCTACCGCAAACTGAACCCGTTCGAGCAGCTTCCGGCGATCGATGACGACGGGGTCGTGCTGACCGAATCGGCGGCGATTCTGATCTACCTTGCGAAGAAGGCGAACAAGTTGATTCCAAGTGATCCCGCGGGCGAGGCGCAGGTCATCCGCTGGTGCTTGGCAGCAATGAACTCGATCGAGCTACCGCTGATGAGCGTCCTCTACATCGACTGGACTGCCGACGGCGGCGCAGGCGCGGCCAAGCCCAGGCAGTTCATGGCGGGCTGGGCTCAACGCTTGTTCACCGGACTGGAGCGCTGGCTCAAGGGCCGTGAATTCGTGGCCACCGACAATTTCACGGTGGCCGACATCCTCATGTCGCATGTGCTCTCGGAGGTCAGAGATGAACGGCTGCTGGAGCCATTCGAGAACATCCGGAGCTATCGCGACCGTTGCGTGTCTCGGGCCGCATGGCGGCGAACGATGGAGAAGTATCTGGCTCGGGTGGAAGCGGGCTGAAATTGGCAGCGCGGCCGTCGAAGCCGATGGCAATTCTTCGTGTCTCCGCGGGAGCTGGTCTCAAGGTCTGCTTTTGAGACGACGCTATGTCGGGTGAAGGTCCGAATGTTCCGGCGATCCTGTGGCGGGATTCGGGCCACAACCGGTCGTACGCCACGGTTGCTCAATCCTGAAGCCAAGCGGCCGGCAAGGTGTTGATTCTCAGCCGCTACATTCAGCAACCTGCCACGAACCTCTTACCGATGATGAGATCACTGCCCGGTTTTTTGCATGAGGTTTGGGAATATCGCGACGAGGGAGGCGACGAGCTCTGGGCGTGCATTGCGTTTGGTCCAGCGGGCGACGCCGCCAGAACGTTTGAAGGCGGACTTGGCTCCTGCATATTGGTTTTTTGGGCGGATAGCCGCTTCGAAGCGATGAGCTGGTACCACGACTTTTTGGGCCGAGAGCAATACACGTCTGAAGATCCGTGGGATGTCACCCGTTACCCGTCTGACTGGTACGCAACCCAAGAAGCTTTCGCGAGATCTCAGGCCTGCATGTCTCCGCTTTGAACATTGCTTTCATAGATGAGGTCTACGAACGCGGGATCGACGAAGCTGCTCTGAACAGCGCGCTTGAGGCGATGTGGAAACGCCGAGTGGTCAAAGCACAGGCTATGGGTATCCACGGTCAGCTCTTCTACGAACTCGACGAAAAAAAGACGTTCTATCCGTCGAGGCGCGACGAAGAAGCGGAGAACCCGGGCGGATACCGCCTTCGGTAACCAGATCCCGTGGCAGCATCCGGGCCAGGAGCGGTCGCTTGGCACGCTCTCCTGATTTTGATTTGAGCGGCACGTTGGTCGACATCCATCGACGGATAGAGTCGAACAACCATGGTCACAACCTCTCTTTTGTTTTCGGTAGCACGGGCTGAGCCGTGAGCTTCGTCGCCAGCGAGGCCATCAAGCGCGAGGCCATGGCTGAATGCATCAAGCTTTGCAAGTACGTTCTCGATACGTTCAGCCTACAACTGGACTGGACGGATCAGAGCATCGAGAAGATAGAAGAGCTTTTGGACTTCTTCCACCGGGAGGCTCAGAAGGACAAGCCGACCGAGGCGGACGTGGCAAAGTTTTCCAAGGGATTTGGCAGCTACATCGGCGAGGTCTACCGGCGCAATCATGGCGCCAGCTGGGGCACCGTGACTCTAGGCAATGAAAGCTTTTCCGGCATGCGCGCCGTAGGCAGTGGCGTCGAATTTTGGCCTTGGGGTCGCGCACAGCAGCGGATTTTGGATGGTCCAACCGCAAACGTTTGGGACTACTACCAAGAGCTCCTCCGAAGAGGCGCGACAACTGCGGAGCCGTCCGCCTCAGCCGAGCCTTGGTGGCGACGTCTATTCAAACATTCTTAGTCGGCAATCGGGCCAGGAGCGGTCATACATCATGCTGCCTCGTTTTCCTCCAGTGATAGCGCTAGGCGTTCTAATCTCAACGCTAAAGTGGGCCGAGGCCCCCCGACATGTCACCCCAAGAACTAACCCTTGAATTTCATACGGCGCTCAGGGCGTTGTTGCCTTCCCTCATCAAAGTCGGTGCGGTTCAAAGCGATGAGCAGGCGTATCCCGACGAACTGGACGCGATTGTTGAACCGCTTTGGCGATCCATGGTGTGCAGCACGCTCGGCTACGGTATTGGCTTGGATCGGGCGCTGAACTTGCCGCGTTATGGCTTCAGCCGTGACAACGGTCGGACTGAAGCAGTGATGATTGCAACCGGCACCTCGGCGGGCGACGGACGCTTCGTGCAGTTCATCGGCGATCGAACGTTCGGGAATGATCAACTGAACGCGATGGACATCCAGCGTGAGGACGGTTCCATCGTCAGGGTGCCGTTCTCAGCGAATGTTCGGTTTAGCTTGTCGCACAGCACGAATTGGCTGCGGGCGGTGCACACGGTAGCCGGCGCCTAACGGCCAGAAGCGGTCCTTCCGTGCGCCTGCCGGGATCAAGATCGAATCATGACTTTCACTTCGCAGCTGCACCTTGAACGACGCCTTGCTGGCATGGTGGCCTCGTCGAATGAGCTGATGGCCGCGCTCGATGCAGCGCGTCTCCTGGGGCTGCAGTCGTGGTGCATCGGCGCAGGCGCTGTCCGCTCATTGGTTTGGGATGCTCTGCACGGCTTTGAGCGCCGTACGGTTGTGGAAGACATGGACCTCGTCTACTTCGACGCGGACGCTGAGCCGGAGAACGATGTCGAGTTGGAGAAGCGGCTTCGCTCAGCAATGCCAGAAGTGCGCTGGGAGGTGACGAATCAGGCTGGCGTGCACCGATGGTTCGCCCGTGACTTAGGACAAGCAGTGCCGCCGATCAATTCACTCGCAGATGGCATTGCGACGTGGCCGGAGTTTGCAACTTGCGTTGGCGTGTTTTTGAACTGGGATGAGTCGCTGGGCGTCGTCGCCCCGCATGGACTCGATGATCTTTTCAATCTGCGCGTCCGTCACAACCCGCTCAGAGCGAGCGTTGAGATCTATAGGCAGCGCATAGAAGGCAAGCGCTTCGCCGAGCGCTGGCCTTTGCTTTCGATCAGCATGGGCTAAGGGCAGAATGCGGGCCAGAAGTTGCCGTTCGTGGACTTCGGTTATCGGAAGGGAAAGCAGCCTCACAGTAGAGCTCTCGACGACGCGAGAAGCGCTACACGACACCGGAGAAAACATCATGATTCGATGTGAACGGATGACCGCAGACCTGGAAGGTGACTTCGTTGTGTTCATGATCGGCGTGCGGATCAATGCACCTCTTAAGATTCATAAGTGGCTCCCGGTGATCCGCGCGATGCCTCGCATGCTCGTCGAGCTTCATCGTCAGCCGGAGCTCGGCTTTATCCATGCCGAGATGTGGTTCGCGCGCACGACGATCATGGTTCAGTACTGGCGGTCGATGGAACAGCTCATGGCTTATGCGAAGTTGCGAACCGCCGAGCATCTCCCCGCGTGGAAAGCCTTCAACAAGACCATCGGAACGGATGGATCGGTCGGAATTTGGCATGAAACTTACTCTGCGACTTCGGGAAGCTACGAAAACGTATACGTCAACATGCCAGCTTTCGGCCTAGGTCGCGCAGGCAATCTAAGGGCGGCGACAGGGGGAAGACAGACAGCCTCTGGCAGACTGGATGCTGCGGGGAAAGACGTTTGACGCGCCAGTAGCCGACATTCGAGGTGCCGATGAAAGTCCAAGTCCAGCCCGCGGCCGAAGACGATGCAGCTGATGCTTGCAATGTCATTCGAAATTCAATCCTGGAATGTTGCGACGACGATCACCGCGGCGATGCCAAGGTGCTCGAAGCATGGTTGTGCAACAAAACGCCGGACTTCGTGCTTGGACTTATCCGCGCACCCAACGCGTTTTCGGTGGTCGCCACAGTTGACGGTAAAACGGTCGGGTTCGGGGCTGCCTCGGCAACCGGTGAAATCACGCTCTGCTACGTCGCGCCCTCCGTCCGGTTCAGGGGGGTGGGCAAGGCGCTGCTTGCAGCTATTGAAGACCACGCGGCTCGGGCGGGCGTCGAGGCACTGCGCCTAGAAAGTACCCGCACGGCTCGAACGTTCTACCTCCGCAACGGATTCGCATCTGAAGGACCCCCGGTTCTTTCATTCGGCATCGAGGGTCAGCCCATGCGAAAGCAGCTCAGGTCGAGAGGCTAAAACGCACCGGCCCCGGAAGGCAGAATGCGGGCCAGAAGCGGACTTTTGCGCGCCGCAGCCCGACAGGTCGCCACCGCAGGGTATTCTGCGGACTTCGTTGAATCCTGAGGAGATGGAACCATGCCGAGCATGTCTGCATTCGTCCTGACCAGCTTCATCGCTTGGTCGCTGATTCTGCTTGTCCTCATGGAAGCTCTTCGTACCCGACTGGTCATGCAAAGGGCGGTTGCGGCGAATGAGTTCCGGCCCGACAACTCGAATCTGTCACCGTTCATGCAACGGCTCAGCAGAGCGCACGCCAACTGCCTCGAGGGCATCCCTGTATTTGGCGGCCTCTTGCTTATCGCTTTGGCTACCAACCGAACCAGCGTGACCGATGGGCTCGCGCCCTGGTTTTTAATCGCTCGCGTGTTCCAGTCGAGCGTCCATCTGTCGTCATTGAGCGTGCCCGCGGTCAATGCTCGATTTCTTGCGTTTCTGGCGCAGATTGGTATTGGGGCGTATTGGGTGTGGGCTTTGCTCGTCGCATAGCCGCCTGCGCCGTGCCAGCCACAGACGGCAAGCGGGCCAGAACCGGTCGTTCGTAACGGTCACCAGTTTTCGACCCGCTCTTTAAAGCGCCGTAAAGAGCGATCAACACATAAGAACGCTCACCAGATGTTCCAATGAGTCATCCTATTTTTCTGAATAGTTCGCCCTATTTGCGCATGCCTGATGGCGCTGTGAACGAGTGGCGAGCTTACTGGTTGCGCCAAGGTCCGGAACTTGAGTCCAACGCCACATTTCCTTTGCTGTGGTGCGCTCTCTTTTCGCCGAAGGACCTGAAATGGGCGAGCAGGGTGGACGACGAGGATCTTGATTCTGAAGGGCGCGAAGAGCTGCTGTCCTTCGGAGAAGCGGTCTACCCCTATCTCGTCACATCTGTCGATGATGCGTTGACCTCGCTCACCGCACGCCGAGCGGCACTGCTCAAATTACTTGGCGCGCGCTATGAGCCAATCATTGATGCGTTTGCCGCCTTGATCAGGACCCGATTTTTACCTTTTGTTTTGCTCCGCACGTCCGGCTTGCCCGATGTCGAGGATGCAGGTCCTCAGTTGGAGCGAATGCTCCGTGACTGGGACGATCTTGAATCAACGTCAGATCTGAACAAAGCAAACTCGGTTTCATCCGCGGTCGATTGTTTTCACCGCTACTCAAGTCAAGATGCCATTCGCCTGCTGACCGGATCGAGCACACAAGACGGCTGGCCGTCAGACGGCTTGGCAATGCAATTTCCGAGACTGCCAGCGTCGCGAGCTGGCAAAGCTTCGGGCAAAAAAAATGCAAGGCGCCGCTTGCCCAAATGGTTGGCGGAATGGATAGCTCCAGTCGTGTTGGGCATCTCGACCGTTGCTGCCTATCTATACACGCAGTCCTGGTGGGTATCCGCCGGCAGCTTTGTGATCATCGCGTTCGCTTTCGTATGGACCTTGTAACCTTCCCCCAGTGCAGCCGAACTCAACGAGCTTACTGCTATGACTGAAATCGGCCAGAACCGGTCGTTCGCATCACGACGCTGACTCGCTTCAAGTTTTAACGTTCACGGAGACTTTATGGAGATTCGACGGTTCAGGCTTGGCGATGAAGCTGCTTTGTTCCGCGTGTACTTCACAGCTATACATAGGGTCGCTTCCCGCGACCACTCATCACAGCAGGTCGAGGCTTGGGCTCCAAAAGACCTTGACGTGGACCTGTGGACAAGGCGAGTCCGAGGGATTCGACCTTTCGTGGTCGAACTCGGCGGCGAGATAGTTGGCTACGCCGATGTTCAGCAGAATGGCTACATCGATCACTTCTTCGTGTCGGGTGCCCATCCACGGCAAGGCATTGGGGCACGGCTGATGGCTCGTCTCCATGAGGAGGCCGCGACCCTTAATTTGACCGAGCTAACGTCAGATGTGAGCCTGACTGCCGAGCCGTTCTTTACCGTTCACGGATTTCAGGTTCTTGAGCGGCGATATCCGACGCTTCGGGGTGTGACCATCCCGAATGCCTTCATGCGCAAGGCGCTTGCGCAGGGCGGCTGATCGACTGCTTTGGGCACTCTGGCGCGGCTGCCGGTTGGCAGGATGCGGGCCGAGGCTGTGTGAAAACGTTCATGGGCGACGTTTCTGGAGGTGCTCGAACTATTCCTCGCCATCAGATCGTGCGTTGTAGGCCGATCTGATCGGTCGGTTGCTGAGCCGGCCGGCAATTTCTTGGCATGGCGCGTGTTTTCATACAGCCTCGGCCCAAAGCAGTCACACGCTCCAACCGTTCATTAGTGCCCGCCTGCCGCCACCCCATGCGCACTAAACCATAAGCCCGCACACCCAATCGACGAAGGCCTTCTAGGCCCTTCGACTTAGACCCAACGCCCCCGTCTAGGCCGTTAGGTGGATTTGCCGTTCACCCTCTGCGCCGGAAACTAGATGTTTCTTTCTGGCACCCCTGCCATTGACGGAGCGCGGATGAGTTGGCGAACAAAAGTGGTTTGGAGCGAGGGGATGCTGCTGCAGCCTCAGCACCTGCAGCAAAGCGAGCGCCACGCCGACCATGCGCGGCATGTGCTCCTGCGCACCACGACCCCTCATGCATGGGGCTTCGCTGAAATCGAAATCGACCAGGCCGCGCTCACCCTCGGCAAGCTCGCGCTGGTACGTGCCGTCGGCGTTTTCGGCGACGGCACGGTGTTCGACATGCCGGCCGTTGATCCGCTGCCCGATCCCATCGACATCCCGCCGACGATGCGCGACGATGCCGTCGTGCTCGCCTTGCCACTGCGCCGCGCCGGTGCCCGAGAAGCCGATGCCGAAGGCTACGACGACCTGGTGCGGCATCGTGTGCTCGAGTCCGAAGTGCCCGACTCCAACACCGCCGGCGAGCGTACCGCCATGCTGCAACTCGGTCAGCTCCACACGCGCCTGATGCGCGCCGGTGAGACGACCGATGCGTGGACCACCGTCAACGTCGCCCGGGTGGTCGAGCGGCGTGTCGACAACCAGGTTCAGCTCGATCGCAACCTGCTGCCGCCGCTGCTCGATGTGGCTGGCCACGCGGTGATCCGCTCGTGGCTTGACGAATTGCTCGGCCTGTTGCGCCAACGCGGCGAGGCTCTCGCTGGCCGCATGACGCAAGGCGGCACTGGCGGCGTGTCCGAGATCGCCGACTTCATGCTGCTGCAAACAGTGAACCGCAACGAGGCGGTGTTCGCGCATCTGGCAAAGAGCGCGATGCTGCATCCGCAGCGCTTCTTCGAGCATGCACTGGCGCTGGCCGGTGACCTCGCGACGTTCCGCGATTCGCGTCGGGTCGCGCGCTTCGGTCCCTACATCCACGACGACCTCGCACTCACATTTCGCCCGGTCATGGACGACCTGCGGCGCAGCCTGTCGATGGTGCTCGAACAGTCGGCCATTCGCATCGAGCTGCACGACCGCAAGCATGGCGTGCGCGTCGCCGTCATTCCCGATGTGGAGCTGCAGCGCAATGCGACCTTCGTGCTCGCGGTCAACGCGCAGATGCCGAGCGAGGCCTTGCGCGCGCGCTTTCCGACGCAGGTCAAGATCGGTCCGGTCGAGCGCATTCGCGATCTGGTCAACCTTGCGCTGCCCGGCGTCACGCTCATGCCGATGCCGGTCGCGCCGCGGCAGATTCCGTTTCACTCGGGCGCCAACTACTTCGAGCTCGAAACGCGCAACAGCGACCTGTGGCGCCAGCTCGAAGCATCGGGTGGCGTGGCGATGCACATCGCCGGCGACTTCCCCGGCCTGGATCTGGCGTTCTGGGCGATCAGGTCCTGACGCGCCCGTGGGAAAAGCACCATGACAACCCCGGACCCTTTCGCTGCTTTCGAATCCGAACGCACGGTCATCAAGCCGAAGCCGCGTGCTGGTGGCGGCGCATCGCCGGCAAGCGGCAACGCCCCGTATGCAGCATCGGCAGAAGCGTTGCCGGCCGATGTCGGCGAACTCGGCCTGCTCAACCCACTGGTGTCGGCCGCCGGCAAGTTGCTGGTGCTGATAGGCAAACTTCGCAACCTCGTGCAGCCGCCCAACGTGCCGGCGTTGCGCGCCTCCACTGCCGATGCAGTTAACCAGTTCGATGCTGCCGCGCGTCGCTCGGGCGCCTCGAACGAGTCGGTGCTGGCCGCTCGCTACATCCTTTGCACTGCGCTCGACGAAGCCGTCGCCAACACGCCGTGGGGCGTGCAGGCGGGCTGGAGCAAGCAGAGCCTGCTGGTCCAGTTCCACAACGAATCGTGGGGCGGTGAAAAAGTTTTTCAGCTGCTCGCAAAGCTGGCGCAAGACGTGCCGACGCACCGCAATTTGCTGGAGCTGATGTACAGCGTGCTGGCGCTCGGATTCGAAGGCCGCTACCGCGTGATCGACAACGGTCGCGCGCAACTCGACACCGTGCGGCAGCGCCTCGCCGATCTCATCGCCAAAGATCGGCCACCGCTCGAGGCGGAGCTCTCGCCGCACTGGCGCGGCCAGGCAGCCGGCACCGCACGGCTGCGCGAATCGCTGCCGTTGTGGGTCTTCTCGGTCGGCTTCCTGCTGCTGCTCGCACTCGCCTGGTTCGGCCTGCGGCTCACCCTCAACAACCGCTCCGACACGACCTATGCAGCGATCTCCGGCCTGCGCGTGCCCAACGTGCAGATCGCGCCGCCGGCCATCATGGCGAAGGCGCCGCGGCTGGCGAAATTCCTGGAGCCTGAAGTCAAGCAAGGGCTTGTCACCGTCACAGACGAAGCCGATCGCAGCACCGTGCGCCTGCGCGGCGACAGCTTCTTCGGCTCCGGCAGTGCCGAGCCGATGCCGCAATCGCTGCCGGTGTTGAAGCGCATCGGCCAGGCGCTGGCCGAGGTCAAGGGCGAGGTGCTCATCACCGGCCATTCGGACAACCAGCCGATCCGCTCGATGCGCTATCCGTCGAACTGGCATCTGTCGGCCGCGCGTGCCGATGCGGTCAAGGCCTCGCTGGTCGGTTTGGTAGAACCCGGTCGCATGCGGTCCGATGGCAAGGCCGATGCCGAGCCGGTCACGCTCAACGACTCGCCGGCCAATCGCGCGCGCAATCGCCGCGTCGACATCGTGCTGTTGTCCGAGCCGGAGCGCACAGCGGCCACGTTGAATGCAACGTCGGAGGTCAAGCGATGAAAAAGCTTTTCGGCTGGCTCTTCAGCCCGCTGCTCTTCATGCTGCTTGCGCTGCTGGTCGTCTCGCTGTTGATCTGGTGGGTCGGCCCGCTCATCAAGATCGGTTCGCTGGCACCGCTTGAATCCGAGAATGCCCGCTGGGTGCTGATCGGCGTCATCGTGCTCATCGCCGTACTGCGTGCGACCTGGAAGCGCTGGCGCACGCGCAAGGCCAGCCAGAATCTGACAGAAGGCCTGATGCGCGCGCCGGCCGCCAAGACGGGGCCTGTGGACGAAGGCGAGCAGAAGGTGCTCGACACGCGCTTCACCGAAGCGGTCGCGACGCTCAAGCAGATGCGCCTGCATGCGGCCGGCCGCAAGCCCGGCTGGCGCGACTGGTTGTCGCTGTCGGGCGGCAGCTATCTGTATGACTTACCGTGGTACGTCTTCATCGGCGCACCGGGCGCGGGCAAGACGACGGCGCTGGTCAACTCGGGCTTGTCGTTTCCGTTGGCCGACAAGTTCGGCCCTGGCGCCATTCGCGGTGTCGGCGGCACGCGCAACTGCGATTGGTGGTTCACCGACGAGGCAGTGCTCATCGACACCGCCGGCCGCTACACCACGCAAGACAGCCACCAAGCCGAAGACAAGAACGCGTGGGAAGGTTTTCTCGGCCTGTTGAAAAAAGTGCGTCCGCGCCGGCCGCTCAACGGCGTGTTCCTGACAGTGAGCGTCGCCGACCTCCTGAGCCAGGGCGCCGAGGCGCGCAGCTCGCTGGCCTCGTCGATCCGCGCACGTCTGCTCGAGCTCGATGCCAAGCTCACCACGCGCTTGCCCGTCTACGTGCTGGTCACCAAGAGCGACTTGCTCTACGGCTTCACCGAATACTTCGCCGATCTCGGCAAGGAACAACGCGCGCAAGTCTTCGGCTTCACGCTGCCGGCCGAAGACGTGGTGCAGGTCGACGAGAAGGGCCTGTCGGCCGCGTTCGGTCGGGAGTTCGGCTTGCTGCACGACCGCATCAACGACGGCCTCATCAACCGCATGCAGCATGAGACGGACGTGACACGGCGCGCGGCTGTCTTCGGCTTCCCGGCGCAGCTGGGTTCGGTCGGGCCGCTGCTGTCGGACCTGCTCGACCAGGTGTTCACCGGCTCGCGCTTTACGCAGCCGCCATGGGTGCGCGGCGTGTACTTCACCAGCGGCACGCAAGAGGGCAGCCCGATCGATCGCGTGATGGGCAGCCTGGCGCGCAGCTTCGGGCTGGAGCGCGCCATGCTCGCGCCGCAAAAGAGCAGCGGCCGCAGCTACTTCCTGACCTCGCTGTTGCGCGACGTGGTGTTCCCCGAGCAGCGGCTCGCGGGTGCCGACGTCAAGCTGGAGCGACGTCGTCACGGGCTGCGTCTTGCGGCCGTGTCGCTCATGACGCTGGTCACGCTCGGCCTGCTCGCCGCATGGGGCTACAGCACCTGGCAAAACCTCGACTACCTGAAGGCGGTCGAAGCGAAAGTGGAGCCCGCCAAGCAGACGCTGGCGGCACTGCCGGCGCGCGTGCAGAACCTGGTCGAAGTTGCGCCGGTGCTGCAAGGCCTGCGCGATATCTGGAAGGCGCCCGAAAACCGGCAGGGCAACGAGCCGCTCTCGATGACGCTGGGTCTCTACCAGGGCGACAAGCTCGACGCAGCTGCGATGTTGGCGCACCAGCGCGCACTCAACGAAGCCTTCTTGCCGCAGCTCGCCAAGCGGCTCGAAGACCAGCTTCGCACCGCGCAACAAGACAACCTCGAATTCAGCTACGAGGCGTTGAAGAGCTACTTGATGCTGCACCAGCCCGAGCACTTCGATGCCGACGCGCTCAAGGCCTGGATCACGCTCGACTGGGCGCGCAACATGGACCGCGGCATCCCGGAAGACCAGCGCAAGCTTCTCGAAGACCAGCTCGATGTGCTGATCGCGCAAGGCCCGCCGCGCTCGCCGTTGAAGATGGACGAGAACCTGGTGCGCAGCGTGCGTGGCGTGCTCGCCAGCTACCCGCTGGAGCAACGCGTGTTCAGCCGGCTCAAGCGGCAGCGTCTGGGCAAGGACGTGCCGGCCTTCAGCGTGGCGGCAGCTGCCGGCCCTTCCGGCCCGCTGGTGTTCGAGCGCATCAGCGGCAAGCCGCTGACCGATGGCGTGCCGGGCATGTTCACCTACGACGGCTATCACAAGCGGTTTCAGGCCGAGGTGACCGTGCTCACCGGCCTGCTCGCGCAGGAAGATCCGTGGGTGCTGGGGCAAGACCGCACCGCGACCGATCGACTGAAAGACGTGTCGCAACTCGGTGCGATGACCGACCGCGTGCGCCGCCTCTACCTCGAGGAATACGTGAAGGTGTGGGAGGCGATGCTCGCCGACATTCGGTTGGTGCGCGGCGCGGGGCTCGAGAAGAACATCGAGACCGCGCGCATCTTGTCGGGCGCGAGTTCACCGCTCGCCAACTTCCTGCGTGCGGCAGTCAAAGAGACGACGCTGATTCCGGCCGAAGGCGCAAAGGACGTGGTGAGCAAGGCGACCGAGACCGTTCGCAACACGCGCAAGGGCCTCGAAGACCTGTTCGGCGGCGACCCCAACAAGCCGGTCGTGACCGGCAAGCGCATCGAGAGCATCGTGGACGATCGCTTCGAGCCGCTGCGTCGCATGGTCACGGCCGGCACGCCCGGTGGACCGGCCCCGCTCGACGATGCACTCAAGCTCTTCAACGAGGTCTACGTCTATTTGACGGCCGTCGATTCCGCGGTGAAGAGCCGCTCGTCACCACCACCCGGAGACGTGGCCGCCAAGCTCAAGGGTGATGCGGGCCGGCTGCCGGAGCCGGTGCGCAGCATGGTCGAGAACCTGAGCCAGTCGGGCGCGACGCAAGCGCAAAGCGCCGAGCGCAGCAACCTGAGCCAGGACCTGCGGCCGGTAACCGACTTCTGCACACGCGCCATCGCCGGCCGCTATCCGCTGGTCGCCACCAGCAACCGCGATGTGCTGCCCGAAGACTTCGGCCAGATGTTCGGACCCGGGGGCTTGATGGACGACTTCTTCCAAAAGAAGCTGGCCGCACTGGTCGACACCAGCACCAAGCCGTGGCGCTACAAGCCGGTGGCAGAGAAGGCGGCAGTCACCACCGCATCGCTCGCGCAGTTCGAGCGCGCTGCGCGCATCAAGGACATCTTCTTTCGGGGTGGCGGCCGCGGGCCGGCATTGCGGCTGGATTTCAGGCCGGTGGAGATGGACGAGAACATCACGCAGTTCATCCTCGATGTCGATGGGCAGCTGGTGAAGTACGCGCATGGCCCGGTCGTGCCGATGGCGGTGCAATGGCCGGGACCCAAGGGCAGCAACCAGGTGCGCGTGCAGATCAGCCCGCCTTCGGCCACCGGCAATTCCGGCTTGTCGACGGACGGACCGTGGGCGTTGTTTCGCACGCTCGACAAGGCACAGCTCGAACAGGGCGACTTGCCGGAGCGCTTCTTCATCACCTTCAACATCGAGAACCGTCGCACCCGTTTCGAGGTGACGACCAACAGCGTGCAGCACCCGATCCGCCTGCGCGAACTGCGCGAGTTCTCTTGCCCGGAGGGGCTGTGAGCGAAACGCGAACCTTTCTCGCATCGGACGCGTTGCCGGGCTGGTTCGGCAAGCTGCCGGGCATGGGCGACTTCGCGCATCGCCGCATGCCGGAGCCGATGCGCGAGCGCCTCGACCACTGGCTGCAGCGCGGCCTCTTGCGGCTGCGTGATGCGCACGACGACTGGACCGAGCGCTATCTCGCAGGTCCGCTGTGGTTCTTCGCTTTGGGCAGCGGATTGGGCGGCACCAACGCGTGGCTCGGCGTCCTGATGCCATCGGTCGATGGCGTCGGTCGCTACTTTCCTTTCATCATGGCGGCCGAATGCGATGTGCCGCTGAACGAGTTCACGCCGGCGCAGTCGGGTGCCGCGTGGCGCTGGTGGCGCACTTGCGCACAGGCGGCACTCGAAGGGCTGGAGAACGATCTCGATGCAGGCCGCTTCGACAGCGCCTTGCTGCGCGTCTTCGATGTCGCCGACGGCCGCGCCGTGGACGAGGTGGCCGATGCCGACCGAGGCGCGGCGATGGCCTGGCCGGCCGACGGCCAGTCGCTGTGGCTGACCGATCCTGTCGCCGAACCAGGTCTTCGCATGACGGCCATCGGCCTGCCGACCGACGCGCGCTTCGATGCGCTCTTCGGCTTTGTCAGCGACGAATGGGTGCAGCGGGTGAAGCGAGTGGAGGCAGAGCCATGAGCAATGCCGACGCCCCGAAGAACGACGACGGCGCAACGGTCATCTCCACGGGCGGCGTGGGCAGCACGGGCATGGCCCTGGTCAGCGGCAACCCGACACGCCTGCCGACCTCCGGCTCGCAAGCCGGCGCCGAAGCCGGCGTGTTGCCGGCCGGCAGCAAGGTCGGCGAGTTCGAGATCACCGCACTGGTCGGGCAGGGCGGCTTCGGCGCGGTGTACGAAGCGTGGGATCACACGCTGGAGCGCGTCGTCGCAATCAAGGAATATCTGCCGGTGTCGCTGTCGACGCGGCAACACGACGGCACGGTGGTGGCGTTGTCCGAGCGGCACCGCGAGACCTTCGATCTCGGCATGCGCAGCTTCATCAACGAGGCGCGGCTGCTGGCGCAGTTCGATCATCCATCGCTGCTGAAGGTCTACCGCTTCTGGCAGGAGCGCGGCACGACCTACATGGTGATGCCGTTCTATCGCGGCGACACGTTGCGCCAGGCGTTGGCCGCCATCCCGGCCGGTGTCGACGAAGGTTGGTTGATGCGCATCATGGACGGCGTGACGCAGGCGCTGTCCGTGATGCACGCGGCCAATTGCTATCACCGCGACATCGCGCCCGACAACATCATCCTGCTCGAAGGCTCGGGCCGACCGGTGGTGCTCGACTTCGGTGCGGCGCGCCGCGTGATCACCGACAAGACGCAGGCCATCACCGTCATCCTGAAGCCGGGCTATGCGCCGATCGAGCAGTACGCCGAGATGCCCGACATGTCGCAGGGCGCGTGGACCGATGTGTACGCATTAGCCGCGGTGATGCACGTCGCCATCTGCGGTCGGGCGCCGCCGCCGTCGGTCGCGCGGTTGCTGTCCGACAGCTATGTGCCGCTGGTCGACAACGAGATGCTGCGCCAGCGCTACAGCGCGCGGTTGTTGTCGGCCATCGATGCCGGGCTTGGCGTGCGGCCGGAGGCGCGGCCGCAGTCGATGGGCGCGCTGCGCGAAGCGCTCGGCCTCGATGACGAGACGACGAACGTGCCGGTGCGGCGCTCGGTGCCTGCTGCGCCAGCGTCGGCGCCGGCGCCCGCACCGCGCCCGTCGAAAGCCGCTGCGGCTTCGAGCGGCGGCACGGGCAAGGCCGTCGCTGCCATCGCGGCCGTCGCGGTGCTTGCCGTGACCGGCGGCGGGGGCTGGTGGTGGATGCAGGGCAGGTCGAACGGCGCCGAACCGGTGGTCGGCAGCGCAGCCGGTTCAACAGACGGCAAAGCGTCCACGCCGCCAGACACGAAGGTCGTTGAAGTTCCCGCGCCCGCGCCCGCAACCGCAACCGCAACCGCAACCGCAACCGCACCGCCGCCCACACCACGCACGCCGACCGAATCGATGGCCGCCATCGGCACCGGCGCCACACCAGGCTTCAACGTGACAGCGACGCCGCGCAAGGCCGAGGTCGTCATCAAAAAGGATCGGCTCTCTTTCGACGTCAAGAGCAACCGCGACGGCTACGTGTACGTCTATCTTTTGTCGAGCGGCGGAGAGATGTTCCTGCTGTTCCCCAACCTGCTCGACAAGTACAACAAGATCACTGCGGGTACATCGATCTCGCTGCCGCGCGCATCGTGGCCGATGGACGCGGGCGGCCCGGCCGGCGTCGATTTGTTCGCGGTGGTGGTGAGCGAGCGCGAGCGCGATTTCTCCGGCTCGGGGATTCAAAACGACGGCGTGTTTCCGCAGTTTCCCGTGCCGGTGCTGGCGGCCCTGGAGGCGACGCGCGGCGCCGGCCCTTCGCCGCTGGTCGGCAAGCCCGTGTGCCCGCCGGGTGCGCCATGCAACGACGTCTACGGCGTCGGGACTTTCAAAATCACAGAGAAGTAATCGTCCTGATGAACAGGCAGCCCCTTCGGGCCGGCTCGTTTCACGGCAAGGAGACCGCCCATGAACACCTCTTCGACGACTTATCCGGTTGCCATCATGGTCGCCATCGCATTGGCAGGATGCGCCATCGGGCCCAAGCCCCCCGCTTCCATGACGACTCCTGCCTCGACGGCGCCAGCACCCGCGGCCGTCGAAGCTGCGGCACCGGCGCGGCCCGCGACCAGCGGGCCCGGTGCCGGCAACGTGGCCGGTCAGGCCCGCACTTTTTCGACCCAGCTTGCGACCTACACCGCAGTCAATTTCGAATCGGTCCCCGGCTGGCGGCGCGACGACTTTGCCGAAACATGGCCCGCGTTCCTCGGCAGCTGCAAGGTGCTCACCGGTCGCGGCGATGCCTGGAAAGAGGTGTGCGACCGCGCCCGCAAAGTCGACGACAAGAGCTCACCCTCCATTCGCAGCTTTTTCGAAACTGAGTTCGCGGCCTACCAGATTCGCGACGACGACCGCAAGCCCGACGGCGTGGTCACCGGCTACTTCGAGCCCGAGATCAGCGGCAACCGCAGCTACTCGCCGCCCTTTATCTACCCGGTGTACGGCCAGCCTGAAGACATGCTGTTCGTCGATGCGCGCAAGCTGCCCGCCGGCAACGGCACGGTGCCGGTGCGCGTGCAGGGCCGCGACGTGATCGTGCAGATGGGGCTCAGCACGCGTGACATGGGCGCGCCAGGCTTGTATGCGCTCGACCTCTCCACCATCACGCGCGACACGCTGGATCGCCGCGTGCGGCTTCGCATCGATGGCAAGCGGCTGATGCCTTACTACACGCGTGAAGAAATCGAAACGCGCGGCGCGCCCAACGCCAAGGTGCTGGCCTTCGTCAACAGCGCGACGGCGCTGTACGAAATGCAGATCCAGGGCTCGGGCCGCATTCGCATGCCGAGTGGCGAGGTGGTCCGCATCGCCTACGCCGAACAGAACGGCCAGCCGTTTCGCCCGACGCTGGTCGGCTCGGCCAACAGCAAAGGCAAGAGCGCGGTGCGCACGCGCGGCGGTGCCATCGAACTCGATCCGGACGACGATGACGACGAAGACCTGAGCGCGGTCAAGACGCGCGGCTTCACGCTGGCGAAACCGGTCGAGAGCGGTGCCGTCATGGTGCCCGGCCGCAAAGCCACGGGCGACGTGATCGGCTCCGGCATCAAGGACCCGAGCTATGTGTTCTTCAAGGAGACGATCGGCTCTGCGGGCGGCCCGGTCGGCGCCTTCGGCGTGCCGTTGTCGGCGGGGCGGTCCATCGCGGTCGATCCGCGCAGCACGCCGCTCGGCTTCCCGGTGTTCGTGTCGACACGCGCACCCGGGACTGGCGCGCCGATGCAGCGGTTGACCATCGCACAAGACACCGGCGGCGCGATTCGTGGTGCGGTGCGGGCCGACTACTTCTTCGGCAACGGCACGCAGGCCGCGGCCAATGCGCGTCGCATGAAGGAACGCGGCCAACTCTGGATCTTGTTGCCGCGTGGCCTGGCGGTGGCAGCAGCCTCGACGTCGACCCTCCGGACGCGCGGCGGGGCGGTCGGTGCGGACCTGCCTCAGTGCCTGGTGCCGGTCGAAGGGCAGTGCGTCGATGACTGACTGTTCAGTGCTTTTGCACCGACTTCCGGCTTTGTTTCTTACCCTTTGATCTACCACGGGAGTGAATGCCATGTCATTGAACGGCGATGGATACCTGGACACAGACGAGGCATTGCGCCTGCTCGACCTCGGCCTTCGCAAGGGCGTGTCGCTCGACATGGCGATGTCGATCGACAACCGCGGAACGCCGGTCGAAGGCGAATCGCCGCGCACCTATGCCGACGGCAAGGCGCGCATGGACCTGCTCGGCTACGACGTGCACGCGGGCTTGCGCATCGCGCCGGGCGCGAGCACGGCATCGCTGTCGCTGTCGCACTTGCAGGTCGTGCGGCAGTCCGATGCGGCCACCGCGTCGATCGCCAGCCTGCTGCGCAACCAGACGGTCGGCCTCACCATCACCGTGTCGATCTATCGCTCCGGCGGTGAAGACGGCTCGCAACTGGAACCGATGATCGAGTTCGTGTTTACCGGCGGCCGCGTCAATGAGGTCGCCTACCTCACGGGCGGCTCGTCGGGGCACCCGTGCGAAGTCATTCGCTTCGGCTACCGCGTGATGTCGATCAACTCTGCCGCGCAGCTCGCCACCGGCATTCGCGGGGCCGTGCGCACCTGCGACCTGACGGCTTCCTGAAAAGAACCCAGCACAGCAAAGCAAGCGCAAAACAAAAGCAAAGGAGCTGCCATGTCCGCCATCGAACTGTTGAAGGCATCCGACCCCGTGGGCGCACTCAAGGCGCTCAGCGACGAGGTGCGTGCCAAGCCGGGCGACAGCAAGAACCGCGTGTTCCTCGCGCAGCTGTTGTGCGTGCTCGGTCAGTGGGAGCGTGCGCTCAACCAGCTGTCGGTCGCCGCCGAACTCGACGCACTGGCCGTGCCGATGAAGCAGGTCTACGGCGAAGCCATTCGCTGCGAAGGCGTGCGCGCAGAGGTGTTCGCCGGCAACCGCACGCCGATGGTCTTCGGCCAGCCCGACGAATGGCTGGCGCTGCTGATCGAGTCGCTGCTGCGGCGCGGCCGTGGCGAACAGGCGATGGCCGAGCAACTGCGCGAGCGCGCCTTCGAGGGTGCACCCGCCACGGCCGGGACGATCGACGGCTCACCCTTCGAGTGGCTGGCCGATGCCGACATGCGGCTCGGCCCGGTGCTCGAAGCCTTCGTCAACGGCAAGTACTACTGGGTGCCCTATGCGCGTCTCTCGCACATCAAGCTCGATCCGCCCGAAGACCTGCGCGACTGCGTCTGGTTGCCGGCGCATCTGCAGTTCGAGAACGGTGGCGAAACACTGGCGCTGATCCCGACGCGGTACGAGGGCTCCGACAAGAGCGACGACGGCGCCTTGCAACTGGCACGCAAGACCGAATGGCGCGAGCTGGCACCCGATGTGTGGGTCGGCTCGGGGCAGCGAGTGTTGAGCAGCGACGCGGGCGACCACGCGTTGATGGACGTGCGAGAGATCGTGTTCAACGAAGCCTCGAATGGCTGAGCCCGCCAGCGCGCAGGAGCGGTTGCAGCCATCGCTGCTCGACCGACTTGTCGACCATGCGCCGACGGAGAAGCGAGAGAGCGACGACAAGCGAACGCTCACCAAGCAGGCGCTTCGGCAAGCGGTGCTGCGCGACCTCGGCTGGCTCTTCAACGCGACCGGCTTCGGCCTGGCCTTCGACGACAAGCGCCATCCCAACGCGGCACGCTCGGTCATCAACTACGGATTGCCTATGCTTTCCGGCCAGTTCACGTCGAGCGTGCAGCGTGTCAGCATGGAACAGGCTTTGAAGAACGCGATCCTGCAGTTCGAGCCGCGCATCCTGCCCCGCACTCTGGAAGTCGAACTCGTCATGGAAGGGCCGGCCCTTGATTCACACAACCGCATCGGGCTGCAGATTCGCGGCATGCTCTGGGCACAACCCGTGCCGCTGGAGTTCCTGATGCGAAGCCGCATCGATCTCGAAGAGGGTCGCATCGAGATCGAAGACATGGCGCACCCGGCACGGTAGTCGGCATGGACCCCCGCCTGCTGAACCTGTACGAGCAGGAGCTTCGGTATTTTCGCGAAAGCTCCGGCGAGTTCGCACGGGCGTTTCCCAAGATCGCACACCGGCTCGGTGTCGAAGGTCAGGAGGTCGCCGACCCGTACGTCGAGCGCCTGATAGAGGCCACCGCCTTCTTGTCGGCGCGCGTCGGACTCAAGCTCGATGCGGAGTTTCCGCGCTTCACCGGGCACCTGCTCGACATCGTGTATCCACACTTCATGGCGCCGACGCCGTCCATGACGGTGGTGTGCTGCACTCCCGAACTCGACGATGCGAACCTTGCCACCGGGCCCACGCTGCCGCGCAACAGCGGCCTGCGTTCGCGCCATGCCGTGGGGCAGAACACGCACTGCGAATTTCGCACCGCACGTGCCTTGCGCGTGTGGCCGATCGAAGTGATCCGGGCGCAGTACTTCACCTATGCGCCCGACCTGCCGATCAACCAGCATCCGCAGGCGCGCGAAATCCGCGGCGGCTTGCGCATGTCGTTGCGCACGACGGCCGGCCTCACCCTCGACAAGCTCCAGCTCGATGAGCTGGTGATCCACTTCGGTGGCGCCGACGACGTGGCGTGGCAATTGCACGAATGCTTTCTCGGCAAGCCGATCGGTGTCATGGTGCAGCCGATCGGCCCTGGCGGTACGGTCGGCGCAGCGGGGCCAGGCGCGGTGCGAACACTGCCTGCAAGTGCGGTTCAGCCGATAGGCTTCGACGACGACGAAGCGCTGCTGCCGGTAACGGCCACCGGCTTCTCCGGCTTCAGGCTGGTGCAGGAGTACTTCGCGTTTCCGCAGCGCTTTCAGTTCGCGCGCATCGTCGGCTTGCAGGCGTTGCTGCGCGGCATGCCGGGCACCGAGGTCGAGCTGGTCGTGCTGTTCTCGCGTGGCGACCCGGCGCTCGAAAAACTGGTGACGGCAGACAACATCCAGCTGCACTGCGTGCCGGCCATCAACCTCTTTCCCAAGCGCCTCGACCGTGTCGCCATCACCGAGAGCAACAGCGAATTCCATCTGGTCCCCGACCGCACGCGGCCCCAGGATTTCGAGGTGCATTCGGTCACCGAGGTGCTCGGGCTCGGCAACGTCGGTCAGGGCCAGGGAGCCCCAGGGTCGGGCCAGTCCGATGGTCCGCAGGAGCTGCTCTTCCGCCCCTTCTATGCCGCGTTCCATGGCAGCCGGCACAGCCATCCCGCGTACTACACGACCACGCGTGAGCCGCGCAGTCTGTCGGTCAAGCAGCGCACCGAGGGGCATCGCAGCAGCCACATCGGCTCCGAGGTCTACATGCAGATCGTCGACCCGCAGGAGGCGCCGTACCCGCCGGGCTTGCGCCAGTTGGCGGTTGCGGCGCTCGTGACCAATCGCGATCTGCCGATGCTGCTGCCGCTCGGGCGCGACAACGATTTCGATTGCGTCGACTCGTTCCCGGTGCAGCGCGTACGCATGGTGCGCGGCCCGTCGCGGCCGGTGTCGCCAGTGGTGAACAACGGCCTTGGCTGGCGTGTGGTCGACCATCTGGCGCTCAACTACCTGTCGATCGGCGGTGCCGATACGCACAAGAACGCGGCTGCCCTGCGCGAGATGCTGATGCTCTATGCGGTGCATGCCGACGAGTCGCGCCAGGTGCAGGTGCGCGGCTTGCTGTCGGTGTCGTCGAAGCCGGTGGCGCGACGCTTGCCGATGGCCGGCCCGATCGCTTTCGGCCGCGGGCTCGAAGTCACGCTCGAAGTCGACCGCAATGCTTTTCATGGGCAGAGCGCCTTCCTTTTCGGCGCCGTGCTGGCGCAGTATCTGGCGCGCCATGTCGAGGTGAATCACTTTGTCGAAACGGTGCTCGCCGTCGCCGGCAAGGGCGAGACGATGCGCTGGAGGCCGCTGTGCGGGACGCGCCCGGTGATGTGAACTCACGGGTCGGTGCGCACCTGCATTCGGTGTCGCACGAGCCGTGGGCCTACGACTACTTCGCGTTGATGCGTCGCCTGGAATCGGTGGCAAAGAGCAGTCCGCGCTGGGGTCGTGCGTTGCTGCCGAGTGCCGAGCCGGTGCGCGTCGGGCAAGAGCCGTCGCTGTCGTTCGCGCCCGCCAGCTTCAGTCGATTCGAAGCCGCGACCGATGTCTCGCCGCCGCGCCTGCGCCAGCACTTCTTCGGCTACCTCGGACCCAACGGCCCGTTGCCGGTGCACCTGAGCGACTTCATTCGCGAGCGCTTCATCAACCACGGCGATCCGACATGGGTCGCGTTCCTCGACACTTTCGCGCACCGTTTCTCGTTGCACTTCTACCGCGCGTGGGCCTCGTCGCGGCCGGCCGTGGCGCTCGATCGACCGGGCGAAGACGCGTTTCGATTGCAGGTCGGCGCACTGGTCGGTGCCGGCACCGCGGCGCGCAATGACCGCGACGAAATCCATGACGACGCGCGACTGCACTTCGCGGGTTGGCTCACGCGTCGCGTGCACAACGCAGAGTCGGTCGAGGCGGTGTTGTGCAGCTACTTCGGCGTGCCGGTTCGGCTCGAGCGATGGGTAGGCCACTGGATGGCGTTGCCGCCCGGCGAGCTCACACGGCTCGGTCGCGGTGATGCTTCGCGCTCGATGGGCATGGGCGCAATGCTGGGACAGCGCGCGTGGGACCGGCAGCATCGGGTGCGGCTGCATCTTGGTCCGCTGTCGCTCCATCAGTACCGCCTTTTCCTGCCGATCGGCCCGGCGCGCCCCGAACTGCAGCGCTGGATGCAGCAGTTGCTCGGCGACGAACTCGAGTGGGATGCCGAGCTCGTGCTCGAGCAACAAGAAGTGCCGGCGACGCGGCTCGGCCAGACGCTGGGCGGCAACGCGCCGCGCCTCGGTTGGGTCAGCTGGCTCGGGCAGCGCCCTCGCACTCGCGATGCGGCCGACGTGCGCGTCCGGCGCGATGCGGGCGAGCTGGTTTCGCATCGTTCGGTGCGTTCTTTTGAAACCATGGCCCGCGGTTCGTCTTGATCACATACGGAGAAATGCAATGAGTGAAATCAGCCGCACCGCCTTGTTCGGCAAGCTCAACTCGCTGGCCTACAAAGCCATCGAAGGCGCCACGGTGTTCTGCAAGATGCGCGGGAATCCGTACGTCGAGCTGGAGCACTGGTTCGCGCAGTTGCTGCAGGCGCAAGACTCCGACCTGCATCGCGTCATCCAGCACTATGGGCTCGACATCTCGGTCATCGCGAAAGACATGACCGCAGCACTCGACCGGCTGCCGCGCGGTGCTACGGCCATCAGCGATTTCTCTCCACACATCGAGAACGCGATCGAGCGCGCCTGGACCTACGCCACGCTGCAGTTCGGCGAGGCGCAAGTGCGCACCGGCTACATCCTGATCGGCATGCTGAAGACGCAGAGCCTGCGCAACCCGCTGTTCAATCTGTCGAAGCAGTTCGAGCGCGTCAAGGTCGAAGACCTGGCCGACAACTTCGTCAAGATTTGCGACCCGTCGCCCGAGTCGCAGATGCGTGCGCAAGACGGCACCGGCTTGGCGTCAGGGGGAGGCGTTGGGACACCGGGCGCAGACGCCGGCGCCATGGCGCCGGCAGCGATGGGCAAGGGCGATGCGCTGAAGAAGTTCGCTGTCGACCTTACGGAAAAAGCGAAGAAGGGCGAGATCGACCCGGTCACCGGACGCGACGAAGAGATCCGCCAGATCGTCGACATCCTGATGCGCCGGCGCCAGAACAACCCGTTGCTCACCGGCGAGGCCGGCGTCGGCAAGACGGCGGTGGTCGAGGGCTTCGCGCAGCGCCTCGCGCGTGGCGATGTGCCGCCGCAACTCAAGGACGTGAAGCTGCTCACCCTCGACATCGGCTTGCTGCAGGCTGGCGCCAGCATGAAGGGCGAGTTCGAACAGCGTCTGCGGCAAGTCATCGATGAAGTGCAAAGCTCGCCGACGCCGATCATCCTTTTCATCGACGAAATCCACACGCTGGTCGGTGCCGGTGGCGCGGCCGGCACGGGCGATGCAGCCAACCTTCTGAAGCCGGCATTGGCGCGCGGCAACCTGCGCACCATCGGCGCGACGACCTGGGCCGAGTACAAGAAGTACATCGAAAAGGACCCGGCGCTGACGCGGCGCTTTCAGGTCGTGCAGGTGCCGGAGCCGGACGAGGTCAAGGCCATCCTGATGCTGCGCGGCGTGGCCAGCGTGCTTGAAAAACACCATCGCGTTCAGCTGCTGGACGAAGCGATAGAGGCTGCAGTGAAGCTGTCGCATCGGTACATACCGGCTCGCCAATTGCCGGACAAGGCGGTGAGCCTGCTCGACACGGCTTGTGCGCGGGTTGCCGTGAGTCAACACGCGACGCCGCCGGAAGTCGAAGACTGTTTGCGCCGCATCGAAGGACTCAAGGTCGAGCAGGAAATCATCGGACGTGAGGAGACGATCGGCATCGATGTGACCAAGCGGGCGGCGGCGGTGGGCGGGTCGCTGGTCGAGTCGAACGAGCAGCTTGAAAAGCTCAACGCGCGCTGGCAGGAAGAGAAGGGCTTGATCGATCGGTTGCTCGAACTGCGCGCGCAACTGCGCAAAGCGGGTGAGGCGGTCGATGTGCCGGTGGAGGGCGCGACGCCGTCCATCGTCGAGGCAGCCACTGCGCCCGACCGCGCGGCGCTGCTTGCGGAACTGCACGAGCTGCAGGCCAGGATCGCCACCGTCCAGGGCGAGTCCCCACTCATCCTTCCTTCGGTCGACGAGCAGGCCGTGGCCTCTGTCGTCGCCGACTGGACCGGCATTCCTGTCGGCCGCATGGTGAAAAACGAAGTGCAGGCGGTGCTGGAATTGGCGGACACGCTGAACAAGCGCGTCATCGGCCAGAAGCATGGCCTCGAGATGATCGCGCGCCGCATCCAGACCTCGCGTGCACGACTCGACAACCCCGGCAAGCCGATCGGCGTATTCATGTTGTGCGGCACCTCCGGCGTCGGCAAGACGGAGACCGCACTTGCTCTGGCCGAGGCGCTGTACGGCGGTGAGCAGAACATCATCACCATCAACATGAGCGAGTTCCAGGAGGCGCACACCGTGTCCACGCTCAAGGGTGCGCCGCCCGGCTACGTGGGCTACGGCGAGGGCGGCATATTGACGGAAGCGGTGCGACGCCGGCCTTACTCGGTGGTGCTGCTCGACGAGGTCGAGAAGGCGCACCCGGACGTGCACGAGATCTTCTTCCAGGTCTTCGACAAGGGCTGGATGGAAGACGGCGAGGGCCGCATGATCGACTTCAAGAACACGATCATCCTGCTCACCACCAACGCCGGCAGCGAGCTGGTCATGAGCATGTGCCGCGACCCGGAGCTGCTGCCCGATCCGGTGGCGCTGAACGAGGCGCTCAAGGCGCCGCTGATGAAGATCTTTCCGCCCGCGCTGCTCGGCCGCATCGTGACGATTCCGTACTACCCGCTGTCGCCCGAGATGATGGCGATGATCGTACGACTGCAACTCGGCCGTATCCAGAAGCGCGTCGCGGCCAACCACGGCATTCCGTTCGAATACACCGAAGCGGTGGTCAAGCAGGTGGTGGCGCGCTGCAACGACGTGGAGTCGGGCGGCCGTGCCATCGACGCCATCCTGACCAACACGGTGCTGCCGACCATCTCGGTCGAGTACCTGCAGCGGCTGGCCTCGGGCGGCGAGATCAAGCGCGTCGCGCTCGATGTGAAAGACGCCGACTTCACCTACGCGTTCGACTAGACGAACACGACGGCAAGCCCACGAAAGATCTGCGACATGGCCGAAGAACTGTTTCACATCAAGAGCGATTCGCCGGCGGTCGACGACTTGATGTTCTGGACCTTGGTGGGCCATGAGAGCCTGTCGAATCCTTCGATCTACGAGCTCGTGGTGCTGTCCAGGAACGATCAGATCGACGGCAAGGACATCCTCGGCCGGGCCTTCGATGTGGTGCTCGATTTCTTCGACGCCGACGGCGGCAAGCACCAGCGTCATTGCCAGGGCCACGCCGTGCGCTTCATGCGGGCGGAACGGGCTGGTCGCTATGCCTCGTACCGCATCGTGCTGCGCTCGTGGTTCTGGCTGCTGACCAAGCGCACCAACTCCCGCATCCTGCAGGAGAAGAAGGTGCTGGAGGTGATGGATGCGGTGCTCGAAGACAGCCCGATCAAGCGCTTCAAGAAGGTCGAGACCCAGAACGTGATCGGCAACCACTTGCAGCGCCGCTACAGCGTGCAGCATATGGAAACCGACTTTCACTTCATCTCGCGGCTGCTCGAAGACGAAGGCATCTACTACTGGTACGACGCACACGATGCGCCGGGCACGATGCACCTGTCGGACGCCAGCGAGATCGCTCATGAACCGTTGCCTGTGAAGCAGACGCTGCCGTACGTGAGCTTCGGCGCCAACGACTCGCGCTTCGAAGAGATCAGCCGCTGGGTCAGCGCCCGCAGTTTCGAAAGCGGCAAGTACGACACGCGCGACAGTGACTTCAAGGCCATCGGCAAGCGGCTCGGCGCCAAGCGCGACACCTCGGACGATCACCAGTTGGCGGACTTCGAGGAGTTCGAGTTTCCCGGTGGCTACTTCACCCCCGACGATGCCGACAACACCGCGAAGATCCGCGGTGAAGAACAGATCGCGCGGCGCGACCGGCACTGGGCTATCACGAGCTGGCCCGATGTAGCGGTTGGCCGTACCTTCAAGTTCACCGGCTCGCCCGATGGTTCGAGCGACGGCGAATACCTGATCGGCGGTTGTGACTTCGTGGTCACGCATGCCGGCTACGAAGGCATGAGCGCCACCGATGGCAACGCGCACCGCATCGGCTCCGTGCTGCTCGCGATGGTGACCGAAGATCCGTCGAACAACGACATCGCCGGCTTGCTGAAGGAGTTGATCGACGGACATCCGGCGTTGCGCATTCCGGAGCGCGGCACCCAGTCGTTTTTGATCACCGTGCTGCCGGCCGACATGCCCTTCAGGCCGCGCCGCATCACGCCGCGCGTGACGATGCCAGGGCCGCAGTCGGCCATCGTGGTCGGCCCCAAGGGCGATGAACTGCACGTCGACCAGCTCGGCCGCGTCAAGGTGCACTTTCACTGGGATCGCTACGACGAAAGCAACGAGAAATCGACCTGCTGGGTGCGCGTGTCGCAACCGATGGCGGGCACTTCGTGGGGCGGGTACTTCATGCCGCGCATCGGGCAGGAAGTGATCGTCGACTTCCTGAACGGCGACCCGGACCGGCCCATCGTCGTCGGCCGTGTCTACAACGACAAGCAGCCGATCCCGTACGACTCGCCGACGCAAAGCGGTTTCAAGACGCGGTCGACGCCGGGTGGCAACAGCAACAACTACAACGAGTTGATGTTCGAGGACAAGAAGGGCGAGGAGCTCGTCAACATCCATGCCGAGCGCAACATGTCGACCTCGGTCGAGGCCGACGACTCGACCAGCGTGGGGCACGACCAGAGCATCAGGGTCGAGAACGACCGCACGGTGCACACCATCGGTTTCGAAAAGCGCGAGGTCGACAAGGACCAGCGCAACATCGTCCACAAGGACCAGTACACCAACGTGACGCTGGCGCAGTACAACAACATCGGCAAGTACCAGGAAAACATCGTCGGCCTGACGGGGCAGTTCAACCAGGTCGGCGGCAAGGTCGACATGATCGTCGGCCAGACCTACAACCTGAACGTGACCGGCGCCATGACGCAGTTCTCGGCGTCGCTGGCGCTCACCTCGGGCGCCGTCAGCGTGACTGCCGCTTCACTGGCGGTCGGCACCAAAGGCGACATGTCGTTCACCTCGCAAGCCGGCCGCAAGGACATCACCAGCGGTGCGCATCTGGTCGCATCCAACGCTGGCATCAAACTGGTGGCCGCGGCCGACGTGGACCTGATGGCCTTCGGCAACATCAATGCGACCTCGATGGGGTCCAACACGACGGTGATGGGTTCCAACTCGAGTGGCTACATCGGCTCGTCGAGCGAAGCCAACATGGGCATGGCGCGCAGCACGTTCATGGGTCTGCAGATGAACAACTTTCTGGGCATGAGCATCGCCAACGCGCTCGCCATCCAGATGGAGAACTGCGCCGCGCTGCAGATGCACAACGTGGCGGCGCTCGATCTCACCAACACGCCGGCCGACATCGAGTGCACCGCCGTCAAGATCATTCAGCCGGGCGCCGGCGCCGGTGGTGCGGCCGGGGCAGCGGTGGTCGGCGCGCTGGGCGGCCTGGTGGCGGGCGTGCTGGGCGTCGCCGACTCGGCCGCGACCATGAAGCAGTACGCCGACGCGGCCGCGGCACTGCGCCAGACAGCAAGCGAAATCCCCGAGCTGCCCGAACTCCAGGGCAAGCTCAACAGCCTGGCCGCCAGCGCCGACCGGCGTCAGCGGCAACTCGGCACCGCTGTCGGTGCAGGCGTCGGTGCGGTGGTGGGCGGCGTGCTCGGCGGGCCGGCGGGCGCTGTGGCTGGCGGCGGAGTCGGCTCGCAATTGGGGGGCAAGTATGTGCCCGGTGCGGCGCCATCAGTGGCGAATGTGGCCGACAAGGCAGGCGAGGCGGTCGGCAAGGCGGCTGACAAAGCCTGGGACGCCGCGATGCCTCCTGCACCGCCCGCGACCAAGACGCCGAGCCCGCCCGACAACAAAGGCGGCGGCTCCGCGCCGGCGGGCGGCTGATGCAGGTCTGCAAGCCCATGTCGCTTGGGTTTTCGAGCCGCGCGATCGAATACCGAAAACGCTACGGCATGTGCGTCACGCACTATCTGCACGTGCCTTTCGTTCAGGGCAGCGCCGGCCGTTTGTGGGGCGAGCAGTCGCTCTGGAATTTTGTAGCGCGCGAGATGGCGCTGCCGCTGCTCGACGAAGGCGTGGCCAAGCTCACGCCCGAGTTTCTGGTGCACGGCCATGCCTATCCGCAGCCGTCGGAGGCCGCGGGCTGCGCGGTGCGCGTGCGCGTCGGGCATGTCGAGAAAACGCTGCTGGCGTTCGGCGAACGCTGGTGGGATGGCGACCGGCCGCGCGCCGTGGCCGCAGCGCCCGAGCGCATCGCGCTGGGCTGGCACAACGCCTATGGCGGTGCCGACTACGCGTTGAACCCGCTCGGCAAAGGCCGCCAGGCCGTCAACGGCGTGCGCATGCTGCCCAACATCGAACTGCCGGGGTCGCGCATGTTGTCGCCGCAGTCCGAGGTGGTGCCGGCCGGCTACGGTCCGCTCGAAACCTTGCACCCGCAGCGGCTCGCCTACCGTGGCACCTACGACGCCGACTACCTCAAGGCCCATGCGCCGGGCTTTCCGCCGGACCTCGATTGGAAGCACTTCAACATGGCCCCGAGCGACCAGTGGTTCGATGCGCCGTTGCGCGGCGACGAACCGTTTGCGCTCGACAACCTGCACCCGGTCCAGCGTCGGATCGAAGGCCGGTTGCCGGGCCTGCGCGTGCGCACCTTCGTCAACTATGCGGACAGCGGTGCCACCAAGCTGCGCGAGGTGCCGATGCGCCTGACCACGGCTTGGTTCTTTCCGCATGCCGAGCGCATGGTGCTGGTGTTCCACGGCATGGCCGAATGCGCGGAGGACGACGGTGCCGACATCCTTCAATTGCTGGGCGCGGTCGAGCGCATCGGCCAGCCGAAGACCGATGCGCACTACGTCGACGTGCTGGCCCGGCGCGCCGACCCGAAGCACGGTGGCCTCGAAGCACTGAACGATGCCGACCTGCTGCCCGAGGGCATCGACACCGCCGACCCCGAAGCCGCCGAGGCCGAGCAGGCCTTTGCGATGGAAGGCTTGCAGGGCGCAGCGCAGCGTCGCCGTGCCGAGGTGGACATCGCCGTCGCGCGCGAGAAGATGGCCGCCGAAGGCAAAGACCCGGGCGCGCTTGCATTCACCCTGCCGCCGCCCGAACCCAAGCGCAGCATGGGCGAGCTGCCGGCCTATCTCAAGGCGAAGCAGGAAGAAGCCCAGGCGCAGCAGTGGGCCGCGATCAGCGACATGGCCGACCAGCTTCAGCGCGTGCTCGATCTCGAAGAGGCCGGCAAGATCGACATGGCAAAGCTGGTGCACCGCGGACCGCCCGACTACAACGCGGAAGCGCATCTGGCGGAACTCGACGCACAGCGTGCGGCGGGCCTGGTGTTCGACCGGCGGCCGGTGGCGCAGAAGCTGGCGCAGCGCGAAGGCGCCGAGCGACTCGGCTACCTGCAGGCGGCGCATCTGCAGCCGCCCGCGTATCCGCAGCAGGGCGAAGTGGCGGCACGCGGTCGCGGGTTGATGCAGTGGATGCTGGCGCGCGGGCTGCGGAGTTTTCCGGGCATCGACCTGACGGGAGCAGACCTGTCGACCCTCGATCTGCGAAATGTCGACTTCACCGATGCGTGGTTGGAGAGCGCGAACCTGCAAGGCGCCAATGTGTCGGGCGCCAACTTCACGCGGGCGGTGCTGGCGCATGCCGATCTGCAGCGCATGCTGGCGGTCGGCACCGACTTCAGCTACGCCAACCTGGGCCGCGCGCGCTTGGCCGGCGCGGTACTCGACCAGGCGCAACTGGCAGGTGCCGTGTTGATGCATTGCGCGCTGGCCGACACGCACTTGCGCCGGGCCGTCATCGTCAACGCCAACCTGCTGAACACGTCGTGGGGCCACGCCGACTGGACCGGCGTCGAAGCCGCGGGCAATCTGTTCTACAAGCTCGACATGCAGGGGCTGCAGGCCGGCGAAGCCAACCTGGCGGGCGCGACCCTCGTCGAGTGCAACCTCAGCGGCGTGGACCTTCGTGGTGCGCGGTTGCCGGGCGCGAGCTTCGTCAGTTGCCGCCTCGATGGTGTGCGGCTGGCGGGCGCGCAACTCGACGGCGCGGTGTTCACCAAAGACTGCTCGCTGGTCGGCGCCGACCTGTCGCATGCCAGCCTGCTCGCAGCCAACTTCGGCGAGGTCGACCTGCGAGATGCGTCACTGGTCAAGGCCCGGCTGGCCGGCGCCAACTTCGGCTCGGCCCGCCTCTCCGGCTGCGACGCGCGGCTGGCCAGCGCCGAGGGCGCGTTGCTGCGCAAGGCCGTGTTCACACGCGCTCGCCTGGCGGGCGTCAATTTCAAGGACGCGATGCTGCAGCACGCCGACCTGCGCGGCGCTGACCTGCGCGACGCCAACCTCTTTGGAGCCGACATCTCGCGCGCCCGACTCGATGCCGATGTCCGCTTCGACGGCGCATTGCTCGAGCGCGTGCGCAGCTGGCCGCGTCTCACGGCCGAACAACAGGCACGGCACGCGGCCGCGCATCCACTGTGAAAGCCGAGCATCTTTCGCTGGCGGTCAGCATGGGCGAGACCATCGACGGTCTCGACCTGCGCAAAGGTCAGTTCGCGAAGATCTCCATCGGCGGTGGTGTGTTCACGCAGGCGCAGCTCGACGAATGCGACTGGCGTGAAGCCGACGCACGTGAAAGCGTGTTCGACCGCTGCAAGCTGCAAGGCGCGATGTTCAACGGCGCCAATCTGCGGCGCGCCGTCTTCAACCAGTGCGAGCTGGCGCACGCCGATTTTCGCAATGCGCATCTGCACGGCGCGACCTTCAGCGAGTGCACGTTGACGCATGCGCAATTCGCTGCGGCATGGCTCGGCATGGCGACGTTCTCGCGTTGCCGGCTCGACCACGCCAGCCTGGCCGGCGCCACGCTCGAATCCGCCGTGATCACCGACTGTTCGCTCATCGACGTGAACGCCGACGACAGCGAGTGGAAGCACACCTGCGTGCTGCAATGCGACCTGGCGCAGCTCACATGGGCGGGTGCGCGCATGACGCGTGCCGTGTTCACCAAGACCGCGCTGATCGGCAAGTCCTTCGCGGGTCTGGTGCTCGACGGTTGCCAGTTTTCATTCGCCGATCTGACAGGTGCCGACTTTGCCGGTGTCTCGCTGAAGCAATGCAACTTTCAGGGGTCGGTGCTGGACGGCGCTAACTTCAACCACGCGGTCGGGCCGCATGCGCTCTTTTGCGGCGCGCAGGGCGAGGGCGTCGATTTCTCCAACGCCAAGCTGCGGCAGGCGCTCTTCACGGCTGGGCAGTTTCCGTCGGCGCGCTTCGATGGCGCCGACCTCTACCAATGCCACTTCGCCAACGCGAACCTGGTCGATGCGAGCCTCGCCGGTGCCGAACTCACCTACGCCGACTTTCGCCATGCCGACCTCAGTCGCGCCGACTTGCGGCAGGCGACGATGTTTCGCGCGACGTTGCACGGCGCACGGACCGACGAAGCTCAGATGACCGACCGCAGCCGCGCGCTCGAAACCGACCCTGAACTGGCGCGTGCCGAGCGCTGGACTGCAAGCGCCTGACGCCACCTTTGTGCTCTTTCCGGAGATACCTATGACTGCCACTGTCGTTTTGAAACCGCGCCGTCGAACTGCCGTGCGCCACGCTGCGCCGACGCCTGCGCAGAGTTGTGTCGGCGTCATTACCGTCGCTGACGTGAACGGAATTTCGGTGAGCAGCGGCAACCTGCAAGCACGCGGCCGACGCGCTGCGAGTTGCCTGCTCGAGCCGGCGATAGGCGATACCGTGGCCTGCCTGCTGGTAGCACCCGACGAAGTCTGGGTGCTCGCTGTGCTGCAACGTGAAGAGGGCACGGCCAACGTGCTGCGCTGCCACGGGCCGACGCGCATCGCGGTCGACGGCGGCGCGCTGACTTTGGCCGCGCCGCATCTCGCGCTTGAAAGCGAGGTCTTTTCATTGCGCGCAGCCAAGGCCAGTGTCGCAGCCGACGATGCCGAACTCGTTGGCAAGAACCTGCACGTGATCGGCACCGCGGTGAAGCTGGTCGGCTCCGTGCTGTCGACCGTGTTCGAGCGCGTCACCCATTTCAGCCGCAACCACTTGCGCACCACCGATGGCATCGACCGGGTGCAGGCGACGCATGTCGAATGCGAGGCCGAGCAGCTGGCGCGCATTTCAGGCCAGCATCTGCTGCTCAACGGACAGAACCTGGTGAAGGCGCGCGGCGGCCAGATCCACTTCGGTTGAGGGCGCGGCCATGTTCGCCAACTGCCAGCTCATGGGCACCGACATGGGGTTTCCCGATGTCTGCATGACGCCGGCTGCGCCGTCGCCGTTGCCGATTCCTTACCCGAACATCGCGATGGGCCCGATGGCCATTCCCAACTGCCCGACCATCCTCATCATGGGCATGCCGGCGCACAACCTGGGCACCAGCATTCCCATGACCAACGGCGACAACGCCGGCGTCGTGATGGGCGTGGCCTCAGGCACGGTGATGGGCCCGAGCCGGCATTTGACTGCCGCGTTCACCGTGTTGTTTCAGGGTATGCCGGCCACGCGCCTGACCAGTGTGTCGCTGCAAAACAGCACGAACTGCCCCGGTGTAAGGGCCGTGCCGAGTCAGGCGCTGGTGTTGCTGCTGTCGCCGTGACACCATGCTGTTCCAGGTCAGATATTCACAGATTGCAGCAGGAGTGAGTTCGTGATTCGAGTCGTTGTGGTTTCACATCAAGGCGGGTCCGTCGGGCGCGCGCTCGAAGGGCGTTTTGGGCCGGAGGGCGGCACCATCGGGCGCGCTTCGACCAACACGCTGGTGCTCGACGACCCGGACCGCACCGTGTCGCGGGTGCATGCGCAGATCGTGTGCCGCGGCGATGCCTTCTTCATCGTCGATCGCGGCAGCAATC
Organism: Variovorax sp. PAMC28562; assembly: GCF_014303735.1. Classification (NCBI taxonomy): domain Bacteria; kingdom Pseudomonadati; phylum Pseudomonadota; class Betaproteobacteria; order Burkholderiales; family Comamonadaceae; genus Variovorax; species Variovorax sp. PAMC28562. Next base: position 629,168 of record NZ_CP060296.1, on the reverse strand, counting down.
CGATGCTGTGCAACGGCCGGTCGCTGGGTGCCGGCAACGAGGTGCCGATGGCCGATGGCGATCGCCTGGTGATCGGCGGCTTCGAGCTGAAGGTCGAGGCGCAGCAATCTTCGGGATCGGCGGCTCTGGCGGCTTCGGCGGGGAACAGTCCCGGCGACGACCTGGGGCTGCTGGGCACTGCGCCGAATGTGGCGACGCACGACGATGATCCGTTCGCCGATCTGCTGGCCGGGCTCGGTGCGCCGACCTCACCGACCTCACCGTCCTCACCTGTGCCTTCGCCCGCCCGGGCAGCCGCACCTTCGTTCCCTTCCTCTCCGTCCGCCGATTCGCTGCTGTTCGCCAACCCGCTGGAATCCGGACCGAGCCGCGGCGGCCCGGCCGGTGCCGATCCGTTCGCCGACCTGCTCGGGCCGAACTCCAGCGCTCGATCTGGTGCGATGTCAGCCGGTTCGTCCGCAGGTCGATCGACCGGCGCTCTGGACGATTTCTCCGACTTGGGGCTGAAGCCGGCCGGCAAGGCTGCCGGCATCGACGACCTGTTCGGTACCGGTGGCGGTCTGGGCGGTGACCCGCTCGCGTTGTCGCCATTGGCCGACCCGCTGCTGCAACCCAACACTGCGAGCAATGCCGATCCGTTCGCGGCGTTGCAGGGCAAGGCGAAGCCGACCGCGGCGGCACGCAGCGACCATGTGCAGATCGGTAACTTCGGCTATGCGCCGCCGATGGCAGTGGTGCCTGCCCCGGTGCCCGTCCCCCAGCGTGCGCGTCCGCTTCCGCGTCCGCACGCACCAGCGCCGCAGTTCGACGACCAAACCGGCTCGCCGGTCGGCAACGCCACCTCCGACGCTGAACTGTTGGCCGCGCTGCTTCGCGGCCTCGGCGGTCTGCACAAAGAGCCCCCAGCGCTCACGCCGGAGTTGATGGAGCGCATCGGCATCATCCTGCGCAGCGCGACCGAAGGCACGCTGCAACTGCTGTTGGCGCGCCAGGAGCTCAAGCGCGAAGTGCGGGCCGAGGTCACGATGATCGCGTCGCAGGCCAACAATCCGCTCAAGTTTTCACCGACGGTCGAGGTCGCGCTGGCGCATTTGCTGGGTGACGGCGTGCGCGGATTCATGCCACCGGAGGTCGCCATGCGCGATGCGTTCGACGACCTGCGCGCGCATCAGTTCGGCGTGATGGTCGGTATGCGGGCAGCCCTGGCGCATGTCATCGGTCGCTTCACGCCGGAAGAACTGGAAAAGAAGATCGCGGCCAAATCGGCGCTCGACAGCCTCTTCGCTGCGAACCGCAAGGCCAAGCTGTGGGACCAGTTCGTCGCGCTGTACGGCGGCATCGCGGCCGAGGCCGAAGACGACTTTCACAGCCTGTTCGGCAAGGCATTTCTGGAAGCCTACGAAGCGCAGATGGCGCGGCTCCGGGCCACCGTATAAATTCAGAGCAAATCCACGACAAGAGGAATCCGGTTTGGAAATCGAAATCGTCACGCTGTCCAAACAGGGCGGGCGTCCCTACAACGAAGACGTGCACGGGCATTGGCACGACGATCGCTTCGTCGCGTGCCTCGTGGCCGACGGTGCGGGCGGCCATGGCGGTGGTGACGTCGCGGCCGCCACCACGCGCAGCAGCGTGCTCGGCGGCTTCGCTGCGGCACCATCGATCGGCAGCGACGCATTGCGCGCGCTGCTGGAGCGCGCCAACCTCGACGTCGTCGCGCGCCAGGCCGAGGGCGGCAAGCTGGCGGCGATGCGCTCGACCGTGGTGCTCGCGGTCATCGACCTGCACGACGATCAACTGGCCTGGGCGCACAGCGGCGACAGCCGGGCGTATCTGTTTCGCGCGGGCGCATTGGTGGCGCGCACCACCGATCACAGCCTGGTGCAGCAGATGGTGGCCGGCGGCATGATCGACGAAGAGGGCGCGCGGCTGCATCCACAACGCAACATGCTGTTGTCGGCGCTCGGCTCGGTCGACGAGGCGCCGGAGATCAGCGTGTCCGCGTCGATGCCGCTGGCGCCCGGCGACGTGCTGCTGATGTGCAGTGACGGCGTGTGGGAGCCGCTCGGCGACGAGTGCCTGCTCGAGACGCTGCAGGCCTCGCGCAACCCGAGCCAGTGGGTCGAGTTGCTCGACCAGCAGATCAAGGTGCGCGCCAAACCGGGGCACGACAACTACACGGCCCTGGCCGTCTGGTTACGTGAGGACGACGAAGACACGCGCCGCATGCCGGCCGTTGCGGACCAGCCCGACGCAAGCTGAGGCCCGTGCCCGGGGCGACTCTCCAGAGGGCGGCGGTCACCGCCACGCTGCCGCGTTGCGACAGGTCCTGGTGGCGTGTCGCATCAAGGCGCCTTGGGGCGGTAGGCCGTGAGCGTGCCGGTGACGCTCACGTCCACTGTCACCTTCACCGTCGCCAGTTCCATCTTGCCGTTATCGGATCGCTTCATCGACTTCCGGGTGCTCGTCTCTTTGACCGGCGCATCCTTCCAGCGGATCACGCTGGCCTTCACTTTTTCGTGGTGGCCCTTGTCGTTCTGTTCGAGAACGGTCAATTCACCGGCGCCAGTGTCCTTGCTCACGATCGACGTGTGGTGCGGATGCCCGATCGTCGTCTCGACCGCGTCTTCGGACTCCAGTCCGTCCGCGAAGGTAACGGTGGTGGTGGTCGTCTTCGTCATCTCGTAGTCGCGGTACTGGAGCACGTCACCGGGCAGCACGTCTTTCAGATCGACCTCGTCACCCCACACGTAGTCGGCATCGCTGTCCGTGGGCCCGCCGAAATCCGACGAAGCGCCGGCCCCTGCCTTCGTCAATGCGCTTTCCGCGAGGTCCCAGCATTCGCCGGCCCCCACGCTCTTGCCGACGTGGCCGCTGGCCCACTGCAAGATCTTCTGATTCAGTGTTGCCATGGCGTCTTCCTCAATGCGGGGCGGCTTCGCGACTTGAACCTCTGCGACTCAAACTTTCTTGTTCGCCGCGATGTCCCAGCCCGCCGTTTTGGCGGCATCGCCCGTGCCGTCGGCTTTTTGCGGAACGTATTCGAACTTGAATTTCGAAAAGTTCAGCGAGATGTTTTCGGTGAGGCGGTCCTCGCCACCGCTGCCGCCGGTGGCGACATTGGCGACGATCAGGTTGCTCAATGTGAGCTTGATGTACTCGAGCGGTTCTTTGCCGGCCTTGCGCACCACAAACACCGCCTCCTTGATGTGCTCGCCGTTGCAGCACGCCAGCAGCAGCGCGTGGGAACTTGCGTCGATGTACTTGGTAAAGGAAAAGTCTTGAACGGAAACCTTGCCGCTGCCGCCGCCGCCGCCCATGTGGCTGGTACCCGACTGGCTGGCGCCCCAGCTCCATGACAGCACATCGATTTCCTTCTTGTGCTTGTCGTCGGACGACTCGCCTTCAACGCCTTCGATCTTGATAAACATGTCTACAGCCATGATGGTCACCTTTCAGTTGTGTTGTGAGAAACAGATCGACTTCCGTGCCGACGCAGCTACAGGGATAACGACTTCAAGTCCCTGAATTCAAAGACGCGTGGCAAATTTATTTGGCCCCTTTGGCGGAGGGCAGCTTGGAGACCAGGCGCAATGAAACGGTGAGTCCTTCGAGCTGGTAATGCGGCCGCAAGAAGAACTTGGAGCTGTAGTAACCCGGATTGCCTTCGATCTCTTCGACCACCACCTCGGCCGCGGCCAGGGGCTTTTGCGACTTGGTTTCTTCCGAGGAGTTGGCCGGGTCGCCATCCACGTAGTTCATGATCCATTTGTTGAGCCAGCGCTCCATGTCCGACTTCTCCTTGAAGCTGCCGACCTTGTCGCGCACGATGCATTTCAGGTAGTGCGCAAAGCGGTTGCAGGCAAACAGGTAAGGCAGGCGCGCGGCCAGGTTGGCGTTGGCGGTCGCATCCGGGTCGTCGTACTCCGCAGGCTTGTGCAAAGACTGCGCACCGATGAACGCGGCAAAGTCCGAGTTCTTGCGGTGGATGAGGGACAGCAAGCCGGCCTTCGACAATTCGGCCTCGCGCCGGTCGCCGATGGCGATTTCTGTCGGGCACTTCTGGTCGACGCCGCCGTCGTCGCTCGGAAAAGTGTGGAGCGGCAGGTTCTCGACCGCGCCGCCCGATTCGATGCCGCGAATGCGCGAGCCCCAGCCATAGAGCTTGTACGAACGATTGATGTTGGTCGCCATCGCATAAGCCGCATTGGCCCATGCGTACTTGTTGTGATCGGCGCCGGCAACGTCTTCCTCGAAGTCGAACTCCTCGATCGGATTGGTCTTGGCACCATACGGCGTGCGCGCGAGGAAGCGCGGCATGCACAGGCCAAGGTACTTGGAGTCGTCGGAGTCGCGCAGCGAGCGCCAGCCGGCGTACTCGGGCGTGCCGAAAATCTTGGTGAGGTCGCGCGGGTTCGCGAGCTCCTGCCACGACTCCATCTGCAGGAGGTTCGAACTGGCGCCGGTAATGAAGGGTGCGTGCGCCGACGCCGCGATCTTCGCCACTTCGCCGAGCAGTTCCACATCGGGCGGGCTCTGGTCGAAGTGGTAGTCGCCCACGATGGCGCCGAAGGGCTCGCCGCCGAACTGGCCGTATTCCTCTTCGTAGACCTTCTTGAACATCGGGCTCTGGTCCCAGGCCGCGCCCTTGAATTTCTTCAGGTTCTTGTGCAGTTCCTTCTTGGAAATGTCCATCACCCGGATCTTCAGGAACTCGTCCGACTCGGTGTTGTTCACCATGTAGTGCAGGCCGCGCCAGGCACTCTCGAGCTTCTGAAATTCGTCGTTGTGCAGGATCTGATTGACCTGCGCAGTGAGCTTGGCGTCTATCGCGGCGATCATGGCCTGGATCGACTTGGTCACGTCCTTGCCGATGACGGTGCTGTTGCTCAGCGCCTGTTGCGCCAGTGTGAGCACGGCAGCTTCGACGGCACTCTTGGCCTCGTCGCTGCGCGGCTTGAATTCCTTTTGCAGCAGCGACGAAAAATCGCTGCCGGCAAACGCGACATCTTTCAGCGCGCCTTGTTCAAGTGCTTCTGCCATGGTGCTTTCTCCTCGTTGTCCGTTGGATGGGTTGGGCGTTGTTCAGGCAGCAGGCGCACTGTCTTCAGGCTTCTTCGTCGCGGCCAGCGTGGCCAGCAGGGCCGGGTCTTCGAGCACCTTGGCCAGCAGGTCTTCGGCGCCGCCCTTGCCATCCATGTAGGTGACGAGATTCGAGAGTTGCGTGCGGGCTTCGAGCAGTTTTTTGAGCGAGTCGACTTTCTTGGCGATGGCGGCGGGCGAAAAGTCGTCCATGTTCTCGAAGGTGATGTCGACCTTGAGGTCGCCTTCGCCAGTCAGCGTGTTGGGCACCGAGAACGCGGCGCGTGGCTTCATGGCCTTCATGCGCGTGTCGAAGTTGTCGGTGTCGAACTCCAGGAACTTGCGATCGCCCACCGGTGCCAGCGGGTCGGCCGGCTTGCCGGACAGGTCGGCCAGCACACCCATCACGAAGGGCAACTGCACCTTCTTTTCGGCGCCATAGAGCTCCACGTCGTACTCGATCTGGACCCGGGGTGCCCGGTTGCGGGCGATGAATTTCTGACTGCTCTTGGACATGGAAATCTCCTTGCGGATGGTGTGCGGGTCGTTGAAAAGGGAAGGGCGCTAATCGGAACTCGGCCGCTTGCCGGTGACGGTCTCGATGGTGTCCATCGCGTTGGGCGCGAGGTTGGCCATGATTTCGAAGAAGTCGACGCCGATGAGCTTCTTGGCGCGCTCGATGAGCAGCGGCGCCGGATTGCCGGGCTCGGCCTGTACGAGGTAGCTGATGACACGGTCGAGCATGTGCAGCGCGTCTTGCCGCGTCGTGATTTCGCCGCGTGCTACAGCGGGCGATGCGGCAGTGCCGGACGCGGCGGTTTCGGCTTCCGTTGCTGGCGCGACGTCGGCTTCAGCCTGCACTGGCGAACCGACCGCACTCGCTGCAACCTTGTGGAGCAGATTGCCCAGGCTGCGCAAGCCGTCCATATCGACGGCGTCGTGACGGCCAGTGCGTTCGCCAAGCAGCGCGTGCAAGGCCGTGATCGTTGCGCGCACATCGAGCAGCGACTTCAGGGCGTCCGGCCGCTCGGTATGGATCTCTTCGAGTGCGCCATGAATCTGCGCCGTCGAATACGTCGGCTCGCTCCCCGTGGCACCGAGCAGGTTGTGCGCGATCGCGATGTCGCGTACGCGAATGGCTCCGACACCGCGCGCCACGCCGACTCGCGCGTCGTACAGATCGCGCAGCACCATCGCATCGTCGGTCAGCGGCATGAGCGCGTTGAGGCGCATCGTCGGGTCGTTGCCGTCGTCTGCATCGAGCTTTGGATGTATGCCGTCCCAGTACGTGTCGAGCAACGACGTCAGCAGGCCGAGGCCCGCAGCGAAGCCCGGCATGCCGTCGAGTCGTGTAGCAGCGCGCAGCAGCAGCATCGCGGCGCGCACGTCCTTGGAACGGCGCAACACTGCATCGGCCTGTTCTGCTACTTGCCGCCAGTCGGGTTCGACAGCGGGGAAGACTGTGTCGCCGAACTGCTGCTCCGCCTTGCCTTGCGCCAGCGATGCCAATGCCGTGAACGCCGGGTCGTACTCCAGATCGTCGCCGCAAGGAGAGGCTTCGTTGATCGGGAGTTGCAGCGCTTCGACGAGTTCGGGGGTCAGCATGTTGCCTGTTCGAGTTGACTGGTGATAATCAAAGATGCCTATGAACGGGTCAATGCAACGAAGGGAATAGCATGCGATCGCCTGGTACACACCGTTTGCCCTATGGTCGGTTTTCCATAGCGACCCTGCGGCGCCGCATGACCGCATCGGGCGTGTTGCTCGCCGGCCTCGTGCTCGCCGGTTGCAGCGCACCTCCTCCGCCCAAGCCGGTGGTGACGCAGGTCTCCATGACGTTGACTGCAGGCCCCGACGCCAATCCCGATACGCGCCTGCGCCCGTCGCCGCTCACGGTTCGCGTGTATGCGCTCAAGTCGCCGGGACCGTTCGAGAGCGCCGACTTCTTCTCGCTGTTCGAAAAAGACCAGGCCACGCTCGGCGCTGAAATGGCGCAGCGCGAAGAAGTTCTGCTGCGACCCGGCGAGAGCAAGAAGCTCGAAATGACGTTGGCCGCGGACGTCAAGGTCATCGGCGTGATGGCGGCGTATCGCGACCTGGAGCGCGCACGCTGGCGCGAGGTCAAGGTGCTGCAGGTCGGCAAGCCGCTGGTGATGACGGCGACCTTCGGCGCGCGGCAGATCACCATCGATCCGAAGTGATCCGGCAGTGATCCGGAAGTGATCTAGGCATCGAAGCGCGCCAGCGGCTGGTCGGCCGGCAAGAAGCGCTCGAACAGATCCGACGAAAAGGCGGCGCCCGATGCGTCCGCGCCCGAAGGCGTCGAGCCCGTGAGGTACAGCCCGCGCCAGCGGTGCGGGCGACGCTGGTCCCCGATGCGGCCGAACAGCGCGTCGGCCAGCTGACGCAGCCCTGGTTCCATGGCGCGGACCTGTTCGACGAACGCATGAATCGCCAGTCGGTCCGCCGCTGTGCTGGTCTGCCGCAGCAGCGCCATGCGCAATGCATCGAGCCCCTCGATGATCGAGTCGAAGGCTTCGGTCGCGCGCTCTTCGGCGCGGACGCTGGCCGCCGCACCAGCGCCCGCAATGCCCGACCAGCGATAACCGATCACCTGCGTCAGCACGTCTTTCGACAACGACGAGCGGAGCGTGTCGTAGCCGGTCAGTTTCTCGAGGCCGGTGACCACGAGGTAGATCGGCAGTCGCAGATGCAGGTGTTCGGCGGCTTCGTCGATCAGGCGGCGCATGCGCATGGCCGATGACTCCTCCTTTGTTCCGGCCGCTCCCGTTGTCGCTGGCAACAGGCTGCTCGCGCCGACGCAAACGACGATGCCGTTCAGCGGCAGGCGTGGCCGCTCCTGCACCAGCACCAGCAACGCCCGGTACCACGAGCGCCGTACGCGTGCGGGGTTCGCTTGCTGCAGCACCTGCGGATCGATGCCGATGGCGACCATCGATGGCAGTGCGTGCCAATGCCAGAAATGCCAGAAGGGCTGGAATGTGTCGGCGTCGCCCGCCGAAGCACTCGCTGCATCGAGCAGGCGTGGCACATCGGCAGCCGCATCGCCGAGGAACAGAAACCAGGGCGTGCGATACAACGTTGCACGGCCGCCGGTCGAACGCATCGAGGACTGGCGGGCCTGCCGGGGTGCGTCGCCCAGGCCGTCGAGCGTGGCCTGCTCGGCCGGCGATTCGGCAGGGCCGCAGAGCGTAAGCAGCTTCTGCAAATCACGGCGCCGCGCCACTCGGCGCCGACCCGTGATGCGCCACCACAGCGCTGTCGCCCCGCCGATGCAGACGGTCACCAGCAGCCAGAACACGAGCGGGAGCTGGGTCAGCACGGTCACGGCGGGGGTGGCAGTCATCGTTCCGCGGTCTCCAGGAAGAGGAACTCCGCGATCAGCCTGTCGCCGCCCTTGTTGGCGGCGAGCGCCTCACGCAGCTTGAGCAGATACGCCGATGCCAGCTCGAACGGCGGGCGGTCCGGCGCCTCCGGAAACGGGGAAGGCGACGCCAGCGCGACCACCATCACGGTGCCGAAGGGGGGGCTTACCAGCCAGCTCGCCGGGATGTCCTTGCCGAACACCAGGCGTTGCCCGGCGACGAAACGCGTCGGCTCGCCCGCGCCGCTCAAATGCTGCACCGCGCCGTCGGCCGTGTAGTAGTCGACCCGCACGTTGCCCTCATAGTTCGGTGCGGTCACTTCGATGCGCACGGCATCGCCCTCCCGCAGCCGGCCATCGTGCGCCGATGGCGCCGTCACTATGAGGTCGAACGTCTTGTCGCGGTTTCGGGTCTGGTACGGCTTCAGGATGGCGACGACCTCGCAATGCGGCCACACGCGCAGCCGCAAGTCGAAGGTCGCGGACGACATGCCGGGCATGGCGCGCACCTCGCGTTCGACCTTGGCGATGTCGTCGGCCAGCGGAACGAAGCCGTTGATGTGCAACGCGCTGAAGGCACCGACGGCGCCGGTCACGCCCCAACTCGCTTGCAGGTCGGCACATGCGTAGCTGCGCAGTTGCTGATCGAGCCGCTGCTCGGCGCTGGCGGCGGTCTGCCGCGGCCCGGCCAGCAGCAGCCACAACAGCGCCATGAGCGGGACGAGCACCGCACCGGCGGCAATCGCACGCAAGAGCGCACGCTCGCGCCGCTCCGGGTCGCGCGGCGGCACGGTGCGGAGCAGGGCGTAAGGCTGCGGCGTGATGCGGTCCTTCGCCAGCGTGGCGATAGCGGCCGGTACCACCGGCAACTGGCGGCCGTGCAAGTCCTTGAGCTTGCCGAGCTCGCCGCCGTCGCCGGCCTCGAAGTAGTACTGGCCGGTAAAGCCGTTGGCCAGCGCGTACCAATACACCTCGCGTACCGCATCGTCGCCTGCCTGCAGGCCGGAGAGGTGATGAAAGAACTCGCTGTGTGCGTTGCTGGAATTGAAGAGCTGTGCCTGCAGCGGCGGAGCAGCGTCGGTCCAGTGGCGCTGCCGCGCGAAAATTTCGTCGAGCCACGCGACCATTGCGAAGGCGGCCGATTCGACCTGCGCGGGCGGGGTGCCGCGTGCCGTTGCTGCCAGTCGCGCCTCGGCGAGCAGCCGGCGTGCTTGTGCCTGTGCATCGGCGCGGGTGGTCGGCTCGGCAACGCCGGCGCGCAAGGGGTCGACGGCGTCGATCGCCAGGCCGTACGAGAAAAGGGCGGAGAACTGATCGAGCAGGCGCGCCATCGATTGCCCGCGTCAGCAGTGGATGAAGACGCACATGCCCATGTCTCGTCCCTCGGGTGTTGAGGCGATTCTTTCGAGCCGCGCCGCGCAGCACCATATCCCGTGGGGACTATGCCGTCCGCTCGGCGCAAGCCGCTTGCCGCGCACGCCGAAGGCCGCTATCTTCAAGACTGGTCCATAAAAGCGCGGAACTAGTCATGAAAATCCTGATCGCCGACGACCACCGGCTCGTCATCGAGGCGGTCAAGGCCAAGTTGGCGGAACTCGAACCGGGCATCGAGTTCGTGCTGGCCATGAGCGTCGACGAGTTACTCGCCGGGGCTTCGGACGACCTCGACCTGGCCGTGATCGACCTCAACATGCCTGGCGCCGACGGCCATGCGCACATCGACGAGATGCGGCGTCGCCATCCGGCGGTGCCGGTGATCGTGCTGTCTGGCTACGAAGACCCGGTCATCATGCGCACCGCACTGGCGCACGGCGTGCTGGGCTTTATTCCGAAGGCGTATTCGCCCGAGGTGATGTTGTCGGCGGTGCGGCTGGTGCTGGCCGGTGGTGTCTATGTGCCACCGATGATGCTGTCGGCGCTGCCGCCCGGCATCATGACGGGCGTGCCGGCAGTGGAGGCGGCCGCGCGCGTCGCGACCCCAGCCGCGGCCCACACGCTCGACCATCTGCGCAACGTGCTGACCGAGCGGCAGGTCGAAGTGCTGCAACTGCTGTCGCAGGGCAAGCCGAACAAGTTGATAGGGCGCGCGCTCGGCATCAGCGAAGGCACGGTCAAGATTCACCTGGCAGCGATCTTTCGGGCGCTGAACGTGCGCAACCGGACCGAGGCGGTCGTCGCTGCGCAGACGCTGGCGGAGGCCTGAGCTCCCGCGTTCGACGAATCGCGGTCAGCTGCTGCGGCCGAGCAGCGCGTCTTTGAGCCGGTAGTCCGCAGGCGACGGACCGAGCCAGATGCGTACCAGGGCGTTGAAGAACGCCACTTCCTTGATCGGATCACTCTGCATCGCGCCTCTGACCGTGATGACCGTGCCCGTGCCTGGAATCCAGTCGATCGTGAAGGTGTCGCCGGTCTTCAGCGTCTTCTGGTCGGCGAACATCTGGCCCATGCGAAGCAGGCCCGGAATGAGCTGCGAGAACTCGGCGCGCGGTGAGTTGTCTTCGACGCCGCGGGTGAAAAGTTTGCCCAGCTCATTGGCATCGATGTCGCGCAGCATCGTGATGGTCACGCGCTTGGAACCGGTGGCGGCCAGCACCTCTTCAGGCGTGCCGGCCTTCTTGCCCAGATACAGGCCGGCGGTGTAGACCTTGAAGATCGCCTTGAAGCGAATGCCCGCGCCGTTCAGTTGCAGGGTCTCGCCTTTCAGGCTGACGCTGTCTTCGAGCTTGACGCCGGAAACATCGACGGTCGCTGCATTGGCCGTGCTGATCGTGCAGGCGGTGCTGATGGCGACCAGCGACAACAGCGTTGCCGCGATGCGTTGACGAAATCGTGTGCGCATTTCAGTTTTCCTTTTTTCCATCCAGAACGCGGATGTTCTTTTGTGTAACTGGATTTTCGGTCGGTCTTGCGTCAGCGGCGTCCGTAGAACCCCGCGCAGGCAAAAGTACGACATGCCGGCCGCTTGCAGCGCGAAAGGCCGCTGCTAAACTTGCGTCCACATGTTCGTTCATCACATCATTCAGACTGGTCAGGGCCGTCGGGGAGCCTGGCCCTGGCGTAGCCCGCACGGCGCCATCTGACTGATCGGCGCGACACTTGTTGCGCCCCCGCGGACCCGAAATGCACGCCACGCACTCGGGTCACCCCCATGAAGACTGATTTGCCGAAATCGACCGACGACGCGTCGTGAGGCAACGGAGAACGAACCTGTGATCACCGAACTCGAATTCAAAAGCCTCAGCGCGCAGGGCTACAACCGCATCCCGCTGATGGTGGAAGCCTTCGCTGACCTCGAAACTCCGCTCTCGCTCTACCTCAAGCTGGCACACACCAAAGACGGCGGCAAATACAGCTTTTTGCTTGAATCCGTTGTGGGCGGCGAGCGCTTCGGGCGCTACAGCTTCATCGGCCTGCCGGCGCGCACGTTGATCCGGGCCAGCGGCTTCGGAGCCGCAGCGCGTACGGAAGTCGTGACCGACGGGCAAGTCGTCGAAACTGCCGAAGGCAATCCGCTGGACTTCATCGATGCGTACCAAAAGCGCTTCAAGGTCGCGTTGCGGCCAGGGCTGCCGCGCTTCTGCGGCGGGCTGGCTGGCTACTTCGGATACGACGCGGTGCGCCACATCGAGAAGAAACTCGAAGCCAGCTGCCCACCCGACACGCTCGGCTGCCCCGACATCATGTTGCTGCAGTGCGAAGAGCTGGCCGTCATCGACAACCTTTCGGGCAAGCTCTATCTGATCGTCTACGCAGACCCGACGCGGCCCGAGGCGTACACCATCGCCAAGCGCCGCCTGCGCGAGTTGCGCGACCAGTTGAAGTACTCGGTCAGCGCGCCGCAGGTGAAGCCGACGCAGGCGCATCCAGCCGAGCGATCGTTCGCAAAGGCCGACTATCTGGCAGCAGTGGACCGCGCCAAGGAGATGATTGCCGGCGGCGAATTCATGCAGGTACAGATCGGCCAGCGCATCAGCAAGCGCTACACCGAGTCACCGCTGTCGCTGTACCGCGCGCTGCGCTCGATGAACCCGTCGCCCTACATGTTCTATTACGACCTGGGCGATTTCCACGTGGTGGCCGCGTCGCCGGAGATCCTGGTGCGTCAGGAGAACATGCCGAACGGCGAGCAGAAGGTGACGATCCGTCCGCTGGCGGGCACGCGTCCGCGCGGCGCGTCGGCCGAGCTCGACAAGGCAGCCGAAGTCGAGCTCATCAACGACCCGAAAGAGCGCGCCGAGCACGTGATGCTGATCGACCTGGCGCGCAACGACATCGGCCGCATCGCGAAGATCGGCACGGTGAAGGTGACCGAGGCTTTTGCCGTCGAGCGCTACAGCCATGTGATGCACATCGTGAGCAACGTCGAAGGCACGCTGAAAGACGGCATGACCGCCATCGATGTACTGAAGGCGACCTTTCCGGCCGGCACGCTGACCGGCGCGCCCAAGGTGCACGCGATGGAAGTCATCGACCAGTTGGAGCCCGTCAAGCGCGGCATCTATGGCGGTGCGTGCGGCTACATCAGCTACGCCGGCGACATGGATGTGGCCATCACCATCCGCACCGGCATCATCAAGAATCAGGTGTTGCACGTGCAGGCGGCGGCGGGTGTCGTTGCCGACTCCGTGCCCGAGCTGGAATGGAAAGAAACCGAAGCCAAGGCGCGCGCGCTGCTGCGTGCGGCCGAACTTGTCGAAGAGGGATTGGAATGACTGCCGTCGAACCACAGAACGCACAGAACGACTTCTCGCACGAGATCATCGGCGCCGCTGTCGAGGTGCAGCGCGTGCTCGGCACCGGGCTGCTCGAAAGCGCTTACGCCGCTGCACTGGAAATCGAACTCGCCGAACGCGAGATCGGTTTTATCCGCAATGTGCCTTTTGGCGCGATGTACAAGGGCCGGCCACTCGGCGACGTGTATCGCGCAGGATTCGTCGTCGAGCAATCGGTCGTCGTCGAGTTGAAGGCGGCCGAGTTGCTGACCGACCTGCATCGCGCGCAAGTGATGGCGGCGCTGCGACTGTCGGGGCTCAAGCTGGCGCTCTTGATCAACTTCAATGTGTTCCCTGTCGTCAAGGGTGTCCATCGGATCGTGGGCAAGCCATGACGCAAGCCGCGAAGCACGCCATGAGAGTGCTGATGATCGACAACTACGATTCGTTCACCTACAACATCGTCCAGTACTTAGGTGAGCTGGGGGCGGAGGTCGATGTGGTGCGCAACGACGGGATCACGGTGGCGCAGATCGGCGAGCGTGTGGCGGCGGGTATCACGCGGCTGGTGGTGTCGCCGGGGCCCTGCTCGCCGGCCGAAGCCGGCGTGTCGGTGGCGGCCATCGAGGCTTTCGCGGGCAGGCTGCCGATCTTGGGGGTGTGCCTCGGGCACCAGGCCATCGGCGCGGCCTTCGGCGGCAAGATCGTCCGCGCGCAGCAACTGATGCATGGCAAGACGAGCCAGATCACGACCACACGCGAGGGTGTCTTCGCCGGCCTGCCGGAGAAATTCACGGTGAACCGCTACCACTCGCTGGCCATCGAGCGCGACAGCTGTCCGGCCGATCTGTCAGTCACCGCATGGACCGACGACGGCGAAATCATGGGCGTGCGCCACACCGCTTTTGCGCACGATGTTCGCATCGAAGGTGTGCAGTTCCATCCCGAATCGATCCTGACAGAGCACGGCCACGCCATGCTCAAGAACTTTCTGGAGTAATCACCTTGACCGCCACGAAAACCGTCGACCTTCGCAGCGACACCGTCACCCAGCCGACCTCCGCGATGCGCGCTGCCATGGCCGCGGCACCGTTGGGCGACGACGTCTTCGGCGCCGACCCCAGCGTCAATGCATTGCAGGAAAAGATCGCCGACATGCTCGGCTTCGAAGCGGCCCTGTTTGTGCCGACCGGCACGCAAAGCAACCTCTGCGCGATCCTGTCGCACTGTGGTCGCGGTGACGAGTACATCGTCGGCCAGCAGGCGCATGCGTATCGCTGGGAAGGCGGAGGTGCCGCGGTGTTCGGCAGTGTGCAGCCGCAGCCGCTCGACCATGCGGCCGATGGCACCTTGCCGATCAGTGCGATCGAAGCCGCCATCAAGCCCGACGATGCGCACTTTGCGCGCACAAGGCTGCTGGCGCTGGAGAACACGCTGGGCGGCAAGCTCTTGCCGTTCGACTATGTGCAGGCCGCGACCGATCTGGCCAAGGCCAAAGGATTGCAGCGGCACCTCGATGGCGCGCGGTTGTTCAATGCGGCGGTGGCGCAGGCTGCCCAGAGCGGTGGCGACGTTCGCGTCGAGGCGCGGCGTATCGCGCAGTGCTTCGAAAGCGTGTCGGTATGCTTCAGCAAGGGCCTCGGCGCACCGATCGGCTCTGCGTTGTGCGGCTCGCGCGAGCTCATTGCGAGCGCTCACCGTATTCGCAAAATGGCCGGTGGTGGCATGCGGCAGTCCGGCTTTCTGGCTGCGGCGGCATCGCATGCGCTCGACCATCACATCGATCGGCTGGCCGACGATCACGCGCTGGCAAAGCGGCTTGCGGCAGGGCTGGCGGGTATCGACGGGCTCATGGTCGAGGCGCCGCAGACCAACATGGTTTTCGTTGATCTCACCGGCGCTGCCAAAGAACGCTCGGTCGAGTTGCTGGCCGCGTTGAACGCGCAAGGCATTCACACGATGGGCTTGTACCGGCTGCGCTTCGTCACGCACCTCGATGTGGATGCGGCGGGCGTCGATCGTGCAGTGACTGCCATCCGTGGCTTCTTCAACGCCTGAATCAAAAATCCAAGAGAGACAACATGATCACTCCGCAAGAAGCACTGCAACGGACCATCGAACATCGCGAAGTGTTTCACGACGAGATGCTGCACATCGTGCGGCTCATCATGAGCGGCGAGTGTTCGCCCGTGATGATGGCCGCGCTCATCACGGGCCTGCGCGTCAAGAAGGAAACCATCGGCGAGATCACCGCTGCCGCACAAGTGATGCGAGAGGTGTCGACCAAAGTGCCGGTAAAGGACACCAAGCATCTGGTCGACATCGTCGGCACCGGCGGCGACGGCTCGCACACCTTCAACATCTCGACCTGCTCGATGTTCGTCGCGGCCGCGGCCGGCGCGAAGGTGAGCAAGCACGGCGGCCGCAGCGTGTCGAGCAAGTCGGGCAGCGCCGACGTGCTGGAGTCGCTGGGCGTCAACATCAACCTGAAGCCCGAGCAGATTGCCAAGTGCATCGAGGACGTCGGCATCGGTTTTATGTTCGCGCCTAACCATCACCCGGCGATGAAGAACGTTGCGCCGGTGCGCAAGGAACTCGGCATCAAGACCATCTTCAACATCCTGGGCCCACTGACCAACCCGGCCGGAGCACCCAACATGCTGATGGGCGTGTTCCATGCCGACCTGGTCGGCATTCAGGTGCGAGCCCTGCAGCGTCTAGGCACCGAGCACGCACTGGTGGTCTATGGCCGCGACGGCATGGACGAGATTTCGCTGGGCGCCTCGACGTTGGTCGGTGAACTGAAAGACGGTGAGATCCGCGAGTACGAGTTGCATCCGGAAGATTTCGGTTTCGCGATGTCGAGCAACCGCGCATTGCGCGTGGAGACGCCCGACGAATCGAAAGCCATGCTGCTCGGCGTGCTCGACAACGAGCCAGGCGCGGCGCGTGACATCGTCGTACTGAATGCCGGTGCGGCGCTGTACGCAGCGAACGTCGTCGACTCGGTGCTGGCCGGCGTGGAGCGTTCGCGTGCGGTGATCGAATCGGGCGCGGCCAAGGCCAAGCTGGCCGAGTTTGTCTCAGCGACGAACACGGCAGCCATGAACACCGCGGGAGCGCACTGACATGTCCGCCGACATCCTGAACAAGATCGTTACGGTCAAGCACGAAGAAGTGGCCGCTGCAACGCGCCGTACGCCGCTCGAGCGCATTCGCTTCGACGCCGAGAGCCGCGTGCTGACGCGCGATTTCGTCGGCGCGATGCGCGCAAAGATCGCAGCGGGCCAGGCGGCGGTGATCGCCGAGGTCAAGAAGGCGAGTCCGAGCAAAGGCATCATTCGCGAAGACTTCATTCCGGCCGACATCGCACAAAGTTATGCCGAGGGCGATGGCACCGCGGGCAGCGTCAGCGCGGCCTGCCTTTCAGTGCTCACGGACAAGCAGTTTTTCAAGGGCGAGATCGACTACCTGAAGCAGGCTCGGGCGTCTTGCGACCTGCCGGTGTTACGGAAGGATTTCATGGTCGATGCATGGCAGATCTACGAATCGCGCGCGATCGGCGCCGATGCCATCCTGCTGATCGCATCGGTGCTCGACGATGCGCAGATGAAAGACTTCGAGGCGATCGCGCTGGGGCTCGGCATGGCGGTACTGGTGGAAGTGCACGGTGCGGTGGAGCTCGACCGTGCGCTCAGGCTCAAGACGCCGCTCGTCGGCGTCAACAACCGCAATCTCCGCAACTTCGAGGTGTCGATCCAGACCACGATCGATCTGCTGCCGAGGCTGCCAGCCGATCGGTTGCTGGTTACCGAATCCGGCATTGTGACGCGGGACGACGTGGCCGCTCTGCGCGCTGCAGGGGTTCAGGCCTTTTTGGTCGGCGAAGCGTTCATGCGCGCCAAAGAGCCAGGCGAGGCGCTCGCCGATTTGTTCAAGTGAGCCGCGCGCCAGATGATCAATTGACGCGCGCCGATCCGGCGGACTGGCCTGTGGCTCCCGGCTGGCAGCCGCTCGTCGACACGTTTTTTGCGAGCGCAGCGGGTCAAAAGCTTTTGTGCTTTTTGCAAACGCGACTGGCCGCTGGTGCAGTGATCTTTCCGCCGCGCCCGCTCCGCGCGCTGGAGCTTACACCCCCTGAGGAAGTGCGCGTCGTCGTCCTCGGACAAGATCCGTACCACGGTCGCGGCCAGGCTGAGGGGCTGGCGTTTTCCGTGGCGCCAGGCGTCAGGGTGCCGCCGTCGCTGCGCAACATCTTCAAGGAGCTGGAGCGTGATGTCGGTACACCCCCGCCACCGTTTCCCGAGCCTGGGGGCAGTCTGGTTGAGTGGGCTGAAAAGGGTGTGCTGCTGCTGAACACCTGCCTCACGGTCGAAGAAGCGCAACCTGCCAGTCATGCGGGTCGCGGCTGGGAAATCTTGACCGACGCAATCATTCGCCATGTCGGCGCCGGCAACGATCCGGCGATGTTCATGCTGTGGGGCGCACATGCGCAGAGCAAGCGGGCGTTGATCGACATGCAGCGCCACAAGGTGCTGACGGCGAACCATCCCTCTCCGCTGTCGGCACTGCGGCCGCCCCTGCCGTTTATCGGCTGCGGGCATTTCAGTCAGGCACGTGCCTGGCGAGAGGCGCAGCGTTCCGTGTCCGGTGGGAGCGCCGGGATTTAGGCGCTCTTGGTGCGCAAGGGACTCGAAACCGCCTCCGAACCATGCTATATTCCGCGGTTCGCCGGAGAGGTGGCCGAGTGGTTAATGGCAGCAGACTGTAAATCTGCCCTCTTACGAGTACGCTGGTTCGAATCCAGCCCTCTCCACCAGCGACGAAATGGATTTCAAGGGCGTTGGCACCGTGAGAAACGGGCATTTGGGGTGCGCTGATGGCTCCCGATGCGGGAGTAGTTCAATGGTAGAACCCCAGCCTTCCAAGCTGATGACGCGGGTCCGATTCCCGTCTCCCGCTCCAGAAATTCCGGATCGCCGCAGGAATGCGTTGTTTTGTACAGGCCCTTTTGGCTCAGTGGTAGAGCACCCCCTTGGTAAGGGGGAGGTCGCGGGTCCGATTCCCGCAAAGGGCACCAGTTTTGGGGTTGCAGCGCCTGGTTTGCAGCTCGCGTAGATACGTTGATATCTTTTTTTTCGGAGTCGAGAAAATGGCAAAAGGAAAATTCGCCCGTACCAAGCCCCACGTGAACGTGGGCACCATCGGTCACGTCGACCACGGCAAGACCACGTTGACGGCGGCCCTGGCCACCGTGCTGTCCGCTAAATTTGGCGGCGAAGCCAAGGCGTACGACCAGATCGACGCGGCGCCTGAAGAAAAGGCCCGCGGCATCACCATCAACACCGCCCACGTCGAATACGAAACGGCCAACCGCCACTACGCCCACGTCGACTGCCCCGGCCACGCTGACTATGTGAAGAACATGATCACCGGTGCCGCGCAAATGGACGGTGCGATCCTGGTCTGCTCCGCTGCTGACGGCCCCATGCCCCAGACCCGCGAGCACATCCTCCTGGCCCGCCAGGTCGGTGTCGGCTACATCATCGTCTTCCTGAACAAGTGCGACATGGTCGACGACGCCGAGCTGCTCGAACTCGTCGAAATGGAAGTACGCGAACTCCTGGACAAATACGATTTCCCAGGCGACGCCACCCCCATCATTCACGGCTCCGCCAAGCTCGCCCTCGAAGGCGACAAGGGTCCCCTCGGTGAAGAAGCCATCATGAAGCTGGCCGACGCCCTGGACACCTACATCCCCCAGCCGGAACGCGCCATCGACGGTGCCTTCCTGATGCCGGTGGAAGACGTGTTCTCCATCTCTGGCCGCGGCACCGTCGTCACCGGCGCTGTCGAGCGCGGTGTCATCAAGGTCGGCGAAGAAATCGAGATCGTCGGCATCTCGCCAACCCAGAAGACCACCTGCACCGGCGTGGAAATGTTCAGGAAACTGCTCGACCAAGGCCAGGCTGGCGACAACGTCGGCGTGCTCCTGCGCGGCACCAAGCGCGAAGACGTCCAGCGCGGCCAGGTGCTCTGCAAGCCCGGCTCCATCAAGCCGCACACCCACTTCACCGCCGAAGTCTATGTCCTGTCCAAGGACGAAGGCGGCCGTCACACGCCGTTCTTCAACAACTACCGCCCGCAGTTCTACTTCCGCACGACGGACGTGACCGGTGCGATCGAGTTGCCAGAAGGCAAGGAAATGGTCATGCCTGGCGACAACGTGAGCATCACCGTGAAGTTGATCAACCCGATCGCCATGGAAGAAGGCCTGCGCTTCGCCATCCGCGAAGGTGGCAAGACCGTCGGCTCTGGCGTCGTGGCCAAGGTCCTCGCTTAAGAAGATAACGAAGGGGTATAGCTCAATTGGCAGAGCGTCGGTCTCCAAAACCGAAGGTTGTAGGTTCGATTCCTACTGCCCCTGCCACCTGAGGTGGCAGCTCTTGAAAAGCCCGTCATGTCCTGACGGGCTTCGGCGTCTAAGGAAACACAGCCAACCATGGCAACTTCTCAAATCGAAACCGTGAGCACCGGTGCAGACAAAGCCAAATTGGCTGCGGCGGTGTTGCTGGCTGTGGGCGCCATCGTCGCGTTCTACCTGCTCACGCGCCAGGGCTCGCTGGTGCAATGGGCCGTGTTGCTCGTGTTGCTCGCGGCAGCGGTGGGTGCCTTCGCCAGTTCTGAAAACGGCCGACAGCTCTGGGCTTTCGGGCGTGACTCCTGGCGTGAGGTCAAGAAGGTCGTCTGGCCGACGCGCAAGGAAACGATGCAAATGACGGCGTACGTGTTCGGCTTCGTCGCGATCATGTCCGTTTTCCTTTGGCTCACCGACAAGACGCTCGAATGGGTGTTTTTTGACCTCATTCTGGGTTGGAGAAAATAATGACCGAAGAAGTTGTTGAAGCCACGCCGGAAGAGGTGAATCCGCTGTTGGCACCTGCTGCCAACCCGGATCTGCGCTGGTATGTGGTGCACGCTTATTCTGGAATGGAAAAGGCCGTCGAACGCAACATCCTCGAGCGCATCGGCCGCGTGGGGATGCAGGCCAAGTTCGGTCGCATTCTGGTGCCGACAGAAGAAGTCGTCGAAATCAAGAATGGCCAGAAGCGCACCACCGAGCGCCGCTTCTTCCCGGGCTACGTGCTGGTCGAAATGATCATGGACGACGAGAGCTGGCACCTGGTGAAGCACACCAACAAGGTGACTGGTTTTGTCGGCGGCGCGAAAAACCGGCCAGCCCCGATCTCGCAAAAAGAGGTCGAAGACATCGTCAATCAGATGCAGCAGGGCTCCGAGAAGCCCCGTCACAAGGTCGAGTTCATGCCGGGCGAGTTCGTGCGCGTCAAGGACGGCCCGTTCACCGACTTCAATGGCACCGTCGAAGAAGTGAACTACGAGAAGAGCAAGGTCCGCGTTTCGGTCATGATCTTCGGCCGCGCGACGCCGGTCGAGCTCGAGTTCAGCCAGGTCGAAAAGACCTGAGCCAGACCTGATGCCGCCGGTCGGAAGACCGGAACCAATTCCGACCGCGCGTAGTCCGACTCGCACGCGGTTTTTTTCGAAGAGTCGTTAACCCCCGGGGAGCCGAGGCTGAAACAGCCAACGCGTTATCACCCGCAAGGAGAAAAGCATGGCGAAAAAAATCGTCGGCTTCATCAAGCTGCAAGTGCCAGCTGGTAAAGCCAACCCCTCACCGCCTATCGGTCCCGCATTGGGCCAGCGCGGTTTGAACATCATGGAGTTCTGCAAGGCGTTCAACGCGCAGACTCAGGGCGTCGAGCCAGGCCTGCCGCTGCCAGTGGTCATCACTGCGTTCGCTGACAAGAGCTTTACCTTCATTATCAAGACGCCACCAGCGGGCATCCTGATCAAGAAGGCGATCAAAATTGACAAGGGTTCGGCCACGCCGCAATCGGTCAAGGTCGGCAAGATCACGCGCGCCCAGCTCGAAGAGATCGCCAAGACGAAGATGAAGGATTTGACCGCTGCCGATTTGGACGCAGCGGTTCGCACCATCGCCGGCACTGCCCGTTCGATGGGCGTGACTGTGGAGGGCGTGTAAATGTCCAAGCTCACCAAAAAACAAAAAGTGTCTGAAGGCAAAGTGGACAGCGACAAGCTGTACGCCTTGATCGAAGCGATTGGTCTCGTGAAAGACGCGGCCACCGCCAAATTCGACGAATCGATCGACGTCGCAGTGCAACTCGGCATCGACGCGAAGAAGTCGGATCAAGTCGTGCGTGGCGCTGTCGTGCTGCCCAACGGCACCGGCAAGACCAAGCGTGTGGCTGTGTTCGCCCAGGGCGCAAAGGCTGAAGAAGCCAAGGCGGCCGGTGCCGACATCGTCGGCATGGACGACCTGGCCGCGATGGTCAAGGCGGGGAATATGCCTTTCGACGTGGTCATTGCTGCGCCGGATGCCATGCGCGTCGTCGGTACGCTGGGCCAGATCCTCGGCCCACGCGGTTTGATGCCGAACCCGAAGGTCGGCACTGTGACGCCCGACGTCGCCCAAGCGGTTCGTAACGCGAAGGCAGGCCAGGTGCAGTTCCGTGTCGACAAGGCCGGCATCATCCACGGCACGATCGGCCGTCGTTCTTTCGACACCGACAAGTTGCAGGGCAATCTGGTTGCACTGATCGAAGCGCTGGTGAAAGCCAAGCCGGCGACCAGCAAGGGTGTGTTCCTGCGCAAGGTGGCTGTTTCGTCGACGATGGGCATAGGTGTCCGCGTGGACACGCAAACCATCTCGGCGAGCTGAGAGAGCAAGAGAATTTGCCCTGCCGTTCGAACGGCGGGGCGATGTGGTGGGTCGCGGCAGCTTCGGTCGCCGTGGGCCATCCAAGACCGCTGGTGTGCAGGGCAGCCTGTACTTAATTGCCTTTCCCGCGCGAGAGGCGGCCAGCGCAGATGGCGATCCCGCTGCAAAGGATTTGTTTCCTGAACGGTTGGTCGCTGCATGAAGCGCGTCCCGAGGCTGTGGCAAAAACCAGGCTGAGAGGCGCATTAAAAGGAGTAGACCTTGAGTCTGAATCGCAGTGAGAAAGAAGCGGTCATCGGTGACGTGACCAGCCTCGCCGCAAAAGCTCAAACGCTCGTTCTGGCGGAATACCGTGGCATCACGGTTGCCGATATGACCAAGTTGCGCAATGAAGCGCGCAGCAAGGGTGTGACCCTCAGCGTGTTTAAAAACACGCTGGCACGCCGTGCTGTCGCTGGTAGCGCATTCGAAGTCCTCGGTGACCAGATGACCGGTCCGCTGATCTACGGTTTTTCCGTCGATGCCGTGGCCGCCGCGAAAGTGGTGGCCGATTTCGCGAAGACTAACGACAAGTTGGTAATTCGCGGCGGTGCATTCGGCGGCAAAGTCCTGGACGTGAACGGCGTGAAGCAACTGGCCAGCATTCCTTCGAAGGAAGTGTTGTTGGCGCAATTGCTGGGCTTGATGCAATCCCCCATTTCCCGTACCGCTCGCGTGCTCGCGGCGCTGGCGGCGAAACGTGGCGAAGGCGCGGCAGAAGCAGCAACCGATGCACCTCCGGCAGAAGCCGAAGCGCAGCCAGCGTAAGCCGGCTTGCGTTTGAACATTTCAACCCAATTGTTAGGAAACAAAAATGGCATTCGATAAAGACGCATTTCTGACCGCGCTCGACAGCATGACGGTCCTGGAACTCAACGACCTGGTGAAAGCCATCGAAGAGAAGTTTGGTGTGAGCGCTGCCGCCATGGCAGGCCCTGCTTCCGCCGGCCCGGCCGCCGCAGTCGCTGAAGAACAAACCGAATTCAACGTCATGTTGATGGAAGCTGGCCCGAACAAGGTCTCGGCGATCAAGGCTGTGCGCGAAATCACCGGCCTCGGCTTGAAAGAAGCCAAGGATCTGGTCGAAGCCGCTCCCAAGGCTGTCAAGGAAGGCCTGTCCAAGGCTGACGCCGAAGTTGCCAAGAAGAAGCTGGAAGATGCCGGCGCCAAGGTGGAACTGAAGTAATTCGGTTTCCGCGAAGGGCTGGAGGGCTTTATGGCCCTCCAGCCTTTGCCGCTTTCAGAGCACGTTCAAAATCCATGCTGCGGCGCGGTTTTTAACGGGCTCCGAGAGGCCACCAGAAAGTCAATTCAAGACTTTCTAGTGTCTTCTGACCCCGACTACAGAAGACCCCTTGGTTCGGGCGATGTGCAATGCATCGCCGTCCGCCAGGGCTGGTAGTGGCCAGCCGCCAGGGAGTGGTGCGAAAGCATCGACTCAAGTCGCGCAAGATCTCAAGCCCCGGAGCTCTCATGGCCCAAACGTCCGCGTACAGTTACACCGAGCGCAAGCGCATCCGAAAAAGTTTCGGCAACCGCGACAGCGTCGTCGAAATCCCTTACCTGCTGCAGATGCAGAAAGACGCGTACACCGCGTTCCTGCAAGCCGGCATCGCGCCCACCAAGCGCACCATCGAAGGTTTGCAAGCCGCCTTCACAGCGGCGTTCCCCATCGTCTCGCACAACGGTTTTGTCGAGATGAAGTACCTCGAATACAACCTGGCGAAACCGGCGTTCGATGTGCGCGAATGCCAGACCCGCGGGTTGACCTTCGCCTCGGCCGTGCGCGCCAAGGTTCAACTCATCATCTATGACCGCGAGTCGTCGACTTCGCAGTCGAAGGTGGTGAAAGAAGTGAAGGAACAAGAGGTCTACATGGGCGAAGTACCGCTCATGACCGAGAAGGGTTCCTTCATCGTCAACGGTACCGAGCGCGTCATCGTGTCGCAGCTGCACCGTTCTCCGGGCGTGTTCTTCGAGCACGACAAGGGCAAGACCCATTCGAGCGGCAAGCTGCTGTTCTCGGCCCGCGTGATTCCTTACCGCGGTTCGTGGCTCGACTTCGAATTCGACCCGAAGGACATGCTGTACTTCCGCGTCGACCGTCGCCGCAAGATGCCTGTCACGATCCTGTTGAAGGCCATCGGCCTGAACCCGGAATCGATCCTCGCGAACTTCTTCGTGAATGACAACTTCCGCCTGATGGACAGCGGCGCGCAGATGGAGTTCGTGTCCGAACGCCTGCGCGGTGAGGTCGCCCGTTTCGACATTACCGACAAGTCCGGCAAGGTCGTGGTCGCCAAAGACAAGCGCGTCACCGCGCGCCACACGCGTGAACTGGAAGAGTCGAAGACCACGCACATCAGCGTGCCGGAAGACTTCCTGGTTGGCCGCGTCATTGCCCGCAACATCGTCGAAGCCGACACCGGCGAAATTCTGGCCAAGGCCAACGATGAGCTGACCGAAGCGCTGTTGAAGAAGCTGCGTACCTCGGGTGTGCAAGACATCCAGGTGATTTACACCAACGAACTCGACCAAGGCGCGTACATCTCGCAAACCCTTCGCATCGACGAAACCGTCGACGAGTTCGCAGCGCGCGTGGCCATCTACCGCATGATGCGTCCCGGCGAGCCGCCGACGGAAGACGCGGTGCAAGCGCTGTTCCAGCGTCTGTTCTACAACCCGGACACGTACGATCTTTCGCGCGTCGGCCGCATGAAGTTCAACGCCAAGGTCGGTCGCGACGAGTCGACCGGTCCGATGGTGTTGACCAACGAAGACATCCTGGCAGTGGTCAAGATCCTCGTCGACCTGCGCAATGGCAACGGCGAAGTCGACGACATCGACCACCTCGGCAATCGACGCGTACGTTGCGTCGGCGAACTGGCCGAAAACCAGTACCGCACCGGTTTGGCACGGATCGAAAAGGCCGTGAAGGAACGTTTGGGTCAAGCGGAGCAAGAGCCGCTGATGCCGCACGACCTGATCAACAGCAAGCCGATCTCGGCGGCGTTGAAAGAGTTCTTCGGCGCGTCGCAGCTGTCGCAGTTCATGGACCAGACGAACCCGTTGTCCGAAATCACCCACAAGCGCCGTGTTTCGGCTCTTGGCCCGGGCGGTTTGACGCGTGAACGTGCCGGCTTTGAAGTGCGCGACGTGCACGTGACCCATTACGGCCGCGTGTGCCCGATCGAAACGCCTGAAGGCCCGAACATCGGCCTGATCAATTCGCTGGCTCTGTACGCCCGCCTGAACGAATACGGCTTCATCGAAACGCCCTACCGTCGCGTGGCTGACAGCAAGGTCACGATGGACATCGACTATTTGTCGGCCATCGAAGAAGGCAAGTACGTCATTGCCCAGGCCAATGCGGTTCTGGACAAGGACGGCAAGCTGACCGGCGACCTGGTTTCCGCACGTGAAGCCGGCGAATCGATCCTGGTCGGTGCCGAGCGCGTCCAGTACATGGACGTGTCGCCGGCGCAGATCGTGTCGGTCGCGGCATCCCTGGTGCCGTTCCTGGAGCACGACGATGCCAATCGCGCATTGATGGGTGCCAACATGCAGCGTCAGGCCGTGCCTGTGCTGCGCCCTGAAAAGCCGTTCGTCGGCACCGGCATCGAGCGCGTTTCCGCGGTCGACTCCGGTACCGTGGTCACGGCCACCCGCGGCGGCGTGGTCGACTATGTCGATGCGACCCGTGTCGTGGTGCGCGTGAACGACGCCGAAGCGGCGGCCGGTGAAGTCGGTGTGGACATCTACAACCTGATCAAGTATCAGCGTTCGAACCAGAACACCAACATTCATCAGCGCCCGATCGTGGCGCGCGGCGACCACATCTCCAAGGGCGACGTGGTGGCGGACGGCGCATCGACCGACCTCGGCGAACTGGCCCTCGGCCAGAACATGCTGATCGCGTTCATGCCATGGAACGGCTACAACTTCGAAGACTCGATCCTGATCAGCGAACGGATCGTCGCCGAAGACCGCTACACCTCGATTCACATCGAAGAGCTGGTGGTCATGGCGCGCGACACCAAGTTGGGTGCCGAAGAAATTACCCGCGACATCCCGAACCTTGCCGAGCAACAGCTCAACCGGCTGGACGAATCCGGGATCATCTACGTCGGTGCCGAAGTGCAGCCGGGCGATACGCTGGTGGGCAAGGTCACGCCGAAGGGCGAGACCACGCTGACGCCTGAAGAAAAGTTGCTCCGCGCCATCTTCGGCGAGAAGGCATCCGATGTGAAGGACACCTCGCTGCGGGTGGATCAGGGCTCGCAAGGCACCGTGATCGACGTGCAGGTGTTCACCCGCGAAGGCATCGTGCGCGACAAGCGTGCGCAGCAGATCATCGACGACGAACTCAAGCGCTTCCGCCTCGACCTGAACGACCAGCTTCGCATCGTCGAAGCCGATGCGTTCGACCGTATCGAGAAGCTGCTGACCGGCAAGGCTGCGAATGGTGGCCCGAACAAGCTGGCCAAGGGCACCAAGCTCGACAAGGCGTACCTCACGTCGGTCGAGAAGTTCCACTGGTTCGACATCCGCCCAGCGGACGACGAAGTGGCCTCGCAGCTTGAATCGATCAAGAACTCGCTGGAGCAAACACGTCACAGCTTCGATCTGATGTTCGAAGAGAAGCGCAAGAAGCTGACGCAAGGCGACGAGCTGCCGGCGGGCGTGCTGAAGATGGTCAAGGTTTACCTTGCCGTCAAGCGCCGCCTGCAACCCGGCGACAAGATGGCCGGTCGTCACGGCAACAAGGGTGTCGTGTCCAAGATCGTTCCGGTCGAGGACATGCCCCACATGGCCGACGGCACGCCGTGCGACATCTGCCTGAACCCGCTGGGCGTGCCTTCGCGCATGAACGTGGGCCAGGTCCTCGAAGTGCATTTGGGCTGGGCCGGCAAGGGCATCGGTCAGCGCATCGGCGACATGCTGCAAGCCGAGGCCAAGGTGGCCGAAGTGCGCAAGTTCATGGACCAGTTCTACAACGGCTCCGGCCGCAAGGAAGACCTGGCGCAGCTGAGCGACAGCGATGTGCTGGCGATGGCCGCCAATCTGGCCGCCGGCGTGACCTTCGCGACGCCGGTGTTCGACGGTGCCTCGGAAGAAGAAATCCGCGGCATGCTGAAGCTCGCCTATCCGGAAGAGATCGCCAAGCTCAAGGGTCTCACCGACACGCGCACGCAGGCCTACCTGTACGACGGCCGCACGGGTGATCAGTTCGATCGCCCGGTCACCATCGGCTACATGCACTTCCTGAAGCTTCACCATTTGGTGGACGACAAGATGCACGCGCGCTCGACGGGTCCGTACTCGCTCGTCACGCAACAACCGCTGGGCGGCAAGGCTCAGTTCGGTGGTCAGCGTTTCGGCGAAATGGAAGTGTGGGCACTCGAAGCCTACGGCGCCGCCTACGTGCTGCAGGAAATGCTGACGGTGAAGTCCGACGACGTTGTGGGCCGTACCAAGGTGTACGAGAGCATCGTCAAGGGCGAACACTCCATCGAAGCCGGCATGCCGGAATCGTTCAATGTGCTGGTCAAGGAAATTCGTTCCCTCGGCCTCGACATCGAACTCGAACGTTCATAAGCAGAAAAGGAAAGAGTCACATGAAGTCACTACTCGACCTGTTCAAGCAATTCACGCCCGATGAGCATTTCGATGCCATCAGCATCCGCATGGCTTCGCCCGAGAAGATCCGTTCGTGGTCTTTCGGTGAAGTGAAGAAGCCGGAAACGATCAACTACCGCACATTCAAGCCCGAGCGCGACGGCCTGTTTTGCGCAAAGATTTTTGGTCCTATCAAGGACTACGAATGCCTTTGCGGCAAGTACAAGCGCCTCAAGCATCGCGGTGTCATTTGCGAGAAGTGCGGCGTTGAAGTTACGCAGACCAAGGTGCGCCGCGAGCGCATGGGTCACATCGATCTGGCCGCACCTTGCGCCCACATCTGGTTCCTGAAATCGCTGCCGTCGCGTCTGGGCCTGGTGCTCGACATGACCCTGCGCGACATCGAACGTGTGCTGTATTTCGAAGCGTACGTCATCACCGACCCTGGCATGACCCCGCTGAAGAAGCGCGAGATCATGTCCGAAGACGACTACGACACCAAGCGCAAGGAATTCGGTGACGAGTTCACTGCCAAGATGGGCGCCGAAGGCATCAAGGATCTGCTCGAAGGCATCGAACTCGACAGCGAGATCGAACGCCTGCGCGGCGACCTGACCGGCTCTGAAGTCAAGGTGAAGAAGAACTCCAAGCGCCTCAAGGTGCTCGAAGCCTTCCGCAAGTCGGGCATCAAGCCCAACTGGATGGTGCTCGACGTGCTGCCGGTGCTGCCGCCGGACCTGCGTCCGCTGGTGCCGCTCGACGGTGGCCGCTTTGCGACCTCCGACCTGAATGACCTGTATCGCCGCGTCATCAACCGCAACAGCCGCCTGCGCCGTCTGCTGGAACTGAAGGCGCCGGAAATCATTGCGCGCAATGAAAAGCGGATGCTGCAGGAAGCCGTCGACTCGCTGCTGGACAACGGTCGTCGCGGCAAGGCCATGACGGGCGCCAACAAGCGTGCACTCAAGTCGCTTGCCGACATGATCAAAGGCAAGAGCGGTCGTTTCCGCCAGAATTTGCTGGGCAAACGGGTCGACTACTCGGGTCGTTCGGTCATCGTGGTGGGCCCGACCCTCAAGCTGCATCAGTGCGGCTTGCCCAAGCTGATGGCGCTCGAACTGTTCAAGCCTTTCATCTTCTCGCGCCTCGAGGCCATGGGCATCGCGACGACGATCAAGGCTGCCAAGAAGGAAGTCGAATCCGGCACGCCGGTGGTTTGGGACATTCTGGAAGAGGTGATCAAAGAGCACCCGATCATGCTGAACCGGGCGCCCACGCTGCACCGGTTGGGCATTCAGGCGTTCGAGCCGATCCTGATCGAAGGCAAGGCGATCCAGCTGCACCCACTCGTTTGCGCGGCTTTCAATGCCGACTTCGACGGTGACCAGATGGCCGTCCACGTGCCGTTGTCGGTAGAAGCGCAGATGGAAGCCCGCACCTTGATGCTGGCCTCCAACAACGTGCTGTTCCCGGCCAACGGCGAACCATCGATCGTGCCGTCGCAAGACGTGGTGCTGGGTCTGTACTACACGACCCGCGACCGCATCAACGGCAAGGGCGAGGGCCTGATCTTCTCCGACATCGGCGAAGTTCAGCGTGCACTCGACGCCGACGTGGTCGAACTGACCGCCCGCGTGGCGGTGCGCATCACCGAGTACGCCAAGGACAAGGAAACCGGCGAATTCACCGCGTCGACCTCGCTCGTCGACACGACCGTGGGCCGTGCGCTGCTGTCCGAGATCCTGCCGAAGGGCCTGCCGTTCTCGAACATCAACAAGGCGCTGAAGAAGAAAGAAATTTCCAAGCTCATCAACGTCTCGTTCCGCAAGTGCGGCTTGAAAGAGACCGTGGTGTTCGCCGACAAGCTGTTGCAGAACGGCTTCCGTCTCGCCACCAAAGCCGGTATCTCGATCGCCATCGACGACATGCTGGTGCCCGCTGAAAAGCACGGCATCATCGAACGCTCGGCCAAGGAAGTAAAAGAGATCGAGCAGCAATACGTCTCGGGTCTGGTGACCTCTGGCGAGCGCTACAACAAGGTGGTCGACATCTGGGGCAAGGCCGGCGACGAAGTGTCGAAGGTCATGATGTCCAAGCTCTCGAAAGAGCGCGTCATCGATCGCCACGGCAAGGACGTCGAGCAGGAGTCCTTCAACTCGATCTACATGATGGCCGACTCCGGCGCTCGCGGTTCAGCCGCGCAGATTCGCCAGGTTGCCGGCATGCGCGGTTTGATGGCCAAGCCCGACGGCTCGATCATCGAAACGCCGATCACCGCCAACTTCCGCGAAGGTCTGAACGTGCTGGAGTACTTCATCTCCACCCACGGTGCCCGTAAGGGCTTGGCCGACACGGCATTGAAGACGGCTAACTCGGGTTACCTGACGCGTCGTCTGGTCGACGTGACGCAAGACTTGGTGGTCATCGAGCAGGACTGCGGTACGCACGGTGGTTACCTCATGCGCGCCATCGTCGAAGGCGGTGAAACCATCGAATCGTTGCGGGACCGAATCCTCGGTCGTTCGGCGGCCGAAGACGTGCTGCATCCGGAAAATCGTTCGGTGCTGCTGAAGGCCGGCGAGATGTTCGACGAGGACAACATCGAAGTGCTCGAGGCGCAAGGCGTCGACGAAGTCAAGGTGCGGACCGCGCTCACGTGCGAGACGCGTTTTGGTATCTGCGCCACCTGCTACGGACGAGATCTCGGTCGCGGCGGCCTCATCAACATCGGCGAAGCTGTCGGTGTGATCGCGGCGCAGTCGATCGGCGAACCCGGCACGCAGCTGACGATGCGGACCTTCCACATCGGCGGTGCGGCATCGCGTTCGGCGATCGCTTCCAGCGTCGAAGCGAAGTCCAACGGCACGATCGGCTTCAACGCCACGATGCGCTACGTGACCAATGGCAAGGGCGATTTGGTGGTCATCTCGCGTTCGGGCGAAATCGTGATTCACGACGAGCATGGCCGCGAGCGCGAACGTCATAAGGTGCCGTACGGCGCCATCCTGGCGGTGAAGGCCGATCAACAGGTCAAGGCTGGCCACGTGCTTGCCAACTGGGATCCTCTGACGCGCCCGATCATTACCGAGTTCGCCGGCAAGACCCAGTTTGAAAACGTCGAGGAAGGCCTCACGGTTGCCAAGCAGGTGGACGAAGTGACGGGCCTGTCGACTCTCGTCGTGATCGATCCGAAGCGCCGCGGCGCCACGAAGGTCGTGCGACCGCAAGTCAAGCTGATCGACGCATCGGGCAACGAAGTGAAGATCCCCGGCACCGACCACTCGGTGACGATCGGCTTCCCGATCGGCTCGCTGGTTCAGATCCGCGACGGCCAGGACGTGGGTCCTGGCGAAGTGCTGGCGCGCATTCCGGTCGAAGGTCAGAAGACGCGCGACATCACCGGCGGTCTGCCGCGTGTGGCGGAGTTGTTCGAAGCCCGTTCACCGAAGGACAAGGGCATGCTGGCCGAGATGACCGGTACCGTGTCGTTCGGTAAAGAGACCAAGGGCAAGATTCGCCTGCAGATCACCGATCCCGAAGGCGGCGTCTATGAAGACCTCGTGCCGAAGGAAAAGAACATCCTGGTGCATGAAGGCCAAGTCGTGAACAAGGGCGAAAGCGTGGTCGACGGACCGGCGGACCCGCAGGACATCCTGCGCCTGCTGGGCTCGGAAGAACTCGCACGCTACATCGTGGACGAAGTGCAGGACGTGTACCGCTTGCAAGGTGTGAAGATCAACGACAAGCACATCGAGGTGATCGTTCGCCAGATGCTGCGTCGGGTCGTTGTCGACAACATCGGCGACACCAACTACATCTCCGGCGAACAGGTCGAACGCAGCGAAATGCTCAACACCAACGACGCCCTGCGCGCCGCTGACAAGATCCCCGCGACGTTCACCAACCTGCTGCTGGGTATCACGAAGGCATCGCTGTCGACCGACTCGTTCATCTCCGCGGCTTCCTTCCAGGAAACCACGCGCGTGCTGACCGAAGCGGCCATCATGGGCAAGCGCGACGAACTGCGCGGCCTGAAGGAAAACGTCATCGTCGGCCGCCTGATTCCCGCAGGCACCGGCATGGCGTACCACCAGGCACGCAAGGTCAAGGACGCCATGGACGAGGCAGAGCGCCGCGCGATCGCCGATTCGGAAGCGGCCGAATTGGCTGGCAATTCGAGCGACGACACTGCGACGGCCGACGCGGGCGAAGGCGCTGCAGCCGAGTAATCGGCCCCACGCGCCACCGCGCGTTAGCATGCCGGCATGACCGGTATCCGACGCCCTCCCTCCGCTTGCGGACGGAGGGCGTTTTTCATTCTGGTCCGGCGATGAGTGCGGTCCCCGATTCATTGGCTTTCTGGATCGGCTGTGCGCTGCTGGTGTTCTGGTTCGTCGGTGCCTACAACCGGATGGTCAGGCTGCGTTCTGCGGCCTTCCAGGCGTATGCGATCCTTGACGCCGCATTGCTGCGGCAACTCGAATTCGTCCAGGCCAACGCGGCCGTCGGGGCGGAGTCTTTGCTGGCAGCCACCACGCAGCTCACCACGCTGCTGGCAGCGACGCGGATGCGCCCGCTCGAGCCTGAGCGCATCGACGCGCTCGGGACGGCCCTTAACGTCATGCTGTCGGCATGGCAGCGCCTGCATCCCGACGATGTCGTCAGCTTCGATGCCGAGGGCACGCTGTCGCGACCTGCGCCTCTGAAGGGCGTCTACGAAGCGCCGCCATCACCATTTCCGAGCCGCTTCATTGCATGGCCGGAACCATCGGCCGCAGCGGAGATTGCGCGCGGGCAGTTCAACACGGCCGTTGCGCAATACAACACTGCCATCCGGCAGTTTCCGCCTTTGCTGATCGCCTGGATCACGCGGTTGCGTCCGGCTGCGCCCTTGCTCTGACGCCTTGGACGTCGACGCAGCGCCGGCAGCTCGCGCGCCCCGTTACCATGGCGGCAACTTGCCCGATCTCACAGACCCCTCCAGCGGCACTGCGCCGAACCAGCCGCCGCTTTGGCGCCAATTGCAGCTGACAGCGATGGCCCTGGCCGCCATCCGGAGCGGCGTGTCCGGCTCTGTCGCCTTCGAAAATGTGGAGACCGCCATGCGGCCCGGCGTGCAGGCGCTCGGCTTCCAGGTGCTGCGATGGCTCGGCCGCGCCGAGGCGCTGCGTCGGCACCTCGCCAAACGCACGCCACCACCGGCCGCCGACGCGCTGCTTTGCACCGCATTGGCTTTGGCGTGGGACGTTGGCCGTGCGCCGTACGAGCCCTTTACTTTGGTCGATCAAGCCGTCGAGGCCGCCAAGCGCAACCCCGCCACGCGTGCCCAAGCGAGCTTCATCAACGCCTGCTTGCGGCGCTTTCTGCGAGAGCGCGACGAGCTGGTCGAGGTGACGGAACGCGAGCCGGTCGCGCAGTGGAACCATCCGCGCTGGTGGATCGAGCGGCTGCGGCGCGACCATCCGCGCGATTGGCAGCGGGTGCTCACGGCCGACAACCTGCAAGCGCCGCTGACGTTGCGCGTCAATCTCCGAAAGACGTCGGTTGCCGACTACCTGGTCGCCCTGACCGCCGACAGTCAGACCGCCAAGGCCGTGGGCGCGAGCGGCGTGCAATTGGGCCGTGCACGACCTGTGCTGCAACTGCCCGGCTTTGCCGAAGGCGAGGTGTCGGTGCAGGACGCCGCCGCGCAGCTCGCCGCGCCGCTGCTGCTCGAAGGCTTCGATCTGGCGTCCGGGGCGCGTCTGCGAGTGCTCGACGCCTGCGCCGCGCCCGGCGGCAAGACTGCGCACCTGCTGGAGCTCGACCGTGGACGCGGCCTCGATGTCACCGCGCTCGAAATCGACTCCACGCGCACTGGCCGTATCCAGGAGACGCTGACGCGGCTCGGATTGCAGGCGCATATCGTCGTGGCCGACGCTGCGCGACCGGAAAATTGGTGGGACGGTACGCCATTCGATGCCATCCTGCTCGACGCGCCGTGCACGGCGTCGGGCATCGTGCGTCGCCATCCGGACGTCCGATGGCTGCGCCGGGAGAGTGACATCGAGCAGCTGGCGGCCCAGCAAGCCCAGCTGCTGGCCGCACTCTGGCCGCTGTTGCGGGCTGGAGGACGTCTTGTCTACTGCACCTGTTCGGTTTTTCGTGAAGAGGGATCGCAACAGATCGATGCGTTTCTTGCGCACAACACCGACGCCCGATTGCGACCTTCGCCCGGCCATTTGCTTCCCCAAAGCGCCGGGATTGCCCATGCCGTCCCGGACAATGCCTTGGGTGAACACGACGGTTTCTTCTACGCCCTGCTCGAAAAGCGCACCGGCTGAGTTGCGCGCGCTGGCAGCTGTCGGTTTGCCGATGCGCCGGCGTCGGATCGTCGCGCTCGCAGCGTTACTGGTCATTGGCACGCTGGCAGGTGTGCCGACGCCCGCCCTGGCCGACTCGCCCCAAGCCTCCATTACTCAAATGCGGCTGGAGGAGGCCGACGACGGCATCTATCTGACCGCGCAGGTCCAGTTCGAACTGCCCCTGGGTGTCGGTGAGGTGCTCGACAAAGGTATCGCTATCTATTTCGTGGTCGACGCTGAGCTTTATCGTGAGCGTTGGTACTGGGCGGATCGCAAGGTCGGGTCGGCCACGCGCCACATGCGGCTGGCTTACCAGCCGCTCAGCCGGCGCTGGCGGCTCAACGTGTCGTCGGTGCCGATCGCGAATGCGGGTTTGGGCGTGTCCTTGAACCAGAACTTCGACAGCCTGCCCGAAGCCCTGGACGCGATCAAACGCGTCGGACGGCTTCGGCTGGCCGACCGGAGCGAAGTCGGTGATGAGGCGACGCAGCCCGTGCAGTTCAGTTTCAGGCTCGACACCACGCAACTGCCGCGGCCGTTCCAGATCGGCGTGGCGGGGCAGGCCGACTGGAATATCGTGGTCGAACGCAGCGCGCGCCTGGCACTGGAGAAACTGAAGTGAGTAGCGGAAATGGCGGCCCTCGCGGCGGCGCGTCGTCGCCCGCTGCGCGCCGTTCGCGCGCCGTGCGCTGGGCCGTCGGCGTAGGGGTCGCACTGGTTGCGGCCATCGGCCTGGTGCTGATCTTCCTGCTTGCGCAGGCGACCAACAACCGCGCGCTCTACGAGCAGAACTACGCGCGCCTCTTCGGTCTCAATGTCGTGGTCGCGGCGCTGCTGGTGCTGGTGATCGGTTGGGTCGCTTTCCGGCTGTTGCGCCGGTTGCAGCAGGGCAAGTTCGGCAGCCGGTTGCTCATCAAGCTGGCGGCCATCTTCGCGCTCGTTGGCGTCGTACCGGGCGCGCTGGTGTACGTGGTGTCCTATCAATTCGTCGCAAGGTCGATCGAAAGCTGGTTCGACGTCAAGGTAGAGGGCGCGCTCGACGCCGGGCTGAACCTCGGCCGTGCCACGCTCGATTCCTTGTCCGACGAGCTCGCTTCCAAAGCACGCGTCGCCAGTAGTCAACTCGCCGAGGTATCCGATGCGAGCGCCGGCCTGCTGCTCGAGCGTATTCGCGACCAGTTGGGCGCCAGCGACGTGGTGCTCTGGACGGGCACCGGGCAACTGGTCGCCAGTGCTGGTGCCTCGCGCTTTCAGCTCAGTCCCGAGCGACCGACGCAGCAGCAGTTTCGACAGGTGCGCGCCGACCGGCCGATCGCGCACATCGAAGGGCTGGACGAAGTGCCGGCACCGGGCACCAACGCGCCGCCCGCCGCCACCATTCGTGCCCTGGCGCTGGTCCAGCGACCGGGCTTCGATTTCAATACCGAGCCGCGCTACCTGCAGGTGACGCAACCTCTGCCGCCCGCCGTCGTTGCCAACGCGCTGGCGGTGCAGGAAGCCAACCGCGAATACCAGGAGCGAGCGCTGGCGCGCGAGGGCCTTCGGCGCATGTACATCGGTACGCTCACGCTCAGTCTGTTCTTGGCGGTCTTCGGGGCCGTGCTGCTGGCGGTGCTGTTCGGCACCCAGTTGGCGCGGCCATTGCTGGTGTTGGCCGACGGCGTGAGGCAGGTCGCAGCTGGCGATCTGCGACCGACCGCAGTGTTGCAAGGCAGGGACGAGCTTGGTGGGCTGACGCGCTCTTTCGCCGTCATGACACAACAGTTGTCGGACGCCCGCGGCGCGGTCGAAAAGACGATGGGGCAGCTCGACGCCGCGCGGGCCAATCTCCAGACCATTCTCGACAACCTCACCTCGGGCGTGATCGTGCTGGACGCGAGGGGAACGATGCTCTCGATCAACCCCGGCGCCACGCGCGTGCTGCGGGCGCCGCTGGCCGCATTCGAAGGTCGCTTGCTGAGCGATGTGCCGGGTCTGACCGAGTTCGGGCAAGACGTGCAGCAGCAGTTCGACGACTTCCAGGTCGAGCGCCTGCAGCATGGGCTGGACCATTGGCAGCATGCTTTTGAGTTGCACGCTTCGGGCAACGGCCTGTCGCAGGACGCCATCAACCTCGTGGCGCGGGGGGCGGAGCTGCCGGGCGCTGCGCGGCTTCTCGTGTTCGACGACATCTCCGAAATCGTGTCGGCACAGCGCGCGCAGGCATGGGGCGAAGTGGCGCGGCGGCTGGCACATGAAATCAAGAATCCGTTGACGCCGATTCAGCTGTCGGCAGAGCGGCTGGAGATGAAGTTGTCTGGCAAGGTGGCAGCGCCTGAACAGGCGATCCTCACCAAATCGGTCAAGACCATCGTCGACCAGGTCGACGCGATGAAGCGGCTGGTCAACGAGTTTCGTGACTACGCCCGTCTGCCCGCTGCAGACCTCAAGGCGATCGATCTCAACGCACTCGTCGGCGACGTGCTCCAGCTGTATGGTGCCGAGAACGCGCCTATCGCCGTGCTGTCCGAACTCGACCCGCGTTGCCCGCCGATTCGAGGCGATGCACAACAGATTCGGCAGGTTATTCACAACCTTTTACAAAATGCTCAGGATGCGGCGGAAACGGCTGCCCACAGTCTCGGTCGCGCCGGCGAGATCAGCATTCGCACACGCCTTTCCGACTCCGGCCAGCGGGTGCGATTGACGGTGCAGGACAGTGGGCCAGGCTTCGCCGAGAACATCTTGAAAAGAGCGTTCGAACCCTATGTCACGACCAAGACCAAAGGCACCGGTCTCGGGCTCGCGGTGGTCAAGAAAATCGCCGATGAACACGGTGCGCGCATCGAGCTGAGCAACCGCGTGTCCGACGGGGCTGTAGCAGGAGCGCAAGTCTCGTTATCATTCGCGTTGGCAGGCGATCCGCAATAGCGGTCGCTCACACCGAAGACGCAAAGTCTTTCTTTGGCGAGCGGGCCTCATACCGGCGCAGTAAACAAGCATTCATGGCAAATATCCTCGTGGTCGACGACGAGCTGGGCATACGAGACCTGCTCTTCGAAATTCTCAATGACGAAGGCCACAACGTGGAACTCGCAGAGAACGCAGCCGAGGCGCGCGCCGCACGGCTGCGCGCTCGGCCCGATCTCGTGCTGCTCGACATCTGGATGCCGGACACCGACGGCGTCACGCTCTTGAAGGAGTGGTCGACAGCTGGCTTGCTCAGCATGCCGGTCGTGATGATGAGCGGCCACGCGACCATCGACACGGCAGTGGACGCGACCCGCATCGGCGCGTTCGCTTTCCTCGAAAAGCCGATCACGATGCAGAAGCTGCTCAAGGCAGTCGAACAGGGTCTCGCGCGCGAGAGCGCACGTCGGGCTGCAGCGAACGTGGTGCCGGCTGCCGCATCGAGCAGCTTCGCTGCAGCGCTGACCACTGTGAGTGACAGCACGATGGTGCCGCCCCCCCTGCACATCCCAGCTACGGACCCAGGCCCGCAATCGAACCAGAGCTTCGACCTCGACCGCCCATTGCGTGACGCACGCGACGGCTTCGAAAAGGCGTACTTCGAATTTCACCTCGCCATGGAAAACGGTTCTATGACGCGAGTTGCCGAGAAGACCGGCCTTGAACGCACGCACCTCTATCGCAAACTCAAACAACTTGGCGTCGACCTTTCTAGGGGCCGCCGCAGCGCGGTATAATTTGAGGCTGCATTCGAGCTTGCAAGAGCTTGTGTGTATGGCCCGGTAGCTCAGTTGGTAGAGCAGCGGATTGAAAATCCGCGTGTCGGTGGTTCGATTCCGCCCCAGGCCACCATCTATTTATCCCGCAAGGGGCTTGAAGAGTCTGCTATCAAATAAGTAGCAGACTTTTTTCGTTTCTGAGCGTCATGTAGCCACCATGTAGCCGGCGGTACACCTTTGATCGAGCCATCGCGTACGCGCGCGGAACGCTCAGAATCATCAAACGATTGGCGTCCATTGTGGGCACCGCCTGTGCAGGATTGCACGTTTCCACTATCGAACTAACGGACGACGCATTTTCAGTGCGCCGTAGGCAATCCGATGGATTGACCCAGTAGAGCGCGGTCTGGATCATGGTGCATGATCAAGTTTCTTGCCGTCGTGGTCAGCGCTGTCGTAATGGCCGGGTTGGTGCACGCCTTCGGTCCAGTCATCCTGGTGGGCTTGCCATTGATCGTGCTGGCTATGTTGTTCAGTGAAATGCCGCACGGGCAACGCGACGCCGAGCAGCTGCAAAACGCCAGGCGCTCCAACCAAACCACCGATTTTTAGGACCGCCGCGCCTTCCCGGCGCGGCGTTCGAGCGGGGGCGTGGGCGACTGATTTCAAAAAAGTGGCCCCAGACTACCCTACAGAATATATAAACGGTCCCCGCCGTCTGCAGGTGCCTCGTTGATCTCCTGCCCGGCTTCTGGATCAGCGCAACACGACGCTGAGGATCACAACGAGCGCGATGCCGCCTGCCAGCAAGAGCACTGGCCTTGCCCAGACATTCCGCCTATGCTGGCCGACTGGGGGTGGAGTCATGTCAAGCGTGCCGTACTCTGTGCTCATCCCCAAATCCAATCCGCGAGTGCTCATGCCGGTCTTTCGGCGACGTGCTCTTGCTGCGCCAAAAAGCACAAAGGGCGCCACTATCCACCCTACAAAACCTACGAAAGGTTCATTCCAGCCCACCATGTGGCGTGTTGGGGCACGCGCTGTAGCGAGCGTTGGCGTCCTGTCGGCGCCAAGGTGGCAAGAGCGCACTAACCAGCGCGCTAACCAACCTTCAAAAGCAATGCGGTCGGAAAGTAGAGAGTTTCGTGGAAACCAGTCTGGCAACCAAAGCCGGCAACCGGTGGATACCCTTCTGGATACCATCGCCGTGTTTTGTGAAGCACAAACAGCCGCACCATGCAGCATTGAAAGCCTTCGCGGATTCGCTGCCTTGCGCGCGCGCACGTACTGGACGTTTGTCTGTGCTGCCATGCAGCGCGCATGACGACCCGTCGGCCAACTGCCGACGCCCGATGGGTTTAGGAGGTGGGGATCTCGATGATCCGACCTGCCAGCGTAGGAAACTCAGCCTCGACAGCAGATCGGAAGGCTGGCGCAAGATGTACATGCACGATGTCGGCAATGTCGAATGGCCACTGCCCCAGCAAGCGCCACTCCCGCTCCATATAGAAATTATCTCGATGGTCGTCCGGCAGGTCTGCGTTGAACGGCTTGATGTACGCGAGCAGTTCCATTTCCAAGATGCTCTTCAGGCCGCGCATCAACTGCACCTCGTCAGAAGGTATTTTCCCCATCTCTCGGTACAGGTGCTTCGAGGCAAACATTTCCTCCATCGTGCGCGGCATCGTCTCCGGTTGAGGAGGAACACGATCATCAAAATGCTTCCGAAAACCTTTGTAGACGGCTTGAATGTCGCGTAGCAACGGCCGGCCTGCGAGTCCATCCCAATCGCCCTTAAACGTCGGCACGTAAGCCACTGGACGGGCGCCCCATTTGATCAGTTCTGCTCTTTGAAAGCTAAGACCGAAGCGGCCATATCGAGACACATGCGAGCCAAGTGAATCGGCAGGAATATCAGCAAAGCAGGTGATGTGCGGTGAAATTAATTGCTCGTCGAGCAAAGATGCTTCTGGGCGCACGGTCACAGTGCGAGGCAGTCTGCCTGGCTTGTCATGCGGCGGAAATGAAAGAAGCCCGGCGCGCAGAATTTGAATCAGCGTGGAGCAGTTGCGAGCGTCGTCTTGTGGCTGCGCATGCCCCACGAAGTGAAACAGTTCCGACGAGGTATAGGGCTGATGCATGCGCCAGCATAGCGGCCGATCCCGACGCGGTTGCGCACGCCTACTGGACGCTTACCACTCACCTCGACGTACAGCTTACCGAGCTTCCAAACCGCGAGCATTCAGTCGTCACCGGCCGGTTCATCTGAATCTGCTGCTGTCGAAGCATCTGCTGCTGGTACTGCTGCTGTTGAGCCGCCTGCAAGCCCTGCAAGAAGGCTTGGCCGCGTCGCTCGTCATCAGCGGCCTGAGCCTGCGCTCGTTGCCGATCTGAGTCAGCGAGACGAAGCATGGCGTTGCGTGTCTGCTCCAGATGGATGCGGTTGTAATCGCCGTAGGTGATGTCGCCGGCGTACAGCCTGGCGAACAGCAATGTGGTCTGCTCACCGAGCCCCTCAATCTGCATCCAGACTTCGGGCGGCATGTTCGCTCGCCTATAGCTGGCGCCCTCGGCGATGCAAGCCTGTCTCACGCTGGTGAAGGTCACAAGTGCCTGACGCTCCTCTTCGGTCGGAGCCGTCTTGTCGGCCAGCATCTGGATCGTCGGCGGACCGTCGAGGCCGACGCCTACTTTGTCATGCAGCACCCGGCGCGCCTCGGGGTCCGCGTTCATGCGCCTGAAGCAGGCCATCGTCGGGTCGGAGCCCATCATGGCCTCGGCCGTGGGTCCGCGCAGGCCCGTGCATCCGACCAGCGACAGCAGCGACAGCAGCGACAGCAACAGTAGTCGTCCCATTCCCATTCACTCTTCGGTGACA
The DNA here is from genome assembly GCF_014303735.1 of Variovorax sp. PAMC28562. NCBI lineage: Bacteria > Pseudomonadati > Pseudomonadota > Betaproteobacteria > Burkholderiales > Comamonadaceae > Variovorax > Variovorax sp. PAMC28562. Next base: position 588,677 of record NZ_CP060296.1, on the reverse strand, counting down.
AATATCGCTTTGCCGCTGATCTGCTTGCCAGTCCGGACATTCGAGCTTGAGACGCCGATCATGGGCGCCTTGCGGTTGTAGGAGGGCTGCAGCATGACGATACCGGAGCTTCCCGTTTCGAAGTCGCCCAGGCCGTCCAGCAGCAGACCATTTGCCCCGACCGCTGCGGCCTGATTCTTGGCGTTCGCCACAGCGGTATTCATCAACGATTGCTTGTCCATGAAGTCATGCGCGGCATCGGCTGAGACGATAGCAATCTCGACGTACTTCTTCGGCGGGCTGGTGTAGAGCTTCACCTGATCCGGCGTCGTCGGCGTCCGTGCCGTGCCGACAAGTACAGAGGTTTCATGAGTGATCGCACAGCCGGTCAGGGCGAACGTAATCAGGATCAATAGAAGTTTATTCACAATCATCCTTTTGTTTCCCACGCCATCACTTCCGCTAGCAACCATTTGCCATCGGCTGCGGGCGAGGGCACTACGCCGCGCCTGACGCGACCTGTGAGGGTCTTGCCAGAAACGCCGAGCCGTTCGCACATTTGCGAGCGTGTCAGCCTGGCGCCTAAGCAGCGCGTCAGCTCAAGGACCGCGGCGGTCAGCTGATCGAGGCGCCTCATCACTTCGACTTCGCTCACAGGGTCAATTTGTGCTCGGCGTCAGTTGCAGACGAACTGGCCGTTGCGATTGGTCCCGCACCGCTGCTGTGGGGCTTGGTAGGTCGGCTGCTGGTACGGGTTCACGGTGCCCGCCTGGCCGGTGTGCGGGTTGTAGTTGCCCTGCGTGCTGTAGTTGTCCATCTTCGTGTGGTTTGGATTGGTCGCATAGCTTGGCGCGACGTATGTTCCGTTCGATGTGGTGTATCCCCGGCGCAGATGCTCCGATTGGGCGAAGGCAGAAACGCTGATAAGGGCCAGCGCGATAACGGCAATCTTCTTCATTTTTTTCTCCTCACCCGGATCGGGCTCGAGCAGTCTGCAATCGTCAACGAACTGTGTCCTAGGGGTAAGCGAGCGCCGGTGCCAACTATTCCCGTTTCCGCGGACTTGTGGCGTGCGACGTGTCCGCGGGCTCATAGACTTCGCCCAGGAGCAGGAAACATGAAAGCAACAATCGTCTGCACTCTGGCGCTGATGGCGGGTACGGGGCACGCTGCCACGATCTACCTTTGCAAGGCATACAACGGTGCTACCTTCTGGGCTGCGAATCACTGCAACCAGCACAACGCGTTGATCGATCGCATTGAATATGTCGCTGACGGCGTGCCATGGGCACAGCAGGTACTGCAGGCCGAGCAGGCGAGATCCGGGCGTGCCCAAGTAACCCAGACGCATACCGCCGACGCGCAGCGGGCACAGCGCTGCGGCCAGCTCGCGGCAGAGCGCGCAAAAATCGAGGGGCGCTACACAAACTGGCAGTGGCAACCGCCCGAGGTCATCAACCCTGACCAGCAACGCATGCGGGGGCTTCGTGCCGAACTGTCCGCCAACCAATGCGCCACGCAGTGAACATCAAGTGCGCGATCCTTGCGCGCGCACGCGGGGATGTCACTTCGCCAGTCTTTGAATCTGTTGGCGTGGCTACGCAAACTACCGGTTCGTATCTACGCAGACAGACGCCATAGCGGCCGTCTAAAACTGGAAAGGGTGCCCCCGCGCAGCCTACAAAACCTACGAAAGCCACCTTGAGATTCGAAAGCGGCCTTATGGGAGCCCTACAGAACCTACAAAAGGGGACGATGGTGTGCGCTTGTTTTGAGCTGCTGGCCGTGACGGCGTGCACCTCCATGACGCCGGTGCACCGAGCGAGGTGCTTCAACGCGCGCGTGTTTTCTGCGGCAAGAAGGAGATGGTGCTGGAGTCGTCGACATTGGGCGGGACGCAGGGCTGGACGCCGCAAACCGCTGAAGTGCTGTTCAGGTGCGAATGTCCGTCCAGAAATCCTGGGCGCGCCCGGCCGTGCGAACGCGCCGGCGTTTCTCGTCGCGTCAATGTCATTCCGAGCGAGCAGCATAGGCGACCGACTGATTGGCGGTGAGCCTGCGTTGATAGAGCCGTGGCTGCATCCCGGCGGAAACGACTGCCTTACTCTAGCCACCATTGCTGCTATAGCTTGCACATGCAGAGGTGCTTCATGTCTGTAACCCAATCCAATGGACCGGCGGTCTTGAAGTTTTCGCCGAGCACGACACCGTCGCCGCTAGACCCTGTCGACGCGAACGATTTCTACCAAGCGCTGGGGATCGCACTCGTTGCCTGGGGGCGGCTTGAGGGGCACTTCACTCTGATGCTGCTGAATCTCATGCGAATAGCCGGCGCCGCGGCCGTGACGCACCAATTGCCAAACTCCATGGCGGAACGAGCCAGGCTATGGAAAATCGCGGTTGGGGCGTGCGCCGATCTGGTCGGAGTACACGACGTTGCCATTTGGTGGGTGAATGACTTGATGGTGGTGGCTGAGCGTCGCAACACGGTTGTCCACGCGATTTGGGGTAGCTTTGTGCCTAGCCCGACGCTGGCGATCGAAGCACTGAGCATTCGGCACAAGAAGAAGACGCCCGACGGGCTAGAGGTCACGCGCCAGCATGTCACCATAGCCACGCTGCAAGAGATCGCCACGCAGGCCAACAGGCTGAACATCAGCTTGCTCAACTTCAGCGGATCGCTTGAATCGCTCTACCCCACGCCACCCGATGCGCAAAACGTCTAATCGAGTGGATAGAGAATCTACGTTGATGCACGAGGGCGAGCGGAGCGTGTCAGCTGCGACTTATCCAGCCCAATGATCCACCGTTCAAATTCAACCATATCGATATAAACGCGACCATCGCGCTTGCGGAAATGGATCCCCTCGGCCCATTCACCTTTTTCGATCTTGCGCTCGATGGCCTTGCGGGATAGGCCGTCATCGTGGCGGCAAAGCCGATGGTCACGAACCGGGATGGGGCGATCGCACAAGCGTTCTCCAACGATGCGGAGCGGATCAACGCAGTGGTCCTCAGGCCTCTACCGATGAGTGGAGGCAACCCCTTGCGATAGCAAGTTGCTTTAACTTTTTCGCGATGTTTTTCTGAGCTTTCTCGCTGTGCGCGGAATAGTCCGCCAATGCGTGAGCAGCATTTTCAAGCTGGTCATCTTTGGCCGTCAGCGGATCGGCTTTGCACGGAATGGACTCGGCCGAAAGCTCAGCAACAGCAAGGCCAAAAACTGCGGCCGATAGCTTGCCGTTCGCTACATACAGAGTGTGTGACTCCGCTGCCGTAGTTAGCGCAGACCTGTCTACCGACATTTGATTTTGGTCATTTGCGTATGGGCGAAAACGATCACTGGACGGCTCCCCCTTCTCCAGCGAGTGCGGATGGATCTGGCGGAACAACACCTCTTCAGGAACGAAAGGTCGAACCATTAGCGGCCAACCTTTGCATCGAAAAAGTCGATGAAATCTTGCGAGACTGCTCCGTAAAACACTGGCTCGAGCTCACCTCTGCCACCCACTTCGATCCCGAAGAGTTCCACGCCGCCAGTAGCAAGAAATTCTACCGATAGGTCCCAATCATTTCGTACTAGCTCAAAGAGCACACCGCCGGCAAGCGTCGGGTAAATCCTGAAATCTGCACACAACATTGGGCGCTTGCTCAAAAAACTCTTTGCCGCCGAAACAGCCTCTGCAGATGGGGCGACACCCGCGCCATCAGACCAGCCATCAACCAAGATCGCGATCGCTTCGACCCTATTGCCGCAACGCTCCAGCTCGGCACCGATCTCAGGGTCAATTAGATCAACGCCGTGTACCTGCACGATACCGCGAAAGGCGTCGTTGTTGTCACGCTCTATCTGCAAGTCGAACTGAACCGTTCCGTTGATGTTGCCGTCAAAAACTTTGACGCGCTCGTTGTCGATACGTATATCTATTTGACCAAGCTCGAAAGCTTGCACCTTGATAGTTGCCTGCGCGTCGGGCGGAGCGAATACGCCAATGAGAGTGCCAATGCCGTCGTGCCGACTTTCATACGTCTCACGGACTTTGGTAATTAGCCTTTTGCGGCGGACGACATCGAGGTAAACGACGTTGCCATCTACGCCTTTGCTCCCGACAAATTCGATTCGTTCATCTTCATGCAATCCCGATCCCAATCGATTGAGTGCCCGGACGTGCTCAGGGTCCAAAGCCTTCGGAAAAACATCATGCCCAGCATCATCGACAAGGCTGATAACGTCTGCGTAGGAAGCAGTCACGATCTCATTGAGCTCGCTTGCGAAGCCCGGCAAATATTCTTGTGCCGTAGCTTCATCCCAACTAAGTGCAGGAATTGCGCTGCCAGGTTCGATTCCCACCAAGTCAAAGGAAAGGCTCTTGTCAAACCCTTTGGGCACCCGCTGGCGATCGGAATTTGCGGCACGCCACTGCTGCTTCGCGTAAGCAACGAGCAGGTCACGAAACGCTGGCAGATCAGCCAACACATCGAGCGGAAGCCGCGTCCGGTCAAACCGTCGCCCCACGTATCGAAGTCTAAAAAACTTGTCGTCGTCCATTTTTGTGCCTAAACAATTTTCGCACGCGCCTCATGCATTTAGGTTGTGTATCGTGGCGACCTGAAAAACCCATTCAACGGCCGCGCATCTGCTCGGGCGATTTCTTGTGCTTCGTTCCCTTGGCCTTCGGCACCTTGGCAATCGCTTGCTTTGCTGCGATCACCTTGGGATCGAGCAGACCGCCTCCCACCATGGGCGCGTTCGTCGGGTTGAATGGAAACATGGTTTCTCCTGTGCAATGTTCAAAGATTGGGCGTCGCTGCCGGCGGCTCGGCTGCTGGTCGATGCTTTGGCGCCAGGGCGACCAACGAGACGACCATCACCTCATTCCCAGCTGCTCTGAGTGCCGCGTGCTCGGCCTGCTGCTCTAGCGTTCCATCACCGGAGACAAGTCGCACCAGGAAGGGTTTGCTGTTCTTGTCGCCTGCGGCCTCAAGGTCCGCGACACGTCGTTCAAGGTTCAATGCCATATCGTTCTCCTTCGGTCAGACATCGACGATGGATCGCAGGATCACGATCGCATCCTCGTCACCGAATAGCCCGAGCCGCTTGCACGCCTGCTCCAGCGTTTCATCCACCAGGCCCCGGTAAACGCGCCTCGTGCCTTTGCGCTGCTCCAGAGCTTCGATTCGTTTCTTGATGTCCATACCGGGCCTCACTTCTTGGTTGCGGAATCTTCGAGGGCTGCGACACGGCGGGCCAGTTCGTCGACCTCGGCCACCTTCGCAAGCGAGCCAAGCGCGGTCATCAGGCTGGCGGCGTGGGCGGCAGGGATCTCGCCGTCGGCAGCGGCTTGCAGCAGCGCGTGGCCCTTTTCGGTCAGGTTGCCATCGGACGGCAGCATGATTGCCTGTGGCAGCTCCACCGGCTTGATAGCTGGCAGGACGCGTTCGAGCAAGAGGCGTGCAGCGCCCACATCTCCGCCTTTGGCTTGCTCCATTAACTTGGCGATGAGGTCAGGCACGCAATCGCGGATCTTCTCGCGCAACTCGTGAGCCTTGCTCGTGCCCGGCGTCCGGCCTGCAGGGTTGCCCGACTGGCCCTTCTTCCACAACTGCGGCGGGCGCTTCTTCTCGCCTGCTGGCGGCAGTGCATTTTCAGAATCGGTCTTTTTGGTCATTCGGTAACTCGGATTGTTTCGGGGGCTGTTGTTTTGAACAGTAAGTCCTTAACATCGGGCGATGGAAATCTTCGGCTACAGCATCCCGGCGTACCTGCTCTTGAAGCTGGTCGCCCTTGGCTTGCTGGCCTTCGTGGTGAATTTCGTTTACACATGGAAGACAGGCCGCAACCTCACTGACGACCGGAACCGGATGTACTCATCGGTGCCGCCCGCAGCAGGTACTGTCCAAGGTCGGGATGGAGCAGACCGATAGGCCGCGGCGCCGACTGCATCTCCAGCAGCTTCAACGCCTTGACCATCTCGTCAGGGTCTGCAAGCAGACCGCCGAGCCGTTCCACCTTGCCCTGCTTCGCTGTAGCCCGAAGGCCGTCGAGCATCGGACCGGTGAACTTGCCGATGAAGGGAATGCGGTTCGCAAGCACGTTGACCGCTTTGTGATCCAGCAATCCAAGCCCCAGTGCGTTCTGCACGTTCTGCGCCGTGTTCGAGCCGGTGGCCATGCCTAGCGACGTTGCTGTATCAGCACGCGCAAGGTCGCTCTGCACACCCATCAGCTGAGCCCGCTCGCCGGGGCTCATCAGCCCATCGATCGCACCACTCCGAGCATTCACCCAGTTCGCAAACTTGGCGTTGGTCAGCCGACCGAGCCGGTCCGTCTGGTTTGCCGCGTCGGTGATCGCATAGTTCTTCAGCGCTGCCGTCGTCTCTGGATTAGCGACCTTCTGGAAGGCTGCGATGTCGGAAGACTGCGAGCCGCGCGGGTTGAAAAACTTGGGAGCCAGCTCAGCACCTTGGGCAGCAGGCAGGCCATCGCCGCCACGTTGAAACATCAGCGACTGCGGGCCGGTATGGAATCGGTCCATCTTGTCGGCGTGCAGGGCGATTGCCTTCTCCCACTGCGCAACGATGTCAGGCGGAAAATTCTCGCCCGGTCCACCGTTGCCGCCTGCGACCGCCTTCACACGCGTGTCGACATCGGCAACCATCTGCCGGAGCGCCGCAGCTTCACGGTTGGCGCCCTTCGCATCTGCAGCTGCTGCCGCCTCACCGAGCGATGAACGCAGGTTCTGCACATGGGCGAACGGGACAACCTTGGAGATGACCTGTGCGCCGGGTGCTTCACCTTGCGCGGCTTCGTGCATCGCCAGCATTGCGCGGGACTGGTCGGCAGCGTTCGACACCACCGTCTCACCAGACGAGTGATCACGAAGCGCGTTGAGCAGCGTGGCCGAGTCGGCTTCCGGGATGAAGCCTTGCGCGTGCATCGCCTGAGCCAGCGTATCGATCGACTGGCCGCGGCCGTTCTGCATGATGCTGCCGAGCCCCGACTGACGAAGATCGGCAAGCTCGCCAGCGAGACCCCGAGAGGACACCGCACCCGTATTGATGCCACCCAGCGCGCGGACAGCCTGAGCGATGTTCTGGGGCTGCGAGCGGGCGCCAGGTGCACCGGTTGGCACGATCGCAGGAACCGTTTCAGTTCCGATGCGACGCGCTTCAGCGAGCGCTGCGTCGACCTTGCCACCAGTGCCGAAGGTGCCAGCCCCGAGAAACTTGTCTTTCGCTGCCTGCATCTCATCAAGCGGCAGATTGAAGCGGGTTTCGTCGAATGGGTCGACGGCGTTGAACGCCTGATTTACTTCCTTCGATGCCTGCGCTTCTGCGGGCCGGACAGCAGCGCTCAGGCCGTTGCCGAAGTTCTCGGCCGACTGCTGCACGGTTCCGCTGACTGGCGACACACGATCGAGCGTGGCGAGGCGGGCCGCATCCTGCGCGGTTTCGCGTCCGAGGATGGCGCTATCGCCGCTGTTTCGAAGCGTGCGCTGCAACTGGCTGACGCCGGGGTTTTGCAGGATCTGCGGAACCGTCGGGCCTTCGCCGACGATGTTCGGACCCTGCTGACCGAGAGCAGCACGCACCGCGGCAATCTCTTCCGGAGTCTTGTAACCACCTGCGGCCATCACGGTTTGTGCAGCGCGGACCTCTTCGGGCGTGAGCATCTTCCGGACGCCCGACGCGGCCAATGAGCCTGCTTTGCCGAGGCCCGCAACCACTGGAGGCAGCGCACCGCCGACGACAGCACCAAGGCCGGCTGACGATGGATCGACCAGGCCAGCACTGGCATACCCGTTGATCGCACCGCCAGCGGAGCGCAGGCCGAGGTTTCCGGCTTGTCCCAAAAGCGTTGCAGGAGCAAGCCCCGTGGACATGCCACCGCTTGCAATCGAGGTGCCCAGTGCGTCGAGGGCAGGGGCTGCGCGGGCAAGCATCGGCAGGGCCGCTGCGCCCCGGATGCCCGCACCGATGGTCCCCCCGACCGGCCACGTCGCCGCAATGTTGCCGGCGAAGCGTCCGCCACCAAAGGCGAGCGAATCGTTTTCCTTGTTGAAAGCGCTGAGTGACGCCTGCCGGTCGTCGTTGCTGGAAAGCGGTGGGGTGATGCCCATGCGCCCCAGCGTTGACTGGCTGGGATCTTTGACACCCAAGCCCACAGCATCCGCCAGACGCGCGCCGCCGTTGAGCAGCGTGTTGCCGACATCAGCGAAGCCGCTTGCAAAGCCTTTCGCCGCATCGCGTTCCATGCCAGGACCGCGCGCCGCGTTGATAAGCGTGCCGAAGGGTGCGAGGTTCGTGATGACGCTCGCCGCGTTGTCGAGCATCGAGTTGCTTGCCGCCGCCTCCTTGCTGGCTGCTCGGCTCGGTTGCGCGCCTGCGGTCGCCATGGGCTGCGTGAACTGAGCATTGAGGTCAGCCCATGGATCGGCGCCGCTTGCTCCCGTTCGTGCTGCCGTCTGTGGCGCGAACTTCTGAGCGAGCGCGTCCCATTCCGAGGAGTTGCTGTCTGCCTGAGGTTGTCCCATGCCGGCCGTCACTTTCTGGATGTAGTTGCGCGTTTCTGTCGGGGCTGCTTCGAGCCCCTTTCGCTGGACGTTGCCAATCCCCCAGTTGTAGCCAGCGAGGGCTTTCGTCACATCGCCGCCTGTGCTCTTCAAGAGGTCAGAAAACATGCGTGCGGCGCCGGTCGCCGACTGCGTGAGATCGTTGGGATTGGTCACACCGTATTGCTGGGCGGTGCCGGGCATGAATTGAAAGTGGCCCTGCGCGCCGGCAGGGGAAACCATGTTGCGGCCCCGAGCCGATTCGGCAGACCAGACACTATCGAGCAAGCCGGCCGGAAGACCGTATTGCGATTCGAGGCTGTTAAAGATTTCCATCACTTAGCCCACGGTTGAAGGACGGGATCAGCCCACACCGAGCCCTGAATCTTTCGCCACTCGCGATCCACGCGCGTGAGGTCACCGGCCTTCTGCGCCAAGGGCAACGCCTGCTCGTAGTACTGGGCGCGACGCTGGTCCATGTTCGCCTTGGCCTGCGCGAAGTCCATGATGAAAGCGTTGGCGTCTGGCGTGTTCGACAGCTTGACGAAGGTCTGCTGCGCGCGGGTCGAGTCGCCCTCGGTCTGCGGTCCCTTCTGCGCTGCGAGCGTGGTCAGTAGCTTGTCCATGGCGACCGATTGAAACTTCTGAGCGCTCGACGCAAACAATTTCGAGTTGCCGACGTTGATGCCCAAGCCTTCGAGCATCGCCGCGCCTGCAGCTTTCTGTTCGGCGCCCCATCCCGTATTCATATTGACGTTGCGCACCGCTTGAATGCTCGACTGCAGATCCGTCGCCGTCTTTCCTGCATCAAGCGTCGGCTGATAAGTGCTCTTGATCCAGTTGTCGTTCAGCGCAACGGCCGACTGCTGCGTGATCGGGTTGCGGCCACTCTGGAATGCACCAGGGAACGCAGCAGGGGCACTGCCAGGCGCGCCGCCCTGACTACCACCGCCAGCGGCGCCGCCTTGCCCTTGCGCGAGGTTGTAGAGAGGCACCTCGTATGAATTGCCATCTGCGCCGATCACCGACTTGGTCTGCAACTGCGCGCCCGTGACCTGTCGCGCACGGTCGGTCATTACGTCGAAGGGCATCTTTGCCCCGGCAACGGAACCAGCCTCTTGGCCTTTGATCAAGGCATTGGAAGCGGAGTAGCCCGACATCGGGGCCACCGCACCATTGACCATCCCCATGCCGTTGTCCAGCTTCGGCATGTAGCGCACAGCGCCCGTGCTCGGGTCTTTGTAGTAGTTGCCGGCCTCCTGCTTCACGCCGTCCGTGGAGTACTTGTACATGTTGAACAAGTCGCCCGCGTTCTTCGCGCCGGCAGTGCTGAGCAAAGCGAGGTCGTTGAGCGAAAGAGGAAAGCTGCCGCTTGATTGCGCAGCGCCCGGACCTTGAACCGGAGCTGAAGGGTTGTACCCGGCACCAGGCGAGGACGGTGCACTGCCGACAGGGGCCGATGCGAACCCGTCGGGGGCAGTGCCGCCGTTCGAAAAGCCGGTCGAAGGCGGAGCGCCCGACATGCTGGCGAGGGGCGGCTGAGGAGCGCCGTTACCGAAGCGGGACATGATCATTCCATTGATCTGTGCGTCACGCTGGGCTTGCATCTGTCGTGCTGCGATCTGGGCCGTGTTCTCGTCGATCTGCGATTTCACGTACTGCCGTTTCAGGTCGGCATCACGGTTCGCATCGACGCTTTGTAGCGCACCAGCAAGACGCTGGCCGATCCCGGTGCGGTTTGGATCGGTCGTAGGCCCACCGGCGGCGAGCAAGCCGATACCAAGCTGAGCGTCGGGTTGCTGAAGGAAGTCGAGTAGCCCCATGAGTGGTCCTTAGTGCGCGGTTTCGTGGGGCTCGGCCCACGGCAAGAAATTCAGTCGGTTTGCCATGGCTGGCACGTCAACCCAGACCTCAGGAGCGGCGGGCGTCGAGTACGAGAAGATGTGCAGCCCCGCGACGACCTGCGCGTCATTTGCATTCAGAAAGTCGAAGAACGCCGGCATGGTCTGTGCCACCACATCAAGCGCGAACGTTGCAAAGGCTTCGTGCAATGCCGCGTCCTGCTCCGTGTCGGGAATCTCGGTGTTCCACTCGGTGAAGACGGTGGCGGTCACTGCATAGCTCCAGCGGTGCCGGCGACATCGACGCCTTGCTCTTTGAGGTACTCGTAGAGCGTGACCGTCAACGCCTGAGCCTCACGCGCCGGGATGACTACACGCAGAGCGACTTTCTTGTGCACCGATTCGCCGCTCGGGTTGTGGTCGGCGGTAGGGTTTGCGAACGTGATGATGACGTTGCCGCGGCTCATGATGAAGCCAACGGGTTGGTCAACGTAGATGGTGGGCGCAGTGGCCGAATCGATGATCTTTGCGGCTTCGCTCATGGGGTTACCACTTGATCCCTTGATCCATCGAGTTGGTGTAGTTCGGCGCGGTGTAGTCGCCGCTCGATCCCGAGTAGTCATTGCCGCTCGTGCCGGTGGTGCCGGGAAAGTTCTTGTTCCACCAGCCCATGGCCGACTGGCCGAGTTGAGCGCCGCCCATTGCCGAAACGAACGGGTTGCTCGTGGTGCCGGTCGTCTTGATCTCGGTGCCGTAACCCTGGCCTGTGCCATTCGCCGCGTTGGCAAACTGCGACCAATAGTTCATCGGCGTGTTCTGAATCGTCGTGCCGTTGTTCAGGTTGTTGGTGTTGTAGCCCGCTTGCGTGCCCAACAGGCCGATTCCGGTTTGCAGGTTCTGCTGGTTCTGCGAATAGGCGTCGTTGTAGAGCGACCGGTTGAAATTGTTGTTGTTCCAGTAATTGGAGCTGTCGATGCCCTGCTGCTGCATGTACAGGTTGCCGCGGTTCTGGTAATCCGCACCGCGCATCTGCGTGGAGATGTTGCCCAGCGAGTCCTGAAGGGTTCGCTGCCCGTTGGCGTTCATCTCATCGATGCCGGCATTCCCGAAGGAGCCGGACCTGGCCATCGCCGAGTTGTACGCAGGCTGGGTCGTCAGGTTGTAGTTGCGGACGACATCGCCTTGCGCTTTGTCGATGCTGCCCTGCAAATAAGGGTTTGAGCCACTGAGGAACGGGTTGTTAGCCGCGTTACTCGGGTCGGAATACATGTCTGCCATCAAGTGCTCCAGCGCAATCACTGCGTTAGGTTGGAAGGCGGGCACATGGAGTGCCGCCCTCATGTCTCGATGGTCGCGCCGGAGTGTCCCCTTGATCTATGTCGTTGGAGTGCGGTCAATGCCGTCCTTAGACCTCCCTGCCCATCTCAATCCATGCGGCCAGGTGCTCGATGCGGTAACTCACGCGGCAACCGTTCATGCCGACGGTGAAGTGCACCGGGCCATTGCTGCTGAGCCGAAGCGCTTTCAGGAAGCCAGCGGAGTAACCCAGCAGCTTTGCGGCGTCCTTCTCGGTCACTCGGCCATCACCGGAGATGGTCATGCCATCACGGCCCGCCGAAGCTGTCAGCGCCGCCGTAGTGGCTTCCGTGTTTGCACGCCGACGCGATGTGGACGCATCCACCAACGCAACCAGTTCGGTATGCGCGGTGGTCACGCCGCAGCCTCAAAGCCAGGGCAGCGCATGGGCCACCGCAAGAACGGCGTCACGATTTCCCCGGCTTGCGCCCGCGTCGGCACCGTGCATCGCTTGCCGTTCAGGCGTCGGCATTCGAGGCAGATGTGATGGTCATCGAGGTTGAACGTTCGGGCGGCGACATCCAGCGCCAACTGATCAGCCTCTTCGTTGCGAACGCCACGCCGTTGAAAGAGCATCACCAGCGCCATGTGGGCTTCACTTGGTTCGGCAGGGTCCGCGCCCGGTGCGGATGCTCGACCTAACACCACGCCGGACTCCGGGTTGGAAGCAGGCGAGGCTGCAGCGGTCACCACCGCCGGGGCTTCGTCCAAGAAGTTCGGCGGGCAGTCATCCGAAACTTCGGGGTCGTTGAAGCCCTCAATTTCAGAGAAAGGGGCGGGGGGCGACCCCACAAAACCTACGAAAGTGGCTTCTGTAGGTTTTGTAGGTGCCACGGGCGGGGCATCTGCCGTTTTGCGGACGCGGTCGAGCCACTTCATGCGGCGCCTCCTGTCGGCTCTTGCGCGGTCGTCAATGTGGCACCGGGTCCCGCATGCGGCGAGCAGCATCCGCATAGCTGACAGGCCCTTGTCGGGTCGTTCGGCCGGCGTTTGGGCAGCGGCGCCCACGCGACATAGAAGGCGGCTTTGCCGTCCCACTGGCCGTATTGCGGCAGGCCGCCCGCGCCAAGAAGCTGCACCTTGCTGTTCACCGGGCAGTCGGCCATCTCGCGCCAGAAGTAGAAGGCATCTACTGCGACGTTCTGCGCCGTGATCTTCACCGACCCGGTCATGTTGGGCTCCAAGCCAGCGGGTTCACTTCATATCGCTCACTCGGCCGACCACCGGTGTGCACGACTTCACGCTGGAGCCAGTCGTAGTCAGCGAGCAGTTCAGCAGCCTTGCGCACTGCCTCAGTGGTGCCCAGGTGGGCCCAGCACTTCTGTACGACTTGGCGCGGCGTGAACGAGCTGCACAGCACGCCCGTGCGAATCTTGCCGAGCAAAGCCTTGGCGGCGCCTGTCTCGGGCATCACTGCCGCGCTGTAGAGCCGTTCAGCATGCGAGCGGAGATATACGCTCCAGTCGAGTGCTCGTGCCAATTGCTCAGCTCCAATCGTGGCAGCGTTCGGCGTGTCGATCATGGTGAAGACGACGGCCAGCGCCGGAACCAGTTTCCGATACTTCGAGAGATGCGCCGTGAATGACGGGTGCAGTTCGCCGCCACGCACTTCCGGTTCAAACTCCTCGCGCCATTCATTGAACATGGCTTGTGCCTCATCGTCGAAGCGCCAGACCCGTGGTTCGGCGTCGACCTCGATCGCTGCCAGGCGGGTGAACACGTCGTAAGCGCGTTGCTTGGCCGGCGTGTCGGGCCACTGGTCGACGTTCACAAAACTTGTCGTGACGTCCGGCCATACCGCCATCCCAAACCGTTGCAGCAGGCCGTCGTCACCGGCGCCACCTGCCACGGCATCACGCACATAGCTCTGGATGCGCCCCGGCTGGATGCCGCCGAGCATGGCGATGCAGACGCGGTCAATGCGCTTCGTGCCGCGGCCGATCCGGTCAAAGGTGTAGCCCTGATTGCCGTCGTAGCCCTGCAGGTAGAACGCTCTCGCGCCTTCTTGGCCTTCGCGGTCCATGCTCTTCAGCAGCCCGTAGATCTCGTCGCGGTATGCCAGCATGCCCCACGAGTCGACGCTCAGAAACTCGCCGAGCTTTTCCACGGTGGCATCGTTGACGATGAAGCGACGCTCCGCTGGTGTGGCTGGCAAATCCACTGGCTTCAGTTTCTCTTTGGCGCCGGCCGGATTTTTGGTCGCCAAGCCCTTGGCCTCTCGTGCGTTGGCTTCGTTCTGCAGCTCGGCCACCTTCACGTCGAGATCCCAGTCCTCTTTCTCCGCTTCCCACTTCTCGCGCGCGTCGGCTTCGAGTCGATTGAGTGGCCGGAGCGTTTCGCTCAAGGCCGGGGACTTCATGACGCCGGGGTTGCCGATGACCAAGCCCCAAAGATTCGGCACTACCTGCCAGTCGTCCTTGGCCTTCGGTTGAATGACCGCACGGGCGCCGATCAGGCTTGAGAGTGCTGTTATCGCGGCGACAGCAGGGAAGTCCGGCGGGCACTGCATGCGGTTTCCGATGTCCATCACCCAGCCCCGGATCTCGTCGGGCAACAGGTCGGGATCGAACGCCATCACGGGCGGGAGCGTGTCGGGCAGCTTGGTAGGGACCGGCCAGCCATCGAGGACGGGAGCAGCGGCATCGATACCGGATCTCACGGGGACCAGCGCGCTCATGCCGACGCCTCCACATTCACCGAACCAGCCAGGCGGGCCAGATCGTTCCAGTCCGTGTCCTTCGGTCCTCTAGGTAGGTTGCCGAAGCCAGGCACGGCAAGCAGACCACCGATGGCTGCTGCAGCGTTCTTTGCCGCGGTCATGCCGGGGTTGCCGGGCGTCTGCCAGTCGTCATCGGCTGCGAGCACGATGGAGAGGGATGGGTACTTTGCTCGCAGCGCACGCGCCACCGGTTCAAGGTTGCCGGAGTTGAACGCGACGGCGACCGCATCACCTGTTGCCTCGAAGACTGTGGAGCAGGTTGCAAGCCCCTCGCCGATGATGAGCCGCCCACTTGGGCGACCGATGGAGTGATACATGCCTTTGACCTTGCCCCCAGAAAGAAAGAGTTTTTCGCCGTTGCTCGTGATGCCCTGCAGGCTGTGCAACTTGCCCGCGGTGTCCCGCATGGGCACGTAGAGGACGTTCTCCAGCGTGGTGATCTCGCCGGTTTCGCCGTCCCACTTCTGCCACCGGCCGACGCGCAGGCCGTGACCCTTGACGCCCTTCAACTTCAAGTAGGGATGACCTACTGCAGGCACGCCGAGCGCCCATATCTGCGCTGCCTTGTCAGCAGCATCGGCGTTGCGTCGGGCTGTCTCGGCGTCACGCATGTGCTGCGCAGCTTTGATGCGATCACGCAAGGCGACGCGTTCTGCGGGGCTCATGTCGTTGTCGGACCTCGAGCACCATGTTTGCGTCTCGCCGGTACGCCAGTTGCCGAAGGTGCCGGCTGGGATGTTGTCCAGATGAAGGACGTACCAGCCCGGTTTGTCGCTCCGCTTGCCTTCGGGGCTGAAGCGGTGGAGAAGTCCATCGCCGAAGATCTCGTCAGGTGTAGTCATGCCGGCAGCTTCGATCGCTGAACGGAACTTTTCGGTGGAGTCAGTGGTAGCGCTCATCGGGCACCTGTTCTCTGTGAGAGGAAACGACGGGCGTCGTCGAGGCTGTGGATCGGCTTAAGCCATCCCCACCTGCATGCATAGAAGGGTGCTTGCGTGCTGCCAGGGTCAGTACGTACCAGCGCGAAACCGCGCAAGGCGTACTCGGCTGCCAACGTGGCGTAGGTCTTGTCTTCAGCGGCCATGGCGTTGTGCTCCCATACGAAGCAGAACCGTTTTCTCGCGACGTGCTGCCAGTTCGTCGAGCGCTGGCTGGTTGCAGAAACCACAGCGGCGCGCATAGGCTTCCATCGAGCCCCCACAGCAATCGCAATGAGTGTTGTCGGCATCGGTTTTGCGTGGTGCCGCCCACGGTTGGACTGCCGCCAGCGCGGCCATCTTTGCGAAGGGCATCAGTTGCTCCCTGCGGCTGGGCGAACCCAGTCGTCTGTCGGTTCGTTCAGCGTGTAGAGCGCCATGCGATGGGTTCGGCCATCAGCGCCCCATGCATTCACCATCGCGGTGTCGATGCTGTAGCCCTGCGCGCGCAGTTCGTGGATACGAGTCGGGGCTTGGAAGCAACCGACGGAGCGCAAAAAATCCGTCGTTTTGGGGCTGTGACGCAGCGCTGACAAGATGACCTTGTGCTGCTCTTTGCGGGTGAGGTATCGGCGCGCTGCTACGCCCACGTTGGCGGTAAAATCGAAACTGCTGGTCTGATTTTGAAAGCCCATGGTCGCCCTCGAAAGTGCCATGGGTTCTTTCATTTGGACGCTCCCTTGAACCAAAGGGAAGGGCTTGCGAACCAGAGTCGCAAGGCCAATGCGTTGAGGGCCTTCATCACAGTGCCACCCCGATCAGCTTACGGATCGCGGCCACGGGCCAGGCAAGGCGCCCGTTTACGCGGAGTGGACGAAGCGGTCCGTGGTCCTTGGATGCCCACTGGCGCAATGTTTGCGGTCGGCGGTTCAGATAGTGTGCCGCTGCGGCTGTGTTGACCGTCGGACGATCTTCGCGGTCCAAGGGTGTGAACCCTGCGCTCTCTGAATCGCGCTGCATACCCGATGCTTGGTAGGAAACTTGTTCCATTATTTGCCTTTAAACCGGTGGCACAGACCGGTATGGGCGAACAATGAAAACCCCGCATTTAGAGCAACGACCCTGGGGTTTGAAAAACTGCGCTTCTCGCTGTGCGCATGCGATGGACTATCCGATAACGCGGGGTTTACACCCGGGGTTAAGCCAACGTATCAAAGTGATCTGCTTCGTAGGTTTTCCAAAGGTCGAACCACGGCTTCAGTAGAGGCTGCGTTTGGAATCTTGCGCGGGCGCTATTGGCCTTGATATTGTGTTCTCGCACAAGGGTGGCTGCGATGAGCACCGGGTTCCATCGATGCTCCCGCACCCCTCTCTGCCCCCTCATTTCAAGGCATTTCTCCAGCCACTTGGGCATGTCGCCGAGTGGCTTCTTCCATTCCTTCTCGGTCCATTTCAGGCCCGCGAAGCAGAACGCGATGTCACCCGTCGATAGCGAAACGGGGCCGTCAGGAGTCGTACGGGGCGCAGTAGCCGCGGCTCCGTGAGCATCAGCCTCGTTTGCCTGCGGGGCAGGCATGTCATTGGGCGTGGCAGGCTTGGTATCTACCCGGACAACCTCGGCTTCCAGTTCGATTCTTTCCACGGCAGCGTCGACCGGCGCCGCGGCCGATGGTGATGTAGCCGCTGCAGTTTGGATCGGCACATTGGCAGGATCGAGAATCGCCATTGCCGCTTCGTATCGATCGATCCAATCGTGATACGTCAGACCCAGCTGTCTCGCGACGAGGTGCCAATCAGCCAAGCTGCGGCTTGTCGTGCTCAAAGCCTCGAAGGCGCTGAGCATCAGCGCAAACTCATCGGCATTCACTTGCAGGTTAGCTATGCCGTCGGCTTTGATGTCGGCTGCTTTAGTCGAAGCCGGAGAAAATTCGCTCATCAGCAGCGCAGCATCTTCGGCTTTTACCGCAGGAAGCTTGCGCCAGATGTCCGCGCCCAGCACTGCGTTGTACCAATCAACTATTTTTTCTAACTCTGCATATTCGCTTGTTGTAACGACTGGCTTTGCCCTCTTGGAAGGACGGACCACGACAGTCCCACCATGGAGCTCCGCGAGTCGGACAAACTCCATGTGGTCGATCGAGTAGAGAGCGTCCTGCCTCGCGTCAGACTTGTATCCGGTAAGTGCCGGGCGCCAGCGATTGCGGGGCTCAATCGAAAGCTGTTTGCACAGTTCATCAAAGTCGCTTTCTATGCTCAGGTCATAACGTCGGGCAGTGCCCTGTTCGATGATCAGCGGCGAGTCGGCAACGGCCTCATCGTCGGGGCCTACTTCGACGTACACATTAACCACCCGCTCAATCGGTGCGGCTTTGCGAATCAATTCCTTCGCGTCGGCGACTGTAATGCGGCCAGTGTCTTGACGGTAAATAGTTTGCATATGCGCCCCTTGCGCCCCTTAAGAAAGATGCCAGCCAAGCCCGCCAGGGAAGCAGGTTTTCGGGGATCAGCCTATGGCTGGCAGAACTGAGAGTAGTGGAGCGATCAGCCCCTGAGCGCAATCATTGGTCGCTGCGTCCGAACCGATGGAACGCCAACCAACTGGAGATGGGTTGGTGCCCCTTCCGGATCTGTCACCTTCCATGCCTCTACAAAGTACGTTTCCCCGTTTCTGAACTGAATGATGTAGCCGAGCCTGTAGCTGCTGCGCGATCCATCGTCTTGCAGATATTCCCCGCCTTTCTCCTTCGTGCGGTGTACTCCGTAACCCTGTGAGATGACGGCAGCGCAGCCCGCCACTGTCACCGAATCGCCAACCTTGAACAAAGCGCTGGCGTCGCGGACTGCTTCATGAGATGCGGACAGGCCGGGATCGTGTTTGATGCGTGAGCGGGCTTCGCGCTCATCTTCTTCGGTCTGCTCGCGGCGTTCGCTCTCTTCGCCTGTGACGCCCTTGGTCACTCGAAATGCGCTGCCAATCTTGGCAACCTGCATCCAATCTTGATTGTGCTGGGGGCGTGCCGTGCGAGGTTGCTGAATGCCTTTAACAAACATCACTGACGTTCGAGGCATGCCAGCCTTGCCGGGTAACTGGTCGGGTTCAACTAAGCCGGCAGCGATCAACGCGTCAGGCCGACCGAAGTAATAGTTGCCGCGGCTATCGCCGAAGCAATCTACGCCGGTGATCTTGCTCTTTGCGGGCTTCATGCTTGGCGCTCCCGAATGATCTTGATGATGGCGCGGTCGATGTGGCGCTTGGATGATTCAAGCAGGCTGATAGATGCCCACAGCGCAATGTTTGTGTCCTGATGCGCCACCATGGTGAGCACTGCGATTGCCACGCACAGAGCGTTGCTTGCGGGGTTGCATTCGTCCTCTTTCGTGTCAGTTTGCGAGATCGATTCAAGGGATTTAGCGGCGATCTCTGCGAGATCTGACCCACCGTAAGCAGCATTGCTGTTCAGTTCCTCTGTGATCGCACTGAGAACTGCGCATGCTTCGTGCGCATGGCAGGTAGCGCGCAAGATCAAGCCCTCGATGTCGACCGGTTCGTCATCAACGCGCTTCGGAGATTGCGCCGACGATTTCTTGTCGCACGGCCCGCGGGCTCTTGCGGCATCCAAAGGCACGGCGTCTTGTGGATCTACGACAGTCGCTGCCTCAATGGCTGCCCGTGCAATGCGCTCATATTCCGGGTTGTAAGAGCCGCTCGTCATGACATCGGACATCTTGTCGAGAATGTCGTATGTCTGTGCGCCAAGTGAACGCGCGACGCTGTCCATCTCTTCCGGAGTGTGCAGAGCGCCATTGATCATCGCCATCGTGTCGAAGACGACCCGTTCGCATTCTTGCTTTGAGCGCTGCTCGTCTTGAAAGCTGAATTGTCCCAGCATGATGGTTGCCAGGTTCATCAAACGCAGAAAGCCGTCGGTGTCCATTTCCTGCTCGGCGCGCTCTTCCGCTGCTTCCATTAAGTTGCACGCTGCATCGCGTGCCGAGGTGGCGATCGTCCGCCAGTTTGATGCTGGGGCGCTTTGCGGAGCTTTCGTGCGGTCCTGCGCTTTACCGCGCTTCGCTGTGTGCTGCTTGCCGCGGGCGGGAGTGATAATTTGTATAGCCATGGTGTGCGGTCCTTCAAAAGTTGCACGTTGTGGTTAGACGGCTCCAGGAATCTCACCTCCTGTGGCCGTCGCCTTTTGTGCCTCAGCTTTCTGGGGGTAACAGGCTGATGCCCCCAGCGCCCTGAGGCGCGGCGCCTTACTTCGTTGGCTCTTTCGCCTTGTCGATCCGGTCACGAACCCAAGGTGCTCCGCCAAGCCGCTGAAGCTTCTCCTTCTGGGCGTCAGATAGCTTGATCGTGACCGGGGCTGTGGCCGGCGCGCCAGCAACTTGCGGCTTCCTGCCGCCACCTTCGCGAGCGCCACCGTGAGTCTTTTTCGTTTCCATAGTTGTTATGGTACACCTAAACAACTTGGTTCAGTGTACTTTTACACAATCCGCACCCGTATTTCTCCAGACCGCGCACGGTGATTACGTCTGGTAGTACTCGAAGCGCGCGCCTCACATCTTCGCTGTACGCTGCGTCGACAAATCAATTAAGGCGCGTGCGCGTGCATGCGAGTGCCCTTTGACGGGCCTGCTGCACATCCGGTTTTCTGCCATGGCTGGCAACGTCACAGTCTGAAAAACTGTGCAGATGCCACAACGTCCACGGAAGCCCATAGCGCCTGCCATCCGGCAGCCACGAACGACTGGGACAGAGGAAAACCGGTGTCGCCGTTGGTCTGCCGAGGATGACGCTTTCATGCTCGCTAAATGCGCCGCAATGACCGACGCCGCGATAGGCAAAAGGCTCGGTCGTTCCAAAGTCGGCGTCGTTATACGTCGCCTCAAATTCGGGATTCACAAGTTGACGCCTCCAGTGCCTTGGGCGCTGGATGAAGATTCCATGCTCAGGGATCTATACGGCGCGGTCGACACTATTTTTCTGGCAGCCATGCTTACTCGGCCGCCGGAAGCCCTTCGGGCGCGCGCGTTTTACCTCAACCTGCGGATGCGAAAAGCATGGTCGCAGGAGGAGGACGAGATCTTGTGGGCTCACTACCCATGCACGCCCGTGCCTGTGTTTGCCTGTCTGCTGCCCCGTCGCACCGATCGGAACATCTACCACCGCGCTGACGTTCTTGGTATCGAACGCGGCCATGCATACGTGCTCAGCACATGGGACCAGCGACACCACGCCTACCCGCCCGAACTGCGATCACTGATCCGTCTCCACCACAACGTCCAAAGGAAACTGCAAGATGTCGAAGCGAAACATTGAGACCATGCGAGGGCATTTGTTCAAGGTTCTCGAAAGCCTTGACGACGACACGAAGCCGCTCGACATCGCCAGACAGCGTGCCGTCTGCGAAACCGCACAGACGCTGATCAATTCGTTAAAGGTGGAAGTCGAGCTACACGCCATGCTGCGTGGGGCAATCGACGTGCCCTTCATCGAGAGCCAGAGCAACGAGCGTCCGAATAGCGACGATCCCGAAAGAGCAGTCGTAGATCGAAACGCGGCTCTCCTTGCGTCGGGACCGGGCTCCGACCACCGCTGGCGGAAATCAACGGGCCACCGACTGCGAACCTAAGGTGTCAGGCGCCACCATCGGATCGAAGTACGTCGCGTGCATGCCCTTTAGTTCCAGCAGAACGCCGCGATATACGCGAACCCAAGCCGGCACCGGTACGACGCCGTTCGCCCAGCGGCTCGGCGTGTTGCGTTCGCACCCCCCATACAGCAGAAGTCCGATCGCTTCCAGCGAACATCAAGCAGCGTCTGCCTAAATTCGACGGCCGTCAGCGCGTGGCGGCCTCTTGTGACGCGATCATCAGCGGGCCATAGATGCGCGCCTGCTCGGCGTTGAAGATGTCCGTGAGGCTCATCTATTCCCCACCTCGCAAAACCATACCTGCACCAGCCACTGGTGCCCCTCCAGCTCGATGCCGGTGAAGCTGATCGTGTCGCTATAACAAGCCTTCAGGGCGGGCCGGTAAAGCATGCCAAAAGGAGGTGGGTTGCCGTCAGGGGTGCTCGCACACAGATACAGCGCGCTGCCCTGGTACTGCAGCAACCCGATGACCCACGGTTGAGCGTGAAACTGCCGGTCGTCCAGTTCCACGCCAGCCTTGAATCGTCGTTTCATTCTCACCCGCATGCTGGATGAATGTACAGTGTTTGTGTACGATGTCGATATGGAATTGTTGAACGCTGACGTTTGGATTGGGGCTTGCGCACATCGCCTTCATCAGCGGTGGCGAACGCTCGATGCGGCCGTGCTTGAAGAGTTGGCGCGCGACCTTTGGCGGGATGAGCACCTACGCACCATGCCGCCCGCCGACGCGGCCGCCGAGTGGCTCAAGCCAGTAGCATCTGACGATGTGCAATCGCTACGTCACGCCCGCTGAAGCGGAGATGGAACGCTTCTGGCACCTCGGCCCAACGAACCGGCCGCCGTTGTTTCCGCGCCAGGTCTTCCCGCGGTCGCCGGGGCCTTTCATTCGGCGCGCACGTCATTCAACAGGGTACGAGCGCGAGCTGGTCGTCGGCCAGTGGGGCTTGATCCCATGGTTCGCCAAAGAACCCAAACTCAAGTTTCCCACCAACAATGCGCGCAGCGAAGAGCTGGCGGAGAAGGCCAGCTACAAAGACCCGTGGAAGCGCGGGCAGCGCTGCATCATTCCAGCGGCATCGTTCGACGAACCCAACTGGGAAACGGGCAAGAACATCTGGTGGCAGTTCAGCCGCGCGGATGGCGCGCCGTGGGGTCTGGCGGGCCTGTGGAACGTCTGGACGAACAAGGACACCGGCGAGGTGCACGAGAGCTACACGATGCTCACACTCAACGCCGACGACCACGAACTGATGCGCCGCATGCACAAGCCCGATCCGAAGTTCGCCCCGGACGCGCAGGACAAGCGCAGCGTGATCCCAATCGAGGCCGGCGATGTCGACCAGTGGCTGGCCGGCACCGTCGAGGAAGCCAAGCAGATGTTGCGACTCGCGTCGGTGGATGTGTTCGTCGCCGGGCCTATCGTTGCACCAGCAACGCTGGTCGCGTCCAACGATAGTGACAAAGCACCCTAGCGCCCTCCGTGCAAGGCTGGCAGACTTACTGAGGTCGGTGCCTAAATACAGAGCACCACCGGCGAAGGCCCGCACAGCAACGATCCGGCCCTGTGCCAGCGCAGTTGTCCACAATGTTATGCACGCTCACTGTGGACAATGGGTACAGCTAAATTGTGAAATCCCCCGCACTAAGGGATTGACTTGAACACAGACTCGCCGCGGAAATAAGTCACGGCGTCCGAGCCGCTGGAGTCGGGTGGCGCCGGTCAATGTTCAGTGAAGCTTTGGCTCCAGGGCACGCAGCTCCCGCCAGAACGCCTCGATGAGGAAGGTCGAAGCATCGTCTGGGCTTTGGACACCACAAGCTTCGAGCAACGCCCGGTTGCCTTGCCACAGCCCGAGGTTGTTTCGGATCCACAGGCCCAAACCGAAGTGCAACACCACCAGTTCGTCCCGCGCCATGGCTGCGATTCGTGCCTGTTCTGCTTTCGGCACCATCGCGATCAGCAGCCGAACAGCTGCGTCGACTGTTTCCGGAAAGCCGTCTGAGCCGTCCATGCTCAGAAGCTCACTTCCACCGCAACCCCTTGAGCCCAGCGGCTGTCCCAATGCGCGAGATAACTCGACGCGACGCGTTCATCGTTCCAGACCACGAGCACGTTCTCGGAGTTGGACCGTGCGGCCGCCTGGCTGTAGTTAAAGGAACCCGTCTCCGTGTGCCGGCCATCGACCACGATGTATTTGTCATGGTGGATGGCATAGCTCGAGATCACCCTGATCGGTATATCGGCGCCTGCGATCAAGTTCATTGCGGCGATGCTGGCCTTACCGCGGTTGCCCCGGTCATCCAGTAGGACTTTGACGTCCACGCCGCGCTTGCGCGCGTTCACGAGTGCACGGACGACGGCGGGAGATGTGAAGGAATAGCCGGCAAGGCGCAACGATCGCTGGGCGCTGTCCATGACCTTGAGCACCAGGGCCTCTGCACCCGCTTCCGGTGAGAAAGCGACATCGATGCGGGTGCCCGGCTGCAAGGACACGGCTGCGGGCGCATCTGTCGAAGATGGCTGCACGCTGCAGCCGATCTGCAAAGACAACGCGAGCGCAAGCAGGAGCCTGCGTGAGCGGAAGGAAATCAGGAATTGAGGCAAAAGCGACGACGAGTACGAGGGATGGACGGATCAAAAAGCGACGCGCCGATGGCGCAGGGGCGTCTGGAGCGTGCATTGTCGCGCGGCGGCCGAACACGACGTCGGCCTGGAGTTGCGGACCTTTTGTAGGTTCTGTAGGGTGCCTCCGGGCACCTTTTTACTTTTTCAGGCGACGGCCTTGAGCTGGGCATCGGCCGACGGGTCGAACGTGATCTTTGCCTGTTCCAGCATCCACGCCTCGATCTTCTCGTGGTGCACCCGCAGGAGATCCAGTGGCCTCCGGATGTAGTTCTGCTCGCGCACGCCTTGCGGTGCGTGTCCTTGGATCTGGGCGCTGATGCCGCCAGGGATGTCCAGCCACTCGCACAGGCTGGCGAAAGACCGGCGCAAGCCATGCAGCGTCAATTTGAGCCCTGCGGCTGTGCATGCCTTGCGATGCGCAATGCTCGGCTCTGCAAGGCGCCCCGACTTACTGGTCTGACTGGAGAACACCCACTCGTTGCGTCGTGGCAGGGAGCGAAGCAGCGACGACACGTAGGGCGTCAACGGAACAGGCCGCTGACCTTCGATCTTGTCTTTCATGTTCATGCCTTTCCATTGGAAGTTCACGTCGGCCCAACGCAGCGCGGCCAACTCTTCCCGCCGAGCGCCGGTCAGCAGCAGCACCTGCAGGTACACGGAGATGGTGAGGTTGGGGATCTGCTTCACCTTGGAAAACCACGCCTCCAGTTGTTCCCGCTGCAGATAGTCGTTCTTGGCCTGCGGCTTCCCAGCGATCTCCCGCGTTTTCTTGGCGCTGGCCGCGGTTGGATCTGCCTTGCCCTTCATATCGGCTTCGCCACCGGCCCAGCGAAGGAAAGCCTTCAGCAGCCGGAGAGCGAGGCGCACGCGGGCAGGGCGGGTCTTGGCTTCGTGTGCCGCCCATGATTCGATGGCCGCGGCGTCGAGGTCGACAAGGCGCATGGACATGAGAGACGCCATAGGGCCGGCAATTGTTTTGACATCGGCGTGGCGCTTGTGCGCTTTGCCACCCTCTTGCGTCATCTTCTCGTGGTCGGCGTAGTTCCGGTCGCCCCAGTGAGGTTTCCGCTCCTTGGTGTACCTGTCCCACGCTTCTTGCACCGTCAGGGCGTTGGCGACGCCTTCAGCGACCTTTGCAGCCTTCACCGCTTCAAGCTCGCGATCCAGTTCGCGCGGGTCGTGCCCTTTGTCCAGCGTGACGCGAAGTCGGTTCGCCTCGACGCGCGCCTCTTCGATGGGCCACGCCTTCACATCGCCGATGGTGCGGCGGATCGTCTTGCGGTCGAGCTTGGCTTCGAAGACGAACGACTTGGCGCCGCTGGCCGTGGCGCGCACTCGCAGACCCGGCGACTTGCTATCCCGCAGGAAAACCTGGTCCTTGCCGGGCGGGCAGACAAGGCGCTCTATGGCTCCAGCAGTCAGCTCCATGGCTTGGGTGAGGTCGAGGGGCTGGTCTTTGCGGGGGCGGGCCATGTTGATCCTGGTGTAGCCACCATGTAGCCACTTCACCAATATTTAGATCAACATCAATCCATGCATTACTGGTGTTTTGACCAGCACAGTCTCTGTAAGATGTTGATTTATATTGATTCTATCAACAGCACTGAACAGTGATCAACAGTGTTATTTGAGGATTGAAAATCCGCGTGTCGGTGGTTCGATTCCGCCCCAGGCCACCATCTTTCTTTCTCAGTAGATCCCAAGTCAGCTCAGAAGTCCTTGTGAATCAAGGACTTAGCCCGAAAGGGCGGCTCAAGCGGTATCTCTGAATCCCACAACGTCCCGTTCTTGCGTGTACCTAACGGTGTACTCAGGTTGCTTTTCACGCGCAGTCTTTTTGGGTACACCATAAGCCTCCGTCGGAGTAATCACGTCCTGAGTACGGGCGAAACGACAGGCCCGTTTTTGCGGTTGCTGAAATAGTCGATCATGCTGACGTCCCTCTGCCCAAGGGTGACTTGGCCGCGGCGTTAATCGCTTCTTGAAGCGACGCAACACTTGCCAGTACCGTATCCAGAGGCGGGATGTCGCCGAAGATCATTCCGGACATGGCCGCGTAGTCTCGCCCGAGCGCGTCGTGCATCGCAGCGTCGGGGGTCAGCGTGAATGTGCCTGCGGCTGCTGAGTCCAGCCCCAGGTCAGGGCTCCCGAAGAACAACCTGGCATGTGTTGCGCAGTCTGCGGCAAGATCGAGATTGGCTTGCCAGGCTGGTGCGCCTTCCGCCTGCAAAAGGCGATGGATGTCGTAATAGTGACGTGATACCCGCTGCCCTTCGTGGCGCAGTTCCTGACGACGGTCGTACCACTGGCGCAGACCGTGCAGGATGATCACCTTGTCCCAGAACGTTCGTTCCGGTTGGACTGTCGTCACGCCGGAGACGACGAGATTCAGATCGGGCAAGTCGGCCGCAACGTACGGCGTCACAGTCGCGGCGATGTGCGGGTCCAGGGCGGATTTCGCGCCAGCCTCGATCTTGACGGCGGCGCGAATGTAGTCGCCTTCGGCCGCCGTGACTTGGGGATACCAGAACAGAAGGGTTTGACCGTCCTTATCTTCCGGATCGGCTTCCAGCAGGAATCGCTCTTCGGGAATCGCAGCGGCTGCGGCTTCGGTGAACTGGGTGGTCAGCGGCCCGGCTATGTAGCTTTTGCAGGCATCGCGGATGGCGTCAAGCCGGGCGCGGCGCTTCTTGCCGCTGAGCGCGTCCAGGTCTGCCGCTTCGACGCCCTGACCCAGGTCATCGCGGAAGACCGTGATGTCGATGTCTTCGGAGAAACGGGAGATGAGTCCGAAGGCCTTCGAGAGGGATGTGCCCCCCTTGAAGAGCAGCCGCGGGCCACCAGCCGGAAGGCCGTTGAACAGCGCGTCCAAAGCCCAGCAGACCCAGAAGTCTTTCTCGACGTTCTGGACGGCGGAGCCGAGGCGCGCCGCAGCACCGAGGAAAAGATCTCGTCGCTCGGCATCTGCAGCCGCGATCACGGTCTGGAAGTCGGCGTTCATGCAGCCTCCCCGATCGCGCTCTTCGGACAGGGGCGCTTCGCACTTGTGCTGGATTTGGCTCGTTTGAGTAGCGCGGCGGCCGTGATCTTGGGATCGCATCCCGGCAGTTCGCGTACGAGGCTTTGCATCCAGGTCGGCAACGTGCTGAAGCCTTCCAGAAGGTCTTTGCGTATGGCGTCGCCGTGGACCGGATCAGCCAGCAGCTTGCCCAACTTGCCCAAGATCCGCTGCCGGTCGGTGGCCAAGGTGTCTTTCAGCCAGCGCAGGGCCTGCACAACACGCATGGCTGGCCGGCCGGCCCAATACAGACGGCTGGGGGCCGTCTGCTTGAACTCGATGACCAGGTTGTCCAGCTTCACGGATCGCCGTCTGGCGTCGGTGTGGATCGTGACGCGGGCGGGCACCGCGTCGGTCAGGCCAAGGTCGTTCGCCGCAGTCAGGCCGTCGACCAGCAGGCGAAGTTGATCCCGACGAGCGATGGCGTCCACGATGGCGCGGTAGTCCGGACTGGTGGGGCGTTTTGTGAGGCTGTTGAGGGTCGGCCTGTCGTACAACCCTCTGTCGATGCGTCTCAGCTCACCGTCGTGGACCAGGCGTTGCAGTGTTTTGTCGATCGCATCGCGGCTGCCGAAGGCGGCAAAGTCCGTCGGCACCCAGACACGGCTGGCCCCGTCAGCTTTGACGAGGGATAGGACAGCGGATTTAAGGTCGGACATACTTGTCCGATATTTGTAACTGTTTTTTGGACGTAAAGCAATATTTTGTCCGAAAGATGTGGTTGTCTTCGGACTTTTGAATACGTTATCCATTTAATATGTCCGAAACTTGTAATTTATTTCGGACGTCTCGATCGTTTTCGGAACGCTGCACACGGCCCAAGCGGACGGCTTTCGCGCTGTGCGTGCTGCGCATCGAGCCACCTGCGGCGTCTCGCCCCTTCGGCCCCCATTGCAGATGCCTTCGCAGCGGTGCCGCTGCGCGCTGCGCTTGCCAGTAAAACGCGGGTGCGCCCTGTGGCGTGAGGGCTTGCTTGCAGTTCCCCTCATCCTTGCACACCGCTCTCGCGGTCAAGGTCTACGCGCACGGGTTGCGCAAGAACTTTCGAACCGGCCCCCAGGCCACCAAATTGAAATCAACGGATTGCGCGTCAGCGCAATCCGTTTTTTTATGCGCGCCGCAGTGGCGCGTCGCCTCACCCCATGACAGCTGCGTAAGACCGGCAATCCGCCGCATAGCAAGTGCAGGCAGCGGCTTCCAGGCCTTTGCGATCGAGCACTGTCACGTCACCACGGTGATAGCTGATCAGCCCATCGCGCCGCAATGCACTCGCTGCAGAAGTGATTCCCACCCTTCGAACGCCGAGCATGTAGGCCAAAAATTCATGCGTGACACGAAAACCGTCCGAGGCTGCTCGGTCCTGGCTCATCAAGAGCCAACGGGCCAATCTTGGTTGCACGGAGTGAAAGCGCACACAGGCGGTCGATACAGCGAGCTGAGCCATCAGCACATGGAGATAACGAAAGACCGCGCTTTGCAACGCCGGGCTTTGGCTTAATTCGACGCGAAAGGCGCGAGCATTGATCCGCAATGCCGACCCGGTACCCTGTACCAGCGCGTGCAGAGGCTGCGACGCCACGCCGAGCGCCAGATGCGCACCCAGCATGCCTTCTTGTCCGACCATTCCGACTTCGATGCCTTGGTTCCCATCGATGACGGACACCAGCGAGATAAAGCCCTCCGTCGGAAAGTAAACGTGCCGCGTGGACGTTTTGGCCTCGCAAAGGACTTCGGACAGTACCAGCGGGTGCGGTTCGCAGAGTGCGATGAGCCTGGAACGGGCGGCGCGCGGCAGCCGCTCGATCATTTGATTCGACGAAGTGGGCAAGAAGGCTTTCGGTTGCTGGCGCATCCGAAAGGGGGAGGAGCCAGCAGTTGCAGGCCGTGTCGAATGCCGTTTCGAAGCGAACGGACAGTATGAGGCCGGTCGATAGGCGCCGCGAAACCGTTTGTCATTGCACGTGCCCTCGTGCTGCACGCACGTTCGCTTCCGTACAGACCGATTCAACTTGCGGGTCTACAAAAGCAACTCAAGCTTGCAACATTCAGACGGAGACTCCAAGCCATGAACGACGATGGTTTTGCTGCGGACTATTCCGTCGATGATGCGATGGGCACCACGACGGTGCCGCACATGCCATCGAGCAGTGTCAGCGCGTCGTTCGATGCATGGGTGCAGCTGACCGAAGCTTTCGCCGAGCAGATGCGCTTGCTCGAAACCGGGGCTGCCTCCGCGCGTCCCGAGGCCATTCGCCTCGGACATTTGCTGGAGCAGATCAATCACGAACTGCATGTCGACAAGCAGCTAGGCTTGCCGGGCCGCATCGACCCGAGCTGGAGTGCAGCCCCGGCGCCGATGCGCTAGGGTTGCGCTAGAAGTCGACCAGGCTCAGGCCGATGCTCAGCACAGTGCGTTTGCGGTTGTAGTCGACCAGCGTATCGCCGTACCCATGGAACAGCTGCGTATGAAAGCGCAGGTTGCTCTTGGTCGGATCCCCGATGGCCTTGAGCCACTCGAAGCGCACCGACCCGCGGCCACTGTCACGCAGGTTGTTGCGCACCGTGACGCCGAGCGTGTTGTCGCGATTCAAGTTCCAGCGGCCGGTGATCTCAGCGCGACCGACAAAGTTCTCGATATCCGGGTTGTCGTCGCTCTGGGCGCTCTCGTTGATGCGCTTCCAGATGCGGCCGGTGACGGTAAAGCGGTCATCCAATTCCATGCCGCCCATCAGGTACGTACGGTTCCAGCTGCGCGACAGCGGCAGGCTCTGGCCGTTCGAGTTGTGTACCAGACCGAGGCCGGCATAGCGCCATCTCCACCCCCCGGGTAAGGCGAAGTCGGTGGGGTAGACGTACATCAGCTCAGGCTCATGGTCGGTAGTGCGAAAGGGGCGCGACAGCTCGCTGTTGAAAATCTGCCAGGTCGATTGCTGCGAGTAGCCGAACCAGAGCGAATCCTTTTTTTGTGGATCGTTTTGCGTCAGCAGGCCTTGCGCCAGTTTGGTTCTGATCGAGACACCGATGCGCATCTCGTTGGCCTGATACGCGGTCGCGGTGCCGGTGTGACCTTCGGCCGGTGACGTCGGAATTCCCGGTTTGTCGTTGGCCGCTGAAAACGAGACATTGATCGGGCGATAGCCACGGAACACGAAGGTGCCGCAGTCGCTGCCGTTCTCCAATTCCCAGAAGCGCGACAGCTCGGAATATTG
This sequence comes from Variovorax sp. PAMC28562, assembly GCF_014303735.1. NCBI lineage: Bacteria > Pseudomonadati > Pseudomonadota > Betaproteobacteria > Burkholderiales > Comamonadaceae > Variovorax > Variovorax sp. PAMC28562. Next base: position 558,764 of record NZ_CP060296.1, on the reverse strand, counting down.
GCGGTCGCGGCAACCTTCTTCGGTGCTGACCGACACCACGCGGGTTGCCGGTATGGACGCATCGACGGGGGTGGCCGGCTGTGTCGTGGCCAGCACGGGCGGCGCGGTCGGTACGGACGTCGGTGGCAGCGTCTGCTGCTGAGCCCAGCGGTCGTAGCACGCGAGCCGTGCGTCGTTGCTCGCCCCCAGCGCGCTGCACTGTTGCCAGGTGAGTTGCGCGCTGGCGAGTTGGCTCGGTGGCTTGTCCGCAGCTTGCGCCTTTGCGCATGCGAAGCCAAATAGGGCCAGCAGCGCGGCGAGTGTACGAATGCGTGAAGTCATTGCTGTCCTTGCGATCATCGATATGGGCCGGTCTTGTGGAGCACGAACGGATGCGTGCTCTCGTCGGCGACGTTGCGCCACGTCCCCCTGAATTCCTCGCCACAAGAGCCGGGCTGCAGCGTGCCGTCCCACACGCCGCTGATGCTGCGCCCGTCTTGCGATTCGTCGATTGCAAGCTGACCTTCGGCGTCGATGTCACCTGCAAGTTGCGCTACCGAGCGCAAAGCAGCGTCGCCACTTCGGGCGCCATCGCGCGTGATCGTGCCGCGCACACCGTCGTAGTCCGGGTGCTTGCCGAGCGTGACGATGGCTACCGCGGGCGCATCGTCGAAGCGGACTTGCCAGGTGCCGTAGAGCATTTCGGTCGACATGTCGCTCGCGCCTGCAGGACACGTGCCCGGTCCGCTCTGCGCCATAGCAGTCGTTGAGGCGATGCAGCCTGACATCAACAAGGTGGCAGCCAAAGCTCTCATGGCGCCGCGGCGGCGGCCGCTGCAGCGGCTGCGCTGTCCAGTGCCTTGCGCGCGAACTCGGCACGCAGGGCCTTGAGCTTCTCGCGCGGGTCTTCCTTGGCGGTGGTCTTGTCGAGTGCCATTTCAGCGATGAAGCGGCTCGGAATGCCGGCGATCATCTCGCGGCCCTTCTTGCGCTTCTTGGTCCAGCTCACGGCCAGCGTGCGTTGTGCACGCGTGATGCCGACGTACATCAGCCGGCGCTCTTCCTGCAGCCGCTCCAACGTGCTGTCGCTGATCTTTTCCTGCTTGCCGTTGTCGTCGTCGAGCTTGAAGGGCAACAGCCCTTCGGTCACGCCGACGAGCATGACGTGCGGCCACTCCAGACCCTTGGAGGCATGCAGCGTCGACAGCGTGACGACGTTCTGGTCTTTCTCGCGTTCGCTGATGGTCGAGAGCAAAGAGATGGTCTGCGCCACTTCGAGGAGGCTCTTGCGTTCGCTCTCGACCGTCGCGCCCGACGCATCGTCGATCTCGCCGCCGGCGCGGGCCGACATCCAGTCGCAGAACTCCAGCACGTTGGTCCACCGTGCAGCCGCGACCTGCTCGCTGTCTTCACCGTCGTACAGGTGCTTCTCGTAGTCGATCTCTTTCAGCCATTCGGTCATGAAAGCGCGCGAATCTTCGGCGCCCATGGTGCGGCGCGCCTTGTATTCGAGGTCGTTGATGTAGCGGCCGAACTCGTGCAACTGCTCGTGCGCGCGCTTGGCCATGACGCTGGGCAATGAAGGACTGAACAGCGCCTCGAACAAGCTCAGCTTGTACTGGCTCGCGAAGGTGCCCAGGCTGGCCAGCGTCGTATGGCCGATGCCGCGCTTGGGTGTCGTCACTGCGCGCAGAAACGCCGGATCGTCGTCGTTGTTGACCCACAACCGGAACCAGCCGCACAGATCCTTGATCTCGGCCCGATCGAAGAAGCTTTGCCCGCCGGATACCTTGTAGGGAATGTTGGCTTTGCGCAGCGCCTGCTCGAACACCCGTGCCTGGTGATTGGCGCGATACAGCACCGCGAAGTTGCGCCACTCCAGGTGCTGCGTGCCGGTAGAGCTTTGCGTGATGGTTTCGCCGGCGCGCAGGCTCTGGATCCGCGCCACTGCGCGTTCGGCTTCATGCGCCTCGCTGTCGGCATCGACCACGCGCACCGGTTCGCCTTCGCCCAGTTCGCTGAACAGCGTTTTCGGGAACAGCTTTGGATTCGGCGCGATCACGTTATTGGCCGCACGCAGGATGCCGGATGTGCTGCGGTAGTTTTGTTCGAGCTTCACGACCTTAAGTGTCGGATAGTCGATCGGCAGCTTTTTCAGGTTGTCGAGCGTCGCGCCGCGCCAGCCGTAGATCGACTGGTCGTCGTCACCCACCGCGGTAAAGCGCCCGCCCTCGCCGACGAGCGCCTTCAGCACTTCGTACTGCGTCGCGTTGGTGTCCTGGTATTCGTCGACCAGCACATGGCCCAGTGCGGCTTGCCACTTGACCCGCACATCGGCGTGTTGCTGCAGCAGCTTGAGCGGCATACCGATCAGGTCGTCGAAGTCGACACTCTGGTAGGCCGACAACCGCTCTTCGTAGCGGCCCATCACTTTGGCGGTGATGCGCTCGTTGTCGTCCGCCGCGATGGCCTCGGCCTGAGCCGCATTCAGGCCCATGTTCTTCCACTTGCTGATGGTCCACTGCCAGATGCGCGCGGTCGCGGCATCGGTGGTGCCGCCGGCATCTTTGAGGATCTTGGTGACGTCGTCGCTGTCGAGGATGCTGAAGGCGGGCTTCAGGCCGAGCACTGCACCGTCTTCCCGCATCATGCGAACGCCCAGCGCATGGAAGGTGCAGATCACTACCTTCTTTGCGTCACGCCCGATCAACCCTTTGGCGCGCTCGCGCATTTCGGTAGCGGCCTTGTTCGTAAAGGTGATGGCCGCGATGCGGTTCGGCGCCATGCCGGTTTCGATGAGCCGTCCGATCTTGTGCGTGATGACCCGGGTCTTGCCGGAGCCGGCGCCGGCCAGCACCAGGCACGGCCCGTGCAGATAGTTGACCGCTTCCTGTTGCGCGAGATTGAGACCGGATGACATGGGGGCAGGGTACTGAACGGGTCGGCCAGCGGGGCCGCGAGCGCAAAGCGATCAATGATACGGGCCACCAGCAGCGGCACCAGCAGCGCCGACAATCGCCGCGTGCTGCAGATTTTTCTTGTCACCTTTCCGTTCTTCGCGCTGATCGCAGCTGGCTATGCGGCAGCCCGTAGTCGGGTGCTGCCGCTGGATGCCATTCCGGGCCTCAACACCTTCGTTCTTTACTTTGCGTTGCCGTGCATGCTGTTTCGCTTCGGCGCCCGCACGCCCATCGCCCAGTTGCTCGACGGCAGCGTTGCGCTGGTGTGGGGCGTGTGTGCGCTGATCGTGGTCGGTGCCGTGGTGTGGGGTACGCGGAGTGCGCGCATCGGATGGAACGACGCGGCCTTCGGGGCGCTTGTAGCGGCTTTTCCCAACACCGGGTTCATGGGTGTGCCGTTGCTGGCTGCGCTGCTCGGGCCGCAGGTGGCGGGGCCGGTCATCATCACGATCGCCTTCGATACGTTGGTGACGTCGTCCGTGTGCATCGCGTTGTCGCGACTCGACGGCGCCGACGAACACGGTGCGGCGAAAGCGGTCCGTCAGGCGATGCGCGGCATGTCGGTCAATCCGCTGCCGTGGTCCATCCTGCTCGGGGCGCTGGTGTCTGCGGTGCAACTCAAATTGCCCGCGCCCATTGCGGACACGATTGCGATGCTGGCCGATGCCGCCTCGCCTGCGGCGCTGTTCACTATCGGCGCGGTGCTGGCGCGCTCGGCTTTGTTGAGCCGCGGTCACGCTCTGCAGTTTCCCGAAGCGCCGCACCGCGGCCTGTCACGCATCGGTGATGTGCTTCCTGTGGTCATCGTCAAACTGGTGGTGCATCCGCTGCTGGTCTATGCGGTGGCACGTGGCGCGATGGCGCTGGGTTTGCCCATCAGCCCAATGGCTCTGGCGGCGATCGTGCTGGTCGCGGCCTTGCCGAGCGCCAGCAATGTGGCGATGCTGGCTGAGCGTTTCGGCGCAGACAACGGGCGCATTGCGCGGATCATTCTGTGGACCACGGTGGCGGCGTTCTTCAGCTTTCCGCTCGCGGTCGCATGGATTCGCTGACATCCTGGTCGTTGGGCCTGGACACCGATCGACCGGCACTTAACCCCATTGCTGCGCGTCGGCCGTAGAAGTCGGACGGTTCAATTTCGACCGTTCTTCAGGAGCACTTCCATGGCCCGTTCTATCGACCTTCCTGCACCGAGGCGGCGTTTGTTGCTGGCGTTGCCGGCCATGGCGTTTCTGGGCGCCTGCGCAGGGCCGAGCTGGTCGAGCTCAGCGCCGCTCGCATCGACGACGACGGGCGGCCGCTGGTTGCAACTCGAAGTGGTCGACCGCGACACCGGCCAATCGCTTCCGGTCTATGCGAGCGGCGGTGAGCGCTATGTGCCTGGCCGGCCAGGTGCGCGATACGGGCTTCGCATTCGCAACTTGCGACGCGAGCGCGTGCTTGTCGTGATGGCGGTCGACGGAGTCAACGTTCTGACGGGGCAGACCGCGGGCTGGCAGCAGAACGGTTATGTGCTCGGCCCGCTCGACGCAGGCCAGATCGATGGCTGGCGTAAGACAGACCGCGAGATCGCCGCCTTCGAGTTCACCGCGCAGGCGCAGTCTTATGCGGCGCGGACGGGTCGGCCGCTCGACGTGGGCGTGATCGGCATTGCGGTGTTTCGTGAGCGGGGCTCCGTGGCGGCACCGATGCAGGTGGCACCACGGCAGGCACTGCGGCGTGACGGCAGCGATCAAGGCGCGGCGCAGAACGAGCGCAGCGAGTCGGATGGCCGCAGCGAGCGACGTGAGCGAAGTGTGCAAGAGGCACCTGCGCCGTCGGCATCGCCCGCCCCGGAAACGCGTGGCGAAGCCAAAGCCTCTGCCGGCCCATCTGGCCCATCTGGCGAATTCAGCGCAGACAGCACAGCCAAGCTAGGCACAGGGCATGGCCAACGCGAAGAATCGGTGGTGGGGCACACGCGCTTCGAGCGGGCTGCAAGCGCGCCCGACGCAGTCATTGCGGTGCGATACGACAGCCGTGCAAATCTTGTGCGAATGGGTGTGCTGCCGGCCGACGTCGATGTGCCGGACCGGCCTCGCCCTTTCCCGGCCAATCCACGCAACCCGCAGTACGGCTTTGTGCCGGACCCGGGCCACTGGTAACTGCTGGTACCGCTAAGGCGTCAACACGCCGAGCTTGTAAGGGTCGGCATCGCTCAACGCTTCGCACTTCGAAACGTCGCGGCCCTGCGAGCCATCGCAGTAATAGGTGTTGTAGACGCGGCCGAAGAGCGTCGGAGTCGAACTGAACAGCAGACCATGGTCTGGCTGCCAATTTTCGCGTGGCGCCGATGGGGCTGTGGACGAGACCGTAGCGGGAGATGCGACGGTGGTCGCAGACAGTGCGCCCCTCGGCGAGTCGGAGGTCGACACTGGCAGTGTCGCGGGCCCCGACGAGGAAACGGCGGTGAACTCCGCCAACGTTTTCTGTGCTTCGTCGCCGCGCCAACGGCTTTGCAACTCACTGGGATTGGGACGCATCGCGACCGGAATCAGCAAGCCGTTGACCTGTATCCCGCGGCCGAAGCGATGCTCCTTGCCGGCCAGAAACGCGTAGGCGCAGGCGGCGTAACACTGGCCGCGTGCTTCTGTGTTGACGCCGCTGGCCCGGATGGCCTTGGCATAAATCTCGGCTGCCTCCGCGGTGCCACCGAACGAGTCTTCGAAGACGACAACGCGAACTTTTCCGGTGCCGAGGTGCTCGATGAATGCTTTGGTAGCACTGCCATCGAGCATGCCGCTGACGCGCAGGCGCGGACCTTCAAGTTCCAGCTCCGCCGCCGACGCAGGCAATGCTGTGCTGGCAACGGCAAAGGCGGCGAGGGCACCGAGGCCACTCAACAAGGCTGACAGCGTTTTCACGGCGTTCTCCGGTAGTCGACACATCAGACACCTACCTGCTTACGGTTTGCTGAGCAGGGTCAAGGCATCGCTTCATTTTGCAGACTATTTGATCGCCAAGGCGACACGACATTCGCGCTGCGTCGCCCGCATAGTCTTGCTCTCTATGCCCGCCTCCTTGCCGCTCCATGCCTCTGGCCTATTGCTTGGCAATCAGTCGGCGGTACTCGCTTCTCTTCATCGCGACGTAGTCGTCCTTGGGCATCTCGTGCAGCTGCAGTGCGTATTGCTCTGTGGCATCGAACCAGGCCGCGGTACGCTGGTCTTGCTGCTGCGGCGAGGGCGCATCGAGATAGGCGTCGATCGCGAGGTAGTAGCGCATGGTGTTGCGTTCGACCACGCCGCGCACGCCGCCGATATAATCGGGTTCGCCTTTGCCGTTCTTGCCTGTGACGGTGAAACCTACCTTGTCGCTTCCGATGGTGCCCAGGTAGACCTGCATCGCGATCTTGGCCGCCGCGCCGTAGCCATACGAATAGCCGAGATGAATGAAAGTCGTGCTGGCGTCGATAGGCGTTGCCTCGAGCACGATGCGGTAGTCTCGCGTCGACATCGGCCCGCTCGCGGCATTCAGATTGACGTCGAGGTAGTCCGCTGTCGCGGCCTTGAGCGAGTAAACGAAATTGACTTGTGAGGCGTCTGCCACAGGCTGATCGAACTTGCGCCCGACTGCAACATTGAGCGTCGGGCTGGCGCCGCTTCCCTGCACGCCGCAGTATTTGGTATTGAGATGCAGCATGAGCACACCGCACCAGGTGGCCGGCAGCTTGAAGGCGCTGGCGACGTCGGCATACGGATGGTCCACCACCGCATAGATATTGCCGCTCAGCTTGCCCGAACCTTCCTCGGACTGAAGCACCAACTTGCGATGAAACGGATTGCTGGCCAGGGCCGGCGTCATCGTCTTGTATTGCGCTCGCAAGCCCTCGGCGCTCGAGTCTTCCTGCGCATGGGCCGACCAAGGCGCCAGGGAAATCATCAAAGGCATGACCCAACGCAGCAGACGTCTCGGCATTGGCATCGACTGATTTTTCATCGCCAGAGATTAGGGCGCGAGCGCCTCTCGCGGCGTAGGAAGAACGGACAAAAACAAACCTCGACAGGGTTGGGCGGGACGTCTGCAGCGGTTCACATTCAAACTTGAATGTGTCGAATCGTGTAGCTATTTTGTATTCATGACACTGTTAGAGTGCCTCCCAAAACAGGGGGGTTCAATGACGTCGACGCGGCATCGCATCGAGGAAAACGGGGCGGGCGCGGCTGCATCGGCCGAGAGCACGAAGCCGTTCGAATACGAGATCACGGGTCTGATCGCCGAAGGCGACTTCGGCATCGTCTACCTTGCCTTCGATCCTTCTTCAAGAGAGCGCATTGCCATCAGGGAATACCTGCCGGCTGCGCTGGCTGCTCGGTCGGCTGCATCGCCCGCGGTGGTCGTCAAGTCGGAGCGGCATGTCGACCTTTATCAGTCAGGGTTGCGCAGCTTCATCAACGAAGCCCGGACGCTCGCGCGCTTCGATCATCCGGCCGTCGTGAAGGTGCTGCGTTGGTGGGAGGCCAATGACACGGCTTACATGGCCATGCCGTACTACGAAGGCCCGACGCTGGCGCAGTGGCTCGCCGATCTCGGTCACGCTCCGGACGAAAAGCAGCTGCTCGATCTGCTGCACCCGTTGCTTGCCGGGCTTTCCGCGATGCACGCGGTGCGTTGCCTGCACCGCGACGTAGCGCCCGAAAAAATCATCGTATCGCGCAGTGGCCCGGTGTTGCTCGACCTGGGCGCGGCACGTCGCGTTATCGGCAACATCGCGCAGACACCCAATGCTGTGCGCCAGCGCGGCTTTGCCTCCATCGAGCAATACGGCGAGGCGCCGTCGATGAAGCAAGGCCCCTGGACCGACGTGTATGCACTGGCGGGCGTGGTGTACGCAGCGATCACCGGCGAGCGGCCGATGGCCGCGATCGAGCGTTTGATGGAAGACCGGTTGGCGCCGATTTCAGAGCGGGCCAAAGGCCGCTACGGCGTGCCGTTTCTCGCCGCCATCGACAACGCATTGGCGCTGCGACCGCAAGACCGAACGCAAACGACTGAAGCGTTTTGGGCGCAACTGAATGGCCGCGAAACCGAAACGCCATCGACGAACTCCGGTAGCTCATCGGATAACACCGGGACGTATCCGACCTACCCGGCCCCGCTCGAACCGATCGAGCAAGGCGCATGGCAGTCGACTGCTGAGACGCGGCTCGATCTGAGTGAGATGGACCCACTCTGGTCGAGCGGCGCCGCGCTCTCCGCCACATCGCGTGGCGCAGTCCGGCGGCAGGGCAGTGCACGTTACTTCGTGATCGCAGCGCTTTGCGTCGCACTGGTCGCTGCAGTCATCGGCGGCACGATGTTCCAGGCGCGCCATGCCGACGCTGAAGCACGCTCTGCACTCGGGCAGAAACAGGCGTTGAAGTTGAGGCAGATGCGCGAGGCGGTCACGCGCACTCACACGGAGGTCTCTCCGCTTCCTGGACTTCCCGCCCAGGCCGCACCACCTGCGCCGTCCGCAATGACCGGGTTGGCCACGGAGCCAAAGGCGTCGACATTGCCGGAGCCCATGGTGATTTCTTCAATGGCGTCGACCGCATCGGCCAAAGCAAAAGCGGCGGCCGCCAGCGCGACCGTCCATCCAACCGTCGCCTCTCGCAGTAGATGCAGCGAGCTTCTTCAATCCGCTTCGCTCGGACCACTTCGGGCCGGCGATACCTCTCTTCTCAAAAGCGAATGTCGACCATGACTTTTTCCGTATCCGTGCTCTCCTTTCCTCGGCTGCGGGGGCTCAAAGCAGTGTCCTTGTCCGCAGCCTTGATGCTCGGCTTGACCATCGCAGGCTGTGCCAGCACCGGGTCGGCACCGACGACTGCAGCGCAACGTGTCGACCAGGCCGTCGCGCAGGTCACCGACGCGCTGGTGTCACAAACGCAATCGTTGTCGGGCATGTTGGACACAGGTCGCCGCGGTGTGGTGCTCGATCCGATGATCGATGCGAACAGTGGGCAGCAGACCGTATCGACGCAGCTGCTGCAAGGTCGTGTTTCGGATCGCATCCGGTCGAAGCACGCGTCGCTTGAGCTGCTGCCGTTTCAACGCGCCAACCTCGACAAGGCCACTTATCTTTTGACGGGCACGCTCACACGTCAGCGGCAGGTCGGCAAGTCACGCGGCGCACTACAGATCAACCTCGCGTTGACCGATTTGCGCAAGGGCATGGTGGTCGCGCAATCGTCGGCCGTGTTGCGCGACGACGAGCTCGACAACACGCCGCTGGCTTTCGAGCAAGACAGCCCGGTGCTGCCCAAAGACCAGCTCATCGAAGGCTATGCGCGCACCACCGTCACGCCGGCCGGGCAGCCGGCCGACGCGTACTACATGCAACGCTTGCCGGTGGCGCCGATCGTGAGCGAGGCCGGCACCGCCTACAACGCGGGCCGCTATGAAGACGCACTGAATCAATACAACCTGGCCAACGCGACACCCGCTGGTGAGCAACTTCGGGTGCTGAGCGGGATCTACCTTGCATCGGTCAAGCTCGATCGCGCCGCCGAAGCCGACAAGGCGTTTGGGAACATCGTCGCTTTCGGCATCGCCAACAAGCAACTCGGGGTGAAGTTTCTTTTCAACCCCGGCACCACCGTGTTCTGGTCCGATCCCAAGGTCAGCGGTTCCTACGGTCTGTGGCTCGCGCGCATCGCGCAGGTCAGTACGCAAGCGAACGTCTGCATGGACATCGTCGGCCACACCAGTCGCACCGGCGCGGAGTCGCTGAACGATGCGCTGTCGCTGCAAAGAGCCGGCTACATCCGCCAGCGCCTGACAGGCGTCTCTGGCGTGCTGGGCGACCGCACGCGCGCGGCCGGCATGGGCTTTCGGGAGAACCTCATCGGCAGCGGAACAGACAACGCGGTCGATGCGCTGGACCGCCGTGTCGAGTTCAAGATCGTCGGCTGCGACCGCGCCGGCTGATCCGAACCCGTCAGATCTGCTGCGGGTCGACATCGACCAGCCAGCGGATCACGCCTTTGCCCTCGGCGCTGCGCCGCACGGTCTGCAACAGCGGCTGCCACGCCGCCAACAGGCGTTGCAACGCGGCTCGCGAGCCGCTCTCTATCAGCATCTGCGCGCGCTCCACGTTGGCGACCCGCTGGATCGCGAGCGGCACCGCCGGGTAGCGGGTCACGTGTTCGGCGCCAGGTAACCCATCGGCCGCCGTGTTCGCGGCAGTCAAAAAGGCCTGCGCCGACTCCTGCGTTCGCGCGTCGGCACGCAACAGCGCCTGGAACGCGAAAGGCGGCATGCCGGCGGCGCGGCGTTGCTCGAGTTCCGACGCCGCGAACGCCGCGTAGTCATGCCGGCGCAGGGCTGCAAACAACGGGTGCTGCGGGTGCGAGGTCTGCAGCCACATCTCGGCGCGGCTGCCTTGCGCCGCGAGGTAGGCGGCATCGCGCCCTGCGCGTCCTGCCGACTGCATCAGCAATCCGAACAGACGCTCGGGTGCCCTGAAATCGCTGGAAAACAAGGCGCCGTCCGGGTTCGCCGCGGCAACCAACGTAATTCGGCGAAAGTCGTGGCCCTTGGCGATCATCTGCGTGCCGACCAGCACGTCGACCTCGCCGGAATGCACGGCCGCCAGTTGCGATTCGAGCGCGCCTTCCTTGCGTGTGCTGTCGGCGTCGATTCGCGCGATGCGAACGGCGCTGCCATCCGGTCGCTTCACATCGGCGAAGAGCTCTGCCAGGTGTTCCTCCAGCCTCTCGGTGCCGCGTCCCACCGGCGCGATGTCAGGGTTGCCGCAGGCCGGGCAGGCGCGCGGCACCCGCTCGGTAAAGCCGCAATGGTGGCAACGCAGGGTGCGGTCGATCTTGTGGAACACGCGGTATGCGCTGCAGTGGGGGCACTCGCTTTTCCAGCCGCAATCGCCGCAGGCCAGCACCGGCGCGTAGCCGCGGCGGTTCAGGAACACCATGCTCTGCTCGCCACGCATGATGCGTTCGCCGATGGCGGCGAGCAGCGCGCCCGACAGCACCGTTTTCGGCGGCTGCAGGTTCATGTCGACCAGCCGTACCGTGGGCAGCTCGCCGGCGCCTGCAGCGGCCCCGCCGTCGCTGCTGCCTCTGCTTGCAGCGCCGATGCGCGACGGCATCGCCAGTCGGACATAGCGGCCCCCGGCGTCGTCGCCTTCCGCGGGACGGCTCTGGTGCCAGCTTTCGAACGACGGCGTGGCCGAGCCGAGGATGACCTTGGCGCCTTCACGCTGGCCGCGCCACACGGCCAGATCGCGTGCCGAATAACGCGCGCCTTCCTGCTGCTTGTAGCTCGGGTCGTGTTCTTCGTCGACCACGATGAGCTTCAGCCCCGGGATCGACGCGAACACCGCCATCCGCGTGCCGAGCACGATGCGCGCCGTGCCGCTGTGCGCCGCCAGCCAGCTCGCGAGGCGCTGCGGGTTGGTCATGCCGCTGTGCAGCGACACGACGGCGTCGGCGCCAAAGCGTGTCTTGAAGCGAGCTTCGAGCTGCGGCGTGAGGTTGATCTCCGGCACCATGACCAGCGCCTGCGCTGCGGCATCGCGTACCAGCAGCTCGGCGACCGCGCGCAGATAGACCTCGGTCTTGCCGCTGCCGGTGCTGCCGAACAGCAGGAACGGGCCGGCCTCCGCATCGAATCGTGTCAGCGCAATCTGCTGCTCGGAACTGAGCGCCACGGCGCTCTCGGCGCTTTCGGACAGCACATCGACCCGGCCAGACACCTTGCGCTTGAGCCGCCGCGCAAGTTGCGCCGTGCTCAGATCGCGCAACTGCGGCGGCAGCGCTGCCAGCGCCACTTCACCCAGCGAGCGCTGGTAGTAGCGCGCAGAGAACGCCACGAGATCGCGCCACGCATCGCCCAACGGCGCCAGGGCATCCAATGCGGCACCCACGGGTTTGAGTGTCAGCTGCGGGTCCGGCAGCGCTTCGCCCCATACCACGCCGAGCACCTCGCGTGAACCAAAAGGCACACGGACGAGGGTGCCTGCAACGAGTGGCACGGAGCTTGCGTAAGTCAAAAGTTCTCCCATCGCGCTGTGCGCTGGGGTCTGCACCGCCACCTCAACGTGCCAGTTCATGGCCGCCTCCGGTACGCGTGTTTCTTAAAGCGAAGTTGAACAAGACGGGTTAAGTCGTTGATTTCCTTGCCCTTTGCAGATCATCCAGAGTTTGTGTGGATAACTTTGTTGATATCCTTGCCTGAGACGTCGCAGAGCCCCGCAAATCAAGGGCTTCGCTGGAATGCCCACAAAAAAAGCAAATCTGGAAATCCATATAAATCAATGACTTAGGAGCGCTATCGCTTTGGTAGCAGGGAATACTTCACGCATGCTGTTTTTGCGCACCGCAGCAAGACTTTTGTGCATAAGTCAATCGGCGCTCGTGGTTTTTAAGGGTTGACAAACGTGAACTGGCTTGGTCGGCCTTACAGCCGCTCACAGTTCTTTCGAATTCTTCAGGGAACTGCGCGCCATGCGAGAGTGCGAATGAACCGCATCAACCAACGCAGAAACGTGCTCCGGCGGCGTGAACTGGCTGATGCCGTGACCGAGGTTGAAGATGTGCGTCGGGCCGGTTGTCGTGCGGTCAGTGTGCGGCACGCCGAAGCTGTTCAGCACCTTCACGACCTCTGCTTCGATCTGCGCCGGCGGCGCGAACAGCACGTTCGGGTCGATGTTGCCTTGAAGCGCCTTGGCCCCTTGGCCTTCACCCACCAGCGCGCGCGCTTTGCCGAGGTTCACCGTCCAGTCGAGCCCCAGCACTTCGCAATCGAGCGACCGCATGGCCTCCAGCCACGGGCCTCCGCCCTTTGTGAAGACGATGCGCGGCACCGGCGTGCCGTCGACACCGTTGCGCCGCAGCTTGGCAAGCACCCGCGCGGTGTAGGCGAGGCTGAATTCCTGGAAAGCGCCATCGGCCAGCACGCCCCCCCAACTGTCGAACACCATCACGGCTTGCGCGCCGGCTTCGATCTGGGCGTTGAGGTAGGCGGCGACGGCGTCGGCATTGACCGCGAGCAGTTTGTGCATGAGGTCAGGGCGACCGTAGAGCATGCTTTTGACCATCCGATAGTCGCTGCTGCCTGCGCCCTCGACCATGTAGCAGGCGAGCGTCCACGGGCTCCCTGAAAAGCCGATCAACGGCACGCGTCCATCGAGCGCACGGCGAATCGACGTCACGGCGTCGAATACGTACCTGAGCTTTTCCATGTCCGGTACCTCGAGCGCGGCGATCGAGGCTTCGTCACGCAGCGGTCGGGCAAAGCGCGGGCCTTCGCCTGCTTCGAAAGACAAGCCGAGGCCCATGGCGTCGGGCACGGTAAGGATGTCCGAGAACAGGATCGCGGCGTCGAGCGGGTAGCGAGCCAGCGGCTGCAGCGTCACTTCGGTTGCATAGTCGACGTTGGTCGCAAGCCCCATGAAACTGCCGGCGCGTGCGCGGGTGGCGACGTATTCGGGCAGATAACGGCCGGCCTGGCGCATCAGCCAGACGGGCGTGTGGTCGGTGGCCTGACGCCAGCAGGCGCGCAAAAACGTGTCGTTTTGAAGAGGTGCGAAGGTGGAGGCGGAGGGCATCGTGGGATTGTCGCAGGGGCTTTTGAGGGCGGGTGCGTCGAGGGGCCGCATTGTTGGCATGCTTGAAACGCCCCCCTACCGGAGTTTGCTCGTGAGTGCCCTTTTTTCGCCTTTCACCTTGCGTGATCTCACGGTGCCCAATCGCATCGTCGTCTCTCCCATGTGCCAGTACTCCGCGACCGACGGGCAAGCCAATGCATGGCATCTCATTCATCTCGGCGGCCTCGCCTTGTCGGGGGCGGGCATGCTGATCATCGAAGCGACTGCCGTGGAGGCACTCGGCCGCATCACACCGGGTGACCTCGGCCTGTGGGACGACGTCACCGAAGCGGCACTGGTGCCCATGCTGGCCGCCATCCGACAGGTTTCGAACACGGCTGTCGTGATGCAAATCGCCCATGCTGGCCGCAAGGCATCGAGCCACGTGCCGTGGGATGGCGGGCAACTTATTCCAGCCGACGCGCCGGACGGTTGGGTGCCGCACGCGCCGTCGGCCGTGCCGCAGAAAGCAGGCGAAGCGGCATCACTGGCGCTGGATGCCTTCGGCTTGCAGCGCGTGCGCGATGCCTTCGTCGCTACGGCGAAGCGTGCAGCGCGGCTCGGCATCGACGGCCTGGAAATTCACGGCGCGCACGGCTATTTGCTGCACCAGTTCTTGTCGCCCATTAGCAACCAGCGCAACGACGAATACGGCGGGTCGCTCGAGAACCGGATGCGCTTTCCGCTCGAAGTGTTCGACGCGGTCCGTGCCGCTTTCCCCGCCGACAAGCCGGTCGGGCTGAAAGTTTCCGCGACCGATTGGGTCGAAGGCGGATGGGACATCGGGCAGACCATTGCGTTCGCCAAGGAGCTGAAGACGCGCGGCGTCGACTGGATCGACGTCTCCTCGGGCGGCATCTCGCCACTGCAGAAAATCACCGTTGGTCCCGGTTACCAGGTGCCTTTCGCCAAGGCGGTCAAAGACGCCGCGGGCGTGACGACCATGGCTGTCGGCCTGATCACCGAAGCGCGTCAAGCCGAGGACTTGATTGCCAGCGGGCAGGCCGACTTCGTCGCGCTCGCCAGAGCGATGCTGTACGACCCGCGCTGGGGTTGGCATGCCGCGGCAGAACTGGGTGCGACCGTCGAAGCGCCGCCGCCGTATTGGCGCGCGCCGCCGCGCGAGCATCAGGCCGTATTCGGCAAGACCGCGTTCGGCGCGCGTTGACGCGGGCTTCAGCTCAGGCCGGCACGCCGTAAGGCCGCGGCGCTTGCCGCCGGTACAGCACCAGCGTGGCGATCAGCCCGCACATCGCAGCCGCCGTCATCCACAAACCGGGAGCGCCCTTGTCGCCCGTCATCTCGATCAGACCGGTCGCGATGGCCGGCGTGAAGCCGCCAAAGATGGCCGTCGCCAGGCTGTATGCCAGCGAGAAGCCGGCGGTGCGCACGTTGACCGGCATCACCTCGGTGAGCGCCACCACCATCGCACCGTTGTAGCTGGCGTACAGGAACGACAGCCACAGTTCGACTTCGAGCATGTGAATAAAGCTTGGCGAACCGACCAGCCATTTCAGCGAGGGGTACGCGGTGAAGATCGCCAGCACCGTGAAGATGATCAGCAGCGGCTTGCGGCCCACGCGGTCCGACACTGCGCCCATCACCGGCAACCAGATGAAGTTCGAAATCGCCACGCACAGCGTGACGATCAGCGCATCGGTCGTGCTCAGGTGCAGCACCGCCTTGCCAAAGGTCGGCGTGTACACGGTGATGAGATAGAAGCTCACCGTCGTCATCGACACCAGCATCATTCCGGCGACCACCAGGCGCCAGTTGGCGACCATCGACTGGAAAATTTCCCTCGCATCCGGCCGGTGCTTGCGCGCCATGAACTCTTCGGTTTCCTGCAGCGAGCGGCGCAGGAAAAACAGCACCGGCACGATCAGGCAACCGACGAAAAACGGAATGCGCCAGTAGAAGTCGGTGACTTCGACCTGAGTGAAGGTCACGTTGAGCCAGTAGCCCAGCGCCGCCGCGACGACGATCGCCACCTGCTGGCTGGCCGATTGCCACGCCACGTAAAAGCCCTTGTGGCCAGGCGTCGCCATTTCAGACAGATACACCGACACGCCGCCCAACTCCACGCCGGCCGAAAAGCCTTGCAGCAAGCGGCCGATCAGCACCAAAACGGGCGCCGCCAGGCCGATGGTCGCGTAGCCCGGCACGCAGGCGATGAGCAGGGTGCCGACCGCCATCAGCGCCAGCGTGACGATCAGGCCCTTGCGCCGTCCGACCCGGTCGACGTAGGCGCCGAGAAAAATGGCCCCGAGCGGGCGCATCAGAAAGCCCGCGCCGAAGGTCATGAAAGTCAGCATCAAGGATGCGAACTCGTTGCCGGTCGGAAAGAACGCCTTCGAGATCTGCGTGGCGTAGAAGCCGAACAGAAAGAAGTCGAACATCTCCATGAAATTACCGCCGGTCACGCGCAGGACGGTGGCGAATTTCGAGGAGGAGGCGATGGAAGTCGTCCCTGGGGTCATGGTCAGCGTCTCACGTCGTTGGCGGGCAACTCGCGAAGCTAGCTCACCGCACTTGACCGGAGGCTGACTCTATTGGTCAGCTTTGGTCCACGCCTGCGTTCAGGCCTGGACCGGCTAGGCCTTGTACCGGACCGAGTTCCCGTAGGCGCGCGTCGTTGCAGCCGAAATCGGCTTGCCGCCGAAGGCTTCGCCCAACGCTTGGTTCACGTAGTTGGTCGCGGTCTCGACGTCATCGGGCCGAGACGATGCGATGCTGTCGATGGCGCCCGCGTAGACCAGCATCCCCGTGGGATCGACGATGGAGATATGTGGCGTGGTGCGCGCACCGTAAGCCTGGCCGATGGCACCGTCTTCGTCCATCAGCACAGCGCTCGGCGCGGCACCGTGCTCTTTCATCCAGCTGTCGAGCGCGGCCGGCTTCAGGTAGTCGCTGGCGGCGCGTTCGGTCGAGCTGATGGACAGCCAGACCACGCCCTTGGACGTTGCGGACTTTTGGGTGGCGGCCATGTTGCCGCTGCCGTAGTGCTTGCGAACGAAAGGGCAGCCAGGGTTGGTCCATTCGAGCACCACGAACTTGCCGGCGAAGTCAGACAGCTTGTGCTGCTGGCCGCGGGTGTCGACGGCGATGAAGTCGGGCGCCTGTTGGCCGACGGACGGCGCTGCGAAGGCGGTGGTGCCCACCAAGAAGGTGGCGCCAAGCGCCACAGCCGCCGCCATGACGGCGCGGCGCGAGGCGCGATCGAGGGCGGCACGGGCGTTGCGCGCGGTCTGCGCGACACGGCGGGTGCGGGATGGAGAAGACGAGGGCGTCGCTGATCCGCGGGATTCGCTGGATTCAGTTTGGGAAGGAGATGGCTGGGCCAACTTGGACTCCTGACAGTGAAAAATCTAACACTGACGACAGCTTAGGCCGCTTTTCTAACGCCGGTGTGACAACCCGTAGCCGCCCGAGTCTTACAGCGCCGCGAGCGCTGCCCGGACCTCTTCTGCGCTGAGGATTTCTGTCATGACGACCGGCGCTTTCCCTGCAACGTGCAGCACATAGACCGGCACGCCGCTGCGGCCCAGCGCCGTCAGGGCGGCGGTGATCGTCGGGTCCTGGCGGGTCCAGTCGGCGCGCAGCAGCGCCACGTTGCGCGCCTCGAAATCAGCCAGCACCGCGGCGTTGTTCAAGGTCGCCTTCTTGTTGTACTGACAGGTGACGCACCACGCCGCAGTGAAGTCGACGAACACCGGCCGGCCTTCGGCATTGAGTTCGGCCACGCGCGCCGCCGACCACGGTTGCCAGCGCGCGCCACTCGCAGCGACCGCCGGTTCGACCGTGCGCACGATGTTGCCGCCGATGGCGACCACCACCGCCGCGCTGCACACCACCAGCAAGCCCGAGACGAGCATGCGAGTGCGGCCGCGCAGCGTGAACGACCAGGCGAGGGCAGAGAGGCACACCAGCAGCCCGAGCAACGCGCCAGCACCGTCGATGCCGCTTTGCTGGCCGAGCACCCAGACCAGCCAGGCGACGGTGGCGAACATCGGAAACGCCATGACATGCCGCAGTGTTTCCATCCAGGCGCCCGGCTTTGGCAGCAGCCGTGCGACCGCTGGAATGAAGCCCGCTGCCAGGTACGGCAAGGCCAGCCCGAAGCCGAGTGCGGCAAACAGCATCAGCGCCTGCGCAGCCGGCAGCGCGATGGCGAAGCCGAGCGAGGCGCCCATGAAAGGCGCCGTGCAGGGCGAGGCGATGACGACGGCCAGGATGCCCGACAAGAAGTCGTTGGCGACCGGGTGTTTGACCTGCGCGGCGCACAGCGAATGCGGCACCAGGATGCCGAACTGGAACACGCCGACCAGGTTGAGCCCGATCATCGTGAAGAGGCCGGCCAGCACCGCAACGACCACCGGCGACTGCAATTGAAAGCCCCAACCCATTTGTTCGCCGGCGGCACGAAACATCAGCATCGCACCGCCCAGCGCCAGGAACGACAACATCACGCCGGCCGTGTAGGCGACGCCGGCGCTGCGGTGGCCGCGCTTGTCGCCAGCCTGGCGTGCGAAACCCAGCACCTTGATCGCCAGCACGGGGAACACGCACGGCATCAGGTTGAGCAGCAGGCCGCCGATGAAGGCACCGAAGAGGGCGGCGATGAAGCTGCCAGCAGTGGCTGAGTTCGGGGCCGCAGCCGGTACCGCAGCCGCGTTGGCAGCCAGCGCGGATTGCAGGGCCGGCGAGACTTCAGCGCGCGGTGCGGAGGTCGGCCAGATGCCGGAGACAGGCGCTTCGGCACGCCATGCGATGGGCTGGCCGGGCTGCCGGTCCGACACTGCCAGTGTCACCACCACCGGCATGACGGTCGGGCGGGCGCTGCGCTGGTCGGCCAACGGGATGGTGGCGGTCCACGCCGCGCCGTCCCACGCCTGCGTCCAGTCCTTGCCCGGAATCGCCGCGGTATGGATCACGTCGCCGGTTTCGGGGAAGAAGCCGAGCGTCTTGCCCTGCACCGCGGCGGGCAGGCCGTCGAGGCGCACCTTGAGCGTCTTGCCCTGCACCTCGATCGTGCCGGGCCGGGCGAGCGAGACCGGCTGCGCTGCCAGCGCCGCGTCGAAGCCGGCTTTGTCGAGCGCGGTCGAGCCCTGAACCGGAAGTTTGAGAGAAAAATCGCCCTGCTCGGGAATGCATTCCTGCCGGCACACCAGCCACGACGCCTTGAGCCGGATGTCGATGTCGGGGCTGCCAGTCAGCGAGGTGGCGGGCTTGAAGTCGGGCGCGACCGTGAGCGGCACCGGCAACACCACCGTGCCTTCATAGCCGTAGTTGGCCAGCGTCCCGACCGCGATCTTTTCGGGCACCGGCCAGGCAATGTCGCCCGCGGTGATGCCGGGTGGCAGCGTCAGCGCCAACTCGGTTGGCAAGCCGGAATCGCCAGCGTTCTTCCAGTAGGTGTGCCATTCCGGCTGGTGGGCGATCTGGAGGCCGACCCATACTGGGGCGCCAGGCGCCACGCCATCGGGCGCATAGGCGATGAGTTCGGCGCGCACGTGCGAGGTGGTGACGACCGCGCTGGTCTTGGGCGACAACTGGGCGTGGGCCGGAAAGCTGAGCGACAGCAACGCTGCGACGGAAACGAGAGCCGCCGTAGCGCTGATGCGTGCCGCTTTGGACGCGTCACTGGACAACGTCCGGGACAGTCCCCTCACGCCGGACGTCGGTCGAGCGGGGAGAAGCGATGGGGAGGGGTTCATGCCGGAGTGTCGGAGCGGGGAGTGATCGGGTTAGTTCCGGTCGGCGCGGCCCAACCGAGGACGACCCGTCGGCTGTTAGCGCTTTTCTTCTCTATCTTCGTCACCACCACGGCGCCGATCTCCGACGTGTTTGCAACATGCGTGCCGCCGCAGGGCTGGAAGTCGATCTGCTCGCTTTCCTCCTCGCCGTTGCCAGTGCGCCCGATGCGGATCGTGCGCACTGTGCCGCTGCCACGCGGCGGCTGCACGCTCATGCTCTTGATCAGCGCCGGGTTGGCATCGAGCTCGGCATCCGTGATGGCGCCCACCGCCAGCGGATGCGCTGCGGCCACGAGCCGTGCGAGGCCGGCGGTCAGCGCGTCCTTGTCGAGCGGCTCGGTCATATGAAAGTCGAGCCGCGCGTAGTCGGGCGTGATCGAGCAGCCGTTGACCGGTTGCGGCACCAGATGGCACAGCAGATGGGTGGCGGTGTGAAAGCGCATGAGTCGATGGCGGCGTTCCCAGTCGATGCGAGCCATGACGCGATCGCCCGGCTGCAGCGTGGCGAGCAAAACGGCATCGTCAGCCTGATTGGGCGCCGGCAAATGAACGATCTCGGCGGTCGGCTTGCCGTCGGCATCTTTCGCCTTGCGGGTGTCGACGATGACGATTTCGCGCCCGTCGGCCAGCGTCAAAACGCCGCTGTCCCCGGCCTGACCGCCGCCCAGCGGATAAAACACGGTGCGGTCAAGCACGATGCCCGCATCGTCGACGCGCACGATATGGGCTTCGCATTCGCGCAGGTAGGCGTCGGTGCGGAACAGGTCTTCGGTCATGCGGCATGGTAGCGGCGATGCGCCAAAGGGGGGCGCTCACGGCAGAAAGCGCCTGTCGCCGACAGCGTTCGCCTGCCAGTGGAGCAAGCTGTTGGGACGTCCGATCGACGTGCAAGGAGAATTCCGAATGAACCGATTTACGACGCGCCGGCCCGCCGGGGTGCTGACCGTCATGGCTGTCGCCAGTGCAGTGCTGCTCGCCGCTTGCAGTGAAACCGCCAAGCTGCCGCCCGAACGCACGACCGGCCCCACACCCCAGCTGGCCGCCCCCAACCCGACGCTGATTCCCACCGTCAACATCGCACCCGCCGTCGGCTGGACCGACACCGCCGGGCCGACGCCCGCCAGCGGGTTCGCGGTGACGGCCCTGGCGCGCGGGCTCGACCATCCGCGCTGGGTCTACGTGCTGCCGAACGGCGACGTGCTGGTGGCCGAAAGCAACAAGCCCCCGAAGCCGAACGAGCCCAAGGACGGTGGCGACGGCCTCTTCGCGCAGATCAGGCAAAAGATCATGGGCATGGTCATGAAGCGTGCCGGCGCCGGCACGCCCAGTGCCAACCGCATTACGCTGCTGCGTGACACTAACAACGACGGTGTGGCGGAGGTCAAGGAAATCTTCCTGCAGAACCTGACTTCGCCCTACGGCATGGTGCTGGTCGGCAACGAACTCTTCATCGCCAACGCCGATGCGCTGGTAAAGGTGCCCTACACCGAAGGCCAGACCAAGATCACCGCAGCGCCCACGCTGGTGACCGACCTGCCGGCTGGCATCAACCACCACTGGACCAAGAACGTCATCGCCAACCGCGACGGCACCAAGCTCTATGTGACGGTCGGCTCCAACAGCAACATCGGCGAGAACGGCATACCGGCTGAAGAAGGCCGAGCCGCCATCTGGGAAGTCGACGTCAAGAGCGGCGCCAAGCGACTCTTCGCGAGCGGCCTGCGCAATCCGAACGGCTTGGGTTTCGAGCCCGACACCCAGGTGCTTTGGACCGTGGTCAACGAGCGCGACGAGATCGGCAGCGACCTGGTTCCCGACTATCTCACCTCCGTCAAGGACGGCGCTTTCTATGGATGGCCGTGGAGCTACTACGGGGGCCATGTCGATGTGCGCGTCTCGCCGCAGCGGCCCGACATGGTGGCCAAGGCGATCCCGCCCGATTTCGCACTCGGTTCCCACGTGGCGCCGCTCGGCATGACCTTCTCCAACGCGCGTGGCATGCCGGGCGACTTCGCCAATGGCGTGTTCATCGGCGAGCACGGCTCGTGGAACCGCAAGCCGCTGTCGGGCTACAAAGTGGTGTTCGTGCCCTTCATCGGCGGCCGCCCTAGCGGCGCGCCGGTCGATGTGCTCACCGGGTTTCTGACTGCCGACGAGAAAGCGCAAGGCAGACCGGTCGGCGTCGCGCTGGACAAGTCGGGTGCGCTGCTGGTGGCAGACGACGTGGGTAACGCTGTCTGGCGGGTGTCGAAGGCGAGGTAAGAGCGCCGGGCCGGGCCGAGACGGGCTAGACGTCTGGGCTAGAACCCCTGCAGCACGACCTTCCCCTGTGCCCTGCCGCTCTCGACCAGCGCATGTGCCTTTCTCAAGTTGGCCGCGTTGATGGTGCCGAGATTGGCGTTGACAGTCGTGCGGACCTTGCCAGCGTCGACCAGCGCTGCGACTTCGGCCAGCAGCTTGCCCTGCTCGTCCATGTCGGGCGTCTCGAAACGAGAGCGCGCGAACATCATTTCCCAATGCAGTGACAGGCACTTGGTCTTGAGCGGCATCGCGTCCAGCGTCGGCATGTCATCGATCACTGCGATGCTGCCCTGCGGCTTCAGGCTTTCGATGATCTGCGCGTAGTGCTGCACCGTCTGCGTGAGGCTGGCGACCATGTCGACCTCGCCGAAACCACCGGCCCTGAGCTCGGTTGCAAGCGGCCTGGAATGGTCGATGACCGCATGCGCGCCGAGGTCCAGGCACCACTGGCGTGTCTCCGCGCGCGACGCGGTGGCGATGACCTTCAACTGCGTGAGCTGACGGGCCAGCTGAATGAGGATCGAGCCGACGCCACCGGCACCGCCGACGATCAGCAGCGTCTGTCCGGCGCCACCGCCCTTCGGCACGCCGAGCCGATCGAACAGGAGTTCGTAGGCGGTGATCGTGGTCAACGGCAGCGCGGCCGCTTGCGCATCGTCCAGGCTCGTCGGTGCCTTTGCCACGATGCGCTCGTCGACTGCGTGCAGCTCGCTGTTGGCCCCCGGCCGCGTGATCGAGCCGGCGTAGTACACGCGGTCGCCGACCTTGAAGTTCTTCACCTCGGCGCCGATCGCCTCGACGAGGCCGACCACATCCCAGCCCAGTACCTTGGTCTGGCCGGGCTCGGGTGCGGCGTTCTTGCGCACCTTGGTGTCGACCGGGTTGACCGAGATCGCTTTCACGCGCACCAGCAGGTCGCGCGGGCCGGGGCTGGGCGCGGACAGCTCGAAGTCTTCGAGCGCCGCAGGATCGTCGATGGGCAATGCGTGGCGGTATCCGACAGCTTTCATGAATCGTTCTCTCTTGCTTTCGATCGGTATCGATCGGTTGTTGTCGTTGTTTGTGGGATCACACCATCGGTGTCACGGCGCCGTCCATCGCCAGGATCGCCCCGGTGATGTAGCTGGCTTTCGACGATGCCAGAAACACCACCGCGTTGGCGATTTCTTCCGGCGTGGCGATACGGCCGAGTGGCAAGCGCGCGGTGGCGCGCTTCAGCGCCTCGTCCATGTCGATGCCTTGTGCCTTGGCGTCGACGGCCAGGCCTTCCTGCAGCCGGGTGGTGAGCGTGAGGCCGGGGTTCACCGCATTCACGCGTACGCCCCGCGGCGCGTAGGCGACAGCCATGCCGGCGCTGACCAGCATGAGCGCCGCGTTGGCCGCGCCGCCCGGCATGTGCACGGGGCTCGCGACCTTGCCGCCGGCGCCGACGACGTTGACGATGGCGCCACGACCTCGCTGGCCCATGCGCTTGACCACCGGATCGATCATGTGGATGGTGGTGAAGTACTTCGCTTCCATCGCTTCATGCCAGACCATGGCGTCGAGCAGATCCGGCGGTGTGCGTTTGGCGGCACCGGCTGAGTTCACCAACACGTCGACCGGGCCGAAGTTGCCTTCGGCAGCGTCGAGCGCCTCGATCGCCTCGGAGGGCAGCTTGAGATCGGCGGCATACAGCGCCACGCGGCTGGCGGCGTCGGCCAGTTGCTCAACGAGCGTGCGCTTGGCCTGGTCGAGATTCGCCTGGTCACGCGAGACCAGGCTGACGCGCGCGCCTTCGCGCAGAAAACCGAGCGCGCAAGCCAGGCCGATGCCTTTGCTGCCGCCGGTGATGAGGATGTGCTGGTGTTCGAGTTGAAGGTCCATGCCGCCAATTGAAACACCGCTCTAAGATTGCTGCATGACCGCATCCAACGCCAGTGCCCCCAGTGCCGCCAACACTATCGCGCCGCATCGCTTCTGGGCCGACCTGACGACGCGCGACTTCGCGGCGCTCGACGCGACCCGCACCGTCGCGGTGCTGCCGCTCGGCGCGACCGAGCAGCACGGGCCGCACCTGCCGCTGGGTGTCGACACGCGGCTGGCCGATGGCATCGTCGCCGCCATGCTCCCGTTGTTGCCGACCGATGCATCGGTGCTGGTGCTGCCGACGCAGGCGATCGGCCTGAGCCCGGAGCACGCACGCTTTGCCGGCACGCTGACGCTGTCGGCCGAAACGCTCATCCGAATGTGGAAAGAGATCGGCGCCGGCGTGGCGCGTGCCGGCATCAAGAAGCTGGTTCTGTTCAACGCCCACGGTGGGCATGTCGGTGCTATGGACGTCGTGGCGCGCGAACTGCGCGAGGCGCACGACCTCATCGTCTACAGCGTGAGCTGGTTCAATTTGCCGCTGGGCGACGCAGGCACGCAGTTCGGTGCCGACGAGCATCGCTTCGGCGTGCATGCCGGCGACATCGAGACCTCGATGGTGCTGGCGCTGCATCCTGAACTCGTCCGCATGCAGGCGGCAGAAGACTTTGCGTCCGCATCTCGGCAGCGCGCCGCGGACTACGCCATTTTGGGCAACGGCAAGAGCGCCAAGCTGGGCTGGGCCATGCAGGATTACAACGCGCAGGGCGCGGCTGGCAACGCGCTTGCGGCGACGGCGGTGAAGGGGCGCGCGGTGGTCGAAGCTGCTGCGCGACAACTCGCGCTGCTGCTCGCCGAAGTGGCACGCTTGCCCTTGTCGATTTTGGGAAAGGACCCGGAATGAAAACGAAAACGAAAACAGAAACAAGCACACCTATCCGATCGGCGGGAAGATCGCTTGCTGGCATTGCCTGCGCAGCGTCCCTGGCCTTCACGCCGGCTGCTTTCGCCGACACGATCAAGGTGCTGACATCGGGCGCCTTCAAGCAAGTGGTGCTGGCCTTCGTGCCCGCCTTCGAAGCTGAAACCGGCAACAAGGTCGAAGTCGCGGATGGCACCGCCGGCGCCCTGCAAAAGCGTGTCGACGGCGGTGAGGCATTCGACGTGGTGGTCATCACGCCGGCGGCACTCGCGCGATACGCCGAGACAGGAAAGGTCGTGCCGTCCAGCGTTGCCACCCTGGCAAAAGTCGGCGCTGGCGTGGGTGTGAAGGCGGGCTCGTTGTTGCCGGAGATCCGCACGGTCGAACAGTTCAAGCAGACGGTTCTGAACGCCCGCGCTGTCGCGTACATCGACCCGGCAGCGGGGGGCTCGAGCGGCATCTACCTGCAAGGCTTGTTCGATCGGCTCGGCATCGGTTCGCAGGTCGCGGCCAAGGCGGTGCTCGTGCAGGGTGGGTACTCTGCGGCCAAGCTCGTGACAGGCGAGGCCGATCTGGCGATCCAGCAGATCAGCGAGATCCTGCCGGTAGCCGGCGTCACGCTGGTCGGGCCACTGCCTGAAGAAATCCAGAACTACACCAGCTATGCCGGCGGGGTCGGTGCGGCGTCGATGCATGCGGCCACGGCGCAAGCCTTCATGTCGCGCATGACCGGTGCGGGCGCGGCCGACGTCATTCGTTCCAAAGGCATGTTGGCGCCCTGACGTTATCGGTCGCCGCTCGGCCTTCACCGGCCCCTGATCAGCCGGCGGCTGGCGTCATTCCGAAAGGCACGGATTCGGTCTTGCCCACCTTGACCGAGCCGTCAGGCCGCTCGCAGGTGCCGATCAGCAATCCGCTCGCCACGGCTCTCGCACGCAGCGCATCCACGAGCTCGTCGCGCCCCGGTGTTTCGGAAAACGCCTCGCCGGGCTTCAACGCGAAGACTTGAAATGCATAGCGATGCACACCGTGACCGGGTGGCGGATCGGGCGGCAACCAGGCCGACTGCAGATAAGAGTTGCGACCGGTGTGCAGGCCAGTGCCGTCGTGCTCCGAACTCGCGAGTGCGCCTTCGGCGATGCCGCCGTCCTGCGGTGGCAGGTCGACCACGATCGCATGCACCAGCGGGTTGGGCGTCGGCGAGTCGGCGTCTTCCACCAGCAGCACCAGGCTCGCGACATCGGCCGGTACCTTGGCCCATTGCAGCGGGGGCGAGTGGCCGATGCCGTCGGCCGTGTAGCGATCGGGAATGGGTGCGTGATCGACGAAGGCGAGGCTCGAGACTTCGATCGCCGCGAGCCCGCTGCGCAGGCCGAGCGTGTTGAATACGAGTTGGTCGAGGCCGGCACGCACATCGTGCAATGCGTGACCGATGACGTCGGGTAATTTTTCAAGCATGGGACGAGGTATAGCGCGCCTGTCCGGCGCGGGTTGTAGGACGGTGCATGACATGCGCAGCACAAGCTTGCCACCAGAATGTTTTCGAAACGAACAAGCCATTCTCCATGCGCACCCCGCCCTCGTCTCCCGCATCTTTTCCGGCGCAGCCGCGCGCTTCTACCGGCATTGCCGGACTCGACAGCGTGCTGGGCGGCGGCCTGCCGCGGGGCCATCTTTACCTGCTCGAAGGAACGCCGGGCGCTGGCAAGACCACGCTCGGCCTGCAATTTCTTCTGGACGGTCGTGAGCGCGGCGAGCGCGGTCTCTACGTGACCCTTTCGGAGACCGCTGCCGAGCTCGGCATCGTCGCCGCTTCGCACGGCTGGTCGCTCGAAGGCATCGAGGTTTTCGAGCTCGTGACTGAGGAGGGCTTGAGTGCGTCGGCGGAGCAGTCGATTCTCTATTCGTCCGAAGTCGAGCTGGGAGAAACGACGCGCGGAGTCATGTCAGCGGTCCAGCGGCTGACGCCCAGCCGTGTCGTCTTCGACAGTCTTTCCGAGATGCGTTTGCTGGCGCAAGACCCGTTGCGCTACCGCCGCCAGATTCTGGCGCTCAAGCATTTTTTCGCCGCGCGCGAATGCACGGTGCTTCTCCTCGACGACATGACGGCTTCCGGGGGCGACCTGCAATTGCACAGCATTGCTCACGGTGTGCTGGGGCTGGATCAGGCCAGCGGAGACTACGGCCCGGTACGGCGCCATCTGCGCATCGTGAAGATGCGGGGCGTGAAGTACCGCGGTGGCGACCACGACGTGAGCTTGGACACCGGTGGCCTCGAAGTATTCCCGCGCCTCATCGCCGCTGAACACAGGACCGAGTTCGAGGCGTCATCGGTCCGCACAGGTACCACCGCATTCGATGCGTTGCTCGGCGGTGGCCTGGCGCGTGGCAGCAATACCTTGTTCGTTGGTCCGTCGGGCGTGGGCAAGACGACGACCGCGATGTCTTGCGTGCTCGCGGCATTGCAACGTGGCGAGCGCGCTTCTTACTACCTGTTCGACGAAGGGATGGGCACCTTGCTGCAGCGCTGCGACTCGCTGAATCTGCCGATTCGCAGCTACCTCGAAAACGGTCAGCTCGAGGTGTTCGCGCTCGACCCGGCCGAGGTATCACCTGGGCAGTTCACCAACATGGTTCGCAATGCAGTGCAAAAGCGCGGCGCCTGCACCGTGGTGATCGACAGTCTCAACGCGTACCTGCAGGCCATGCCGGGCGCCAAGTTCCTGCTGCTGCAGATGCACGAGCTGCTCAACTTCTTGAATCAGCAGGGCATCGTTACTTTGCTGGTGCTCGGGCAGCATGGCATCGTCGGCGACGTGCGCAGCGACCTCGACCTGAGCTACTTGTCGGACGCCATCGTGCTGTTCCGTTTTTTCGAGGCGCGCGGGCAACTGTTGAAGGCGGTGTCGGTGGTGAAGAGCCGGACTAACCGGCACGAGCTGACGATTCGCGAGTTCAGGCTGGGCGATGCGGGCGTCGAAGTGGGGCCTGCCTTGACCGATTTCGAGGGCGTTCTGTCGGGCGTGCCGTCTTACAACGGTGGTGTTCGTTTGCTCGGCGACGCGATGGTTGCCGTCGCCTGAGCATGGAAGGGCGCGTACTGATTCATACGCCGCGCGGACGCGATGCCGCGGTGGTTCAAAAGGTCTTGGCCGGTCGCGATCTGGTGGCGTTGGTGTGCGAGTCGGCCGAGGAGATGCTGACCAATCTCGATGAAGGCGCGGCGACCGCGATCCTGACCGAAGAGTCTTTGCTGCAAGTGCCGGAGATGCCGTTGAGCGCCTGGGTCACCGCGCAGCCCAGCTGGTCTGATTTTCCTTTTATCGTGTTGGCTTCGCGAGATGCCAATGGTCGGTCGCGAAGGGCGCTTGCGCTGCTGCAGAAACTCGGCAACGTATTCGTATTGGAGCGGCCAGTGCATTCCGAAACATTGGCGCGGGCGGCCGATGCCGCAGTGCGTGCGCGTCGCCGCCAATACGCGACGCGGCTCAACCTGCAGCAACTGCAGGACACGCGTGCCGAAGTCGAACGGCTGAACGGCGCGCTCGAGGAACGCATCGAGTCGCGCACCCGCGAGCTGGCCGGCGCCAACGACCGCCTGATGGCTGAGATCGCTGAACGGGAGCGGGCCCAGGCCGCGTTGATCCAGGTGCAGAAGATGGAGGCGATCGGTCGGCTCACGGGCGGCATCGCGCACGACTTCAACAACCTGCTGCACGTGGTCAACATGAACCTCGACATGGTGTCGCGTGTCGCCAAGGACGACAAGGTGCTGGGCATCGCGGCGCGCGCGAAGGGTGCGGTCGGACGCGGTGCCAAGCTCACCGGGCAACTGCTTTCCTTCGCTCGCAACCAGTCGCTGTTGCCGCGGCTGACCGACGTCAATGCGCTACTGGAAGGGTTGCGCGAACTGGTCGCGGTGTCGGTCGGCCCGTCCGTCAACGTCGAACTGCAGCTGGCCGACGAACCCGCCTGGGCCGTGCTCGATGCCAATCAGCTGGAAATGGCCGTGCTCAATCTGGCGGTCAATGCGCGCGATGCCATGCCGGGTGGTGGCGCCCTGACCATCTGCGCATCGGTGGCCCACATGGCTTCTAGTGCGGACGGCCGAGACGCCGGGCATGTCGCTGATCCTGTGGGCGCCTTGTTGAAGCCCGGTTCCTATGTCGCCGTGTCGGTGGTCGACACCGGCGCTGGCATTCCTCCTCATCTGTTGACCAAGGTGTTCGACCCGTTCTTCACGACCAAGCCGGTAGGCAGCGGCACGGGCCTGGGGCTGAGTCAGGTCTATGGCTTCGCGCAGCAGTCGGGCGGCATTGCCACGGTGCGCAGCGAGGAAGGTCGCGGCACCGTGGTCGAGATGCGCTTTCCGGCGTCCAACGATCGGGTCCAAGCCGGGGCCTCGAACGCCGCGATACCGACGCCGGAGGTCGCCGCCGAGCGGCAAAGGGTGCTGGTGATCGAGGACGACGCCGAGGTTCGTCGCGCCATCGTCGACAGTCTGACGATGCTGGGTTACGCGGTGAGCGAAGCGGCTGGCGGTGCCAGTGGACTGGCCGCGCTCGGGGCTGCGCCGCAGGATTTGCTGATCGTCGACTACGCGATGCCCGGCATGAATGGCGCCGAAGTGATTGCCAGGGCGCGCGAGCAGGCAGGCGATATTCCGGTGATCCTGGCGACCGGCTATGCCGACATGGCCGAGGTCGGACGTGTGCTCGGTACGCAGTCGATCCTGATCAAGCCTTTCGATATTTCGACGCTCGCAACGGCCGTGTCAAAGGCGCTCCAGCCTGCGCTCGTCGCGCCGGCAGAACACAGTTAGCCGTCAGCTTGGTCGCTCTATCATCGGGCGGGCTCAACAACCGACAAAAGGAAAAAGTATGGGAATCATCTGGACAATTCTGATCGGCTTCGTCGCCGGTTTGGTGGCACGTGCCGTGCTGCCGGGCAACCAGTCACTGGGCTTCATCCTGACCACGGTCCTCGGAATTGCAGGATCGCTCATCGCGACCTACATCGGGCAGGCCATGGGTTGGTACACGGCGGGTGCGGGCGCGGGCTTCATCGCCTCGGTGGTCGGCGCGATCGTGTTGCTGGTGCTCTACGGGCTCGTCGCGCGCAAGAGCTGAACCGAAAGACAAGGAGAAAATCATGGGATTGATGGACATTCTTCAGAGCGCGCTGGCTGGTAACGGCGCTGCGAACGGAGCAAATGCCGAACAGCATTTCGATCAAGTGGCTCAGCACGCGTCGACCGACGAATTGGGAGCCGGCCTGGCGGGCGCGATGCGCTCCGACCAGACGCCGCCTTTCGGCGACATGGTCGGAAAGCTGTTCGGCCAATCGTCTTCCACGCAGCAGGCGGGCGTGCTGAACCAGATTCTTGCCACGCTCGGGCCGGCTGCCGCATCGGCCATCGCAGGCGGTGCGCTCGGCCGCATCCTGTCGCCCGGCCAGACACAGGTCACACCGGACCAGGCATCGCAGTTGTCGCCGGCCCAGGTGACCGACATCGCGGCGCATGCCGAGCAGGCGCACCCCGGCATCGTCGACCAGGTGAGCCAGTTCTATGCGCAGCATTCGGGGCTCATCAAGATGCTCGGCAGCGCTGCGTTGATGGTCACGCTCGCAAAGATGAAAGAGAACGCGACAACGCGCGGATAGCCTGAAGTCAGGCGCGCATGGCGCCGGGTTGCCAGAGTGCGCATAAAGTCACAGGCGCGCCCGGCGGCCATGCGCTGCAGTCGTACAAACCCTGAGGTTTGCGTATGATGACCTTTGTAATTGATTGTTTCATGGCAATCAATTTGCAACCGTTTTCATGCGCTCCAGGGACACGATCATGCAAGCCACTCGAAGAGGATTTGCCCGGACGGCTGCTGCCATCGGGTTGTTGGGGGCGACGGGCGCCGCCGCCCTGATCGGGACGACGTCGTTTGCCCAGGCTGCGCGTCGCGTCCCGGGTTGGAAGATCATCGTCGGCCAGTCCATTCCCATGACCGGCGCGGCCAACGAAATCGGCATGGCATTTGCGGCGGGCGCCAAGCTCTACGTCGACGCATGGAACGAGCATGGCACCACCGGCCCGACGCTCGAACTGCGCCAGCTCGACGATGGCTACGACGGAGAGCGAGCCAAGGCCAATTCCACCAAATTGCTGGGCAACGGCGCCGATGTGTTGTTCGGCTATGTCGGTACCGCCAGCAGCATGGCCGGCGCACAAGTGGCGCAGCAGCAGGGCGCAGCGTTCTTCGCCCCTTTTGCGGCTCCCGACTTGTTGCGTGACAAGGCGCACGCCAACGTTTTCCATGTACGGCCGAGCATGGCCGACGAGGCCTTCGCGATGCTCCGGCACTGCGGCATCCTCGGGCAAAAACGCATCGCAGTCGTCGCCGACGACGACGCGATGGGCCGCGCCGCATTGCGGGCGGTAGAAGACGCCGCGGTCGAGCTGAAGCTGCCGCCGCCGGTTGCGACCGTTTTCGTCAAGCCGGGCAGCACGCAAGTGGCCGCGGCGGTAGCCGTCATCGCCAAGGCTGAACCGCAGACCATCATTCAGGCGTCGCTCTCATCGACCACCGCAGCGTTCGTCCGCGAGATGCGCAAGACCGGCTACGGGAGCGCGTTCATGACGTTCTCCGTCGTTGGCATCGATCCGCTCTACACAGCGCTCGGCAAGGAAATCCGTGGCGTCATCATTTCGCAGGTGGTGCCGTCGCCGCGCAGTTCGGCCACGGTCGCCATCGTCAAGGAATATCTGGTGGCGGTCGGCGACTCGGATCAGATCGCATCGTACGAAGGACTTGAAGGTTTCATCGCCGCCAAGGCGTTGGCCGAGGCTGCGCGTCGAGCCGGGCCGTCCCCCACACGCGTGGCGCTGCAAAAAGCCATGACCGGCATGACCGACTACGACGTCGGCGGCTTTCGCGTGAATTTGCGTCCGCCACTGCACGATGCGGCGCGCGCGGTCGACCTGGTCTACATCACGGCCGAGGGGCGCGTACTGCGCTGATGCCGTGCACGCGTCGCGGAGGCAGTGGCTTATGGCGTGCGCAGCTGTACTCGCAGCCGTCAGCGTCGGCAGCGTTCAAGCGCAGGTGCAGCGATGCACCGACGAGAACGGCAAGGTTTCGTTTTCGGACGCGTTATGCGACGGCAACCGCGCTGTCAAAGTCTTCAGTTCGGGGTCGACGGCAAGCCAGCAGTGGAAGCCGGAGGGCTATCGTGCGCCGCTGCCGATGGTTCCACCACCGAACGCCCGACCTGTGCAGGTTCGTCAAATACGATGACCGCATGCCGCCTCGCGTTCCCAGCGTTCCAAAAGTCCCCAAGGCGCCAAAAGTCCCGCGCATTCCCCGCAGTCACCACTACCACGTGTATGTCGTGGAGCTCGACGACCAGGTCTGGAACAGCACGCGCTTTCGCAAGGCCAACTCTGGCTGGACGCTGGGCAAGCCCTTCGTCTACGTCGGCATGACGGGGCTCGATCCCGACGTGCGCTTCGACAAGCACAAGGCCGGTATCCAGGCCAACGTGTTCGTGCGCGACTTCGGTGTGCGGCTGCTGCCGAAACTCTACGATCGCTACAACCCGATGCCATACGACGCAGCGCGTGACATGGAGGTCGAGCTCGGCATCTCGCTGCGCAGACTCGGTTTCGGTGTCTGGCAGGCTTGACGCACGAGGTGCCTCGGCTGGCACACGATGTCCGCTGCCGGACGCGGCTACGGGCCCGAAAATTTCGTCATCGCCCGCGCCCGCGCAGCGGGCTTCGAGCTGGCCGCGCGCAACGAGATCAACGCCAACGCGCTCGACACCAAAGACCATCCGGACGGCGTCTGGTCGCTGCCGCCGACGTTGCGCGGTGGTGATGTCGACCGGAAAAGGTTCGAAGGCATCGGCGAGTCCGACCGCATGACCTTGAAGTTCGTGAAGCCGCTGCGCTGAAGGCGGCTTCAGGCGCACGTTTCAGGCGTACGTAACCCAACTCTCGTAGTCCGGCCCGTCGAGGTGCGGCAGCGTGTTGTAGGTGACCAGCATGTGGCGCTTCGGTGTGAACGCGAACTCTGTGATCGAGGTGTTCCGAATGCGCATGTTGAGCTCGATCGTCGTCTCGGGGCTGGTCCCCAATACGTGGCCGACCGCCGTGCTGATCGGCCCACCGCTCGACACCACCAGCACCTTGGCGCCATGGTGCCTGTCTCGCACGTGGTCTAGCGCGGTCGTGACACCCGCCAGAAAGTCGATGTAGCTGGGCATGCCGACCGGCTCGGTCTTGCCCTGCATCCACGCGGCGAGGCCAGTGCGAAGTAGCCGGAAATGATGGCGGTACATCTCCGGTGAATCGGCTTTTTCAAGCTTCTCCGGGTGAATCGTCGCAATGATGGCCTCGCTGTCGTACTCGTTCAGCCCCGGCCACGGCAGCACGTCGTCGCGCTCGATGCCCAAACCCTCGGCGATGCCGTTCCATGTCTGGACATGGCGCTTGAGCGTTCCGGTGATCACCGCGTCGAACTTCACGCCCCGTTCGCGCCAGTACTCGCCAAGCCGCACGGCCTGACGGATTCCCAAATCGCTCAAGTTGTCGTAGTCCAACGCCCCGAAGCTTGCTTGTCCGTGGCGCACGAAGTAGAGGGTTCCCATGGGTCTATTTGGCAATAGCAAGGCTGGAAAAGCTTGTCCCGCTTGCGACTTTTGCTATCGTTTTTATAGCATTCAATGAGGTGGAACAAATTGGCAGTTCGCTTTAGAAGGTAGTACTTGGTACTTATCAGCAACAGCAACAAGCCAAACCTGTGTAACACTAAGATACTCAATTTCGTTATTTCGCAGGCTTAGTTGTTACTGGGCGTAGCGGACATTTTCACCGTCATCGGAGCCTCTTTTGAACACCTCGTATCGCAGCGTCTGGAACCATGCACTCGGCGCATGGGTTGCCGTTTCTGAAGTCACACGTTCGCGCGGCAAACGTTCCGGGTCGACTGTGGCCATCGTGGCCGCAGCGCTGATTGGTGGATTGGGTGCGACCGGGGCGCTTGCGCAGTCGACTTCCTATGGGGCGACCGGCACGTACAACACTCCGATCAACGCATCGGGCGGCGTGACGCTCACGGTGGCTCCGACGGCTGTCGCAGACCAGACCGGTTTGATCAGTAACTTCACGACTGCCGGTGGAATCGTCAAGGACGGTACGGGCACGCTGCAACTGAGTAACACAGGCAACTCCTACGTCGGCGTCACCTCGATTGCGGCCGGCATTTTGCGCATTTCCAGTGATCTTGTATTGGGAAACGCGGCCAACGGCTTGCAACTCAACGGGGGCACACTCCAGTTCGGAGCCGGCGGCGTAACGAGCGCGCGGGCCATAACCGTATCGGTTGGCGGTGGCTCGATTGACGTCAACGACGCCTTCGCAAATGTCCTGAGCGGCGGCTTCGCCGGCAGCGGTGCACTGGCGCTGGTCAACCTCGGGACCAGCCCGAGCGAAACGACGCGACTGACACTGTCGGGCAGCAGCGCAGGGTTTACCGGAACCACGCAAGTCGGCCGCAACGATGTGCCGAATGTCCCCGCTTCGGGCCGCATCAATATCGCGATCACGAGCAACGGCGCCCTCGGGACGGGCGGCAACGCGGTCAGCATCTACAACAACGGCGAGCTCGACTTCACGGGCACTGGTGTTACTGCCGGCAACTTGCAGATCCAAACGCTGAGAAGTACCGACACGCTGGGAACGAACTCCGGCGTGACGTTCGCTGCCGGCGCGTCGGCTGGCAATGCCACCATCAGCAGCAAGGCTGCCGGCGCGTTGATCGACTTTCAAGCCGGTACGACGGCGGCAACGTCGACCCTCAACAACAGCGGCGGCGGTCGAATCTATTTCGAGGGCAACAGCACGGGCGGCACTGCCACGATCAACAACACCGACGGTCGGCTGTATCTCCTGGGCACGGTAGATCTGAGCGGTGCCAAGGTGAACAACGCCGTCGCCGGCACGGTCTATATCAGCGACTCCACCACCGGCGTTGCGATCGGCAGGCTGTCAGGCGCCGGCAACGTGGTCTTGGGCGGAAAAGCGTTGACGGTCGGCGCTGCCAGCATTCTGGGTGACAGCGACACCGTCAGCGGCGTCATTTCTGACTTGGGCAAGCAGTTCAAGGACCTCAATGGCAACGGCTACAACAACGCCGCCACTGCGACCGGCGGTTCAGTCGTCAAAGTCGGCGCCGGAACGCTGGCGCTGACCGGCGCCAGCACCTATTCGGGCGGTACGGGCATCACTGCGGGAACCCTGGCGTTCAATAACGCGCAAGCTTTGGGCACTGGCGCGGTCGTCATGACCGGTGGTGAATTGCTGGCGACAAACGATGTGGCGTTCGGCGATGCCTTGCAGAGCATCACTTTCAACGGATCGGCCACCGTGGCCGCAGCGACAGGCAAGACGTTTACTTTCACGGCTGGCATCACGAACAAGGCATCGGTCGCGACCTTCGGCAACGCGACCGACAACGGCGTGGTGCTGTTCACGCCTGCGTCCGTCACAACGACCAACGTGGCGAGCCTGAACGTGGCCGGCGGCACACTGCGCGCCGGCGACGCCACCGGCCTCAACGCTCTGACCTCGATCAATGCATCGACGACGGTTGCCAAGGGCGCAACGCTCGATCTCAACAGTTTCAACACGAGCGTTGCCAACCTGCAAGGTGCTGGAACGGTACTGACGGGCACGGACGCTTCCAAGGCGCTGACGGTCAACGCTGGCAACTTCGCTGGCTCGATCCAGGGCGCAGACAGCCTCATCAAGAACACTGGCGGCACCCTCGTCCTGTCGGGCGTCAACACGTACGGCGGCGCGACCACGGTCAACGCGGGCGTCTTGCGCGCCGGTGCCGCCAATGTGCTGCCGGTCGGTACGGCGCTCACCGTTGCAAATGCTGCCACCTTCGACCTGAATGGCCAGGCGCAGACCATCGGTTCCCTGGCCGGCGTCGCCGGCAGCGCTGTCACGCTCGGCAGTGCAACGCTCACGACCGGTGGCAACAACGCGAGCACGGCCTTCAACGGTGTGGTCTCGGGCACCGGGTCGCTGGTGAAGACGGGCACCGGCACCTTCACGCTCGGCGGCGCTAACAGCTATGCCGGTGCCACCAACGTGAATGCCGGAACTCTTCAGGCCAGTGCGGCCAACGTGCTGCCATCCAATACGGCCGTGACCGTGGCCAACGGCGCTACGCTCGCACTCGCCAACCAGGCGCAGACCATCGGCTCGCTGGCCGGCGCAGGCGCCGTGACGCTCGGCTCTGCCGCACTGACCACCGGCGGCGCGAATACCAGCACGGCCTTCACTGGCGCGATCTTCGGCAGCGGCTCGCTGATAAAGACAGGCACCGGCGTCTTCGCCGTCTCAGGTGCCAACACGTACACCGGCACCACCACCGTGGCCCAGGGCACGCTCTCGGCGACCGCAGCCAATGCCCTCAGCGCCGCCTCGGCCCACACCGTCGCCTCTGGCGCCACCCTGGCGCTCAACGGCAACAGCCAGACCGTCGCCTCGCTCACCAACTCGGGCATCGTATCGATCGTCGGCACCACACCCGGCACCACGCTGACG
The DNA here is from genome assembly GCF_014303735.1 of Variovorax sp. PAMC28562. Classification (NCBI taxonomy): domain Bacteria; kingdom Pseudomonadati; phylum Pseudomonadota; class Betaproteobacteria; order Burkholderiales; family Comamonadaceae; genus Variovorax; species Variovorax sp. PAMC28562. The sequence continues at coordinate 522,760 of NZ_CP060296.1, read as the reverse complement.
GTGAACGGCGCGTACGTGGGCAACGGCGGTACGCTGGCACTGGGCACCCTGCTCGGCGCCAACGGCACCTCCGACCGCCTGGTGTTGAACGGCGCGGGTGCTAGCGCCTCGGGCTCGACCAACGTCGCCATCACCAACTTCGGCGGCCTGGGCGCACTGACCACCGGCAATGGCATCGAAGTCGTGACCGCACAAGGCGGCGCCACCAGCACCAAGACCGCCTTCGCACTGGCCGGGGGCCACGTCGATGCCGGCGCTTTCCAGTACCGTTTGTACGCAGCCGATGCGGCCGGCAACGGCAGCAGTTTCTTTTTGCGTTCGCAGGACACCACGCAGGTCGCGCCCGTGACGCCAGGCACGCCCGTCACGCCGACCTTCCCGACGCTGAGCGTCCCGAGCTACCGCGCCGAAGTGCCGGTGTATTCGGCAATGGGCAATGTGCTGCGCCAGGGCGACCTGGCGATGCTCGGCAACCTGCACCGCCGCATGGGCGACGAAGCCAACGTCGCTGCGGCGCCCGCCACCGGCGCAAGCAGTGCAACCGGCGACACCGGCTGGGGCAGTGGCAATCGCCGCGCCTGGGGTCGTGTTTTCGGTGGCACCACCACCATCGCGCAAAACGGCACCGTCGGGACCGACACCCGCGCCAGCACCACCGGCTTCCAGACTGGCGTCGACCTCTTCGCCAACGACCGCTGGAACGCCGGCGTCTACATCGGAGCACTGCGCACCGATGCCAACGTCAACGGCAACTTCGGCCTCGGTGGCCTGAGCGGCTATGCCGGCAGCTTCCGCGCCGACAGCCAGTACCTGGCCGGCTACGCGACCTACCAGATCCCGCAAGGCATGTACGCCGACTTTGTGCTGCAGTACGGCCGCCAGGACGTGACCGCCGATGCGCTGTTCAAGCCGAGCGCCAAGACCAAGGGCGACAGCCTGTTGGCCTCGGCTGAAGTCGGCCAGCGCTTTGCGATCGGCGACGGCTGGGCGATCGAGCCGCAGGCCCAGTTGGTGTATCACCGCCTGAACCTGGACAACACCGGCATCACCGGCTTCACCAACGTGCAGCAAAACCCGGACAGTCAGATCCTCGGCCGCATCGGCGTGCGCTTTGCGGGCGACATGATGACGTCTATGGGTCGCTTCCAGCCGTACGCACGGGTGAACCTGTGGCACGGATTCGGTGGTACCGATACGGCGACCTTCGTCGGACTGGCAGGTGCGACCACGATCTCAAGCCGCATCGGCTACACGTCGACCGAATTGGCTGTCGGCGCCACGCTGTCGGTCACCAAGTCGGTGAGCCTGTACGGCGAAGTGGGCAAGCTGTTTCACTCCGGTGGCAGCGATGCGCGGGTGAAGACTTCGGTGCAGGGATCGCTGGGTGTGAAGTTCGCGTTCTAACTGGCTAGCTTGCAAGGACACCGGCGAACATGCCGGTGTCGACATTGCCGCCGGTGAGCGCAATGCCCACCGTCTTGCCGCGCCAGCGGTCCTGCTGTTGCAGGGCCGCTGCCAGCGCCGCAGCACCGGCACCCTCGGCCACGTTGTGCGTATCAATAAATAGCGCACGCATGGCTTCGGCGACTTCGTCGTCACTCACCGCAATCACATCGTCGGCTTCGCGTTGGATGACCTGAAGTGCCTCGGGCACGGGCGTTCGGCAGGCCATGCCGTCAGCCAGTCGCGTGCTGACAGGCGCCTCCATCATCCGTCCTGCCTTGAAGGAATCGCGGTAGGCCGTGGCGTGCGACGACACCACGCCGATGATTTGCGTCGACACGCCGCAATGCGCGCGCGCCACGGCGGCGGCTGCAAAGCCGGAACCGAGCCCGATCGGGACGAACAGAACGTCGGGTGGCGTGTCGCGCAAGGCGTCGAAGAATTCGACATACGCCGTGGCGACGCCGCGCACCAGATCGCGATGAAACGACGGCACGCGGTGCAGGCCGTCGCGCGTGGCCAGCATGCCGGCATGTTCGCTCGCCTCCTGAAAATCGTTGCCGTGTTCGATCAGCGTGACGCCGAGCGCGCGCATGGAAGCGTTCTTTTCGACCGAGTTGCCGTGCGGCACGACGATGGTGGCGGCGAGCCCGTGGCGCCGTGCTGCGAAGCCGACCGACTGCCCGTGGTTGCCGCGGGTTGCACTGATCACATGGCGCACGGTGGGCTGTTGCCGCGCCAGCATCTCAAAGTAAGTGAGGCCGCCACGGATCTTGAAGGCGCCGACCGGCGTGTGGTTCTCGTGCTTGACCCACACCGTAGCGCCGAGCCGTGTGGACAGCAGCGGCCACGCGTATTGCGGCGTCGGCGGCATGGCGGCATACACCGTTCGTTGTGCGGCTTCGATTTCTTCGCGGTCGAACAGCATGGGTGCGGGTGCGGGTGCGGGCGTGTTCTCCGACAAAAGCACGGCGGTCATTTGCGCTCCGTCAGCGCGATGCGCACTGCGATGGCTGCGAGCACGGCGCCCATCACGTAGCGCTGCGTACGCAGCCAGCCGGTGCTCTGCGACAGCACTGCCGTGATGCCCGCCGCGCCGAACACCAGCGTCGCATTGACCAGCGCACTGCCTGTGATCTGCACCGCGCCCAGCATCGCGCTTTGCAGCAACACCGAGCCACGCTCCGGGTGAATGAATTGCGGAAAGAACGAGAGGTAGAACATCGCCACCTTCGGGTTCAACAGGTTGGTCAGGAAGCCCATGCGAAAGAGCTTGCCCGGCCGGTCCGCCGGCAGTGCACGCGGCTCGAAGGGCGCTGTGCCGCCGGGCTTCACCGCCTGCCATGCGAGCCAAAGCAGGTAAGCCGCGCCGATCAGGCGTATCGCATCGAAGGCCAGCGGCACGGCGAGCAACAGCGCCGTCAGCCCGAGCGCCGCGGCGACCAGATGCACCAGAAACGCCAGCAACACGCCCGCCAGCGAGACGAACCCCGCGCGCCGCCCCTGCACCAGCGTGCGCGAGACGCAATAGATCATGTTCGGCCCCGGGGTCAGCGCCAGCAGCAGCGAGGCGATGGCGAACCAGGTGAGTTCGGTGACAGAAAGCATGGTCAGAGTCCCTTGGATTCGAGCGTGACGGGGCCGCGCGGCGTGTCGAGCACGGCGACAAGATTCGGTGCGCCGGCGAGCACGTTCATGTCAACGAGGCCGATGGCTGTCAGCGCGGTTGCAAGGTCGTCGGCGCGCGGGTGTGTCAGATGCATCGAACGCAGCGAGACCCCCGAAGTTGGCAGGCTCTCGACCGGGTGCACTGCGCCCCACTGGATCAACGTCGGCAGCGCGCCGTAGAAAAGGCGCTGGCCGTCGTCGCGCACGGTGATTTGCCATTCGAGGCGGCCGGCGGCCGTGTCGCGTGCGGCTTCGATCAAGGGGCCGCGATCGATGTGTGCGTGGTGGCGCGACAGCGCCTCCAGCGAGGCGCGCGCATCGTCCACGCGGGCGACGAAATGGATCAGGTGCGGACCGTGGCGTGCGAGGCCCGCCTGCAGCACCGCATCGTCGAAGTCGAACCAGCGGCGCAATCTGGCTGCGCGCGTCGGCGTCGCTTTGCGATTGATCGCGATGATCTCTACGTAGCTCTGCGGAAACGCATCGCTCGAAATGGCGAGCAAGCGGTTGTGCGTGCCCATCATCGGATGCGATCCGCCTGGCGAGGGCGTGACGCCGAGCGTGGCCTCGCACCAGGCCACGCCTTCGTCCAGCGAGGCTGCAGCGATGACGAGGTGGTCGAGGCGGGCTGGCATCGCTACAACGTGACCGTGCCGTCGATGCAGGTGACCGAATCGCCACCGATCCAGATCGTGCCGTCGGCATCGCGCTCGACGGTCACGCGGCCGTCGCGGCCCAGCGTCTGGCCTTGTGCGACGAGGTAGCGGGCCGGCAGGTGGTCGTCGGCAATGAGCCATTCGGCGAGACCGGCGTTCAAGCTGCCGGTGACCGGGTCTTCTTCGATGCCCATGTTGGCAGCGAACGCGCGGACTTCCAGGTCGGCCGCGATCGGGGCGATGGGCTTCACGCTCGCCTTGTCCGCACTGCCGAAGGCGCGTGCCTCGCGGTTCGACCGACCGATAAGCGCGCCGTTCTTGGCAGGCGCAGGAACGCCGGCGACGCCGACCGCTTGTCCCAGTTCCTTGAGCGCGCGATGGTCCGGCGTCAGCGCGAGCACCGTGTCCGCATCGTTCAGCAGCAGCCCGAGCCACACCGGTCCGTTGTCGAGCAGTTGGGCCGACAGAATCTGATGCGCCTTCAGTCCGAGCGCACTCGCCACCTTGGCCAGCAAGGTGGGGCTCGGCGCACTGCGCTTGAGCTTGGGCGCCGCGAAGGCAAGCCGATCGCCGTTGGCGCCGGCTTCGCGCCGCACCGTGACAAGCCCGGCGGCGCATTGCTGCACCACGTGGCCTTCGGATCTCGGTCGACCGCCGGCCTCCAGCCAGGCATGGCAACTGCCCAGCGTGGGATGGCCCGCAAAGGGCATCTCGCCGCCGGGCGTGAAGATGCGCACGCGGTAGTCGGCGGCATCGTTGGTCGGCGGCAGCACGAAGGTCGTTTCCGACAGGTTGGTCCAGTGCGCGAAGCGTTGCAGCTCGGCGTCGTCGAGGTCGGTGCCATCGAGCACCACGGCCAGCGGGTTGCCGCGGTACCGCACCGCGGTGAACACGTCGACTTGTTTGAAGGCGCGGGTTTTCATGGGCAGATCATTCCAGTGCGAGGTCGAGCACGCCGCGTGCGCCGATGCGTGCCGACACGTCGGCGAACCAGCGCTCGAGGTTCGGCCAGGCCGGCCGCGTGTACTCGGTGACGGGCAAGCCGAACCAGCGATGCGCCTCGCAACCGATCGGGATGTCGGCCATGGTGAAGCGGTCGCCCGCCATGTAGGCCCGGTCCGCCAGATGCGTGTCGAGCAGGGTGAAGAGAGGCTCGGCTGCGGTGACCGAACGCGCAATCACTGCATCGTCGCGCTCATGCGGCGCCGTGCGAATCCACTGCACGAAAGCGCCCGCGCTCACCGGGTTCAACGCGGTTTGCTGCCAGTCCATCCAGCGCTCGGCATCGAAGCGTTCGCCCAGCAAGTCTGGATAGAGCTTGCCGAGCGAATGCTTCGCGCACAGGTAGCGGACGATGACGTTCGACTCCCACAGCACGACGCGCTCGGCACCCTCGCCGTCGTCGATCATCGGCACCATCGCGTTCGGATTGAGCGCCAGATACTCGGGCGTTTGCACCACGCCGAAGCGGCCGCCGGCTTCGGTGCGCTGGAAGTCGAGCCCGAGCTCCTGCGCGCACCAGACGACCTTGCGCACGTTGAGTGAACTGATGCGGCCCCAGATATTGAGCATGGTTCGGTTCTTAGGTTTCTGTTTCAGTCGTTCAGGTCGAGGCCAGCTCGCGCTCGACCTCGGCCGCGGCGTTGTGCGCCAACTGTTCGCGCAACGTGGCGGCCAGCGCGGCGATGGCGATGTCGATTTCTTCGACGCTGGCCGTCACGAACGACAGTCGCAACGTGCGCGGATCGCCTTCTCCAGCGAAGAAAGGCGCACCCGGCACAAAAGCCACCCCTCGCGCCACCGCCTTGGGCAACAGCGCCACGGTGTCGATGCCTTCGGGCATGCGCGCCCACAGGAACATGCCGCCGACCGGCGTGTTGAACTCGACGTCGAGTCCCTTCATCTCGCGGCGCAGGGCAGCGATCATCGCGTCGCGCTGGCGCTTGTACAGGGCGCGGATCGTCGGCACGTGGCGGTCCAGAAAGTTGTCTTTCATGACCGACGACACCATGCGCTGCGTGAAGATCGGTGTGTGTAGATCGACCGCCTGCTTGGCCTGCAACAGCTTGGGGTAGATCGCTTTGGGCGCGACCAGGAAGCCCAGGCGGAGTCCCGGTGCCAATACCTTGGAGAAAGAGCCGAGGTAGATGCAGCCTTCCGGGTTGCGCGAGGTGAGCGAGAGCGGCGGCGGTGCGTCGAACCACAGGTCGCCGTAGGGGTTGTCTTCGACGATGGGCAGGCCTGCCTTGGCTGCGGCGGCCGAGACGGCGGCGCGCCGCGCCTCGGTCCAGGTGCGGCCGGTCGGGTTCTGGAAGTTGGGAAGCAGATAGACAAAGCGCGCGTCTTTGGCCTTGGCCAACAGGTCGTCGACAAGCACGCCGTCGTTGTCGCTCGCCACGCTCACCGGCACCGGCTCCATCGGGCCGAAAGCCTGCAGCGCGCCAAGATAGGTCGGGGTTTCGACAAGCACCTTGCTGCCCGGATCGATCAGCACCTTGGCGACCAGGTCGAGTCCTTGCTGCGAGCCGGTGGTGATGAGCACCAGCGAAGGATCGACGTTCCACGGCAGCATGTCGGCAACAGCTTGCCGCAGCGGCCCATAGCCTTCACTCGCCGCGTACTGCAAGGCTGCCTGACCATCGGTGTGCAGCACTTCGGCACATGCGTCGGCGAACTCTTGGATGGGAAAGGTCTTGGGTGAGGGCAGGCCGCCCGCCAGGCTGATGATGCCGGGCTGTTCGGCGACCTTCAGAATTTCCCGCAACACCGAGGGATTCATCTTTTCGGCTCGTGCGGCCATTTTCCAGTTCATGCTTTTTCCTTGATTGCCTGATGAGCGGGTGATTTTTGGTAGCGGTCGATTTTCAACGGAGCGTGTCGATCGCGGGGGTGGCAACCGTCGGCATCGCGCGCGGCTGCGACAGCTTCTTGCCGATGACCACGGTCGCGACCACTGCGACCGCGAAGCCCAGTGTGACGACGTCGAGCGGTTCGCCCAGCAGCGGGATCGACGCGAGGATCGACAGAAACGGTTGCAACAGTTGGGCCTGGCTCACGCGCAGTGCACCGCCGAGCGCCAGGCCCCGATACCAGGCGAAGAAGCCCATCCACATCGAGAACACGCCGACGTAGACGAAGCCGACCCACGCCGAAACCGCGACGACTTGTGCCGGCCACAAGACGAGCGTCGCCGGCAAGGTGAAGGGCAACGCCATCACGCAGACCCAGCAGATCACGCGCTCGGCACCGAGCGACGGCGTGACCTGCGCGCCGTAGATATAGCCGAACGACGCCGCGATCACCGCGCCGACCAGCAACAGGTCGGCCCATTCGAAACCGAACCCGCCGCCGTGCCTGCTGGCGCGCAGCATCGAAAACGCGACAACGAGCAGGCTGCCGACCACGGCGCACACCCAGAAGCCGAGCCGCGCGCGCTGATGCAACACCCAAGCTGCAACGGCGGCGGTGACAAGCGGCAGCAGCGCAGTGATGACAGCCGCATGGCTCGCGGTGACGACGCGCAACGCATACCCGAGCAACAAGGGATAGCCGACCGCGTTGCCAAGCACGGCGATGCCGAGCGGCTTCCATTGATGACGTTGCGGCCGCGGCGATCGCGTCGCCAGCAAGAAAACGACGGAGAGCGCGCCGGCCAGCGCCGCGCGGCCGACGGTGACGAACCACGGCGACAGCTGCGGCGCTGCCTGCGTACCCGTCGCCAGCCGCGTCATCGGCAACGTGACGGCGAAGATGGCGACGCCTAATACGCCGAGCCACATGCCCAGCGTTTCGTCCTTGAGCTGCAAGCCCTTCATACGCCCACCATCCACCAGGCCGTGAGCACCAGCACGGCGGCCATGCCGCGGTTGAACCACAACAGGCGCTTTCCTTCGGTAAGCCAGGTGCGCAGCACGGCACCGACCACCGCATAGGCCAGGTTGCTCGCGAATGCATAAAACAGCATGACTGGCGCGACGATGGCGAAGCGACCCAGCGCATCGGGCTGCCCGGCGATCCAGCCCGCCACCAGCGTGAGTGCCAGCAACCAGGCCTTGATGTTGATGAACTGCAGCATCACGCCCTGGACGAAGCCGACCGACAGCTGCGCCTCATCGGCGCTGCCGAGCGTTGCGCTGCGGCTCAGCTTCCAGGCGAACCACAGCAAGTAAGCGATGCCGAGTGCCTTGATGACCAGGCGCAGCGCGGGCACCGCAACCACCAGTGAACCGATGCCGGCAGCGCAGAGCACCAGCAACAAAGTCCAGCCCACGGGCACGGCGACGATGAAACGCATCGCGCGCTTCAGACCACCGTTGGCCGCGAGCGCGGTCGACAGCGTCGTGTTCGGCCCCGGCGAAAAACTCATCGCCGTAGCCAACACCATCAGCGCGGTGAATTCTTGCCAGTCCATGGAACAGACTCTAAACTCTTGACCATTACAGTACCGACACAGATCGTCGGACAAGGATCTCGTCTGTATTGGCCGGCCCTTCGGTACAGAGGTGAAAAACGGGGCACAGACGGACACGCATGCTGACACGTACTTCGACCCAATCGCTCACCGAACAGCTCGCCGGACGCTTTGCCGAGCGCATCCGAAACCGGCTGCTGGCGCCAGGCGCGCGCTTGCCCTCGGTGCGCGAATGCGCGCGGCAGCAAGGCGTGAGCCCGCACACCGTGGTGGCGGCGTACGACCAGTTGCTGGCGCAAGGCCTGGTGGAGGCCCGCAAGCAGCGCGGCTTCTACGTGCGCGATTCAGCGCCGACGCAATCGCAGGACGCCCGTGCGGCCGGGGAGGCCAGCGCTGTGCTGAAGCCGTTGCTTATTTCCGGTGTGCCGGCCGACGCTAGCTCGTTGATTCGCGGCATGTTCCATCGGCAGAGCGACAAGCCGCAACCGGGCATGGGCGTTTTTCCGCCGGACTGGATGGAGTCGACCTTCATGCCGGCCTCGGTGCGGCGGTTGACCAGTACGAGCGCGTTGCAAGAGTTGTCTTTGCAGTACGGCGAGCCGGCTGGCGACTCTGCGCTGCGGCGCAGCCTTTCGCAAAAACTCGCCAGCATCAACGTGCCGGCGTCGCCCGACCAGATCATCACGACCATCGGCGCCACGCACGCGCTGGACATCGTGAGCCGCACGCTGCTGCGTGCGGGCGATCCTGTGATGGTCGAAGAGCCGGGTTGGGCAATTGAATTTGCACGGTTGGAATCGCTCGGCATGCGCATCCTGCCGGTGCCGCGCCGTGCCGATGGGCCCGATCTCGAAGTGATGGCGCGGTATTGCGAAGCGCATCAGCCGAAGCTTTTTGTCAGCGTGAGCGTGCTGCACAACCCGACCGGCTACAGCCTGACGCCGGGCAGCGCGCACCGTGTGCTGAAGCTTGCGAATCAGCACGACTTTCATATCGTCGAAGACGACACCTATAGCCACCTCGCGCCCGAACATGCGACGCGCTTGAGCGCGCTCGACGGGCTGCAGCGCACGATCTACGTGAGCGGCTTCGCGAAGATTCTGGCGCCCAACTGGCGCATCGGTTTTCTGGCGGCGCCTCCCGATGTGTTCAGCCGCTTGCTCGAAACCAAACTGCTCACGACTCTCACGACGCCCGCGTTGTTCGAGCGGGCGCTGGCGTGGTGCATCGACCAGGGGCAGTTGCGCCGGCACGCCGACCGCATCCGCCTTCGGCTCGACGGTGCGCGTGCCCGCAGCGTCAAGCTCGCGCTGGCGCACGACTGCAGCTTCGTGTCGGAGCCGGCGGGTTTGTTCGGTTGGGTGGATACCGGCGTAGACACCGATGCGCTCACGCAGCGCATGCTCGACGAAGGCTATCTGCTGGCGCCGGGTTCGTTGTTCCATGCAAGGCGGCCGCCATCGACGCTGATGCGCATCAACTTTGCGACCGCGCAGGACGCGACGTTCTGGAAGACTTTTTCCCGGGTTCGCGATTTGATGTGATGTGATGGGCTGGCTGCGGCGTTCAGCGCTCAGGTCGTCGGGCAGGCGATCACCTTGAACTCCACGCGCCGGTCGAGCGCGTCGCGCGCGTCGTCGGTGCCGAGTCCGGAGATCGGCTCACGCGAGCCCTTGCCAACGGCGACGGTTCGCCTGGCCGTTCCGGGCAGACCGTTATCGAGGCGTTGAGTGATGTATTGCGCCCGCACCAATGACAATCGATCGTTCAACGGTTCTGGCCCGGTGCGGCTGGTATGGCCCGACACTTCCATGCAGGCGTTGGCTGTTCCGGTGCGCGCACCGATCTGCTTCAGCCAGACCTGGTACTGCGTGTTGATCTGTTGATCATTCACGAACAGCGTCGAGCCGGGCCTGAACAAAAACTTCATCGCAATTCGTTTTTGCGCGATGCCGTAGTCGACGATCTTGCCGAAGGCCTGCGCTGCATCGTCCTTGCGGCCGAGCTTGAGACTGGACAGATAGACGCCGTTGTAAACACGCAGCTGGTCGCCGCCGCCCGAGCGCGCAATGCCGCGATACAGGTCGAGTGCGTCTTCATAGCGGCCCGCGTTGTAGCTGTTCATCGCGTCGTTGATCATGGCGGCGGCAACGATCTTGTCCCAGTACGCCGGGTTGATCGGATCGCCGACCTTGGTGCCCTGACAGGTCTTCACGTAGCCGTCGGTGGCGCCATCGGGAACCCACGCCGGACTGTCCTGATAGAACGCGATGGGCGTGGAGTCCACGCTGTCGGGGCGGGCGCGCCCCAGCCCTTTCGACACGATCTTGCCACTCTGCAAGTCGATCAGCGCAAGGCACACGCGGTACCACTCGCGCGGCCCCGGCGCATTGCTGCCGGCCTTGTCGACAGCCGTCACCGTGCCGATGAAAAGCAGCGGTGAACGCGTCAATGCCGTGGTCGTGAAAGGCTGCAGGTCGTAGCGCGGAAAGTTCGCGCGCAGCATCGCGCCGATGCGTTGCTCCATTGCTTGGGTCGACACAGACTGGGCACCGGTGTTGCCGTCGATCAGCGGGTCGATCACCAGCGGCAACCTGCGGGCGCCGTCCGGCAACACCGCCTTGCCGAAGAGGTTGGTGGCGGCAAAGGTTACGGCGTCGTCGAACGCCATGATGGGTGGCGGGGGTGGTGCCGCAGTGACCGCGGCCGGCGATGGCGGTCTGTCGCTGGTTTGCGCAGATGCTGTCGCCGCTGCAGCAGCGGGTGGCGAAGCGGAAGCGGCAGGTTGCTGCGTGCCGCATGCGGTCAGGGTCACGAGGGCAAGCATGGCGAGCGGTCTGGCGATCATCGCAAAGACCAATGCGGAAGATTTCATCGAGCGATCATCCGGTCTCGCCCATGGGCGGACAACAGGCCGTTTGGCCGAGTCGACTCAGCCAATCGACCACCAACCTCGCCGTCCGCTCGCTGCCCACCGGCTGCTCAGAGCAGCTTGTCGGGCGCCAGCGGGCCGAAGAGCTTGAGCAGTAAACGCAGGCTGGCGCTGGCATCTGGCTCGGTCGTCGTGTCCTGCAAACCGCTACCCGTCGGCGCGCGCCAGATGAGCTTGCCGTCAGTGAGTTCGACGTGCCAGGCCCCTTCGTGCAGCGCAGCCTCGATCTGTCTCGTGGCGATGCGTGAAAGCTCGTCGCTGCGAATGAGCAATGCCACTTCGGTGTTTTGCAGCTGTGAGCGCAGGTCGAGATTCATGGAGCCGACCACCAGCAAGCGACCGTCCAGCACCAGCACTTTGGAATGCAACATGGCTTTGGACGCGCCGGTCACGCTTGCACCGGACGCGCCGAAGGCGCTGCCGAAGTCTGCCCGTCCGCTTCGCAACTCATACAGCTCGACGCCCATCGCCAGCATTTCTTCGCGATGCCGCGCGTAGCCGACGTGGGCGACAGGCGCATCGTTGGACGCGAGTGAATTGGTGAGCACGCGAACGCGCACGCCGCGCGCCCGCGCCGCGGCAAACGCCTGCTTCATATCGTCGCCCGGCACGAAATACGGCGAGATGATCAACAGATCGCGGCGCGACTGGCCGATCAGCTGGAGCAAACCTTCGACGACGGTGTCGCTTCCGGCGGCAAGGTCTGCAGCCGCATCGAGGGCCCGGTTGGCCGGGGAATTTTGCGTGCCGTTCTGCTGGCTGATGACCAGGGCCGGCGCCCGCCCGTCGCCGGCGTTGGGGCTACTGTTGTCCGGCGGAATCTTGCCAGGCTGGTCTGCCAGTACGACGGCGGGCGCCCAGACGAAAGCGGCGGTTGCGAGGTCGATTGGCTTTTCGTCCCATGCGTGCGAGCGTTGTTCGGGCGTCGGACCGTCGTCGGTGCGTGTTGCGGGCGAGGTTGATGCTGTTGCGCTGGCTCCCTCGCGCGCCGCGGCGGTGGCATCGCGGGAGCGCTCCCGAATTTGGGCGAGCTCCGCTTGCGACACCAACGACTCGACAGGATAGGAACGCTCGTTGTTCCAGTAGGTGTCGAAGCTCCTGGACAAGTCGCGCACGATGGGACCGGCTGCGAGCACGTCGAGGTCGACGAAGTTGCCGACGGTGGAGTTGCCGAAGTACGCGTCGCCTAAATTGCGACCACCGGCCACACCCATGGCGTTGTCGGCGATGAAGAGCTTGTTATGCATGCGCTGCTGTACCCGCGACGCTTCTCCCAGCGAGTTGGCCATGCGAGAAAGAGCTGAGTCGCGGTCGCCGGCCAAAGGGTTGAACATTCGCATCTCGATGTTTTTCTCGAAGGCCAAACGCAGCACGAGCGCATCGCGTCCGGTGCTGTGGAAGTCGTCGATCAGGATGCGTACGCGTACGCCACGTGCCGCCGCATCACGTACACCAGAGAGCAACCGGCCGGTGCTGGCATCGGCGTGGATGGCGTAGTACTGGAGGTCGAGCGTCTTTTGCGCAGATTCGACCAGCGCGAGCCGACTGCCGTAGGCCGCCTGTGGTCCGTCGAGTAAAACGAAGCCGGAGTCGAACCGGGCCGAGGCGGCGTCATGCCGTCGCTGGACCAGCATGGCAAGCGCGGTATCCCCTTTCGATGCCAATGCACTCGACACCGGCCGTTCGACATTCTTGGGCAACTGTGCGCAGGCCGAAAGGAGCAGCGCCGCAGCCACTGCGGCACACCAGCGCTGCATGGTTTTGATCGGATGCTGCGGGGCACTGGACAAGGACATGCTGAGGCGGTGTGATGTGAGGTGCGTTTGTATAGCGCAGTCGCCGACGCTGACGCGTCGGACAACCCAGGCTAATCGCTGCGGGCTTGGCGCCCGCAATTGCTAACGCGTAGTGCCGAGCTCTTCCTGGCGCTCGAGCGCGACCAGCAACTCTTCGTCGATCTGCGAATGGCGCTCGCCCAGTTCGGCTGCGCGCGAGGCTTCGCTCGAATAGATCGCGCCGCCGTCGACTGCCAGCATTTCTGCAATCCGCTTTTGTTCGTCCTCGAGCGCTGTGATTTGTGTCGGTAGCGCTTCCAGTTCGCGCTGTTCTTTGTAGCTCAGCTTCTTGCGTGTGACGACGCGCGCCGGTGCGGCTGCGGTTTTCGGCGCAGCGGCCGCTGCGGCAGGCGCGGCGGGCGGCGCCGCTGCGGCGCGCTGTTCAGCGATCTCTCGTGCGCGCTTCGACTGAATCATCCAGTCTCGGACGCTGCCTTCGTACTCGCGCCAGTGGCCGTCGCCTTCGAAAGCGATCGTGCTGGTGACGACGTTGTCGAGGAAGGTGCGATCGTGGCTCACGAGGAAGACCGTGCCGTCGTAGTCCTGCAGCAGACTTTCAAGCAGTTCGAGCGTGTCGATGTCCAGGTCGTTGGTTGGCTCATCGAGTACCAGCACGTTGGCTGGCCGCGCGAACAGGCGCGCCAAGAGCAGGCGATTTCGTTCACCGCCGCTGAGCGATCGAACGGGTGAGTTTCCGCGGGCCGGCGAGAACAGGAAGTCGGCCAGGTAGCTTTTGACGTGCTTGCGCTGGTTGCCGATTTCGATCCACTCGCTGCCGGGGCTGATGAAATCCTCGAGCGTGGCGTCGAGATCGAGCTTGTCGCGCATTTGGTCGAAGTACGCGACCTGCAAATTGGTGCCACGGCGAATCTTCCCGCTGTCGGGCTCGAGTTCGCCAAGGATCAGCTTGAGCAGAGTGGTCTTCCCGGCGCCGTTTGGGCCCATCAGCCCCACCTTGTCGCCACGCAGGATCGTGCCGGTAAAGTTGCGGATGACAGTCTTGGGACCGAACGACTTTGAGGCTTCTGTGAGCTCGGCCACGATCTTCCCGCTCGACTGGCCTGACGCAACATCCATATTGACGCTGCCCTGCACATCGCGGCGCGCGGTGCGGTTGTCGCGTAGCGCCTCGAGTCGGCTGATGCGGCTCTGGCTTCGGGTACGGCGTGCTTCCACGCCTTTGCGAATCCAGATCTCTTCCTGAGCGAGCAGCTTGTCGGCCTTGGCGCTGATCACCGCCTCCTGAGCGAGTTGCTCCTCCTTCTGTATGAGGTACTGCTCGAAATTGCCCGGATAAGAGCCAAGCTTGCCCCGGTCCAGCTCGATGATGCGAGTGGCAACACGATTCAGAAAGCTGCGGTCGTGCGTGATAGTCACGACGCTGCCTTTGAAGTCGATCAATAGCTGCTCAAGCCATTCGATTGAATCGAGGTCAAGGTGATTGGTGGGTTCGTCCAGCAGCAACACGTCGGGTGATGCCACCAGCGCTTGTGCCAGGGCGACCCGCTTGCGCGTACCGCCCGAAAGGGATCCGACGCGGGCGTTGCGGTCCAAGTGCAGCCGGTGCAGCGTTTCTTCTACGCGCTGCTCCCAATTCCAGGCGTCGAAAGCTTCGATCTTCGACTGGAGCGCATCGAGATCCAGCCCGTCCGCACCTGATAGGTAGAGGTCTCGAACTGCGATAACTTCGGCGAGGCCGGCACTCGCGGCTGTGAAGACGTCCGCATCCATGTCCAGTAACGGTTCCTGCGCGACGTAGGAGATGCGAAGGTTCTGCTGGAGCTGCAGCGTTCCGTCGTCTTGCTTTTCAAGGCCGGCCAAGATCTTGAGGAGCGAAGACTTGCCCGTGCCATTGCGGCCGATCAGGCCGATTCGTTCGGATTCAAGGAGAGAGAAGTCCGCATGATCGAGCAGCGGAACGTGACCGTACGCGAGTTGTGCGTCGAGGAGAGTGATGAGTGCCATGTGGCACGGATTATCGGAGGCGAGACGGTCTCTTCACTTGCGGCACGCGGTGCAGAGTTCGAAACGACGCTGTAGTTCGCCCTCTGTGTGCTGCCCTCCTTGCGCGAGCATCGAGATTTTTTATACTCGATGGCCTGGCGCAATCTGTTTAGCGTCTTGGCGGACAGATGGGTGACCTGAAATGCGGGCCAGGTAAAGAAAAGCTGCAGAAGTTGACGGGGCTGCGAAAACCACGTCATAATCGAAGGCTGCGCTGGATGCGACGGAAATAAAAGTTCTGATTGAACTTTCTTAGAAGTCGAAAAAGGTAAAGGCCCCAGGGGTTGACGGGTTTCAAGTAAACATGTCAT